>JAXEKN010000072.1:0-48465 GCA_034101015.1 Prevotella sp.
TCAATCACTATAGCTTGCGCCGCTGCTTGTTGCTGTTCTCTTTTGAAACTGTGTTCTGGCGCAGTGAGTTGATTTGCTGGAGCTTCTGCTCCCGCGAGTATGGATGCAATGACATGTAAAGTACCTCCAACTGCACAGCCAAGCTGTTCGTCTTCCGTGTAGCGTTTGAATAAAAGTTGTCCATTGATGAATTGTTTTGCATATTCTTCTAATTTATTTAATCCTTCTCTATCGAATCCATTTCGGATAATTGCTGATATTGAAGTCCAAAAATCTTTATTGTCCATAATTTTACCATGCAAAATGTTTGTGAGCATCCTTAAAACTACTCAACTCCTGTTCTCTTTGTAGAGGCAGGCGAGGTACAGGACGTTCAGCATACTTGTCTGCCTCGTTTAGGAAATCAATGGCAGACTGACCTTTCAAAACGGGATTTTCCCGTATTACTGTTGCCATAATATGTAATTTGAATGTTTTATCCGCTGCAAATATACGCATTATTCCCGAAACGGCAAAGGATTTGGAGAAAAATCACTCATTTTTAAGAAAAAAAACGTTCTATGTTGGTGTCTTTTCAAATATATTTATTACCTTTGCCCACAGAATTAAAAATATGACGATATGGTAGTAGTGACAGGAAGAGATTATCGAGCTAATTTGGCAAAGTATTACGGAATTGCCAAATATGAGGATGTGATTGTCAAGGCAAGATGTGGCTGTTGGAAGGTCGTTCCAATAGTAGGAGATGATGTGGATAATAGAAATCTTAATAATGAATTGCGAAGTGCGCTTTCTGAGGTGAAGGAGGCAATGGATGGAAAGAAAAAACTTTTGAATTGGGAGGAATTGGTCAGGTTTATTTTCTGATTATTTATGATAAGTCTGATGCAGATACGGTAGATGAGAAAATATTGAAAAGGTACGTGTCTGAATTAGGATTTAATCTTCAGGAACTTCATGACAAAGGACGGCTATCCACATTGCCACCGCATGATACCAAGGATTAAGACGCTTGCGGTATTGGATGACTTCCGTCTTGCCGTTTTTTTAATTTTAATTTGATAGACAGAGATGAAAAAACTAAAGTATAATAGAGACGAGTTTGAACGTTTGTTAGACTTCGGTAATTTATATTTATCCAAGGGTATGCATAGGGAAGCCCTTGAAAAATACAGACTTATATTACACGAACTTTTATGGTGTAGATGGGATGAATACAGTGACATTTATGACAATGCGGTCAATGGATTGCAACGACTTGAGAACTCGAGTGACGAATATGTGTGGGAAACAAGTAGCCAGCTTTTAGACTCATTACCCAATAAAGAATAATTATTGAATCAGGGGGAAAGGTTACCCTGCCACAATATACAATCTTGGCGCAACAGACAAAACATCATTCCTTTTCTTCACGATTTCCAGGTGAAAAGTGAATTTGAATCTTGTTTTTGTCCTGCCCTTCGGGCCGCCTTCCCTTCGCTCTTCCTTCGCTCTTCCTTCGCTCTTCTGCTTTATAGTGAGAAGAGAATCAGCGAAGGATCACCGAACCCAGAGCGAACCACCACCGAACCACCACCGAACCCAGGCCAAAGTTCACTTTTCACTTTTCACCTGGAAATCGTCTCGTTTTCCTGTTCTCCCATTTCCTCACGAGCCAGTCGGTCCGTCCTGTCCTCATGATGAAAACAGGCCTTTTCCCTTGTTTTCAGAAAATCGCGAAAATCCCGTGTTTTTGACGTAAAAGTTGGACTTATTTATCCAAAACCTGTTTGTTTTTGCTTTGTAGGGGGGAGTTTTTCAGAATAGGTGAAATCCAAGTCCCTATTTATACAACCTGCGTACCTTATTAGTAATTAAAATTATTTATATATATAATAATATAATAATAATAAGACAACCCAAAACGAGACGAATTCCAGGTGAAAAGTGAACTTTTGGAAAATTCAGGACCACCAACCAAGAACCACTCTCCCCTACAAAGCAAAACAAAAGATGTGATTAACAATGCCATTTTATAGCAAAAAACGGTTAAATGTTTGGTGAATCCAAATTAATTCCTTAACTTTGCAACGGTTTACAGGCGAATCACTCCTGCAACATATTTGAAACTATGGGTACATACATCAACAAAGGCAACAGTGAGTTCCGTGATATTGTGAGTCATGAGTATATTGACAAGACATCGCTGATACCATTCATCAACGACACACTCAACTCAGAGAGCCGCTACAGTTGCGTTACCCGCTGCCGACGCTTTGGAAAGTCGATGGCGGCAAAGATGCTGTGTGCCTATTATGACAAGTCGTGCGACTCGCGTGAGTTGTTTAGTGGCATGAAAGCAGAACAGGACAAGTCGTTTGAGACACATCTCAACCGATATGTCGTGATATATCTTGATGTGACTTCATTCACCGCACGACCTGAACTCAGGGTAAATATTGTGCGGTATATACAGTCTGAGATTATTTATGAGTTGAAAAATGCATTTCCAGATGTGAAGTATAAGGAGGGTTCCGACCTTATGGATACCCTTGCTTCCATTAACCAAGATACAGGTGAAAAGTTCTTTTTCATCATCGACGAGTGGGATGCCATCTGCCGCGAGTTTCCCGACCGCCAAAAGATGAAGGGCGACCCTGCTACTGTCGTTCCCACCATCTTGGACGAGTATGTCATGCTTCTTCGCCGTTTGTTCAAGACCCAAGATTCAGACAGGGTTTTTGCCGGGGCTTATCTCACTGGCATCTTGCCCATAAAGAGATACAACACCGAGTCGGCACTGAACAACTTCTGTGAATATTCAATGATACGTCCAGGTAAAATGGCTAAAGATTTAGGCTTCACCTACGAGGAAGTGGAGGCGTTATGCGAGAAACACGAAATGGACTTGCACGAAATGGAACGCTGGTATGACGGCTATCGCATAGGAAGGGCTTCACGCATGTTCAATCCTTATTCGGTGTTCAAGGCTATCAGGAATGAAGAGTATGGCAGCTATTGGACAACCACAGGTGCATACGACTCTGTAATCACCTATATCCAGATGAATTTCGAGGGACTGAAGGATGACGTGATACGTATGCTTGCCGGTGAGCGTGTAAGTGTCAACACACTTAAGTTCCAGAATGACATGTACATAGTGAAAAGCAAGAACGATGTACTTACCGTTTTGATTCACCTTGGCTACCTTGCCTATGATAATGACAAGAAGAAGTGTTTTATTCCAAATAAGGAGGTTGCCGACGAATTCCAGAATGCAGTGGAAGATACTGCCTGGACACGTATCGCCAAAGTGCTGACTGACTCTGAGAGTCTTCTTGAAGCTACTGTTTCCGGCAATGAGCAAGCCGTGGCATCAGCCATCGAACTTGCCCACGACGAGAACACCAGCATCCTCAGCTACAACGACGAGAACTCTCTTGCCTGCGTGCTCTCCTTGGCATATATATGGGCAAGAAACGAGTACATCATCCATCGTGAATATGCCACTGGCAAGGGTTATGCCGACCTCGTATTGATTCCACGTCGTAATGTCTCCAAGCCAGCCCTCGTGATAGAGCTGAAGTTCAATCATTCAGCCGACACCGCTATCGACCAGATTAAGCGCAAGGCATATCCCTCGAAAATCGCCGAATATACCGGCGACATCCTGCTCGTGGGCATAAACTACGACAAGGAGACGAAGCAGCATACCTGCAAGATAGAAAGACTCATTAAATGATCAACGATATATTCATTATCTTTGCCCTCGGAATTAAAAACTTTGCGATATGAGAGTGTCAATACTTGTCCCGATATATAATGTCGAGCGATTCTTTGCCCGTTGTATAGAGTCAATATTCTCCCAGACCTATCAGGATATCGAGTATGTCTTTGTCAATGACCATACGCCTGACGGGAGCATGAGTGTCTTGGGCCGGATTTGTGAGAAATATCCGGTCAGGGCCAATAATGTGAAAATCATTGAGAATGCCAATAATCAGGGCATAGCCAAGGTGAGGAACACACTCTTGGAGAATGCAGGTGGCGACTATGTCCTTTTTGTTGATAGCGACGACTGGATAGAGCCCGACATGGTCGAGCTGATGGCTAATGAGGCAATGTCGAGAAATGCGGATGTAGTGGGATGTGATTATTATGAGGACTATGAAAGCCGCAGCGTCGTTGTCAGACAGGAATATCCCTCCGGCCATGACGAGGCGATGAAGGCGATGACACTGCTGAAGATAAAGGGCGTGTTGTGGAAGCTGCTGATAAGACGTGACATCTTGATGCAAAATGACTTGCGTTTTATCCCTACCATCCATTTCGCCGAGGACTACATCTTCTGTTGCAAGCTGTTTTATTATTCGCATGTGTTCGCAAGCGTCAACAAGCCGTTGTATCATTACATTCAGTATAATCCCAACAATTACAGCAGTACGGCCATTGACAAGCGGGTGGAGAGCTTTGCAAGGGCGATAAGGGAGGTGGAGCGATTCTACAGGCAGGAAGGCGTATATGAAAAACTGGAGAAAGAGTTGACCGTGCGCAAGTTTCTCATCAAGTCGCAATATGTGCTTGACAATGGTCATGTCAATATCAGGAAATGGAGCAGGCTGTTTCCTGAGTCCAATCATGTGTGGAGGGAAATGAGCTACAGCCGTGGTAACCGCATGAGGTTTTTCTTGGCTAACTGCGCAGCAAATGTCTTGCAGTTGCTAAACTCCAATTAGGCTATTTTAACGTAGATGGCAATAAATCAGTAAAATAAATTTTGCCATTAGGAAAAAAATCACTACCTTTGCAGCCGAAACAACTAACATCAACTTATTCACTCTATGAAAAGAAAATTATTGGCCCTTCTGGCAACTGCATTATTCGGCGCAGCTGCCGCACAGCCACAAGAAGAAAAGGTGGCTTACCTGTTTACTTACTTCACAGGCAATGCGCCTGAGGAAGAGCAGATTTGTTATGCCCTGAGCGATGACGGCTATAACTATACGCCGCTTAATGGGGGCTATCCCGTAATCAGCAGCGACACCATCGCATACACCCAGTGCGTCAGGGATCCCCATATCCTTCGCGGTGAGGATGGGAAGACCTTTTATATGGTGGTGACCGACATGAAGTCATCATTGGGATGGGCGAGCAACCGCGGCATGGTACTGATGAAGAGCACCGACCTCATCAATTGGCAACACTCAGCCGTCAACTTCCCGACGAAATATCCCAAGAAGTGGGGCAACGTGACCCGCGTGTGGGCTCCCGAGACCATCTACGACAAGAAAGCTGGCAAGTACATGGTGTTCTATTCGCTGCGCACCAATGATCGCAAGTCCTTCGACCGCATATACTATTCCTATGTCAACGACGACTTCACGGACCTCGAGGGCGAGCCGCAGTTCCTCTTCGACAATGGTTCCGCCACCATCGACGGCGACATCGTCTATAACCCCGGCGACGGTCTCTACCATCTCTTCTACAAGAGCGAGGGGGGAAGGGGCATCTTCCAGGCCACGTCAAAGACCCTGACCGCCGAGCCTGGGCAAAAGCCCGGAAGCCAGTGGACCAAGCATGAGGCACATGTTGACCAGACCAATGAGGCTGTCGAGGGAGTGGGAGTGTGCAGGAGCATCGACGGCAAGTCGTGGATCGTGATGTACGACTGCTATGCCAACGGACACTACCAGTTCTGCCGAAGCGCCGACCTGAATACCTTCTCCGTGGTGCAGAACACCGAGACAAAGGGTATGTTCACACCGCGCCACGGCACAATCATCCCCATCACTCAGACAGAGAAGGACAGGCTGCTGGCCGCCTACGGCAACCGCACCAATCCGCTGCTTCCCGGTTTCCATGCCGACCCTGAGATACTCTATTCCAACAAGACAAAGAAATACTATATCTACAGTACCACCGACGGCACTCCCGGATGGGGAGGATATACCTACAGCGTGTTCTCGTCGGACAACCTTATCGACTGGAAGGACGAGGGTGTGGTGCTCGACGCCAAGAGCGACCAGGTGAAGTGGGCGAGCGGCAATCTATGGGCTCCGGCAGCCATCGAGGTGAAACAGAAGGACGGCTCATACAAGTATTATCTCTATTTCAGTGCCAACGCAGGCAAGCGCAAGGAGATTGGTGTGGCAGTGAGCGACAGTCCCACCGGACCTTTTGTGGAGTCGGGCGCGCCAATAATCAGCGACTCACCCGTGGGCAAGGGTCAGCAGATCGACGTCGATGTGTTCCAGGACCCGAAGTCCAAGAAGTTCTATATCTACTGGGGCAACGCATATATGGCAGGAGCCGAACTTGACTCCGACATGAAGACCGTGAAGAAGGAGACTATCACCGTGATGACTCCCGAAGGCGGCACAAAGAAGGACTATGCCTTCCGCGAGGGTGCCTACGTCTTCTATCGCAAGGGCACATATTATTTCACATGGTCGGTCGATGACACCGGTTCGCCCAACTACCATGTCGCTTACGGCACGTCAAAGTCGCCTCTCGGTCCTATCAAGGTGGCTGATGAGCCTGTGATACTCATCCAAGATCCCGACAACGAAATCTACGGCACAGCCCACAACTCCATACTTCAGGTTCCGGGCAAGGACGAGTGGTATATCTTCTACCATCGCATCAACAAGCATTTCATCCATCCAGACAAGGGTCCGGGAGTGCACAGGGAAGTGTGTGCCGACCGCATGAGATTCGACAAGAAGGGACGCATCATCCCCGTAAAGCCCACTCACGACGGACCGTCGAAGTAAAGCAATGGCATACTGCTTTTGGAGTATATAAAGAGACGTAAGCGTAAAAAACGTTAAATTCGGACGGAAAATCCCCAAAAAGTATTGAGTTTAGAGAAATTATATATATCTTTGCACTCATCAATGTCAAACATTGCAAGGCAAGGAATATACATATATAATAAATAATAACCCAAAAACAATAAAGTTATGAAAAAGAATCTTAGGAATCTACTTCTCGTAGTTTGCGCTCTGTTTTCAGTCGCAGTAAGTGCACAGGATGAATCCGCTCCCGGCAAGCCAAATGTGTTCATCGACTATTTCTATCACCCTTCAAGCATAAAGTCAGCATGGGTGGAGAACTTGCGTAACTGTGTGATAGAGGGCATAAACGCCACAACCCGTGTGGAACTGATAGACGCAGACTCCCGCGACGCCCTGAAGTTGGAGGAAAGCAGACGCAACAGTGAGAATATTGTCAGTGGCGGCGACTTGGAGCGCCTTAAGGTGATGACCCAAGAGGGAGCCAACTTCCTGATTACCGGCAATATCACCTCGATAGCCATTGAGAACAAGAAGCTGGACGACGGCACACCATATTACAGTGCCACCTGCGCCTATACCTTGAAGGTGATCAACCCATCCAACGGCAAGCTCGTATCGACGAAGAACTTCAAGCATGGCGACGGCATCCTCAACTCCGTCACAGGCGACACTGAGGACGAGGCCGTGGCAAAGGTTTGCCGACAGGCAGTGAAGACCATGCGCGAACTCGTTGAGGCGGCATTCCAGATTGAGGGCTATGTGCTGGAAATCAGTGCCACCAAGAAGGACGAGGCCAAGGAGCTGTATATCAGCATCGGCTCGGACAATGGTGTAGGTCCGGATGCATACTTCGACGCATGCGTGGAGCGCGAGATTGCCGGTCGCAGGTCAACCAAGGTGGTTGGCTTCCTGAAGGTGAAGGATGTTGAAGGCGGCGACCTTACGCTCTGCGAGGTTAAGAAGGGCGGCAAGGAGATTAAGCAGGCCTTCGACGGCGGCCAGAAGATCGTCGTGAAGAGCAAGGCCAAGACTGGTGGCATCAAGTTCTAATCGGAAAAGACTGTTATATGATTAAGAGATTTTTATTTCTTACAATAGCGATAGTTCTGTGCGCCGGTCTCCGGGCACAGGACTTTTCCACTAATGTGACCCTCGTCGAGGAGAGTGGCAACACCGTGACATTGGAAGCAGTGGCTATGGCAGCCAAGAAGAAGGACGCCACAGACCTTGCCGCCAAATCGGCATTCCATACACTGTTTCATGCAGGTGTGGATGGACTGAAAAACGGGGTGCCCATGGTGCAGATAGAGCGCAAGGACTATGATTTCCGCTTCTTCAATGAGGCGAGATACCTGAACTATATGTCGGGAGACGTCCAGACGATAGAAGAGAAGAAGATTGGCGGCAGAACCCAGGTGAAGGTGAGAGTGTCCATACAGCTCAAGTCGCTTATTGCCGACCTTGAGCGCAACAAGCTCGCACTCAGTCCGGGATGGTCCGACGCCAAGGCTGTCAACGCCACCGCCGCCCTGAACCCGACTATTGTCGTGGTGCCATACGTGAGAAGCGAGCAGGCCGACTTCAATGCCATGCGCCATGAACTCAACTCGCGCCCGTCGTTGAAGGCTGTCATCGACAAGCTCACCGCACAGTTCGCAAAGCACGGCTACAAGACCCGCGACTTTGTCACACAGCTCCAGAACTCCAAGGTCAACCAAATCATGACTCTCGGCACGCAGAGTGACGAGAAGACCAAGGTGGTGCAGATGCTCCCCGGAGACATCGTCGTGTCGGTGGATGTGACTGTCAACACCAAGGGCAACAAGAACAGCGAATTCCAGGTGAACATCAAGGCTGTGGAAAACCAGACCAACGGCAATCTCGCATCGGCTGCCTACAACAGCGGACTGTATCAGACTACCGACACCGTGCTCCTCGCCGACTATGCATTGAGGAAAATATCCAACGAATTTTTTACCACCCTGCACACAGCCTTTGAGGACATAATCAAGAAAGGCCATGAGATAATAATCGACATGACACTTTCGGAGTCAGTCACCGACTGGGACTTCGAGCAGGAGATACCCGACGGTGGAGACTATTTCAAGGATGTATTGGACGAGTGGCTCCGCGAACATTCATTCCAGGGCTCTTATGACATGAGTACCAGTACCGACAAGTATATTAGTGCCAGAGTCAACATACCTCTTTGGAATGTGGAGAGAAATCGCTCTTATTCCATCTCCAACTTCTCCAGCGACGTGAAGAAGTTCCTGCGCGAGAAGCTGGGCGACTCCTACAGGCCTAATGTCACGGCAATGGGACAAAAGTTAGTGGTGATAATAGAATAAGCCGAAAGGCCATGATTGAATTTTTTAATTTAACAGACCAATCACGATGAAGAAGTTATTGCTTTCAATGGTGCTCGGCTTGATGACACTGTCAGGGCATGCACAGGGTGAGATACAATTTCATATTAACCGCTCCACACAAAAGGACATCACGGAGAATGTGGCCAATGCGCTCGACTTGAAGCTCAAGCAGATAATGAACCGCAACAGTGCCGCCACCGCAGATGCCTGCAATGTGTTTGCCATCGAGCCATCCATTGAGCTGACAGATGTGGTCAGCACTGAGGGTATGGTGCAGAATGTGTCGGTGGCCAAGGGTAGTCTCACCCTTATAGCCAAGAACCTTGTCGATGGGGCGATGTACTATACGATGAACATCCCCGTCAAGGGAGATGCCTTCGGCAATAGCGAGAAGGCCATGCTGAAGATGATTTCCAATATCAAGATGACTGATCCCGCATTCACTCGCTTCATCCGCATAGCGCGACAGAAGATAGAGGAATACTATGAGGCCAACTGTGAGGTGATAATAAAGAAGGCTAAGAGCCTATACGCCCAGAAGCGATATAAGGAAGCACTCAACTATCTCTCCGCCGTCTCACCCTCTGTGCCTTGCTATGACCAGGCTTCTGAGCTCGAAAATGAGATTGCAGCCAATGTGCCGGAGGAAACCCCGCGCGACACTGTCATTGTGGAGAAGGAAGTGGAGAAGATCGTGGAGAAGGAAGTGGAGAAACCAGTTGTCATCGAGAAGGTGGTTGAAAAGCCTGTAGTCATCGAAAAGGTGGTTGAAAAGCCTGTACAGCAACCCGCTGCCGACAACGTGGATTGCCAAATCACTATATCAACACAGGACATCACGTTTAAGGTCATCAGTTGCACTGGAGACATGACGCAGAAGAGAATAACCCTCAAGGGAGCAGTCACCAATGTGACAGGCAATAACTGGAAGAATGTGTATGTGAATACAATATCCGCATATACAGCCGATGGCATCCAGCTACATAGCTTAGGCACTGACGGCATGTGGCAGGACTTCCCGTCGAAAATCACCGTGCCCCGCAATTTCTATATCACCAAGATTGAGGGCAAGATTGAGATGTTGTCGTTCGTGGAACTGAAGATTGACGACACTATCGTCGAGATACGCAATCTCCCCGTGAAGTGGTAAACTTAACTTTCGATAATTAAGGAAATTAAAGAAGTTAAGGAAGTTAAATAAGTTAAGGAAGAAAAGGACAGATGAAAAGATTGACTTTAATGATATGTCTGGTGCTGACAGCCTTGATGGTGTCAGCCCAGACAAAGATAATAGAGAAGAGTGCAAAGAAGGCGCCGGAATGGCTGAACAATGCCGTTGACGGATATCTCGTCGTCACGGTGACCGCCCCCACGCTTGCCGAGGCCCAGCAGAGGTCAATACAGGAAATCACCAACCGCATCATTCTCTCTGTGGCCACATCCGTGTCGGTGACCCAGAGCAATGAGATGTCATCGACGCTCACCGACGGCTCGTTGGGCGAGAAGGAGTCATTCAGTCATGTATCCAAGATAAAGTCGGCTAATCTACCTTTCCTCAAGGGCATCTCTCCTGCCAAGATCAAGGAGATTTATTGGATAAAGGAACAGAATCAGTCAACCAAGGCGGTGGAGTATGTCTATTCCGTGAAATATCCTTATACCAAGGCGGAGCAGCTTCAGTATGAGAAGGAGTTTGAAGAACTTGATGCCAAGAAGAATGCAGAATATGAGGGTCTGAAGGAAAAGCTCAACAAGGTGGAGAGTGTGGAGCAGATCAAGAGTTCCTTGCTTCAGCTCAACACTTTGAAGGAGTATTTCTTTGATGATGTGCGCTTGAGCCAGGTGGAGGGATTGATTTCTCAATACAAGGCTCTTTATCCTGCAATATCCTTGTCAGGGAAAATCGTTGAAGAGGGTAAGTGTGAGTGTCAGTTGATGCTCAACGGACGTCCGATAAAGACCGCCACTGCGCCTAAGGCCACTTCCAACTGTGCATCACAGATTGCAGTGCGTCAGTCTGGCAGTAAGTTTGTCATCACTTACGACCCGATTGACTGTTTGCCGGAGGAAGAGAACTTCATCGACGTGCAGTTTCGTATCAACGGCAAGCGCGTGGAGAGCAAGTTCTATTTCAAGGTTCAATAATTATATAGTTACCTCAAAAGGGTAATACAGTTAAACAATGTTATTTTTTTGATGTTTTTAATAGGAATGTATTGCGGATTGCAAATTAATGCGTAACTTTGCGCCGATGAATCCTAAATACTCTATTAAAACATCAAAAAAATGAAAAAGTATCTGTTATTATCGTTGCTTGCGATGATGGCTATCATCGTTAAAGCTGGTGAAAATGATCTGCTTTGGGACTATACCAATGCAAACATTCCAACTAAAGGTCCCGACAACGGACTGTATTATGGAGCTTACGTGAACGATGCTGCTGGTACTAACCTCGGTCTCCATGGCGTAAAGCTCAACTCTACAGGCTATGCTTACTTCGAGAAGGCTGCCGTGGCCGGTAAGCTGAAGCTCGTGATCAGCAACCGTAAGAGCACAAGTGATTACCAAGTGGATGTCTGTCATGGCTCCATGGTTGACGGTACACCCCAAAAGGGAGATCTGATTGCCACTTCTGATGTGGCAAATGGTCCTCAAGAAGTTGTAATCGACCTCGATGAAACTGTTACAGGTGTGTACATCTGTCGCAAAACTTCAGCCGAAGGTGTGCTCTGCAAGGTGCAGTTTACAGAGACCGTAGCGCGTACATTCAAGGACTTTGAGCTTAACTTTGTTAACTGCACTGAGATGCCTGCTACTCCCGAGGGCGTGACAGAGCTGAAGGGTAAGCCACGCGGTGACGACCACGGTCTCGACAATTTTGAGATGACTCTCAATGTTGACGGTCCTGTGAAGTTCTCAATCGGTGGATGCCGTTTTACCAATACCAAGGCAACAGTGAAGAATGGCGAGACAACACTTGCTGAGATAGATGTAAAGACTGCAAAATGTTATCATGAAGACGAAAGCGTTGCCACATGGATATACAACTCTATGGAGCCTGCCACACTCACCATCGTGGGCGGACAATACACTCCGTATATCAAGGCTGAGGCTTGCGAGTATGTAGCCGATGTGAAAGTCACTTATTACGACAACAACGGCAAAAAGCTCGGAGAGGAAAGTGTTAAGCCAGGTTCGGCCTTTGCTCCGAAATATACTATAAGCGACATTCCCGAAGGTATGGCCTTCCGCGGATGGTTCACCAATGCCGGTATTAAGGTGAAAGAGGGACAGACCATTGATGCTGATGTCAATCTCACCGCCAAGGTGACTGCCATCGAGAAGGCTATGACCGGTACACACTACGACTACGACCTTACACAATCTTCATGGTATCAGGAAGACCACGAACTGATCAGAATCGACGGAAGCTACTACAACAATCACGGTTGGAAGGGTTCTATGATCAACCTTGAGGTGTCAGCACGTGCCATTGTCATCGTAAAGAACTGTGCTTATTCTCCTGAGCAGACAGTTACTGTAAAAGACTCATATGGCAATGCTGTGGCAGCCTTCCAGGGCAAGGCTGAGGCTGACGGTGGTACCGTTTCGTTCACCTACGACGGCGACGAGCCCACGGTCCTCATGATTGAATTCCCATCCCCAGCTTATATCCACGGTGTGGAGGTGTATAACGTGGAGAACTTTGTAACCAAGGACGAGGCTACCGGCTACACCATCATCTCCTCTGGCGACGTCTCAAGCCTTATGCTTGCCATCAAGTCGGCACAGGAAGGCGACAAGATCTTCCTCCCTAACGGAACATACGACTTCGGCGAGACAGTGCTTACTCCTATCTCTGCCAACAACCTCTCCATCATCGGACAGTCAACTGACGGCGTCATCATCAAGAACGCTCCCGACATCAAGAAAGAAGGACTCGGCAGCGCCGACCTCTTCCAGAACACATCTACTGGTCTCTATATGCAAGACCTCACACTGCAGAACGACCTCGACTACTACAAGGCTGGAACAGGACGCGCCCCAGTGCTCCAGGACAATGGTACACAGACCATCATGAAGAACGTGAACATGCGCTCATATCAGGACACTTACTACTCAAAGAGCGGTGACTACTACTTCGAGGGCGGTCTTATCCAGGGAACTGTCGATTACATCTGCGGTAATGGTAACGCATACTTCAACGGAGTGACACTGCTCAACAAGAGCCGTTCGGCAACAGAGACTTCGGGCGACTGCACCATCACCGCAGCACAGACATTAAACGACCAAAAGGGATATGTGTTCAACGGATGTACTATCGAGACCGAGAGCAATACCTTCAACTTCGGTCGCTCATGGGCAGACGCCAAGACAGCATTCCTCAACACTACCATCAAGAGCGGAAAGCTCATCGACACCCGTTGGACAGTGAAAGGCATGAACTCTGCTCCCGTTTCTTATAAGGAATACAACACTGTTGACCTCTCGGGCAACGGAATGAACACTCCTGCGTCTAACGTGATAGAGTTCACACACTCTACGGGCAACAACAAAATGGAGACCATTCTCACCGAGGAAGAGGCAAATGAATATGCCCTCGACAAGTTCTTCACCGACTGGGATCCCGCAGCTATCGCAGCACAGGAGGAGGTCGCCAATCTCGCTACTGTCATAGCTGATGCTGAAGGTACCTACCTTATCGAGAACAATGGCGAGTTTGTTGCTATCGTAAAAGGTTCCGGTGTTTCAGCCTATCCACAGGGAACAGTGCGTAAGGCCAATACCCGCGGTGGTTTCGGCGAGCCATCCGACCTTTCAGTCCTGACAGGTGTAAAGAACATCGCTGATGTTGATAAGGCAGATGAAAGCCCTGTGATATACAACATACAAGGCCATCGTCTTAGCTCTCTCCAGAAAGGTATCAACATCGTTGGTGGCAAAAAGGTGATAAAGTAATTATCTGAAAATAATAATAAAAAGACGACAAAGGGTCACGGGAGTAATCTCGTGACCCTTCGTCGTGAATATAAGTTGTGTCGTTACCTATTTCGTGAACTTAATCCAGTCAACATCGAGGAAGGCACCGTCATTGCTCACCGATGAGCGGCAGTTGAAATAGCCCACCTTTGCTCCAATCCACTTGCCTTCCTTTACGGCAAAGGGCGAACCGAGTTTTACGTATTTCTTGCCGTCGAGACTATAGTAGAACTGTGCCGACGAGGTGATGCCATTGCCGATGCCAGCGCTCTTCACCACAGCCCTCACGTAGATGTCCTGTGTGGCATGGCGTGGCTGTGGAATGTCATCCACGGCATATCTCTGAGTGTATGGTTTCTCCTGTTCGATGAGGTTCATAGGTATCTCAGTCTCAACGACCTCAGCACCGCCTTTCATCGCATCCGCACACTTCACAAAGCGCATGAAGCAGCCATCCTTGGTGGTGACAAATTTGACGGCGGCATAGTCGAGCCCCTTGATGATGAATCCCGCTTCCTCGCCCTTCTTCTTGTTGTCGGGGTTGGGGATGAACTTCAGCTTTGAGGTCACGGTGAAGTTTTCCGCAGGAAACTTCTGCATCAGTGTGTTCTGCATGTCTGCGAGGTTATGGTAGTCCGCCGGTTGCTGAACGCCATAAAGGCGCAACTTCGACTTCTTTGCGTCGCAGAAGTACCAATAGTGGCTAAACGGACCTTCAAACTGCCATTGCAATCCGAGGGCAGTGGAGTTGAAGTCGTCATCCTCCTGAGGCTGCACGCTTGCCGAAGCCTTCAAGTTAGGTTTCTTCCATTGGCTCACAGGGTCGCCACAACCGTCGCCGTCCTTGTCCTCGCCGATGACGAGCCAGTCGTTCACCCATCGGGCAGGCTGCAAGTGAACCACACGCCCGTAGGCATGCTTGTCCTGGAAGTGCAGGAACCAGTCCTCGCCCGCAGGGGTGTCCACCCATGCGCCCTGGTGAGGTCCGTTGATTTTCGACTTGCCCTGAGCCATTCCCACATATTCATCGTAAGGGCCAAACGGGTCGCGAGAGCGCAGTATCACCTGCCATCCATACTTCACGCCTCCTGCCGGCGACATGATATAATAGAATCCGTTGCGTTTATAGAACTTGGTGCCTTCGATGGTCGGCTGGTCCTCATGACCGTCATACACGATGCGCGAAGGTCCAGTGACGGTAGTGCCGTCGGCAGACATTGGAGCCACGAAGAGCACCGACTTCACGCCAGCCCTCGAACCGGCACATCCATGGGAGAGATAAGCCTTGCCGTCGTCGTCCCACAAGGGGCAGCAGTCAATCATTCCCTTTCCTGCCTTGACACAAACGGGCTCAGTCCACTTTCCCGCTGGGTCTTGCGTCTTGGTCATGAACAGTCCTTGGTCAGGGTCGCCCCAATAGATATAAAACCATCCGTCGTGGAAGCGAATGGCTGGAGCCCATACATAGTTGCCATGCTGTATTCGCTTTCGCCAGTCGAGATTGGTGCCGCGGTGTTCAGGCAATACAGGATAGTCGTCGGTGAGGGCAGCGCCGATAATCTTCCAGTTGACGAGGTCGGTGCTGTGTAGTATCTGCAGTCCGGGGAAGCATGCGAAGCTCGATGCCGTCATGTAGTAGTCGTCACCCCGGCGGCACACGTCAGGGTCGGAATAGTCTGCATTGATCACAGGGTTGCGATACTTCCCACCTGGCAAGTTTGGATTCCATGTCGATGACTGTTGTGCCATCATTATGGCAGGCTGGCACGCCAGTGCAGCCGCAAAAAGTAGATTAAAAGTCCTTTTCATTCTATCTGTAGTTTGATGTTATTGTATAGTTCTGTTATTTATATATACGTAAATTTGTGTCCAAATGCGTGCAAATTTACATAAAACTAACAATATTTCCAAATAAAGTCCATAATTTTCTATTGAAAGATACAATTCTTAACAAAATTCTTGTGAATTACGAATAATATTATTACCTTTGCAGAAATATTAATATTAAAAAAAAGAATATGTCAAAGCAATTTTTCAAGGCATCATGGATGCCCCGTTTTTCAGTAGTGTCTTTTGTGGCATTGTTTTCGTTATGTGTGATGGCTCAGAATGTACAGTTGCATTATGACTTTGGCCGTCACCTCTATTCCTCAGAAGAGGCTGACAGGGCCAAAGTGACAGTGACATACGAGACCTTCAAGGCTGACAAACTTGGCTCATGGTTTTATTTCGTTGATGTTGACCTTCGCAATCAGGGTTCCAGCGGAGCATATACGGAGGTTAGCCGTGAGTTTAATCTCGGCAGTCAGTCGCCCTTTGCCGCACATATTGAGTTCGACGGCGGACTGGACCTGTATGGTGCCTTTCAGAACGCCTTGCTTGTAGGTCCGGCATATAATGGTCATTCGGCAGACTATTCCAAGACGTGGAGCGTACAGTTGATGTACAAACAGTGCATGAAGGGCAATAAAAACAAAGCCTTGGCTGGAGTGCAGCTGACAGGAGTTTGGGGCATCAACTTCGGTGGCGGCAAGTGGACATTCTCCGGCTTCGCGGACTTCTGGACAGGTTATATCCCCGAATGGGATGCCGACGGACAGAAGAAAGGTCTTGTGATATTGGCAGAGCCCCAGATATGGTATAACATCAACAAGACGATATCATTAGGCTCAGAGTGGGAATTGTCCAACAACTTCATCTATCGCACAGGCAATTCCGACAAGTCCTTCTTTGTCAATCCCACATTGGCAGTCAAGTTTAACCTATAAAAACCACTATTATGAACTTTCTCGAAGAAAAAATCCTGGAAGACGGTATTATCAAGGAGGGGAATATCCTCAAGGTGGATAACTTCCTCAATCATCAGATTGATGTGGACATCATGCGCCAAATAGCGTATGAGTTCAAGCGACGTTTCCGTGGCAAGGAGGTCAATAAAATCCTTACCATAGAGGCAAGCGGTATAGCCATAGCCACGCTGTTGGGTGACCTTTACGACGTGCCGGTGGTGTTTGCAAAGAAAGGCGAAACCGCCAATTGCACCGACGACAAATACGTGTCGCAGGCATATTCCTTCACCCATAAGAAGTCGAATAATGTCTTTGTGTCGCGACCTTATCTCACAGCCGCCGACAAGGTGCTTATAGTGGATGACTTCCTTGCCGACGGTCAGGCCGCCAAGGCTCTCATCGATATCGTTCATCAGGCAGGCGGTGAAGTGGTGGGCATAGGCATCGCCATAGAGAAAGGCCAGCAGCAGGGCGGAAGCATATTGCGCAGCGAGGGTTATCATCTGGAGTCAATAGCCATCATTGACTCTATGGACTATGAGAAGCAGGAGATAATCTTCAGGAATTAGGATATAGTAACTAAAGTAATATAAAAGGAGATAAATGAAGTCTGACGTATTCCAACTTGACGGCCGAGTGCCTTTATTGCAGGCTCTGCCTTTTGGTCTGCAACATATATTGGCGATGTTTGTGGCAAACATCACCCCGATTATCATACTTGCCAATGTGGCGGGATTGCCGTCGGAGGTGAGTGCCGCCTTGGTTCAAAACTGTATGATAATAGCCGGTATAGGCACCCTTGTCCAGCTATATCCCGTGTGGCGCATAGGTTCGCGCTTGCCTATAGTGATGGGAATCAGTTTCACGTTTCTGTCGTTGGCCATAGCGATAGCCACCACCCAGGGCATGGGCGTGTTGGTTGGAGCGGTGATAGTAGGCGGAATAGTGGAAGGCTTGTTAGGTCTGTTTCCCCGTTATTGGACACGCATTATCTCGCCGGAGGTGGCAGCCACGGTAGTCACCGCCATCGGTTTCTCCCTTCTCCCCATCGGAGCCAATAGTTTTGCCGGCGGGCAGGGCGCAGCCGATTTCGGAAGCCTTGACAATTGGATAGTCGGCATAGTAACATTGCTCACTTGTCTTGTTATCATGGTGATGGCAAAGGGATTTCTCCGCGCCTTGTCGATACTGATAGGTCTTATAGTCGGATATATCCTTGCGCTGTGTATGGGTATGGTTGATTTTTCCGCCCTGCATGATGTTGACATATTGGCACTTCCTGCCATCATGCCGTTCAAGCCGGAGTTTCGTATTGACGCCATCCTTGCCATAGTGTGTGTATATTTAGTGTCAGCCACGGAGACCATCGGTGACACCTCAGCCCTGTGTTCCGGGGCATTGGGCAGGGATGTTACACGCAATGAGATGGGACGGAGCATAGCCTGTGACGGATTTGTCAGTTCGATAGCCGGACTCTTCGGGTGTACGCCTATCACATCGTTTTCTCAGAATGTGGGATTGGCTGCCATCTCGAAGGTCATCAACCGTTTTGCCATAGCCACAGGAGCGGCAGTGATGATACTCAGTGGACTGATTCCCGCCGTGGGTGTCATCCTCACTTCCATTCCTCAGGCTGTTTTGGGAGGCTGCACGATAATGATGTTTGGCTCCATTCTCTTCGCCGGATTTGGAATGGTGGCAAAGTGTGGATTCTCCAATCGCAATATGATTATTGTGAGCATGTCGCTTAGCGTCGGTCTTGGATTCACTCAGGCCACGGAGATGTTCTCCCTCTTCCCGAAGATCATCCAGACAGTCTTTGCAGGCAACTGTGTGGCAGTGGTGTTCCTTTTGGCAGTGATTCTCAATGCCGTCTTGCCGAAAGAAGAAAACGGAAAATAAATAGAAAAGAATATGGATTTCAAACCGCTATATGAACTGCGTCTCTTCAACCTTGAGGAATTCCGCAAGGCGATGGGAATGGAAGGCCGCAAGGAAAAGAGCACGCTGCTGCATCTGAGGATGCACGGTATGGTACAGCTTTTGCGGCGTGAGCTTTATTGCATGAAGGACATGTCCACTGGGCAATTGATGGCAGACCGGTTTGAAATAGCTTGTCATGTGTCCGAGGGCTCATATCTCAGTTTTCAGGCAGCGTTGGATTATCATGGACTGACTCGTGAGCCGGTGAAGCAGGTATATATATCAGGCGGACTGCGCTTCTATGCCTTCGATGACGGTCTTGGCACCACCTTCCACTATTGTCGTGATGTCATCGGTCCATACGGTTTGATGCGCTCTCCAGATAATCCTGTAATTTTGACCTCCAATATAGAACGCACGTTTGTCGATTGCCTCGACCGCATCGACAGGGCAGGGGGGCTCGACAACTTCCTATATGCCATAGACAACATCAGGGCGCTCGATGAAGACAATCTAAAGGATTATCTTGATCGCTACGCCCTGCCGTCGTTATACCAAAAAGCGGGATTTCTGTTGGAGAGGGTCAGTCAGAATGGCACTGTCTCTTCCGATTTCATCGACTTCTGCCTACAGCATGTCAACACCAACACCAAGCGTCTGACCGACACCGAGGATTGCGATGTGCATGTGAAGAGGTGGAACCTGTGGGTGCCAAGCCGGATTATGGGATAGTGTCTATAGGTTCAATGTGTCTTTCAGAATCTTGCTCAACTTCTCTGCACCCTGGTCGCAGACGTGGCTTGCATCGAAGAAGTCGTCATCGGTGAAGCGGCTGTCGGCAATGAAGTTATAGTATTCCATGGCGGGATATACGCTGCGCATAGAGTCAACACATTCCATCATCTCGCGCTTTCCGCGCTCTGTCATCCTTTCCCGATATGTCCTATAGCATGGGGTGGAGATGACCACCAGTCGCACATTGGCATTGCGGCATGCCGCAGCAATGCGCTTGAAGTTTTCAATACCTTCCTGCCTTGCTTTTGGGGCATCGGGATGAGAATAATCTATACTTGACGGCAACATGCTTTCTTGCCAGTTGTCATGCCTTTCAGACAGAAGTTTTTTTTCATAGCCTAAGCGGTTGCAACCATTCTTTCTTTCAAAATCTTCATATGATAATTCCTGTATGAAACTATGGGGATGGACAACAAGTAGGGACCAATGCTGGTAAGGGATAAAAGGCTCATACGAAATATTCATATATTTTTCGTACATACACTGATATATAGGAATTGTACTATTTGTACTGCATTTCTTATTGACTTTATAGATGTAGCTGTAATATTCGAAAGCATACCCCAACGGCCATATCACGCATCTGAGGTTTTTCAGTTTTGACAAATAGCGTTCGGTAAGGACTGCATCATAATAATGAGCCCTTCCGCTTATGGCCATGTTGAACACGCTGTCGCCAAGAACCTCAGGATTAATACCCTTAGCCGAATGAGAGTGTCCTAATATCAAGACCTTGATTCCTTTGCCTTTTTCCTCCAAGTAATTCTTTTTATATGAATATTCATTGATAAATGTAAGAGCTAAACATTCAAAAGCAATAAAAATAATTAGTATGACTAGTGAAATAAACAGGACTTTAGATAAAAATTTCTTCATTAGGATTAGAATTGAAAGTAAATGAAATTAGTCTGGCCGCCACGGAAAAAGACGATAATGAAAACTATCAGGATATACAGGGACCATCTCGACAAACGGTATTTCCATATTCTGTTGTGAGTTGGAATTTGCAGAGCATGTTCCTTGTCACGTTGTAGCCATTCAATAATTAATGGTATTGTACTGTAAATCAATACGAAGCGTCCTTGTACTTTCGCTCCGTCATAAAAATCGTTGGAAATAATGGTATGGAAGAAATCAATGGCTTGGGTCATAGTATTTGCACGGAAGATAATCCATCCGATGACAGCGAGGGAGAATGTGAGGACTATCTGAATAAATATTTTGGCAGTTGGTAATAATTTGCCGATGACAGTTGTGTCCCTGCTTTTTGTATCTATGCCAAGTAATGTGTAGGTTATGATAATGACTGCGTGAAATAGCCCCCAACATACAAATGTCCAGTTGGCACCGTGCCATAGACCACTTATTATCCATACGATTAGAATATTGGCAATAGTCCTCGTTTTTCCTCCATGGCTTCCTCCAAGCGGGATATATACATAGTCGCGGAGCCACGACATAAGCGAGATGTGCCAACGACGCCAGAATTCGGGTATGCTGCATGAGAAATATGGCAGTTGGAAATTGCGGCTGAGGTTGATGCCAAACAAGCGGGCGCAACCTATGGCGATGTCTGAATATCCCGAGAAGTCGCAATAAATCTGAAATGTGAACAATATGCCGAGAATAATCAGAGCAGCACTTGGCAATTCGGAATAATTGCTCCATGATTCGTCTATTATTTGTGCACAGTTGTCGGCTATCACCATCTTCTTTAAGAACCCCCAAAGCATCTGTCGGCATCCGTCAACAGCCTTATGATAGTCGAAATGGCGGATGCTCTGAAACTGTGGCAGCAGGTTGGTGGCGCGTTCTATTGGGCCTGCCACGAGCTGCGGAAAGAAGCTGATATAGGCGAAGAACTCCACAATATGATGTGTGGCGGGAATCTTCTTCTGATAGACGTCGATGGAATAGCTCAATGCCTGGAAGGTATAGAAGCTAATGCCAATGGGAAGTATGATGTTGACTGTGGCCCAGTCGAGCTTCCAACCGATGGCGGAAAATAGGACATCAAGGTTTTCTATAAAGAAGTTATAGTATTTGAAAACCCCGAGAATACCGAGGTTAATGATTATATTGGTTGCGCTTACTGTTTTTTGCCAGTTGCGCCGACCCTCGAACCGTTCGATGAGCAGTCCGCTAACGAAGCTGCAGATGGATGTAAAGGCAATGAGAAACAGAAATCGCCAGTCCCACCATCCATAAAACACATAACTCGCTATGACAACCAATAGGTTTTGCCACCTCCGTGGCTTAAATACAAACCAATAGAGCAGAAATACTATCGGCAGGAAAAATAAAAATTCGAAGGAATTGAATAACATTTATGCAGTGTAATAATATAATAAGAAGAGGTTGTTTCAGGGGATAAAATACCCTCATACCTACCATGGCATGAGGGTATTTCTATCTTATTTTTGGATGTTCTTGGGTTTTACTGTTTTGGCGTTGTCGGGTTGTGCGTACCAGTTGAAATACTCGGGATTGTCAATATTGGTAGCCCAGTTGCCGAGTAAGGGATATACCGCAGAAAGGCTTTGGTATTCCATTGGCCATGCCCAATCTCCACTTACGCAAATAGCTTGTGGGATATTTTGGTAACCTTTGGCAGAAAGTCTTTCGTTATATTTTACAGTACGTTTTAAAGTTCCATTCTCATCATACACCTTAAGACTGAATTTTGCAAGGTTATCCTCCAATGTGTTTTCAGACCAATTGATAGTAGAAATTTTTACAGGCTCCACAGTGGCATTATTAGTGGATGTATTGACCATCGTATTATTATCAACATTAAATGCTTTGTGAACTTCGCATAAATTTGTTCCGTTGTAATAAAGTACAGTTTCACTAATTGCACCGGCAGCAAGAAGGTATAAATCTGCAGTTTGATTACTGGTATTAGGTATAACCTTTATAACAACATCATTGAAGTCGAAGTCAATGTCAGTGCCGCCATTTTCAAATGCAACTGTCCATGACTGCAATTCTGTCTCACTATTGCTGTTCGATGGTGGATTGATATATTCAGGATGCTCGTTGATAACATCTTGGTTCATCTCACTCTCTTTAGTTGCTTGGGTGAATTCTGGAATGTATTTTTCTCCTTTGGAATTGGAGAGGGCGAAAGTCACGTCATTACAGTCAAAGTCGCCACCACCCATATTGTCATCCATCCCCATAAAGGTGAAATTGTCATATATGGCCATTGCACTTCTGAATTTTTTATTTTCTGTGCTTGAATAATTACCCGTGTTCATGTTTGCACATGAGTAATTGGCAAGATACTTAGGCATCTTATTATCAGGAACACCAATTTTTGAAAGGATGTTTTTTTGCGCAGTGTTTAACAGGCTATTTTCTCTAAGATAGAATCCAAACTCCTTTCCCTTGGGAATAGATAACTTGAAACTTAATCCACGAATGGCTGTCACTCTATCACCATAATAATTTAATACGTTAAGAGTGTTCCATGCATCATCACCTTTTCTGGAAGAACTCGCAGGGGTTTGTGCCGGATTTTTGGGGTCATCCTTATAGTCAAAGTTGGCATCATACCAAGTTGGTTGATTGTCCAATTGATACTGAACTTTAGCTTTATTATTAAAATAGTCCAAAGACAGAGCTTCTGAAATATCAACAAATTCTATGTCAGCATAACTTTCTGGGGAATGGTAGTAATATCCTAAGATACGTGAACCTGTTTGTCCAGTGTATCCGTAAAGAAATGATAAGATAATGTCATCATTGGCAACTAATTCTCCGCCTTGAACAAGGTCTCCCGTCTTTATCTCATAGTCTATCAGGGTTTTCATGTTCATGCTTGAGTTTACACTTTCTTCCAATGACTTTTGTACATCGCTCCATGCCCAAGGACCGAAGTTGATATATCCACAGTCTGTTATATATGCATTTCCATATAACGATTGATTAGTAGCAGCTCTTGTGGCAGCCCTATTCGAAGAACCCACAGCCCCGCTACGGAAATCCACATCAATGACCTCAGATGGCTTTCCTGATATGTCAATGCGCTTGTACTGTTTTACATCAGAGCCATCATCATATACCAGTCCGAAACTGGTGCCAATGCCTTGTGGCACATCAACAAACATCACGTTGCTTTCTTTGATGTGTTTCTGTCCGAGGATGGTTACATTCTGATTGAGAATCGTCTGTGCAGTTACATCAGCCTCATGGTCGGTTTCGATGTCGAGCTGCACAGATACGGCAGTTGCCCAGCTTTGGTTGGGGTCAATATTGCCTTCAATCCATCCTGATTCAATCTCCCCTCCGGTATTACCATTTAGTCCGGGGTCATCGCTACATGCCACTATCGTGGCTGTAAGCATCGCGCACGTCATCCAACCAAAAAGATGACGGCAGTCGATTCTAAAACTATTCTTTTTCATAATAGTAAGAATTAATTAAGTTAATTGTGAAAATTATGTTGTTTTTATTATTATTATCAATAAGAGACACAAGTGCCTGACTTTGGCGAATCATACCAGCTCCAGTAGGTGCGCTTGGTATTGTCCTTAGCCCACGACGGGAACACGTTGTAGGCATTGAAGATATGGGTGTTTTCCTTGGGCCATTGCCATTGTCCCGCCACAAGCAATGCCTCAGGCATCCTGCCTGGAGTGTCAGCAAGAGTTATGACATCCGTACAGTCATGACAAGTGCCACGCTGGATCTCGATATAGAAGCGGCGGGCATCGTTGGACATGGAGTAGGAGGATGGCCATGTGACGCAGTCAACACTCGCAAAAGGAGTGGATGCAGTCGTAGAGGTCGTATTCACATATTTGTTTGAGTCTATGCCAAACAACTCATGCAGTTCGCCCAGATTCTGGTCGCCGTCAGGACCGTCGTAATGTAGATACATCCTTGATGTGCTTCCCACAGCCATCACATTGACGCAGCATTTCTCGTTTTCATAGTCAGGAGTTAGCAGTATCACGGCATCGTTGAAGTCGAAGTCGGCATCGCGTGACACGTCCTCGAAGGCAATGGTCCAAGGCATTACATCTTCGTAATTGACCATATTCGTAATGTCAGGGATAATAATCTCAGGCTTATAAATCTCCATGTCAACAGTGACACCGAAGATAACGTCGTTGCAATCGAGGTCACCGCCAGTGGAGTTGTTTTCCATGCCCATCCAAGTGACGTGGTCTTTTTCGTCAATGAAACTGCGGAAATAGAAACCATTAGCTGTCATTGTGTTCATACCTTCCGCTGAATAGTTTGTTCCTTTGAAGTTCTCTCTTGTTGTGTAAGGTTTTATTCCTACTTTTACAAGGTCATCGTATTGTTCCGGGCAACTTTTAACTTCCCATCTGTCATAAAAACCGAGGTGCATACCTACGGGTACATCAATCGAAAATGAAATGCCTCGTAATGCCATCATATTGCGTCCATACCTGCTGAATACCTCCATGGAGTTGTATGAATCGTCTCCACGTCTTGTCTCCACTTTCGCATTTCCACCCCATAAGTCGGTAATGTCGAAGTTAGCATCATACCAATAGTTAGACTTAACTCCGTATGCACTTGCTGCATAGTCGTTTACTTGATATTGCACCTTGGCAAGACCATCAATATAGTCATAAATCTCTGTTTCCGAAATGTCAACGTATGTTATGTCCTTGTATGTTCCTGGTGAATGATAGTAATAACCTAAAACATGTGGTGTCGTTGATTCACAGTTTCCAGCCACCCAAGTGATATTGAAAGGTCCATTGGACTTCAATTCATAATCACAATTGAGCATCATCTCCGTTTTTGCGTTTTTGCTTTCCTGCGACATCTTGTCCATCATGTCAAAATACTCGCTTAACTGAACATTGTCAAACTCATAATAAGAGCAATTGCCGAGGATGCTGTTGCCATAGAGAGACGAACGGTCTATATCCCTTGTGGAAGCATTTGCCCATACGGAGCGTGTGCTTTGGGTGGAATTGTCAGCGAGGGTGACTGTCTCGACGGTCTTTCCCGACAAAATGATAGTCTGGATATTCTGTTTCCCGTTGTAAACACTCACCAAATAGAGTTTGTTGCCCTTGCCTTGCGGAGCCGTGAGGGTCAATATGCCTCCATTCTCTGTCTCGGCATAGTCATAGAGAGTGCCGCCTTTCTCCTCCGACTTCAACCAGACCTTGGCTGGACTGGCTTCCGGCACCTCAACCTCTATGTCCACTGAGGTGCGCCACCATTGCATATTACCGATGTCACCATTCAGCATATTGGAGAATTGCGCCTCTGTGCGCTCCTGTACTGAGTAGCTGTCGCCACAGGCATAGAGCGTCATGGCGACCGCAAATAATATTATTACCTTTTTCATAGTCATTATCCTTGTTAAATACGATATGTCACAATGTTATTCCTTCACTATGATTTGTCCATCAACATTCTCCCATTTCACCTTGCCTTCCATGGCCTTGATGACATTCCTGACATAATTGGCCTCGACGGTGTTGCCAGCCTTGGTGGCAAACCGCTTGGCGTCAGTCAGACGCTTTGCCTCCACGCATGCACAAGCGGCATTAAGGTTGGCAACCTTGTCATCGGGATATTGGTTGGCAGCAATGAGCAGTGCGTCAAGCCATCCGTCGCTTCCTGTCTCGTAGCTGAGAGCCACGGAATACATCTCGTTGAGGCTAAGAGCTTCGGGGTGAGTATAGATAAGGTCGCGAGCCTCCTTTACGGGGTATTGTCTTACTATGTATTCGATGACATAGTCAGTGTGTCGGAGTCCCGGATATACATGTTTCAGCAGCCACTGATATGGCTTTCCGTCGCCCACCTTTTTCAGCAGTTCCTCCTTTTCGTCAAGGTCCATTTTCTTGTCAATGACATCCAACAATTCGTTGCGGTATGACAGCACATATTCCGGAGTTTCAGGAGTTTCGTTGATCATGGCGTTTTCATACCATACATCACCCTTAATCCTCCTTCGGTTGCGGTCGGCAATGAAGTTGCGCAGATTCTCCCAGTCCTCCGGTGTGAATGTCGTCCTGAACACCGATGCCGACAGATTGTATTTTTTAAGAATATATTCCTTCAGAGCAGCCGTTCGTCCCTTCGCAAGTCGGGTGTTATTGGAAAATGGACTTTCTGGTGAGGCATATCCGTGAAGATAAATCCGTTGCACCTGGATGGTCTTGTCAAACAAGGCACTGTCGATGGTAGCCCTTATGCGCCGCAGCTCCTCTGGATTGCGACGATAGTCGGGATAGATGACAGTCTCGTTGACGGGAAAGTCAAGGAAGGCGCAACCAGTCACAAATCTGTGCTTGACGCTCTCTGGGTCAGGCATCATATATGGCATGCCAGAAGCGGTTTTCAGGCGATGGTCCAATATCACTGGTGTTGCTGTCTGTTTTTTCTTTGTTTTACCCATCATATATGTCAATCCGACAGACAGGTTACTTCTGCCGTCAAGCGGCATGTCAGCACTAACCCCGTTGAAACGGTCGGTAAACATGGTGTGGCTCAACTCTGCGCCTACGCGCCATTTGTCGGTGAGGCGATATGTGGCAGTCATTCCTGCCCTTACTCCGAGGCTGATGGCACTGTTGCTTGAATAGGCATGGGAGTAGGACAAAGGCTTGTCCTGTGGAAAACCGAAGGTATATGCCCCACCAACGCCTGCAAACAGTTTGATGTTCATCCTATGTCTCTTGTCGGATGAAGGTGATGTGAGAAAGTCGCTCAGGTCGAAAGTGGCATCCGAAAAAAGTCCGACATTGTCCCATCCCCATGTGTCTTGCGACTCACATTCCTGGACATTCCTGCTCTTGTTGTGGTTGTAGCGCAATGCCATCCTCCATCCCCATAACGGCGTAATCTCCCGACCGATGCCGACGAAAGCTCCATGTGACCAAGGATAGGATGAAAACTCCGTCCAAGGAAGGTTCTCGTTGGCCGACTTGTTGATACCGCCGAATAGTTGCAGATAGAAGTTGTCGGTTTTGCGTCCGCTCTTGATTGTGTCCTCAGTCGAGGCATGTATATTGAGAATACATGCCATCAAGATGAAAAACAATAATCCTTTCTTCATTCAACAGTTGATTTAATCGTATTTACAATGAGTCTGACGTCATCGTCCGTAACCATAGGTCCGGAAGGCAGACACAGACCTTTTTCAAATAGGTGGCTGCTCACTCCGTTCACGTAAGCCGGACAGTCGGCAAATATCGGTTGCAGGTGGAGAGGTTTCCATAGCGGCCTGCTTTCCGCTCCCACTTCGTCAAGCCGTTTGATGATTACATCCGGCTTGCAGTTGTCCAATGTTATGGTGGTCAGCCAATAGTTGCTGTGATACCTCTTGTCGGGAGCACATTTCACCTCAACACCCTTGACGTCGGCGAGCAACTGGCAGTACAGTTCGTGAACATGCCGATGGTGAGCCACATGGTCATCCACCACAGTCATCTGTCCGCGCCCAATGCCAGCGCATATATTACTCATGCGATAGTTATAGCCAATCTCCGTATGATGATAATAAGGCAGCGGTTGGCGTGCTTGTGTGGCAAAATACATCACCCTTGCCTTCATCTCTTCCACAGGCATGCCACATGTGGAGTTGACAATCAGTGCTCCTCCTCCTGATGTCGTAATCATCTTGTTGCCGTTGAACGACATTATGCCGAAAGCCCCGAATGTCCCGACATGCCTTCCATCATACGTGGAGCCCATACCCTCTGCACTGTCTTCAATCACAGGAATGTCATATTTACGTGAAATCTCCATTATGGCATCCACGTTATACGGCATGCCATAGAGAGTGACAGGTATGATGGCCTTTGGCTTGCGTCCAGTCTTTTCTATTCTGTCCCTTATGGCTTCTTCGAGCAATATTGGGTCCATGTTCCATGTGTCCGGTTCGGAATCCACAAACACCGGTGTAGCTCCCTGATATACCACAGGATTGGCTGAGGCGCAGAACGTGAAGCTCTGTACGATTACCTCATCACCTTTGCCTATGCCGAGAGCTACAAGGGCAAGATGTATTGCGGCGGTGCCCGAAGCCAATGCCACTGTTTTCAATGGTAACCCGCAACTTATGTAGTTGTCCAACGAGCGTTCAAACTCATTGACGTTAGGACCAAGAGGCACCACCCAGTTGGTGTCGAATGCTTCCTGGATATACTTCATTTCCTCGCCACTGGTATGTGCCAGACATAAATAAATTCGCTTGTTCATAGTTTTGTTATATTACTTCATTATTGTAAATCATCTTTCTCTTCAAGATTGTGCATAACATAATCTTTATATCGGAAATAACATTGTGGTTGTGAAGATAATAACGATTAATCCTGACTTTGTCAGGCCATATCACCTCATCGTTATATTTTTTTGGATCCTTTTGTCTTGAGAGAAGTAACTCTTCATTACGGTATTTTAGAGTGGCAGGTCCGGTGATGCCAGGGCGTAACCTAAGCATTTCCCTGTCATCTCCTGTTAGGGCATCGGCATATCCTGGAACATCAGGCCTTGGACCCACAAAACTCATCTCGCCTATTAGTATATTCCATAATTCAGGTATTTCGTCAATCTTGTTTCTTCTTAGTTTGTGTCCAAATTCCGTTATCCTGCGGTCTCCGAGAACAGATACTGTTGACCCATTATGATCGACAATCATACTCCTGAATTTATACATAGTGAACAGTTTCCCGTTTTTCCCGACTCTTTTTTGTTTGAATATACATGGTCCACCAGGCATTTTTTTATAAATCATTATGCCAATAATAATCATAACAGGCATGAGGATAATGAGCCCCACAAAAGCCGCAGTACGATCAAAAACATATTTAATTAAATCATTCATATCTATATTTTGTGTAAAACATCAATTATTTTTTTGCAAGCATTTCCATCTCCGTAAGGATTGGCAGCCTTACTCATCATCAAATAATTCTCCTCATTGTCCAATAATAGTGAAGTCTCTTCTACAATGCGCTTTGTATTGATGCCGATTAGTTTTACTGTCCCCGCATCTACTGCTTCTGGCCGTTCTGTCGTGTTTCTCAAAACAAGAACAGGTTTTCCCAATCCAGGAGCCTCTTCTTGAATGCCACCGCTGTCTGAGAGAATAAGTGTGGATTTGGCCATCATCTTGACAAAATCTAGATAATCAAGAGGTTCAATCAAAGACAGGTTTTTTAAATGAGAGACATCTCCAATAATTTCTTCTATTGTCTTTCTTAAGGTGGGATTGGGGTGCATAGGATATACGAAGTCAACATCAGGATATTTTTTACACAGTTGGATGATTGCATTGCACACATTAATAAAACCATTCCCGATGTTTTCTCTCCTATGGCACGTTATCATGACTATCTTTTTTCCCTGTAGCCTTGTCTCCCATTCTATACCTTGTTCTTTCAAGACCCAGTGTAAAGCATCAATAACAGTATTTCCTGTAACATAAATATTCTCAGGCTTGACACCTTCGTTAATCAGGTTATCCCTATTTAATAATGTTGGAGCAAAATGATATGTAGCGATTCGTCCAGTCAATTGCCTGTTTATTTCCTCTGGCCATGGATCATATTTTTGATAAGTCCTAAGACCGGCTTCAACATGCCCTACGGGAATCTGCTGATAGAAGGATGCTAATGCAGCGATAGTGGATGTTGTTGTATCACCATGTACCATTACGATGTCAGGTTTCACAATCTTGAGTATATCTTTCATTCCAAGAAGAACCTTTGTTGTCACATCGTAAAGGTCTTGTCCTTTCTTCATAATATTCAGGTCATAGTCGGCCTTAATATGGAAGACATCAAGTACCTGGTCAAGCATCTCGCGGTGCTGGCCTGTTACACATACTATACAATCAAAGTGTTCAGAGTCACTTTGTATGGCTTTGACCAACGGTGCCATCTTTATAGCTTCCGGGCGTGTGCCAAATACAAGCATTATTTTCTTCATATCTTACTTAGATATAATATACATTGTCCAATGGACAGATATGGTGGCAGTCCAAAATGACCTTATTCTTTAGCTTATCCCAATGATGAGTAATATGATTATGCTTCACCATTATCACAATCATGTCAATGTCATTGAGAAATTCGTCAAAATCAGAAACTTGATTTTCCGTGATAATGTTATTCTCAAGGTATGGATCATAGCATTTCAGCGGTTGGCCAAGATGTCTTGATTGGTTTTCAAGCAACTGAAGAGTCGGAGACTCTCTGAAGTCATCAACATTTTCTTTATACGTAATGCCATAAAGTCCAACCTTATCAGTGTTACGTATGACGTTTTGGCGCATAATCTCCCAAATACGATTGAGGACAAATGCAGGTTGGCTGTCGTTGGTGCTCATACTTTCGTTTATTACATTTGCCAGTTGAGGATAGTCTCCCACCAAGAACCATGGGTCAACAGAAATGCAGTGTCCTCCTACGCCTGGACCAGGATTGAGAATGTTCACCCTCGGATGCATATTACAAATACGGATTATCTCATAAACGTCAATGTTGTCATGTCGGCATATACGTGACAGCTCATTGGCAAAGGCGATGTTTACTGCCCTGAAAGTATTTTCAACTACCTTCGTCATTTCAGCCGTTTTGATATCTGTCACAACAATTTCACCTTGACAAAATGAAGAATACAGAGATTTGACGCATTCCCCGATACTTTTTTCATCTGCTCCTATTGTGCGATTATTGTGAAGAAGCTCATAAACCATGTTCCCCGGAATTATCCTCTCTGGTGCATGGACAAGATGTAATGGCTTGCCTTCCACTACTGGTCGCAAACATTTATCTATTGTACCAGGCGAAACAGTAGATTCAATGACGACTATAGCATCTTTGGGAGCAACCTTTACCACTTCGGATAGGGCTGCCACAACATAGCTGGCATCAACCTTCTTGGAAAACTTGTCATAAGGAGTTGGTACGGAAATGATATATGTATCTGCAATTTGATATTCTGTAGTAAAACATATTCCTCCCTCTATTGCCAAAGCGAAGAGTTCATCAAGTCCTTTTTCCTTAAAGGTCGTTTTACCTTCATTTAATGTTTCGACTACCGATGCATTATAATCCGTTCCGACAACATTAACCCCATGAGAAGCTAACATCAGGGCAGTCGGTAATCCGATATATCCCAATCCTATTACATTAACCATAATAATTACTTAATATTTAGTTTCCTATTGTTTTCTTGCAAAATGACAAAACACCCATCCCCTCAGCCAGTTGGGCATCATCACCTGGACAATGAGCCGGATGGCGACATTATATGTATATTGCTTGCGAGTTATCAGATTGTTGTCCAACATCAGGCGCTGTATTCCCTTCTCACTCTTGAAATACTTCATGCCTCCACGCCGTTGGTACATCTCTTCGCCCACTCTCACATTAACGAGGTTTTCCTGGATATTATAGAACTTGTATCCTGCCAATACCAATCTTATCCATAGGTAATAATCCTCCTCGTGATACCAGTCGAGATAACCTCCCACGTCCATCACATGGCTTTTTCTGAGCATCACAGTGACGAGGTTCACCGGTGCTCTTGACTTGAGGTATTCCTTGATGTCCTCGTCCTTCTCAGGCACCATTCTCACACCCACTACATTATCCTCACGATGTACAAACTCATGGATAAGTCCTCCGACAACGCTGACATCCGGTTGTGACTGAAAAACCTCAAGTTGCAGTTCAAAACGGTTGGGCAATGATATGTCATCGGCATCCATCACCGCAACCAGTTCGTTGCGTGCAGCCGACAATCCCGCTTGTCTCGCTATGGCATGTCCCATGTTCTTATGCAGAGGTATAATCTTCAGTATAGGAATCTGGGTCGTTATCTCGTCGATAGCTCTCTGCAAGATGGTCTTGATAGGTCCGTCAATGACCAGGATAATCTCGTCAGGCGGAACCGTTTGCTTGTATATGCTCATAATGGCAACACGGAAGTCCTGCGGATTGTCATTCCTATAGACCGACATGCAAACAGAGAAATTGGGCATACTAATTCTGAATTGTCAATTATTAATTCATCTTTTCCGATAGTTTCGAAAAGAATGAATCATTATAGTTTATTGCATAGTCATTGTCAAGCGAGTCGATGTGCTTTATCTTCTCCTCGATAGAACTTTCTGTCAGTGACTGCAACAATTTCATTATTTTTTCTTCGTTAGTTCCGTCAACTGCATATCCAACTCCCATTTCCTCCACTTTATCACCTAAGAAACATCCGGCAGAAACTATGATAGGAGTCCTGAAGAATATCGCTTCATATAACTTGTTTGGTTCTGCGTATCTTACATTATCGAATGATGTGTCGTAAGTGGAGAGTACAATGTCTATTGTAGAATATATTGTAGGCAAATCCAACGGTGTCCTGTATCTGCCATGAAAGTGACAGTTGGGATATTTTTTTAATGGAGCAAACATTTCCTCTTCTTTAGTACTAACAATATCACCATAGAAATGAAATTCGTTGTTGGGGTAGTACTTGCAGAATGTTTCAGCGAATATTTTTACAGGAAGGTAACGTATATGACCCACAAAACCGATTCTCAGGTTGTCATGCTTCACTTTGGGGATTCTCTCGTACTGCTTTACATCTGGCGGAAGTTTGTTGGGAATGACGTATGTATTGTCAGGCTGTATATTGCCATAATGGTATTGACGAAATCCATCAGAGGTAAATACTGTCATAATGGAATTACGAATAATCCATTTGTCCATTATTTCAAATAACCGACGTATTATTGGGTTGGAAATATATGTATGCATCAAATCAGACTCTTCATATATATATGACGTTCTGAAATGCAAGAGTAGAAACATCATGGCTATTTCAAGTCCAAAGAAATAATATATGGCTTTTTCTCCCTTGTTGTTGTCAAGTATTTCCTTTGAACTGCGATAGATTATAGGAAGGCGTTTGGCATAGGGGACATCATTTGAGAAACCTTTTACATAATCTATTGGAAAGCTATTTGTTTCATTGTACATTGTTCCGCCTCTGTCAAATGCATACACTTTCACACCATAGCCTTTGCTGATGAACTCATTGACGCGTTTTATGCATCTTGGGTTCTGGATATTGTTAATTACGAATATTATCTTTTTATCCATGATCAAATCTTCAATTTACCTTATATCCAAGATAGTGTTATAGAAATCCTCAATTCTGTGACTATCAACGTAGCTACTATTAGTTATACAAGAGCAATCCAAGGAGTGAATATCAGTAAAATCGCTAACACCTGTTCCAATTCCATATTGTTTTACGAGGTGGTAAATCAATCCTTTATCCGGAACGTAAACGGGAGTTTTCATTTGGGCGCAATAAGCGATAATCCCACTACTTTGACCAAAGCGTCTGTACGGAAGTACCACCTTGTCGGCCGTATAAACAAGGCTTCCCATAACATCATAAGGCAAAAACTCATCCATAACAAGTATGTTAGCCTTAGTTTTGCTTTTCCCCAGCATCGCATAAAACAGTTCCTTGCATCCTTCAGATACTTTTCCAGCAAAAATGAAACAGAAGTTGGCGAGTTCAGACTCTTTCGTATTGTCAATCATATTAAATATGCGGTCAAATCCTTTGTCATAGTTGATGGATCCTATATGAAGGACAATTGTTTTGTCCATGGCGATATTAAGTTCTTCTCTCATGTTTCTAATAGAGGATTTCTCCATTAATACACATGGGTCAGGAAGATAACTGTACTTTTCTGTTTTCCAAAGCGAGTTAAGCCTTTGTGCTCCCTTTTTGTCGTTGAGTATCAATACGCTTTCAATGCACTTTGAGTGTGTTATGACATACATCTTCACCTTTTCAATCATCCGATGAATGAAGTCCATTTCTGGAAGGTAGTATAAGTATATCCTGTACAAGATACCTTTCACCTTCACCTTCTCAGGCATCATTAATTGAAGAAAAGGGACAAAGTCAATGAGGGTGATAAGAATTACTTCATCGGCATGGCATGACCTTACGGCCTTTTTAAGGCGTCGGCAGTTTTTCCATGCTCTGGATAATATGTTACCATCGACTGATGCTGCATTTCCTATGTAATGGAAGGCGACATTATTTGACTGCTTCCATTCCATCTGTTGTTTTTGTATCTCAAATTCTTCGGGTACAGCAAATACATAGTGATTCGACAAGTCCTTTTGAGCTCCTTCATACAAATGATGAACATACTCGATATTGTGCCCGGAGATGTAATGGGTATATACAAGCCTTGTTTTCATTTTGCGAGGATTGTTTTGGAATCTAATTCGCATTTAGTCCATACAAAACTAATAACGAACCAGAACAGTGTGTTGTAAGTATAGGTTCCTGATAACATCAGAAAAACAGCGGGGTAAAGTGCAAGTGGAAGTATGATTTCCAAATGTTCCTGGTTAATCATCTTGTTAATCTTTCTTGTTATCGCAATCAATGCCACTACCCAAAAGAGCAAATATAAGATACCGCCCTGTTCTAACACCTCTAAGAGAAAATTGTGTGGATAAAACTCTTGAATCGACCTGAAGAGTCCACGTCCCATAAAATTGTCTTCCTTGATGATATTTATTGTATGCTCAACAATATCTGATCGTCCAGAAACTTCAATTACATGTTCTGTATCAGAGTCGAGATAATTGAATGTTCTTGCTGTCGAGTTTTGCAACTTGGCGAACAATTCAGTATCAAAGAGACTACTACTGGCAAAAGCTATAACAACTCCAACGATGCATAGTATCAGCATCTTCCCCAAGTTTCTTGAACGATATAGCATATATGCAGAGCCTAATGCCAATAACACGAAACCGCCACGCCCACCGCTAATCAAGCAAGCCAATAATTGCACAGTAAGCATTATATAGGCCACGATGTTCCATTTTTCACCTTTGAACAATGAAAATCTTTCATATTGTTTGCCCCAAAGGATTAGACAAAGATTAAGGCAGAACGTAAAACCGGCCATATATGACATTGTTTGGTATGATGCACCGCCAACATTGGAAATACCTGTTATGGACGATGCTGTGGCATAAGCCAATGAAATTGTCATAATCACCATGGCAAGGTCGAAGTATTTGACGAAGTGTGCCAATCCTTGGTTGGCTACATATATACCAGCACAACATCCTGTATATGAGAAACATAACATATATTGTACATTCTGGGCCATTCTGCTTGTGTCCAATAGGTAGCCGCCTGTTTGCCAAAAATAGCTTGCAATGACAAATGTCGGCAACATCACCAATAATATCCATAAACTGATACTTAGCTGTATCTTGCCGCGCATAGCATATAAGATAACTGTTCCTATCACTATTCCGCCCATTGCCGCCATGTAGATTTTGTATATCGGTGATGACTCACTCCCTTCAAATGTATATCCGACAATACTTGCCACTCCGAAGAATAGCAAGTCCGCATATAGGGAAAAAGCAAATAGGCAATCTCTAAGATTCATCGTTTATAGTATTCTTTCGAAAGGAATAACTTCACAATCCTACATGGAAGTATAGCATTCATAATCTGTGGTATGATGACCTTGAGATTCACGGACTTTTGTCTGTGTAGGATGATCATTGTAGGATATTCCACGGGTTGATTGTTCTCAATTGTCAAATGCTTAGGGCGAGAATATTTCTCAGGAAAGCGACCGAATTGAGTAAGGTCCTTGTGAGGTGTTATACCATGTTTCTTGCACAAAAGACTTAGCACAGACTGGTCTTCACGGTGAGCTATGAAACTGTCAATTTCCGGATAGTCGGGATTTGTGACAGGAGAGATTATACGGTAGTTTGAAGAATGATTCAACCATTCCTCGACAAACCGCATGCTTATGTCAGATTTGCGTATTCCGACAAACCCTCCTTGCACTTGTGGCGTTTCCTCATATTTTTCCCCTTGACATCCCATAAGGGCAAATGTCTCTTTCTTTGTGAATTGTTTTTCAGATAGTGGAATATTCGATACCCATACGTCTTCCTTCATCGTCCTGAGAATATTGCTGAATGGGCGAATAAAGAATGTCCCTGCATCCGAATAAAACACCACATCGCCATCCTTTGCTATTTCTTTCAGCACTTTCAGTATCAGGTATGGTTTCCAAAGCCATAAACCGGCACCTCTCTCGAAGGCAAATATATCAGAGTGCTTCTTCTTGAAATCGACATCAATATTTTCAGGCGTAAATTCAATTGTCTTGTCAAACCTGCCCAGCCATCTTGCCATACGAGCACAGAAGTGCCTCGCTTCTGCATATTTCTCGTCCGAATATGTGATAAAAATATTCATTTATTTAATTGTTTGTAATCTGTCGAATTATCGACAAATGCGTCTCTAATACTTTTTCTGACGAGTATTCTGATATAGAACGGATGTCGCCAAACTTTTGGGATAAGGTCCATTCCATCCCTTTTGCAAGGTCATCGGCATCCTTGTTTTTTGCCAAATAGCCATTTTTGCCTGTCTTTACTATTTCGGGAATGGCAGTATTGTCAAAACTTACTACAGGAGTATTGCATAGTGTGTTTTCTAATAATGTCAAACCGAAACTTTCAGCCAAGGATGGAGACACGAAAAGAGATGAGGAGTTGCATATCAGCATTAGTTTATGCTCATCCCATATTGGCCCTAAGAAATGAATCGGATATTTTATGCTTCTCTCTGTTTCCGCGTTATAGTCGCTACCGTAGATTACAATATTTACCTTGTCCTCTTCGTATGGAAGCATGTTAATAGCTTGAATCATATATTCCCAACCTTTTAGTTTGTTCCTGACTCCAGACTGGCATCCAAATGTTATCAGGATCTTATCTTGTGGCAGGTTTAATATGTTTCTTGCAATTCTCTTGTCAATTGGCTTGAATACGTTGTCATCAACATAGTTGGGAACATGACATATCTTGCATTTTTGAGTAACCAAAGAATTTTCAGCACACCCTTTCATCCATTCACTTGGAGTCATGAACAACACATTCTTTCTGTTACTAAACAAGCTGATTTTCTTTATTAGATTATCCTCTGAAGTTGTTGCACCATTTTTAAATAATCCACAATTTTCGCATCCGGTCATAAACCTTTTACAGCCCAAACTGCAATTACATCCTCCAGTAATTATCCACATGTCATGAAGGAATACAATTATGGGCTTGTCCATAGAGAGAAGAGCATGCAGCTCGTTTAGACTAATTCCATTTGCAATCCAATGTAAATAGATGATATCTGCCTCTTTAATCAATTGATGGCTGACCACGCCGCATCCTATTACAGGAATGTTATGATATGGAAGGGTCTCGTCTCTGAATTTCCTTAGTTTCCACATCGAGACAACACGTTGGATTCCAACTCGGACGGCTTTATGCAGCAAACTCTCGTCAAAGCAAATGACGTTGCCTCGGACCACGTTGTTCATAAGTGTCATGCAATAGGAATCGATACCTATGCGTAACATAGCCTCATGAAGCCTATATGCTGCATTGCCAGCATGAGTCATTCCATATTGAATATGCAATACTTTCATAATAATCAATAATGGTTAATTGCTAACTCGTGAAATATAATTTACGCAAACCTTATCCAAGTGTAGTATATATAGCAAAGTCACTACTCTGGCGCGTTGCCCGATATCCCTTATAAGCAGGTCTGATAATTTGAATGACACTCCTCTTTTCCTCAATTCACTTACTCCTACTATGCCTTCATTGAGTGCAAGGATGTCATTCTGCCTAATTTGCCTTTTCACCATGGAAACATATTGTTGAGGTATCACTTCTGTTAGTTTATTCAACTGGGTCAGGGACGATTTGTACAGACGAAGATTTCTTTTGCGTGTTATGCTATTGTTGTCCCCATTGTTCATATAGTGATAATAAGCCTTATTGATATGTCTTATTTTCACATCTTGCTGATAAAGACGCACCAACAATAGAGCATCCTCTCCAATATTGATGTTTTCAAAGAAATACAAATTGTATTTTTTATATAGACTATGACGGATGAGTTTGTTCCACAATACTCCTGTCTGTACATGGGACAAGATAGCTCCAATAGCTTTTATGGAGTTCTCTTCTGCTTGTTGTTTACAATAAACCTGTTTTTCAGCATATTCATGATAGTAATCGGTTACTATTATATCAGCATGGGTGCTCTCGGCTTGTGAATACATTTCCTCAAGCATTCTTGGCTCAATCCAGTCATCAGAGTCGATATGTATGGAATATTTTCCCTGCGCCCTGTTTATGCCCAACTGCCTTACTGAAGCAATCCCACCATTTTGTTTATGAATAACGATTATGCGACTGTCTGCGCTGGCATAATTGTCACAAATCTCTCCGGATTCATCAGTGCTGCCGTCGTCAATTAGAATCAATTCCCAATCCTTGAATGTTTGGGAAATGATACTATCCACACACCTCTTAAGATAATGAGAAGTATTATAAACTGCTACAATAATTGATATTTCCATTACGACAGTAGTTTAGCTAACCATTTGAGCAACATGAATCTCCTTGGACTGCCATAGAGACTCATTATTGGCTGACATTCAGCATAAATTCTCAGGGCCTGTCCATTCAGTACTTCATATTCCGTTGTAAAGGCCTTATATGGATTTGACAGCATATCGATATCTTTCTCGCTTATATGACCTGTATTCTTTATCCTCTCGAAAACGTCCTTGTTCTTAAAATAATACATACATCCCTCCCAGTCGTCTGAGAATGCGAAATAGTGTATTATAAAGGCATTGCACAGGTAATTAATGAATTTACCCTCTGTCTGACAATTCCATTCTCCTGGCAGTTCCTTTATTATACATTCATTTTGCCTGTCGGTTATAGACAATGATATTTGGTCAATATTGACTCCCTTTGACGATGTCATTTGCCAGTTACGATGCCAGTCTGCGTAGAATTTCCTTGTATTAGGATTGTCCCTTACAAATAATACACCGCTGTTAAAGTACGTCGCATTAATATCAATTTCAAGTCCTAAATGGGCAAATTTACTTGTCGTGTATGCTTTCGTTCTTGATAATGATAGTTCACAGTTCCAGTCGGGTACAGCAAGAATGTCTCCAGATATTTTTTCAATATCGTCCAATTGCCTGCAAATGATGGTGTCAGTGTCGATAAACAGAAAGTCGCCGTCAATGATATTCCTGAGATTGGTCTTCATCCATCTCGACTTCTGCATATTGTTAAGACCTTCGGGCAGCTTGACACAAATAACCTCATTAATATATTTATATATCTCCATCCTCCATCCGCTAATCAGTTTCCCTGAGTTTTCTTCCGTTACTATGACAATGTACGAATTGGGATTATGCATGCGTGCAGAACAAGCAGACACCAAAACCTGCTCAAAATAATAATTATTCTCATCAAACGTTACGATATAAACAATTTTTGCTTTCATCGGATTATTGATTTATTATTTGTGAACAGACAGATTTCAAAAAGGCTGGGTAGTATTCCACCAATTGTTCGTGTTCGGGATAATCCTTGATGTCTTCCGTAATATCTATATTTGCTTTTCGTAAATCCGTCAACATGTCTTTTACGTGGTCGGGATAAGTATGTTCTTTCTCGCTATAGTGAATATACACATGCTTTGGCTTGTATCTTGAATTGAGTATTTGTTGCCTAAGTCTGTTGTCAAGCCGATCCTTTTTTTCAGCTGTTATCTCATCACCTATTATATATTTTAGGTTGGTAAGTGTCCCTGGCGTGTCAAGATACTTTCCAAGATAATATTGAGGAGCTCCTATGACTACAGTTACATTGGGGATTAGAAATGAGAAATTAAGCGCACTGTATCCTCCCTTACTGCTACCGAGGAAGATTATGGTCTTCGCTTTAGTCTTTTTGACGATGGACTCTATCAATTCTATTACACACTTCTCCGTATTGTCTTCTATCAGATAACATCCTTGATGATTATCACCAAAATCATCCAGCAAAAAGAGTTTGTTGCATTTGAATGGTAGTAAGGTGCGCATATAGTTGTATTTCGCGCTGTTTGGTGAACAACCAGGAAATGAAACGACCAACGTATCTGATGTCTCGTTAAAATAGAACATGTATTTGACACGAGTACCCCAGGCATAATGTTTCTTCTCTTTGATAAATGCCGCAAGTCGGGTATGGTAATGATTAATGCCTCGTCTTATTATTCCAAAGTCCATTTGTTCGTAATGTGTATTGTGCCAATATCCGATACCTACTTATTTCATCGTCTGATTCGAGCTTTGATTTTCGAAATGATAACGGATGCATCATTCTTTAATATTCCCCGCTCATAATTTGTAAGTCCAATAGTATAAGTAAGAAATACAGCCGTAACAACAGTCAATACAATTATTGATAGACATGACAAGTTGTCATCGTGTTTGTTCTGTTGGATAAAAAATGTTATTATTGACATTATTGACGCAATTATGAAGGGGCGAAGATAGGCTTCCCTGATGTATGACAGAGAGTCAAATCCGATAATTACCCTTGCCAATGTTAGTTGTACTATTCTATGCATAATATCTGCTCCTCCAAACAATATTAGTATGTAATAAGGTGGAAAACCAATACTAAATAAATAATACCCAAGCGGGATACAGATGAGGAAGAAGAAACTCAGCTCTATCTGAAACCACTTGATACGCCCGTATGCTCTAAGCAATGCATTTATTCCTCCGCAGCTCATCGCGATACCAGCAACAATAAGATATAGTCGGACAAATGGTAGAGTTCCCTCTGGTACCTCGCCCAACCATAAACTAAGAATATAATTGAGTTCGATATTCAATGGAAAGAATAGTATTATGAATATCAGCAATCCGAATCTTCCTGTTTTATTGACCAAATATTCCACTCGGCCCATATCCTTGGCTGCGTATGCCTGTATGATTTGTGGTGATGAAGTTCCGTCAAAGCTGCATGAAAATGTTGTGACATATTGGTTTACGCTTTTTCCGATGGCAAATGCTCCATTCACATGTGTGCCGAAGAATGAGTTCAAAAGCAGGTCGGAGCCGGAGGAGCGTGCCATATATGACATGGTCGCGAGAAGGCTCCAATTGCCAAATACCAGTACTTCCTTGTAATTGTTCCACCCCCTTATCAGCCGGAAGCGGACAGTGTCGTGCCAGCGGCGATATGCCTCTGCATGATATACGATAAACGACAATACCATTGTCAACCCCATAATCATACTGTAGATACATAGGGCATATTTCCCCTCATATAGCGACAGCAACAGGATACAACCAAGGCGGATGAGGGTGTTGACGATGTCGAAAATGGAAGTGAAGCGAAACTGTTCATGGGCATTGAACAGACTCTGGAAAGGACTGTTCATGATGCCAAGACAGGCGGTGACAATGGAGATGTGATAAACGAAGACGGCATCGCCAATTTTTCCGTCTGCCACATTCAGCTTGTTGTAGATATACCATAGGCCGATGGTTTCTGCCAACAGGAAGATAGCTGCGGCAAGCATGCAGTGAAGCAGGACGTTGATGTTGAACGTGCGGTTGACATCGCCGTCGGGCTTGCCCATCTCGATGTTGAGAAAACGGGAGGTGGCGCTGGCCAATGAGCTGCTGATGAAGGTGAACAATGCCAACACTCCGCCCACTACAGAGAAGAGTCCGAAGTCAGAGACTCCAAGGATGTTAAGTACTAATCGTGATGTATATAGGCCTATCACCATAACGGTGATTAGACGCAAATACATATACATCGTGTTTTTTGCGATTCGTTCATTGTCAATGTGCATGGCTATTTTATTTTTTGTGTTTGCGGTGGTAGTAATTGTGGCCGTAGCGGCCGTATTTGTATCCGTAGCGATAGCCGTAGCGTCCTCCTGCCTTGATGCCGTTGAGGACGATGGCCATGTGCTTGTACTTGCCGTTTCTTACGTCGTCTTCAAGGTCATAGATGCGCTTGCGCACGAATAGTCCTGCACGTATGATGAACAGTGTGCGGTCGGCATGTCGCTCGATGATGCCGGCGTCGGCAAGTGTCTCTGCGGGCGGACAGTCGATGAGGATGAAGTCGTAGCGGCTCCTTACCTCGTTGAGCAATTCCTCCAGTCGGTTGTCGGAGAGCAGTTCGGTGGGGTTGGGCGGTATGGTGCCCACTGGCAGTATGTCGAGCGTCGGATATTGGTCGGAGGTCATTATCAGCTGGCTGAGGTCGGTCTCCCTTTCTGCCAAATAGTCGGCTATGCCGATGTCGGGACAGTTGAAATAGTGGGATGCGGAGGCATGGCGAAGGTCGCCGTCGATAAAGAGCACCCGCTTGTTCTTGATGGCGAGCACCACGGCGATGTTCATGCTGACAAAGGTCTTTCCGGAGCCTTCATAGCTTGAGGTGACGATATATACGTTCTTGTGGCTTGTCTTTCCTGTCATAAACTCGAGGTTGGTACGGATGTAGCGGAATGCCTCGTTGACGATGTCCTGCTTGTCTGGCTCTGCCACTATCATGTCCTCGTCGTCCTTGTTCTTGCATTGTGGTATCTCGCCGATGAGGGGCAGGGATATCTTGCGCTCTATGTCGTATTTGTCGCGCACGGTGTTGTCGAGTGTCTCCCTGACGAAGAGTATGACCACCGGAACTAACAATCCGAAGATCACGGCTCCTATCAGTATGCTTTTCTTGTCGGGGGATGTGGGATTCTCGCTGCCGTGGGGCATGTCGAGTATCTGTGTGTTTTCGGAGGTGTAGGTCATGCTGATCTGGTTTTCCTCCTTTTTCTGCAGAAGATAGAGATACAGGCTTTCCTTCACTTTCTGTTCGCGCTCCACTGACACGAGATGCTTGGCCTGGTCGGGATTTGACGATAGCTTTTCGCTTGCCTCTCCGCTATAGCCCTGCAGTGCCGACAACTGAATGTCGAGGGTCTTGATTTGGTTGGCAATGGTGGCGAGGATGTTCTTTCTCATATCCTCGATGTCCGACTCCTGCTTGATGATGAGGGGGTTCTGCTTGGATGTGCCGTAGAGATTGTTCTTCAGCTGCATCAGCATGTTGTTGTATTGTGTTATCTGTGTCTCTGCCACGGCATTGTTGATGCCCGAATTGGTGGGGAGCAGTTGACGGTGGGATGACTTGTCGCGCAGGATGTCGAGTATGTATTGCGCCATCGACTTCTGGTTGGTCAGCCGCAGTATCTCCGCGTCGGAGCTGTTGAGCTGTTGCAGGTAGATGTCGCCGACTTGGTCGATGTTGGTGATCTTGTTGCGAGTCTTGAACTTCGAGATACTGTCATCCACGGTGCCGAGTTCTTTCTCGATGAGAGCCAGGCGGTCTTCGATGAAGCGCGAAGCACTGGATGCCATCTGGTTCTTGTCTTGGAGCCATTTCTCGTTGTAAACCTGTATGACGGACGTGAGCACTCTTTTCGCCTCCTGTGGCGAGGTGTCTATATATCTCAGGTTGATGATGGTGGATTTCTCGTCGTCAATCTTTGCCTTCAGCCTTCTGCGGATGCTTTCGGCATTGCGCTGGAGCTTCTGCTCGTCGGCCTTGGGATTTTGGCGGCGTGCCACCTCTGTCAGCACTCGCAATGAGGTCAGTTCTCGCTGCACGTTGATCACGTTGACGCTCTGTTGCACCAGTCCCATGTCGTCAAAGCTGTCTCCTGCCGTGTTCTTTGCCACTGTCTTGCCTTGCGTCTCCTGTTTCACGAGAAGTGCAGCCTCGCAGGTGTACATATTCGGTGTGGTGGAGAGATAGTAGAAGGCATATCCGAGACAGATGATGAGAGATGCCGCAAACCAGTTCCAATGGGCCATACACAGGTGCCACAGGTCGTTGATGGTGATTAAGTCATCGTTGGTCTTATGCTTATTCTCGTTGTCCATATTGCTTATTTGTTATTTTGGATGTTTTCTTATTTTGTCACTAAGGTTGCCAAGGTGGCTATCAGCGACACAAGTGATATCCAGAAGGATGGGGTGTTATAGGTGTTGCCGGCGGTGTTGGCCTCGCGTTTACGCTTGTTGTTTGGCGATACATACACGAGGTCGTCCTGCTGAAGGTAGTAGGCGGGCGAGTTGAGTGTCTCCTGCATGTTGGTGAGGTCGATGAAGTAGGTTTGGTTGACTCCGTCGGCATGTCTCACCACCATCACGTTCTTCCGGTTGCCGTTGATGTTCAGGTCGCCAGCGCGCGAGATGGCGTCAATTACGGTGAAGTGGTCCTTCGTGATGTCGATATGTCCGGCGTTTTTGACCTCGCCAAGCACATCCACACCGATGTTGACGTATTCCACGGTGATGATGGCGTCGATGACGAGATTGCGTGCCAACAGTCGCTCCTTGATATAAGAGGCCACCTCGCTGCGGGTCTTGCCTTCCACTCTTATCTTGCCGAGAACGGGGAAGTCAATAGTTCCCTGCTCATCCACGGTGTATGCTAACTGTTGAACGCCCGACGATGACCTTCCCGCCGTGGTCTGAGGTGTCACCGTGCCTCCGAGCACGCCCCCGGAGTTGTTGCCCGCTGTCAGTGTGAACTGTTGCTGGAGCATGCTGTTGCTGCTGTTGACGATGATGTTTATCTTGTCCTCCGGACGCAACTTGAATTGCTCCTTGGCTTGAAGTGCCATGCCATTGAGATTGGCTGCGTCCTGGAAATATGTCACGTTTTTGGGCGCCTGGCATGCCGCTGTCATGAGTATTATTGCGGCCATACTTAGTGTGCCAATGGTATTTCGCATCTTGCGGATAATCTTGTTTACTATCATTTGGGATGATGATTTTTATTGTGGTTGAGTCACTAATCTTCTATCTTGCGTATGAAGGCGGTGGGTATGTAGGCTGTGGCGATGAGGCAGAGCCCTTCAAGTTCCACCACCACACGCTGTTCGCCTGCCACTCTTGCCACCAAGCCCTCGACGCCTCTAAAGTTGCCGTCTGTCACTCTCACCCTGTCGCCGCTCTTGTATGTGCACTTCCTGTCTCCCACCACGATGATGTGGTCGTCTTCAACGCTTGTCGCCATGATGAAGTTAATCATGCTCTTGTAGGCGATGGTGAGAGGAGGGTTCTTGCCAAACTCATTGGTCTTGAAATGGTTGTAGTAGTAGCTGACAAACTCGCGGATATGGGCATCCGCCATTATCTGTCTTATCGTTTCATCAGTGACATAGACGAATATGAGGTTGGGCAACAGGGGCTCCAATACTCTCTTGCGCTTGCCGTCAACCATCTTGATGACATGGTGCTCAGGATAATAATACTCTATGTCAATCAGGTCGAAAATGTCTGCCACCTTGCGTGTCCTGCCATAGGAAACACGCAGCACATACCATGTCTTCGTTGCGTCTTGGGCATACCTTACCGACACCCCTGTTTGTGAGCTTGTGGCTTCGGGGATGACGTTGGAGGCAAATCCAGCGTTAGGAGAATCTTTCCCGTCTCGTCGGGTGTTCACATCAGACAATGTGCCCATATTGTTATGTGAATTTTCCCTCTCAAGTATTGTCTTTCAGCTTGTTAAGTGGTGTTTATTTATTGTCAGTCTTATTTTTGAAATACAATCTTGTCAGTCGTAAAAATGGCACTTGACCATCACCTTAACTGAAATTAAGGAAAAAATCCGCTGCAAAGATAATAATATTATTTAATTATTATTCATTCATGCTAAAAAAATATTATAAAAAAACTTAAAACTAAACCATAAAAAATGGCGGGGGAAGGATAAAATGATTAATTTCCAAGAGCATTTGGATGATGGAAGACATCATTATTTTGCATTGCATTAACTTTTTTTTGCCCTGATTGCTTTTGATTTGGCTGTTTTTTTACTACCTTTGCATCGGTTTTTAATTCATCTGTTATGGCACATTCTCATCATCACCATCATGACCACCACGGTGGCCAACTAAAGTCGCTCAATGGCATCTTCCTCTTTTCCATTGCGCTAAACCTCCTTTTCGTGGCTGTTGAGGCTGTCGTGGGTATTGTGGAAAACTCTCTTTCCCTGTTGTCAGACGCAGGGCATAACCTCAGCGATGTCTTTAGTCTCGTATTGGTGTTGGCGGCTTTCAAGTTGTCAAAGATTCATTCCAACAGTCACTTTACATACGGATATAAGAAGAGCACTGTGCTCATCTCCCTTCTTAACGCCATCATACTGCTTGTGGCGGTGGGCGCAATCATCATCGAGAGCATACACAAGTTCTACACCCCTGCCGATGTCAACGGTGTGGCAGTGGGGTGGACTGCCGCCGTGGGTATCGTCATCAATGGACTCACCACATTGCTACTGATGCGCGGACAGAAGGACGATCTCAACGTGCGAGGGGCTTTTCTCCACATGGCTGCGGACACTCTCGTCTCTGTGGGAGTGGTCATATCGGGAGTGGTCATCGCTCATACGGGATGGAATGTCATCGACCCCATCGTGAGCCTTGTCATTGCTGTCGTCATACTCTTTTCCACATGGCGACTGCTCGCCGACAGTCTCCGACTCTCCTTGGACGGTATGCCGGAGGGATTGTCGATAGAGAAGATTGTGCATGACATATCACAAAACCCTCATGTCAAGGATGTTCATCATATCCATGTCTGGGCGATCAGCACAACAGACAATGCCCTTACCGCTCATGTCGTCATCGACGAGGTCGCTCTGTTGGAAGAGGTCAAAAGCGATGTCAAGCAGCGTCTTGAAGCTCTTGGTATATGCCATTCCACCATAGAGATTGAGGTTTCGGGCTGTCAATGCCACAGTCATTGCTGTTGATGTGTCAACCTTAATCAACTTTCGGAAGTGGGGTAGATTATTGGTAGTTAACTCCTTAACTCCCAAAATATTGAGTACATAAGAAACTTGAATAAATTATTGAACGTAATATGGTAAAAAGTACAGACGATGGATTAAAACGAGGACATATTGGCGGTATGGTCTATAGAGTGGTCAACGGCAGGCAGGTGATACAGGAAATGCCGTCGAGCTACAGAGACCGCAAGAGCGAAAAACAGTTAAGACAGCGTAGCGGGATGAAGAATATCGTGGCTGCCTATCGTTTGGTGAGCAAGGGCATACAAGAGTGTTTCGAGGATGCCGAGGGAACCAAGCGTCCCTATCATCGGTTTCTATATCACAACCTGCTGCTCGACCCCGTGGCTATGACTGCTAATACGATAGAGACGGGCAGGTGGATTCCCGCTGATTATTTCCTTTCGTTCGGTTCGCTTCCCGAACTCCATCCCGAAGTAAGGGAGGACGGCGTCTTGTTCGTGCCTATAAACACCAAAGAATGGCAGCATGGCGACGCACTCCGTGTAATAAAGATTTTCCTGAGGCATCCTTATGACGATGGCACAATGGGCACATTCATGGAGATGGAGGACATATACTGCCGACCGGGAATTGAATATGAGATGAACATCTCAGACCCCAATCTCATAGCCGTCGCCTGCATTCACAAGCGGCTGACAGGCTCCAAATGGAAATGCTCCACACAACGTCTCATCCTCCTCTGACGCACCGCCGTCAGAAGTCTCTCACCCTATTGTTCCTCAATAGTGAATTCGATGTGAATTCGATATGAACTCGATATGAATTCGATGTGAAGCCGATAACTGAACGACTTCACATAGGATTCACATCGGGGGCATATCGGAATCAGGGTAGGGTTACATACTAATAATGTATGAGCAATATATACATTATCGGGAATTGGTATTATTCGGCGCACCCGACAAACCCTGTGGAGGAGGGCATACGGATGCTAACTCAAAAACTGTCGCTATACGATACATGATTGAAAATAAGTTAGTACCTTTGCACTATGAATCGTAGCAGCAATAAAAATATGTATGAAGGCCTT
>JAXEKN010000075.1:0-25839 GCA_034101015.1 Prevotella sp.
ACGGTCTATACGGCGACGTCCACTACGTGGATGAGCATGACCTGAAGAAGACGGTGAGATACTACAGCAGCAGGATGTTCCGAAGGTGGTGGATGAGGATGGGATTCATGCCGGCTCACCCGTCGTTCTACTGCAAGAAGGTGGTGTATGAGCGGTATAAGCTCGACGCCGAGGGCATCGAGGGCTTCAAGGGCAAGAAGGAGTGTGCCTACTTCAACACGTCGTACAAGATAGCGGCGGACTTCGAGATGATGCTGCGCTTGGTGTTTGTGCACAGGATAAGGACGATATATGTGGGGAGGGACTTCGTGACGATGCGCACGGGCGGTGCGTCGTCGTCGGGTGCGGCGTCGCACCGGCAGATAAACCGCGACCACCGCAGGGCGTTCCGGGAAAACGGGGTGTATAGCAATTACTTCCTTATCTCGCTGAGGTATTTGTATAAGGTTGGGGAAATAGCGTTGTCCTTCGGAACGCGTTCCGAAGGAAATTAAAAAATTAAAGAATTAAAAAATTAAAGTTCGTTGGCGGTTTAAGAAATTAAAAAATTAAAAAAATAAAAAATTAAAGAAACGAAGTTCGACGTAGTCAATTAAAGTTGGCTGCGCATTAATGGACTACAACGAATATTGGTTATTGACGGTCAGCACGACAGTAGATAAAATAAAAAGCCGCAGGTGAACCCTGCGGCTTTTTATTTTGACATTGAGAGGGATGCCCCTCGACGAAGCGGAGGGATTATGCCTCTGCCGGAGCCTCCTCAGCGGAAGCCTGTGCAGCTTCAGCCTCTGCCTTTGCAGCAGCCTCTGCCTCAGCCTTGGCGGCAGCCTCGGCAGCCTTCTTGTCAGCTACCTTCTTGGCTATAGCCTCGTTGATCTTCTTCTCTGCCTCGAGCTCCTTGGCTGCGGCGTCCTTCTTGGCCTTTGCCTCTGACTGGCGTACAGCCTCGAATCCCTTAACCTTAGCCTCTTTCCATGCGTCGAACTTCTTCTGCATGGTGGCCTCGTCAAATGCGCCCTTCTTGACACCACCGCGGAGATGCTTCATCATGTAAACGCCCTCGTTGCTGAGGATGTTGCGCACGGTGTCTGTGGGCTGTGCACCTGTCTCAACCCAATAAAGTGCTCTCTCGAAATTCAAATCTACTGTGGCAGGATTGGTGTTGGGGTTGTAAGTACCAATCTTTTCAGTAAATTTACCATCACGTGGTGCTCTTGCGTCTGCGATCACGATGCTGTAGAAAGCATAGCTCTTGCGACCGCCGCGCTGCAATCTGATTCTTGTTGCCATTTTTTTGTTTAATTTTTAAATTAATTGAGGTTTGAATTTATGCTACCATCTCGTGGAAGCGGGTGCAAAGGTACAAAAAATATTGTATATTTAAGAAGAACAACCTGTGATTTTTGTTATTTTCTTAAATATTTAACAATGTTTGACTTCTTGGCTGTTTTTTTTAATGACAACAGCGACTACCAAGAACTTTAATTCTTTAATTCTTTAATTTTTTAATTTTTTAATTCTTTAATAGTCCTTCGGGACCTAAGTCCCTAAAGGACTATCTCTTGCCCGTCGTAGGCAAGCTGGATGTCGGGAGGAAGGAGGCGGTTGGTGGCGCGGTGGAGACCGATGTCGTGGGAGCCGTGGATGAGCCAGGTTTGGCGGGCACCGACACGACGGGCGAAGGTGATGGCATCGTCGATGAGCTGATGGGAGTGGTGGGGCTTCTGCCACCGGAGGGCATTCTCAATGAGGGTGTCAACACCACGGATGAGCGTCACATCGTCGTCGGAGATGGTCTTCATGTCGGTGATATAGGCCATGTCGGCAATGCGATAGCCTAGGATGGGAAGACGGTCGTGCATCACCTCGAAGGGCATGATGTCAAGGTCGCCGATGCGCAGGGGTATGCGCGGCCGGATGGTGTGGAGGTTGATGGCAGGCACACCGGGATATTTCTTCTCCGCGAAACAATATGGCATGGTGCGGCGGAGACTCGCTGCACTGATCTCGTCGGCGTAGATGTCGATGTCGCCAAAGCGGCAGTAGGGACGGAGGTCGTCGATGCCGCCCACATGGTCGTAGTGGGAATGGGTGATGAAGATGCCGTCAATCTTGCGGAAGGGCATGTGCATAATCTGCTGACGGAAGTCGGGTCCGCAGTCGATGAGCAGACGGGTGGAGGATGTCTCCACAAGGGCCGAGGTCCTCAGACGGGTGTCGTGAGGGTCGTCGCTCGTGCATACGGGGCAATCGCAGCCTATGCTGGGCACTCCGCAACTGGTGCCTGTGCCAAGAAAAGTCAGTTTCATAATATGTTTACCTCCGGAATGATTTCTATGCCGAAACGTGAGTGGACATCACGGCGGATGGCATCGCACAGGGCCACTATCTCCTGACCTGTGGCACCGCCACGGTTGACGAGCACAAGGGCCTGGCGGTCATGGACGCCGGCGCGACCCATTGACTTGCCTTTCCACCCGCAACGGTCGATGAGCCAGCCGGCGGGAATCTTCACCCGTTGGCTGTCGATGGGGTAGTGGGGGAGGTCGGGATATTGCGTGAGCAGCGACTCATACTGCTCCACGGGCACAATGGGGTTCATGAAGAAACTGCCGGCATTGCCCTGCACCTTCGGGTCGGGCAACTTGGCCTCGCGGATGGCGATGATCACCTCGCGTAGCTGAGAGGCCGTGGGACTGTCAATGCCACGCTCGTGGAGTGCCTCGCGGATGTTGCCATAGTCGAGGTTGGGACGGAAGGTGGCCGAGAGACGATAGGTGACATGGGTGACGACAAACCGCCCTCGCCATTCGCTCTTGAAACGGCTGTGGCGATAGCTATACTGGCAGTCGGCATTGGTGAAGCGACGGATGGCGCCCGTGGCTATCTCGACACATTCCACCTCATGGATGATGTCCTTGGCCTCGACACCGTAGGCTCCGATGTTCTGCACGGCGCTGGCTCCCACCGTACCGGGGATAAGCGACAGGTTTTCAGTGGCGTAGGCCTCATGGGCGATGCAGAAGGCGACAAGGTCGTCCCACAGCATGCCACTGCCTGCCCGCACCATCACCTCATCGCCATGACGGACCACCTCGGGAGGCGGACAGATGGCGGAATGGAGCACCGTGGCAGGATAGTCGCGGGTGAGCAGCAGGTTGCTGCCGCCTCCGAGAATGAGCAGGGGAGCGTCAGCTGCGGTGAGCGTGGGCAGTATGGACTGGAGCTCATCCACAGAGGAGAACTCGATGAAGCGCCGGCAACGTGCGTCGATGCCAAACGTGGTATGGTCTTTCAGGGAGAAGTCGCGAAGGTCTATCATAAACTAAAAAAATTACCAAATTGATATACAACCGCCGAGACGGTCCATGCCACAAGTGTGGTATAGCAGGCGGCAAAGAGGGCCCAGCGCCACGAACCGCTCTCATGTCGTATGGCGACAATGGTGGCCACGCAAGGGAAATAGAGCAGCACGAAGAGCAGGAAACAATAGGCGACGAGCGGCGACATCGTATCGGACGACGTGTGGAGCACGCCGATGGTGGAAGCCACCACCTCCTTTGCGCCCAAGCCCGAGACAAGACCCACACCGAGTTTCCAGTCGAAACCCTGTGGGGCAAAGACGGGCTGTATGGTCTTGCCAATCATGCCGATATAGCTCTGTTCGAGCTGTTGCTCCTGGTCGAGACCGTCATGATGCGGGAAATAGCCCAAAGCCCATATCAGGATGCTTGCCACAAGGATGATGCCTCCCATCTTCTTCAGATACTGCTTTCCTTTCTCCCACGTGTGGCGCATGATGGCCTTGGCGGTGGGTATGCGGTAAGGCGGCAGTTCCATGACGAAGGGTGTGTCCTCGCCCTTGACAAGCCATCGGCTGAAGATGCGGCTCATCACGACCGCCATCATTATGCCGACAAGATAGAGGGATATGATGATGAAGCTCTGCCACTGCACGGGGAAGAACATCCCCGTCACCATAATATATATAGGCAGGCGGGCGGAGCAGCTCATCATAGGCAGTATGAGCATGGTGATGATACGCGAGCGGCGGCTCTCGATGGTGCGGGTGGCCATGACGGCCGGCACATTACATCCGAATCCCATGATGAGGGGAATGAACGACTTGCCGTGAAGCCCCATCTTGTGCATCAGCTTGTCCATGATGAAGGCGGCGCGCGCCATATATCCGGAGTCCTCCATAAAGGAGATGAACGTGTAGAGAATGAGAATCTGGGGCATAAACACCATGACGGAGCCCACGCCGGAGATGACACCGTCGGTGAGCATGTCCTTGAGCATGCCGTCGGGCATGCCTTCGGAGACGAGGGTGGCAAGAAAGCCGAAGCCCGCGTCAATCCAGTCCATGGGATACTGGCCGAGGATGAACGTGGCCTGAAACATCACATAGAGCAGGAGAAGGAAAAGGGGGAAACCCGCATAGCGGTTGGTGATGAGGGCGTCGATGATATGAGTGGCCTGATAGGTGTCGCTGTCAGTGCCCTGCCGGAACTCTGCCTCGTGGAGGGCACCGTGGATGATGCCGTACTTGGCGTCCATGATGGCCGTCTCGGCATCCTCCTGCATCTCGTCCTCTATGCGCTTCGCCTCCTTATGGCGCAAGGACATAATCCTGTCGCCGTTGGGCAGACCGCGTATGAGCTTGTATGCCTCGCTGTCGCCCTCAAGCATCTTGATGGCGAGATAGCGGGTGGAATATTTATACCGCAGGGTGGCATTCTCCAGTTGCAGGACCTTCTGCATATTGGAGATGGCACTCTCGATGACCTTGCCATGGTAGAGATGGATATGGCGGAAGACACCAATCTCCTTCTCCTTGTAATCGACCCCCTCGTAGATATTGATGATGATGCGGAAAAGGTCATCCACACCCTTGCCCGACTTGAACACGGTGGGCACTATGGGCACACCGAAGAGCTGGCCGAGCTTGTCGTAGTCGATGGAGTCGCCACGCTCCTCAAACTCGTCAAACATGTTGAGGGCGCACACCATGCGGGGGTGCATGTCAATGAGTTGGGTGGTGAGATAGAGATTGCGCTCGATATTGCTGGCGTCGAGCACGTTGAGGATGACGTCGGGGGTCTTGTCGATAATCTGGCGGCGCACGTAAAGCTCTTCGGGAGAATAAGCCGAGAGTGAATATGTGCCAGGGAGATCGACGATGTTGAAGTCGTAGCCCTCGAACGAGGCATGGCCTTCCTTGGCATCGACCGTCACGCCCGAATAGTTGCCCACACGCTCGTGTGCTCCCGAGACAAAATTGAAGAGCGAAGTCTTGCCGCAGTTGGGATTGCCCACAAGAGCCACGTTGATGGTGCGACGTCTCTTCATCGCCACGTCCTTGAGCCGCTGTTCCGTCATAGGGGAGTCGCCGCAGGGAGTGTCGGGGGCAGAGATGTTGCCGCCGTCCCATACACGTGAGTATTCGCGCTCAAGTCGCTTGGCTTCCTCCTCCGACACAATCTCAATCATGTCGGCCTCATTGCGGCGCAGTGAGAGCTCATATCCCATAATCTTATACTTCACGGGATCCTGGAGAGGCGCATTGAGCAGTACCTCCACCACCTTGCCCTTGATGAATCCCATCTCGACGATGCGCTTGCGGAATCCACCATGACCGAGCACCTTTACAATCACTCCCTTGTCGCCAGTCTGTAATTCTGATAGTTTCATTGTCTTACCTTGAACTCCAGCTCATCCTTGTCCTGGCACTTCGTGATGACGATGGTGTCGCCGGCATTGATGTCGCCATTGATAATGAGGTCGCTCAGACCGTCCTCGATATGATTCTGTATGGCACGCTTCAGGGGACGTGCGCCAAACTGTATGTCATAGCCCTTGCGCGCCACCATGTCCTTGGCGTCGTCGCTGACCTCAACATTATATCCGAGAAGGGCAATGCGCCCGGTGAGACCACGCAGTTCGCCGTTGATAATCTGGCGTATGGCATTGAGGTCGAGCTGGTCGAAGGTGATAATCTCGTCGAGACGGTTGAGAAACTCCGGCGAGAATTGCTTGCTCAGTGCCTTCTGGATGATATTGCGGGCATACTCCTTGTCCTTGTCGTCGGCGGCAAGTGCGTTGCCGCTTCCCGCGGCTGTGAATCCCACACCACGGGCAAAGTCCTTGAGCTGGCGTGTGCCGGCATTGCTGGTCATGATGATGACCGTGTTCTTGAAGTCTATGGTACGTCCGTTGCCGTCGGTGAGCCGTCCGTCGTCGAAGACCTGCAGCAGCATGTTGAACACGTTGCCGTGGGCCTTCTCAATCTCGTCGAGAAGGACGACAGAGTAGGGATGGCGTCGCACCTTTTCAGTGAGTTGTCCGCCTTCGCCGTAGCCCACATAGCCCGGAGGCGCGCCCACGAGACGCGATACGGTATGCTGTTCGGAGTATTCGCTCATGTCAACACGTATGAGCGCGTCCTTTGAGCCAAACATAAACTCGGCGAGTTTCTTGGCGAGGAAGGTCTTGCCCACACCTGTGGGACCGAGAAACATGAACACGCCGATGGGATGGTTGGGGTCCTTCAGACCGACACGGTTGCGCTGGATGGCCTTGACCACCTTATCGACAGCCCTGTCCTGAGCCACCACCGACTGCTTCAGTTCGGCAGCCATGCCCTTGAGGCGTATCTCCTCCTTGCCGCCGAGCTTCTGCACGGGAATGCCCGTCATCATCGACACCACATTCTCGATGTCGGCAGTATCGACAACCTGGCATTCCGTGTCGTCGCCATTGGTCCAGCGGTCCTTCATCTCCTTCAGCTCAGACTCCAGTTGTGTCTGCTGGTCGCGGTAGGCGGCGGCGAGTTCGTAGTTCTGGCTCTTTACGGCGCCCTGCTTCTTTGCGGTCACCTTCTTGATTTCCTCCTCCTTGTCGGTGATCTCCACGGGCACGCTGCTCTTGCTCATGCGGATATGCGAGCCCGCCTCGTCGAGGGCGTCGATGGCCTTGTCGGGGAAGTGGCGGTCGCTGACGTATCTCTCCGTGAGGCTGACACATGCCTTCAGGGCGTCGTCGCTGTATCTGACGTGGTGGTGCTTCTCATACCTGTCGCGGATGTTGTGAAGGATGGTGAGAGTCTCCTCCTTGCTTGTCGGCTCCACCAGCACCTTCTGGAAGCGGCGCTCCAAGGCACCGTCCTTCTCGATGCTGTTGCGGTATTCGTCGAGGGTGGTGGCACCGATGCACTGGATGACACCGCGCGCCAATGCCGGCTTCATGATGTTGGCGGCATCCATTGAGCCAGGTGCACTGCCTGCCCCGACCATGGTGTGGATTTCGTCGATGAAGATGATGATGTCGCGATTGGTCTCCAACTCCTTGAGGAGAGCCTTCAGACGCTCTTCAAACTGTCCGCGGTATTTTGTTCCCGCCACGATGGACGTCATGTCGAGATTGACCACGCGCTTGTTGAAGAAGAGCGGTGAGCACTGGTGGTTGGCAATGAGTTGCGCCAGTCCTTCGACGATGGCACTCTTGCCCACGCCCGGTTCGCCGATGAGCACGGGGTTGTTCTTTTTCCTTCGTCCGAGGATTTCCATCACGCGGAGAATCTCCTTCTCCCTGCCCACCACGGGGTCGAGCACGCCACGTCGGGCGGCGTCGGTGAGGTCGGTGCCGAAATTGTCGATGACGGGAGTGTTGCTCTTCTGCTTCTCCGTCTTGGTCTGCTGTGCGCCCTTGGACTTGGAGGCATTGAAGTCGCTGCCTCCGGCATTCTCAAACATGTCGTCGTCATCGTCATCGGGCAGTTCGATGTTGTTCTTTGGTGCGCTTGCCGGGTCGATGAGGCCGAGGAAGTCCTCGTAGGTCACGTTATTGCTCTCGAGCACCTTCTTTGCGCCGTTGTCGGCAGAGTCGTGGAGGATGGCAAGCATGAGATGGGGCACATCGACCACGGTCTTGTGCTGTCGGCGCGCCTCAAGCACTGCAAGCCGGAGTATGTTGTTGGCATTCTCGTTGAGCTGGATATTCTCGGTGTTGGGCATGGCGAGCACGCGGTCGATGCGCATACGGTTGTCGAGCGCAATCTTGATTTCCAACGGGTCGCTGTTGAGCTGCTCCAATGCCTCTGTTATCTTACTGTTGCCCTCGCGCAGTATGCCAAGCAGGAGGGTCTCTGCGCTCACCTTGTCATTGGCAAGTCGCGCAGCCTCCTCTCGGCTGAGTGCGAGTATGCGTGAAACTTCTTTTGAAAACTGATTCATTAAACTTCCTTATTTATAAATATTTTCGAGAGTGGACTGGAGGGTCTCGCCACGAAGGTCGGCGGCGACAATCCTGCCATTGCCGTCGAGAAGGATGTTGGAGGGGATGCTGCTGATGCCGTAGGCGTCAGAGGCGGCACACTGCCATCCCTTGAGGTCGGAGATGTTGTGCCATTTCATGCCAATCTGCTCGATGGCCTTCTTCCATGCGTCGGCCTTCTGGTCGAAGCTCACCCCGACGACGTCGAAGCCCTTGGAGTGGTATTTCTCATAGGCAGCCACCACATTAGGCATCTCCGCGCGGCATGGTCCGCACCATGACGCCCAGAAGTCCACGAGGACGTAGTTGCCCTTGCCCACCCACTGGCTGAGCTTGCACTCCTTGCCCTCGGTGTCGTTCATCGTGAGGTCGGTGAACATCGCTCCCGGCTGGCGTTTCTTCAGTCCCTCAAGCAATTTCTTGGGGCGTGCCGCCATCGGGTGGTTGAAGTATGCGGCGTCAGGGGAGAGAACCTCCGAAAGTTCATCGAATGACATCTCGTACATCATGTCGGGAAGGAAGGCCAGTGGAGTGACATCCCCCTTGTGGGCCTTGATATAATCGAAATTGGACTTGCTGACCTTTTCCTCGATGGCGTCAGCCTGTTCGATGATGGCCTTGATGCGCGACTGGGCCTCGGGGGAGTCGTTGCCCTTGAGGCTTCGGTATTCTTTGGTGAGTGCCACCATGGTGTCGTCATAGGCTGATGTGGAGTGGATCTGCTCGCCGAGGGCGTTGTTCTGTGCGGAACCCTTGACAGTGTTGTCGATGAGGTTCATCGTGATGGCCTTGCCGTCGCTGAAGGCGACGAGCGAGTTGAAGCCGCGGTCAGAGTCGTGTCCCACCTTGAGCATGTCATTGGTATTGGTCTCGCCGGTGGCGGTGAACCGTCCCTTGGTCACGGGTATTCTCTTTATTGACTGCTTGTCATTATTGACGATGACCACCACTTCCTTGACGGAGTCGGCAACGACGCCGTTGACTGTATATTTCACTTTCTGAGCATTTGCGCTGATGGCAGTCATTGCCATGGCAGCTATAAAAAACATTTTTCTCATATCTTCTTCGTCTTAAAATTGTTATTTGAATTACGATTATCAAATGCAAAGGTACATATAATAATCGAGACAACGAAGAAGATATGAGAAAAAAATGTTAATCTAATAAAATTCTTATCCTATGATAGTCCGGAGTTATTCGATGACGATGGTCATGAGCCAGTCCTTCAGTCCCTTGAACTGGTCCTGCGAGTCGCAGATGAGGATGAGGGTCTGGCGCCCGTCGTTGAGCTTTGGACCGAGACACATTCCCTCGAAGTTGGCGAAGTTGTTCTTCAGTCCGGTGAACTTGGTCTTGAAGGACGTGAGCAACTTCTTTCCGATGAAGGGGGAGGTCATCTTGACCGTCGGGTCAACGATATAAATCTTGTTGTGGACCCATGCCCCAATGCGAAGGTGGGGCACGTAGAGCTCGCGCTCCATGACGAGAAGCCGCCCGTCGTCGAGGGCGCAGAGGTCGCTCACTCCATGGCAGTAGCCGCCGGAGCTGCTTGCCGTGGCCTCGGGCATGTCCATGAGATAGGCATACATGCCAATCATCTCCAATGAGTCGTCGAAGCACAGCAGGCGAAGCACGTTCTGGTGCTTGTCGGCGAGCGACGACGGTTTGCCGTCGATGGGCAGTGTGCTCTCGCTGACGGTCCAGAAATGATGCCGTGCGGCATTGTAGGTGAGCGATTCAAAGCCGAGGTTGCCGTGGGACTTGCGGAGCGAGTCGGGGATATTGAGCTCGCGACCGGTGCGCTTGCCATTGTCGAGGCGGTGCTCCATGATGCGGTTGTCGCTCTCGCCGCTTATCCATACTGTGGTGTCTTTTGGGAAGAACGCCACACCCTCCATGTCGCGGTTAGCATATTCGCTGGAGCGAAACTCATTCGAGTAGGCATGAGAGATGCCGCCCGTGTCGGGGTCGATGTTGATATGGAAGATGAAGAAACCCTCCGTCTTCGACTTGTCGCTGACTACGGCATAGCGGTTGTCGCCAAGCCAAGTGATACCGCTGTAGTTGCCTGCGGCAATTGTGGCGGGATAGCATGCCTGCTCATTGAGCGTGGCCTTGAGCTCTCCCTTTTCTGTGTCTTGTGCCGTTGCCGTCATTGGAAGCAGAGCGGCCATCATTATCCATTTTTTCATTTGTCTTTAACTTCTTTAACGTCCAATAATCTTTACTCAATTATTTACGTTCTCATTTCAGAGGCTTGACGGCGAAGGAGAAGGAATAGTCCTTATAAGGCAGTCGATACTGCTCCAAAGGCCATGCACCCCAACTGTTTTCGCAGGCAAGACCAATCTGATACTTCTGGATGTTGACATTGGTGAGACGGCGCGGGGTGAGGTCGCCGCTGTGGCGTCCCCATTTCTTGTCCTTGTGCATGCCGTCGTCAAGGTCCTCAGTGAGATAGTTGGTGGCGCTGCACTGCATCGGGGCATCGCTCGTGAAGAGCAGTCCCTCGCCGGTCTTGCGGTCATACACCTTGAAGGTGCGCACATCGGTGTGGTTGCCGCTTTCCTGCGGACGGATATATTCAAAATACTCATCCTTGACATTGGCGGTGTAATGGCCGAGGAACTCACTGTTGTTGCGGTCGGAATAGTTTTCCACAGGACCACGTCCGTAATATTCGATGGCATCGAAACGCTCAGGCATCTGAAGCTGCATGCCATAGCGGAACATCTCCGGTCCCTTCTCCACGGACTTGTCGGCTATGAAGTTCTCAGTGACGAGAAGAGTGCCGTCGGGCTTGAGGGTGTAGGCCATCTCCAACTGTCCCTTGGCATTCTGAAGGTTGAACTGGGCCTTGACCACGCGGCAGTTGCCCATGGTTTCATGGCATATATCGGTGAGTTTATATCCGGGGTCCTTCCATACTGCAAACCGCTGCTGTAGGCGTGCGCCATAGTCATTGTCGGTGGGTGCGCGCCAGAAGTGGGGAGTGACGCTCTCGCGCTCCACGAGCATCTCCTTGCCATTGACATCGAGATAGTCAATCCATCCCGACCACTTGCCGATGGTGACAGCCATGCCGGCAGCCTCCATCTTGATGTAAGCCTCTGTCTCAGTGAGCTTTGGCGTGGTGCCCTCTACAACCGCAGTAAGGGTGGGGAAGGTGTAGGGCTGTACGACAGCCTGGTATTTGGCGAGGGTCTGTCCCTTGTCGATGAGCGGTTCGCCGTTCTTGGACTTAAAGTAGAATGCCACGGTAATCTCGGCATTTGGATTCTGCTCCTTCATCTCAGCAATCTTATTGGCAAGTACATTGGATGTAAACTCCTTGCGTGACTGCGGGGCAATGCCGTTGATGTTTCTTTCAGCATAACTGAACTTTGCTTCGCCGTTGACGCTGACACAGATGTCGAGAGTCAGATAGTCAGTGGTGCGGAAGAAATTCTCGTTATATACCGTATATTTACCCTCGGCGGCCTTAACGTTCTCAATCCAGATGTTCTGATAATAATAACCCACCTCATGGGCATGAGGGTTGAGACTGCGGTCGGGAGCAATCAGGCCATTACAGTTGAAGTTGTAGTCGCTGGCGGGATAGCGTCCGTAGTCGCCGCCATAGGTGAAGATCCGTCTGCCGGTGGTCTTGCTCACGTCGGCGAGACCCTGATCGACGAAGTCCCAGATATATCCGCCCTGGTATTTGGGGTATTTGCGTATGAGATCCCAGTATTCCTTGAATCCACCCATGGAGTTGCCCATGGCATGAGCATATTCGCACTGGATGAGCGGACGGGCGTTGTCGCCCTTGGCATAAGCCTCGCATCCCCTGTAGCCATAGTACATCGGGCAGAAGATGTCGGTCTTGCCATTCTGTCCAGCCTGTTCATACTGCACGGGACGGGTAGTGTCGGTGGCCTTGACCCAATCGTAGGCATCCTCGAAGTTCTTGCCATAGCCAGCCTCATTGCCAAGGCTCCACACGATGATGGAGGGATGGTTTCTGAGCGTCAGCACGTTGGCCTCATTGCGCTCAAGGTGGGCCTTATGGAAGAGCGGGTTCTTGGCGAGGGTACGTTCGCCATATCCCATGCCGTGGGACTCGATGTTGGCCTCGGCGGTGACATACAGTCCGTATTGGTCGCAGAGGTCATACCAGCGTGGGTCGTCGGGATAGTGGCATGTGCGCACGGCATTGATATTGAGCTGCTTCATGATCTTGATGTCCTGAATCATGCGGTCGATGCTCACCACATAACCCGTCTCGGGGTCGAGTTCGTGGCGGTCGGCACCCTTGATGAGCACAGCCTTGCCATTGACAAGCAACTGTCCGCCCCGGATCTCCACCTTGCGGAAGCCAATCTTCTTGGAGACAGTCTCAAGAGCCTTGCCTCCCTTCATCAGAGTGATGTCGAGGGTATAGAGCGAGGGAGTCTCAGCCGTCCAGGCCTTGACATTGCTGACCTCGATGACACCGCGTGGGCATGGAGACATAGCCGGCAGGTCGAGACGCTGCACCTCGCTGCCGTCGGGGGCTTTCAGGGAGAGGTTCACCGTGGCCTTCTTGTCGCCTGTGAGCGGCACCTGGAAGGTGAGTTGTCCCTTGGTGTAGTTGTCGGTGAGGTCGGCATTGAGGACAATGTCGGCAATACGGGTCTTGGGTCGAGAGTAGAGATAGACCTCGCGTGCGATGCCCGTGAAGCGCCAGAAGTCCTGGTCCTCAAGGTAAGAGCCGTCGCACCATCTCATCACCTGCATGGCAATGAGGTTCTTGCCCTTCCTGAGATATTTGGTGATATTAAACTCGGCGGCTATCTTGGCGTCCTCGCTGTAGCCCACATACTTGCCGTTGACCCACAGGGCGAGGTTGCTGGTGGCGGAGCCGACATGGAAGAAGACGTCGGTGCCATTCCACTCCTGCGGCAGAGTGAACTCGCGGCGGTAGGAACCGGTGTAGTTGTCGGTCTCGCCGATATAGGGCGGGTCGGTCTTGAAGGTGGTGCACCAGGCATATCCCACATTCTTGTATATGCGGTCGCCATAGCCATTGATTTCAAACAGTCCCGGTACGGGGAAGTCCGTCCACCGGGAGTCGTCAAAGCCCGTGAGGAAGAAGTCCTTCGGGGCGTCCTGGTGGTTCTTGGCAAAGTGGAATTTCCACATTCCCTCCATGGACATGTAGCGTGAGGAACGGGTCTTGTCGCCTGTGTTGGCGACGGACTGTGACTCGAATGCAAAGAAGTTGGCCCTGCGAGCCTCCCTGTTTTGCTGGTTGAGCCCGGGGTTGTTCCATGCGTAGCTCTTCTGAGCCTGTGTGGCATGCCATGCGGCAGCACAGACGAATAGTGATAAAATTAGTCTTTTATTCATGTTATATTGGTTATTAATAAAATATTGTCGAGCATACTATATTCCCAGTCCATCCTCAAAGGATACATCGACAGCCTTGCTTTGCAGGATCTTGGAACCGGGCGGCACACTGTGGGTAAGCCAGATGTTACCGCCGATGACAGAGCCGCGCCCGATGGTGACACGTCCGAGGATGGAGGAGTTGCTATATACAGTCACATTGTCCTCGAGGATGGGGTGGCGAGGGCAGTTGACCATATTGCCGTTGTCGTCATACTTGAAACTCTTGGCGCCGAGGGTGACACCCTGATAGAGGCGCACGTGCTTGCCGATGATGCAGGTCTCGCCGATGACTACACCCGTGCCATGGTCGATGCAGAAGTATTCGTCGATGGACGCGCCGGGATGGATGTCTATGCCTGTCTTGGAATGTGCCAGTTCGGTGATTATCCTTGGCAGCACGGGGATGTTCATCAGGTGGAGCTCATGGGCGCAGCGATAGTGGGTCATCGCGTTGACCACGGGATAGCAGTAGATGACCTCGCCATAGTTGGTGGCGGCGGGGTCGCCTTGGAACATTGCCTCCACGTCGGTGTATAGCATCTGCTTGATGACAGGGAGGCGGTCGATAAACTCGGCAGCCATGACCTTAGCCTTGGCAGGAGTGGCAGACTCCTCAAGGTCGCTATTGAAGAGCAGTCCACGGGCTATCTGTTCCTTCAGCTGGTTGTATAGCTCCTCTATGTGTACGCCGATGTAATAGGAGCGTATGGACTCATCGGGCTGGCGCTTATAGAAATAGTCGGTGAAGATGACAGTCTTCACCAATGATATGATCTTCTTCACAGCCTCAATGGAAGGCAGTGGGGCATGGCTGCCCGGCACAAGACTGTCTTCCTTGACGGAATGGCGTGCGAGCAGGCTGATGTTCTTGTTCAGTATATCGTTGATGTCCATTTAAAGAAGTTAAAGAAGTTAAAGAATCATACGGTGATTTCCCCGCGGATGCTCCTTGTCATGTAGTTGCGTATCTGATGAGAGTCGGTGTAGCGCCCCTGAAGATACATTAGTTTGGTGACGGCACTCTCCACCGTGCTGTCGTAACCGCTGATGACACCCGCAGACTTGAGTTGGTAGCCAGTGTCGTAACGGCTCATCTCCACACTGCCTGCCATGCACTGGCTGATGTTGATGATAATCTTGCCTTGGTTGGTGGCTTCCTTGAGCACGTTGATGAGCCATTGTGACTGCGGTGCATTGCCGCTGCCGTAAGTGCGCATTACGATGGAACGGAGATTGGGGGCAAGAAGCACGTTGCTGATCAGGTTCTCCTGTATGCCGGGGAAGAGCGTGAACACCAAGACGCTGGGGTCGAGGAAGAAACGAGGCTCCATGGGCTTGTCCCATTCAGGCTGGAGGATGCGGTGGTGGTAATAGTCGATGTTGACACCCGCGTCTGCCAAATGGGGATAGTTGAAGCTCTCGAAGGCATTGAAGTTTTCCGCACTCTGCTTCGTACACCGGTTGCCTCGCATGAGATGGCCATTGAAGTAGATGCCCACCTCGGGTACCACAGCGCGCCCATCGTGATGCTTGGCGGAGGCTATCTCGATGCTTGTAATCAGGTTTTCCTTGCCGTCGGTGCGCAACTGTCCGATGGGCAACTGCGATCCTGTCAGTATGACGGGCTTGGTAAGGTTTTCCAACATATAGCTCAGGGCTGAAGCCGTATATGCCATAGTGTCCGTGCCATGAAGGATGACAAAACCGTCATATCTCACGTAATTGTTGGCGATGATATGCACTAAGTCTATCCAAAGCTGGGGTGTCATGTCACTTGAGTCGATGGGTGGATTGAACTGATATGAAGATATCTCCACATCGAAATCGTTAAGCTCAGGCACATTGTTGAGCAGATGTTCGAAATTAAAGGGCTCAAGGGCTCCTGTGCGTGGATTGCGATTCATGCCAATCGTTCCGCCGGTGTAAATCAGAAGTACTTTTCTTGATAACGTCATCGTTTACGTGCTTTTTGCGTGCAAAATTAAGTAAAATATTTGAGAATACCGAATTTTTTTTGTATTTTTGCACCAAATAAATCAAAAAACTATATTTAATTTAATAATAACATTGAAAATGAAGCAATTCAACGATGAAAACTTCCTGCTTGACACCGAGGTGGCGCAGGACTTGTATCACAATCATGCGGCAAAGATGCCCATCATTGACTATCACTGTCACCTTATTCCGGAGATGGTGGCCAACGACCATAAGTTTAAGAGCATCACAGAACTATGGTTGGGCGGTGACCACTATAAATGGCGTGCGATGCGCACCAACGGTGTGGATGAGAAATACTGCACCGGCAAGGACACCACCGACTGGGAGAAGTTTGAGAAGTGGGCGGAGACTGTGCCCTACACCTTCCGCAATCCTCTGTATCACTGGACTCACCTGGAGCTCAAGACAGCCTTTGGCATCACCAAGCAACTGTCGCCCAAGACAGCACGCGAGATATTCGACGAGTGCAACGAGAAGTTGCAGCAGCCGGAGTTCTCGGCTCGCGGTCTGATGCGTCATTATAATGTGGAGTGTGTATGTACCACGGATGACCCTGTTGACGACCTGCGCTATCACAAGCAGACACGTGAGAGCGGTTTTGAGATCAAAATGATTCCCGCCTGGCGTCCTGACAAGGCCATGAACATCGAGAAGCCGGAGTTTGCCGACTACGTGCGTCAGTTGGCAGCAGTGGCAGACATGGACATTGCCACATTCCAGGATATGGTGGATGCATTGCAGAAGCGTCATGACTTCTTCAGCGAAAACGGGTGCAAGCTCTCAGACCATGGCATTGAGGAATTTTATGACGAGGAATACACTGACTCACAGATAGAGACCATCTTTGCAAAGGCAATGAAGGGTCAGAGCCTGTCGGACATGGAGGTTAGACAGTTCAAGAACTGCTTCCTCACACGTATGGCCGAGATGGACGCCGAGGCAGGATGGACACAGCAGTTCCACTATGGTGCTATTCGTGACAACAATACGAAGATGTACAACCAGTTGGGACCTGACACAGGCTTTGACTCTATCGGTGAGTTCACCACAGCGCGCGCTATGAGCCGTTTCCTCAACAAGCTGAATATGGAGGACAAGCTCACGCGTACCATATTATATACTCTCAACCCATGCGCCAATGAGGTTATTGCCACTATGCTCGGCAACTTCCAGGGCGGTGAGCCCGGAAAGATTCAGTTTGGCTCAGGATGGTGGTTTAACGACCAGCTTGACGGCATGACACGACAGATCAACGCACTCTCCGTGCTTGGACTGCTGAGCCGCTTTGTGGGAATGCTGACTGACTCGCGCTCATTCCTCAGCTATCCACGCCATGAGTATTTCCGCCGTTTGCTCTGCAATATTCTCGGCAATGACGTTGAGAAGGGACTGCTGCCAAACGACCATGAGGTATTGTCGCGCATGGTGGAGGATATCTCCTACAATAATGCACGTCGCTACTTTAAATTCTATTGATAAGGTTAGTTGATAGTAAATAAGTTGACGGGTTGACAAGTGATTTGCTTGTCAACCCGTCAATTTGATTTATATTTTACTCTTCCTCCTTGTTGCGGTCGTCGATATTGTCGCCGTCGGTGGGCTTCATGTCCTTCTCGAAGTCGGAGATGCCGGCATTGATAAGGATGTCATACCACTGTATGAGTTTTTTGATGTCACTGTTGTGAACACGCTCACGGTCGAATTCTGGGAGCACCTTGGCGAAATAGTCGCGGAGTTCATTGCCTGAGGCCTTGCGGAAGTTGATGCTTGCCGTCTTGCCCTCTTCCAGATTGCGCATGTTGGTGAGCACCTGCCACAGAGGCACGTCGTCGGAGTCGGTGTACATGGCGATGTCGGCGAGTGATGTGATGCGGTCGGACGCAAAAGCCGGGAATCGTTTGTGAGTGTCGTCGAGAGCCTCCACGATGAGACTGTTTGTGGCTCTTGAGATGAGTTTGTAGAGTCCGGGTTTACCGGAGATTGCTAATACTGTCTGTAACATGTCTTTCTATTCTATACTTAATGATGTTAATAATCTGTTTATTTCGCGGTCAATGTCAGTGATGCCGTCATTGGGGATGACGTAGTCAGCATGTGAAGCCACCTGCTCCTGGGACATTTGACGTTCGATCCATTCACGGGCTTTCTGGCATGAGATGCCATCACGCCGCTGAATGCGTTGAAGCCTGACCTCGACAGGGGCGGTCACTGCAATCACATAATCGACAAGACGGTTGAAACCGCTTTCGTAGAGTATGGCACACTCCATCCATCGGCATCCGCTGCGTAGAAAGTCATCAGCTACGGCAGGATGAACGATGGAGTTGATGGCCTGTGTATTGTCCTCGGACGCCATAAGGAATCGGGTCACAACAGTCTTGTTGAGTTTGCCGTCAACAAAGGTGTCCGGCCCAATCAACTCGGTGAGCTTGCGCTGAAGGTCGCCACAACCTGCAATCAGCCGCTTGGCTGCCGCGTCGCAGTCATATATCTCAATGCCATGCTGCCTGAGCTTGGAGCATACATAGCTTTTACCGCTGCCTATGCCGCCCGTGATAGCTATCCTATTCCTCATTTTCTATTATATAATCGACTTTGGTGATATTCAGTTTGGCGCGAGAGATGCCGTGAGGCACACCCTTTAGGTGCAAATCACACTTCTCAGACGGGTGGGCTACAATCTCATCATAGTCAACCACCACATAGAAGTCCTTGGATGACAAAGACTTGAAGCGGCGTACACCAGAGACAAATCTCACTGACACCTTTGAAGGGAATGTGCGGAGCATCTTGTTGGACGGCATGTTGATGCCAATGATGGGTATGTTGTCGATGCTTTCCTCAGTGAGCACATCTGTGATAAAGCTGACGTTCACGGACTGTGGAGACATCTTCACTCCCTTGATGTGGCGCAGCCTGCACTTCACATTTAACGTGTCGCGGAAGTTGGAATAGTTGAGCATCTCCGTTTGTACCACCCTTATGCTGTCGAGCTTGGCCTGTGTGGAATAGATGGTCACGCTGTCGGGGGAGTAGGATACATGGGAGATGAAGTAGGGCTCCTCGGGGGTGACATTGCCATACCATTCCACAGGTACCTTCTTGTATTCACCATAGTTGAAGAAAATCTCAAGTTTATCTCCCTTGATGGCTGATATACGAGTGGATGCCGGCAGTTGCTGATAGATCAGACGCTGGATGTCGGCATTAGGTACAACAAACGAGCCGGTATTGTTCTTGGCATATTGCCGGAAGTTGATAATCATAGGGGACAAGCCTTCACCATATTCATACCTTAGGAGCATGAGTCCCTTGTCGTGAAGTGTGACCCTCACGGTGTCGGTCTCTTCGGATGTGAGTACCACATTTTGTGGGGTGTTGACAATCCTGACGGGAATCTTGAACTCCATCTCGTAGGTCTCGTTAAGGGTCATCAACAACCAGAAGATGCCGGAGAGGCAAAGGAAAAACAAAAAAATCAGAAACTCCTTGTTCACCAATGCGAACAAGAAGCCCCTGATATGTGATATGGTTGTCCTGCGAATGACCATCTATGAGAGATTATTTCGCTGCTACCTGTGTGCTTTGTGTGTCCTTGAAGACGTATGCCTTGTCAACACGGATCACCACACCTTTGGCCACCTCGATGTCAACGATGCCAGAGGCAAGGTCGATCTTCTTGACAGTGCCATAGATGCCACCGCCTGTAACCACCTGCTGACCTTCGGTCAGTGCGTTCTGGAACTTCTGTATCTCTTTTTGCTTTTTCTGTTGTGGTCTAATCATGAAGAACCACATGATGGCAAATAGAGCCACCATCATAATCAGCATGCTCATGCCGCCGCCACCGGCTGCTGCACCCTGTGCGGCCATTACAACTTCTGTCATGTCTTTTTTTATATTTAATTATTTAATAATGTGTCATTTTGCAAAGCGATGGTCGTCAATGGCCTTGAGAAGGCGTCCGCTCTTGACCAGGCGATGAGCCAGGGGGTCGAGGATGCCGTTGATATATCCACCGCTGCGCGGGGTGGAGTAGAGCTTGGCCAAATCGATATACTCATTGATGGTCACACTGATGGGAATGCCCGGGAACGTCATCATCTCAGCAATGGCTATCTGCATGATCACTACATCCATGAATGCCAAGCGGCTGAAGTCCCAATTGCGTGACATCTCGCTCATGTAGTGCTGGTATTCGTCGGCATTGAGAATGGCGGAGCGGAACAGCTTGCGCGCAAAGTCACGGTCATCCTCTGAGTCATATTCCGGAAGTATTTCCTGCTTGGCACCCTTCTTCTCGTCAAACCGCTTGATGGTCTTGACCACAAAGGTATCGACAATCTCCTTGTCGTCATTCCAATAGAGGCTCTCCTCTTCAAGGATGGCGTCGATGTCGTCATTATGCTCGATGAGGGCACGATACAACTTGCGCCACACTTCACGGTCAGCGTCATAATTGTCCTCGTCGCTCACCATATAGTCAGCATAAATCTGAGACTCGATAATGCGAAGATATAGCTTGTTGACAAATTCAGGATGATCTGACCATGAAATCTTCTTGGTTTCGAGAATGTCATTGAGAGCCACGTTTTGATCCAACTGGAGGGCAAAACGATTGTAGGCGAACTTTGACGACGGGCTTGCGGTGCCCTCACGCTCCGCTTTATTCTGTGCCAACTCATAATACTTGCCCGCCTCCTTGGCCACTGCCGGGATTAGAGCCAACATGTACGCATACAAGTCGTATGCCTTGGACAGACTGAACAATAGCTCCTTCTCCGCGGAGTCGATGTTCTTACTTCCGTTTTGATAGTACGCATAGGTCAACTGTACTACCTTATTCCTTATTATTTCTCGGTTTATCATACGCTTATCTAAACTTTACGGCTGCAAAATTACGCATTTTCTGCCTAAAAAACAAATAATATCGCAAAATATTGAGTTTTTTTTTGATTTTACTTGGTTAATTGAGAAAAAATGCATACCTTTGCACCGCTTTTTCGAAGCACATCGATGAAAAGTTCGTGTGATGGTGAATTAAGCAAGCATTTTTATTAACACTTAATTTAGAGTAACACAATTAAAAGTTATGAAGGAAATTGAAGTAAAAGGTAGCATGCGCGCCGACCTTGGCAAGAAAGCCTCAAAGATGTTGCGCAAAGAGGGTCTGATCCCATGTAATATGTATGGTGAGAAGAAGGACGAGAAAGGAAATCCAGTAGCCACTTCTTTCGTATGCTCAATGGCTGAGCTCCGCAAGGTGGTTTACACTCCTCACATCTATGTGGTTAAGCTCGTTATCGACGGCGAGGTTCACACTGCCGTGATGAAGGAACTGCAGTTCCACCCGGTAACAGACGCACTGCTCCACATCGACTTCTATGAGGTCAACGAACAGAAGCCTATCACTATTGGTATCCCAGTCAAGCTCAACGGACTTGCACAGGGTGTGCGTGACGGTGGACGTATCAACCTCTCTATCCGCAAGATTAATGTCACTGCTCCTTACCAGGCTATCCCGGAGCATCTTGACATAGACGTCACCAACCTCCAGCTCGGCAAGAGCATCAAGGTGGGAGAACTCAAGTTTGAGGGACTCACACTCTCTACTCCCGCTGAGGTTGTCGTTTGCTCAGTCAAGGCTACACGTGCGTCCAGATCGGCTGCTGCCGCCGCTGCTCAGGGTTAATGGACAAGTATCTTATTGTAGGACTGGGTAATCCAGGTGATGAATACCGGCTTACCCGTCACAATATGGGATTTATGGTATTGGACGCTTTTGCCAAGGCGTCCAATATTGTTTTTTCCGACAAGCGATATGGATTTGTCGCTGAGACAAGCATAAAGGGAAGGAAGGTCTTTCTGCTCAAACCAACTACATTCATGAACCTCAGCGGTAATGCGGTAAGGTACTGGATGAACAAGGAGAACATCGACATAGAAAGACTGCTCGTCGTCGTTGACGACATCGCACTCCCACTTGGTACCATCCGACTCAAACCGGCGGGCAGCAATGCCGGGCATAACGGACTCGGAAACATTCAATCGGTCATCGGCACCGACCATTACAGCCGACTAAGAATGGGCATCGGAAATGACTTTCCAAGAGGACAGCAGATTAACTGGGTTCTCGGACAGTTTGACGATGAAGAACTGAACACTCTGCAACCGAAGATTGAAACGGCATGCGATATCATACGCAGTTTCGTACTTACGGGTGTGGATTTCACTATGAACGCTTACAACAAAAAGAAACAATAATGGTCGAACAGGCAAGAATAGACAAATGGCTCTGGGCTGCGAGAATCTTCAAGACGAGGACCATCGCCGCCGACGCATGCAAAAACGGTAGGGTCTCTATCGGTGGGGTCAATGTCAAACCATCCCACATGGTAAAGGTAGGCGAGACGGTCAATGTCAGAAAACCGCCTGTCACATACTCCTTCAAGATACTTAAGACCATTGAACAGAGGGTGGGGGCAAAACTGTTGGCGGAGGTCTATGAAAACGTGACCGCCGCAGACCAGTATGAACTGCTCGAGATGAACCGCATAAGCGGATTTGTCGATAGGGCAAGAGGCACGGGACGACCCACCAAAAAGGAACGACGGGCTCTCGACGCCTTCCTCAATTGAGTTTATTGTATTAATTTTAATAATTTAATTTATTCTTATGAAAACATCCAAATTGTTTAAAAACGCTGCCAAGGCTTTATGTACGGCAGTTGTAGTGTCTATGACAATGACATCTTGTCTCGGCGACGGTGACTCTTCCTATTGTACTATCTACGGTACGGGTACTGACTGCTATGCCAACTCAACAACGGCATATCTCATCTTTCAGTCAAGCTCTGACTGGAAGTTGGCAAAGGGCAGCGACTCACCATGGCTTTCTATCAAAGAACCCACGGGCAAAGGACCTGTTTCGGGATATGCTTTCCTCACCACTAATGAGAACATGAACAAAGAGTATCGATATGCCACTATCAATATACAGAATATAGACGGAAAGTCATCATCGGCCATCATATACCAATGGGGCACAAGGGGCGACGGTAGCCTCGGCACTGCCAAGGATGTGAAACGCATCACAGGAACGGACGGCAGTGACATCAACCTTGGATATGACATGAATCACCGTGTGCGCCAGTTGACCATCAAAAAGGGAAATACTACCTTGGAGGAACTCGGATTCATGTATTCCATCGTCGATACAACCAGAACCCTTACTGTATATACCAACGACAATATATGCACAGCCACGGTCAACTTCGGTTATCAGCCTATTACTGACATCGCATCTGAGGACAAGGCTGAGGTGTTCTCTTGGGAAGGCAACACCAGCGGTACCCAGGTGACGGTGACCCGCATTAAAAAATCCAACAAGCAAAACAGCCAGCTCGTGTCGCTTTCGGGATACAAAAATCCTGACAGTGAGCTGTCGCATTCACGCGTGACATTCTCATACAACCAGAATGGCAGTATGGTGGATGAATACCTGAACATCAAGCATGAGGGCAAGTTGAGCAACCGCTATCAGAGCGTTGATGCCAACCAACTTATCTATGGCGTGGAGAGAATGAACCCGTATGTCTTCGCAGGGCTTTGCCGCTATGCGCGTTGCAGCTATCTGTATGAAGAGGCTGAATCCACATCAGGAGTGATGTCGAAGTATAAGATGGAGTATGCACTCAATAGTGACTACTCGGTGCACACGATGACAGTGACACGTGAGGACGGTTCGACAGTGACATACACGTTTGAGTATTAATCTACACCTTATTATATATATAAGATGGTAAACATAGCAGTCTTCGTCTCGGGAAACGGTTCGAATTGTGAGAATATCATATGTCATTTTGCAGACAGCAAAGTGGCAAGGGTGACATTGGTCATAAGCAACCGCGAAGATGCCTTGGCACTGAAAAGGGCTGAGAGGCTCGGAGTTGACACAATGGTTATCACCAAGACGGAACTTGCTGACAAGACAAAGATGGAAACAGTATTGGACGACTACCAGATCGGATTTGTCGTCCTTGCTGGTTTCCTTCTTATGATACCCGACTTCCTTATCAACCGCTATAACAAGCGTATAGTCAACATACATCCATCTCTACTGCCGAAGTATGGCGGAAAAGGTATGTATGGACATCATGTACATGAAGCTGTCAAGGCGGCAGGAGATACAGTCACGGGTATAACAATACATTTCGTGAGCAATGTGTGCGACGGGGGAGACATCCTGCTTCAGGCCACCACAAAGCTCTCGCCAGATGATACCGCTGATGACATTGCGGAAAAGGTGCATCAACTTGAGATGGAACATTTTCCAAAGGTCATAGAACACACGATATCACTACTATAGAATATCAACGACAGGAGTTGATTGTCTAACCTCCTTTAAAAAACAATAATAATGAAAAGTACAAAATCTCAGATGAGTATGCTGTTTATGCTTTTCGGTATGCTCTTCGCTGTTTGCCTTATTACGGCAAACGTGCTCGAAACAAAGCAAATGGTGTTCGGTCCTATCAGTATCACTGGGGGACTAATCGTATTCCCTGTTTCTTACATCATCAACGACTGCGTATGCGAGGTCTGGGGATATCGCAAGACAAGATTGCTGATATGGATGGGATTCGCAATGAATTTCTTCTTTGTTGCAATGGCTGCTTTATGCGATGCTATTCCCGGCGCTCCTTATTGGAACAATGATGAGGGATTTCATGCTATCTTCGGACTCGCACCGCGGATCACGGCGGCTTCATTCCTCGCTTTTCTTGCCGGTTCTTTTGTCAATGCTTATACCATGAGCAGAATGAAGGTTAAGTCCAAAGGAAAAAACTTCTCGTTGAGGGCTATTCTTAGCACGGTATATGGAGAAACTGTCGATTCCGTCGTCTTCTTCCCATTGGCATTGGGTGGGGTGGTGCCAAATGACGAATTGCCTATTTTGGTCATCTCACAGATTATTCTCAAGACCTTATACGAAATCATCATTCTCCCTGTCACAATTAGAGTGGTCAAGATGACCAAAAAACATGAGGGTATTGACGAATATGACAATAATGTCGATTACAATATATTTAAACTTAATAATATATGAACAATTCTGATAATCGTAAAGCCGAGGGACTTCATGCCCTCGGCAATAACACCCGATATTCCATGGATTATGCTCCGGAGGTGCTCGAGACTTTTAATAACAAGCATCCCGAAAATGACTATTGGGTGCAGTTCAACTGCCCGGAGTTTACATCTCTATGCCCAATAACGGGACAGCCGGACTTTGCGGAGATCAAAATCATGTATCTCCCAGACAAAAAAATGGTCGAAAGCAAAAGTCTTAAGTTATACCTCTTCAGCTTTAGAAACCATGGAGACTTCCATGAAGACTGTATTAATATAATAATGAAGGATCTCATCAAACTGATGCAGCCGAAATATATAGAGGTTGTGGGGATTTTTACTCCAAGAGGCGGGATTAGTATCTATCCTTATGCCAACTATGGTAAACCAGGAACAAAATACGAAATTATGGCGGAAAAGAGGCTTTTGGAGCACAAAATCGTCTAAAACTGTGAAATAAGGTTAAATTATTGCAGTTTTTTTTCAAAAAGTTTGGTCGGTTCGGAAAAAGTCCGTACCTTTGCATCCGCTTTCGAACAAAACATGTTCTGAGGCGATAAATAAAGAGTGATCTTTGAAAGACTTACATAAACAGAGAAAGTAGTACAAGAAGCGAACCATTGCGGTATTGGAACTTTAATTTTTTAATACTTTAATTTTTTAATATTTCCAATGGTTTGGGTATAAGAATACGAACCGTCAATTATTGAATGATTGTAAGGTGCTTATAAACTTCTTTAAATCTTGGAGTCATCCTAATCAGTACAGACAAACGAAGCCGTTGTTGCGTGAAGTTTCGCTTCGCGCTTCCAAGTGGCTAAAAGATATTTTTACAATGGAGAGTTTGATCCTGGCTCAGGATGAACGCTAGCTACAGGCTTAACACATGCAAGTCGCGGGGCATCATTTTCTTAGCTTGCTAAGGAAGATGGCGACCGGCGCACGGGTGAGTAACGCGTATCCAACCTGCCCATATCCACGGGATAGCCCGTCGAAAGGCGGATTAATACCGTATGTTGTCGCA
>JAXEKN010000104.1:0-114256 GCA_034101015.1 Prevotella sp.
TTGCCTCAAGTCGCATTGTGGGGTAAGGGGATTTTATGCCTCTTTGTGGCGATTTTTGCTGCGTTGCGCCCTCTTTTGCCGCAGTGCCGCTACCTTTTTGACCTCTGTGTCATCTTATGAGGGCGGTTGCGGATTTGAGGTTTTCCTCTTTCAATGGCATAATTATCTGAGCAGTATGACAGATTGCCATCAATATCATAGTACTTCATTTCAGTTAGACAGCCGTTATCATCAAAGGAGATAACCTGTCGATAAATATTCTTGTAGTCATAGCATGGCTTTTCATCTGCTCCCTCATACCATTGTTCTATAGGATTCCCGTATTTGTCAAGTTTAAAAACTTGTCTCGCATATTTGTGTTCGTTATATGCTAAGCTTCCATCGCTTCCAAGGTATTCTGTGGTATCATTTCCTTCAAACGAGGCATTGTTATACCTAATATACCCCACACCATACTTATCTGTCATTGGGTTGCCCTCATGATTGATATATGTGACTTTGATTATTCGCCCAAACTCGTCCAAGTCGAATAGTTTTCCATAAATATTGTTGTTATCACCGATGGCACTTTCATCAAGTTCATCTGCATCATTGGCATGATATGTGACTTTGGTTATATATCCTTTCTCATTTCGCGTATAATGGAAGCGCTTTATCTTTGACATATTAGGATTGTAATCGGAAAGAAAAGCGGTAGTAGAGCCACTTAAGTAAGCGCTTCCTTGATGTTTCTCTTTACCTTCCATGTCAACAAGACAAGCAACTCTATGGTCATAATCGTCTTTGATAGTGTAGCGCATTACCACCCTGTTATAAGTGTCACGGTTGATGATTTCTGTCACATATCCATCCGTGTATTTGTATTCTTGAATTGGATAGAAGAATGCATGATTGTCTGGTGTATAATTTGATATAACACCTTTTGAATTTACGATGCTTACCCTGTTTAATCTCCAGGAATAAAACCCTTTCTCTCCAAATGGAACACGAGAATACTCAAATTTATATGAATAGTAACGGTGGTCAACTTGATCCGATGTCAGTTGAATAACTCCTTGCGCTACTCCATTACAATCCACCCAGTCTGCATAATATTCTTCTTTCGTTCTAGTATAATCATATGTACCCAAGACTATTAAAGCCAATAGTGCCAAACACTCTATAGTTATATTACGAATTTTCCTTTTATGTCGTTCAAATCTATTCCATAGTTCATCAAACTTCACGTTCAACATATATGCCACGACTCGGATAAATGCTCTCTCCTTACCATTCTCATTGATATTAACACCTAAAGGCTCCTTGTCCTTAGGGATGTTTTTAATTGCATCTGGAAAGCATTCTTTTGCGCTATCATTAGAATATGGTTCACCATCAACTATAAAAGGAATGACATACTCTGTACGTCCGCTGGTTGTAAAAGTCTCTATTTCCTCATTCACCCAAGGAGATTCAACAGCATTGGGTGAACAAATTATGATCAAATACCGTGACTGATGTAAGGCCTCCTTCAATGCATCAGGCAATGGTCCTGCAGTTAAGTCCGTCTTGTCACGAAAAACAGGGCGGATATACTTTGACTTCTTGTCTGAAGCCTCTTTTGCGTTTGTTACAGGCAACTTATAGTTTTCCAGCTTCCGCTGCAACCATTTCGCCCATTGCTCGTCTTTCCTTTGATAGCTTATAAAAGCATAGTATGCGTATTCATACTTACTATCCTTTGATTGTGTTATTGTTGTTGTGCTCATTTTTGCAATTAAATTAACGAGGGTTCGACGAATTTGTTTAGAATAGAATAAACTGATTATCAGTAAGTACTCAATTGAGGGCATACTGCCATTTTAAGGCACTTTTCCAGTGCCTATATTGGAATGCGTAAAAATAATTAGGCACTGATTACCAATCTAAATCCCATATCTTCAGAGCTTTCGTTAGGAGAATCCTTCTCTCTAATGGTTACTCGGCATTCTTTTGCCTCACTTAAAAAACTTCCACCACGACAGATTTTGTCGACTCCATCTATTGGTCCTTTTGGATTAAAGGATGGATTTATATCATAAGGAGCATACCAATCAGAGCACCATTCCCATATATTTCCACTCATATCATATAATCCAATTTCATTAGATTTTTTTAAAGAAACTTCATGAGGATGATTTTCGCTATTTTTTGAATACCACATTATGCTCGTAATGGTATTGCTACCGCTATATTTATATCCATTATGTTTGCCTTTTTGACCTCCTTTTGCAGCAAATTCCCATTCCGCCTCAGTTGGCAATCGGAATTCCATCCCTGTAATATCATTTAACTTCTTAATAAAGTTTTGGCAATCATACCAACTTACATTTGTAACGGGATTATTGTCATCTTTGACTTTACTTGGGTTGTTTCCCATTATTGTTTTCCATAGTTTCTGAGTTACTTGAGTTTCGCAGATATAGAAAGACCCTAAGGTTACATTATGTAAGACTTGTTCATCTTCGTTTTCTCCACCCTCTTGTAAACTTGCGCCCATAACAAATGTATCACCTTTTACCAGCATCATTTTAAATAAGGTGTCTTTAATCTTTACGCATTTAATCGCAGAATTAATACCTTTGAAATCAATATCGTCTGTAATAAAAGTATTCTCTTTGATTTCGACGTCATTGACTTCATCAGAGAATTTAATTTGGACAATCGGAATCCCTGCTTTTAATTTTTCAATGATATAGTTACGTTTTGCTTTTGCCTCTGACAATTTTGTATGTATTTTTATTGTTGTTTCATTCTTTTCAAATTGCTTTTCAAATAATTTCTGGACTTCTTCATCTTTTGTCCATATTTCATTATACAACCATTTCCCTCTGTTTGTATAACCCAACAATTCAGCATACTTCGCATATGCCAATGCAGCCATTCGCATTTGTGGATGAGACTCAAAACGTTCGTCATAATAAAGTTTTTCTGCTATATTGTAATATTCAAATGCATCTTGATAGTATGGGTGAAAAACAATATTATCAATTTTCTCTTCCTTTTTCTTTGATTTTACAATAGTTCTTAGTCTTGGAACGGCTTTTATAATATCTTCCAAAATTATTTCAGGTGAATGTTCGCCCTTGTTTCTTACATTTAAGTCAGAAAACGCTAAGAATAGATTGTCTGGCAATGGCGCGTCATCTACCATATAAGGGATAATTACATTTGTATTTTTACTAATAGCAAAGTTGATTTCTTTTGGGGTGTATATTGATGTATACGAGTTTTTGCTACCAATATAAAGGAATACGACGGAGTCAAGAATAGATTTTGCTAGTTCATCGAAGAACTTCTCCCCACCGGGTATTTCCTGTGTATCCCTGTAATACACTATTTGTTTTTGTCTCATCAATTGACATATTTCATCTACAATTACAGCGTCTTTTCTTGAATAGCTTACAAACACGTCATACTTTCTGTTTTCCATAATCAATCAGTTTGGTAAAATTGTATGTACTCAAATGCCCCTTGAATAGGTATTTCTGCGAGTGTCTATTATTGGGGTTGTTAATAATTCATTGTGTTTCAATACTGTCACGTTAATCGGCACTCAAATTAGGGCATACCTCCATTTTAAGACCCTTTATAGTACTACAAAGAAATATATTAAAGTTTATAATAATCGCATGAGGTCAAATGGGTTATTTGCCAGCATGTGTCCTGTCGAGAAATCAGAAATCCCAGTATTGCTTGAATTTAAGCATAGTACGAATCTGTGCCGCCTTCTGTGATACTGTAGATGATGATGTGCCAAAAAGGTTGAATGTCACCATCCTTGCTATTTCGTCCTCTCGTGCTTTCAGTTCTGCTTTTTCTATTGTTTATTTTTTATGCATTCTTTCTTACATACTTCCTCTCTCTGCCATTTCCTACAGATTGTATCACTCCCATCTTCTCCATTTCCTTTAGACGCATATATGCCGTGGTGCGCTTCAGACCGAATGTGCGTTCGAACTCATCGCGGGTGATGCTGTCGTGAGTCTTGAAATATGTCAGAAGTTGGGGGATTAGCTGGTCTGCCGTGGGGGCTATTGCCACTTCTGTGGTTGGTTTCCACTGGAAGGTCGGTTTGCCTATGGAATCCAAAAGCTCTTGGGCAGGTTGGAAATTCACTCCTCTTACAACGATGCTCTGCATACGTCTGTCGCTGTTGGGACGTATCTCAGAGTCTGTGCCTATAGACAGTTTGAACGACCCAAGCATTGGAATATTGATGGTTTTGCCATCTCTCAGCAAGTCCGCCATTACTTCTGCCATGTCACCAAGGGCTGACTTCGCGTTTCCTCTGGAGAGTGAACCAAGGGATGCCATAAGCTCAGACAGCTGTCGCTCGTTGACAATCTCGCTGTCCGTGATACGAGGAAACATCAGAGGTTTATCCTCGTTTTTGCTTGGAGGCTTAACCTGCCATTCTATGTTTATAGCCATACCTGGATGTTCTAATTATTATAACATTATGAACAAATGCCTTTGGTCTTTCGTTCAGCCAAGGCTGAACGGTTTATTAGGCTAACTTCAACGGTCAACCAAGTTGCCTTCTCAGACCATTCAGCCAAGGCTGAACGAAATGATGTAAGGAATGGCCAGCATAAAGAAATTGTCGTATTTGACGGATTCAAGGTCTATCCTTCGGAGAGTTCTGTTAGAACAGATGTCTATATGGGCACTCTCTTCTTTTTTCTTCCTATCCCTGTAATCCTTTGCCTCACTGCCATACAAGAATTCATACTCGTATGACTCCTGTGCATTCCATTCCCTAAAACCAAGTATGAGTTTCTCAACATTCCAACGAGAGTGTTCGCATTTAGCAAAATGCTTAAGATTGGAGCATACTATTTCTTGAAGATCTTTCGGATTATCACACTTGAATCCCCTAATCTTTGGCTGTATTCCGTCTGCACAATAGACATTTGACAATATGAGACGTATATCCTCCTGTTTGTCCCAGTTCTTGTCCAAATCCCTGCCTTTTGTATTATTCGCAAATATCTTTATGGCTTGTGAATAACGATAGACATTGTCGATGTCGCATGCCTTGATATCGCCGAGATATTTGCTGAAATGATAAATGGTATTTATCTTCTTGGCTGCCTTCAAGTTCATGATTTCATCATCGTTTCCGTATGTGACATCTGTCCTTGGCACTTCATACTTTTGAAAGTATTTCATATGAGAATCTGCATTACTCACCTTAATAAGTTCAAGTACTTCTCTATATCCTATTACCGTGACTCTCTGATGCACATCAGCAATCAGTAGTTCGGTAATAAAGTCATTCATAGACCAGGAGCCTAAACCAACTATGCGTAGGTCAATGTCAATATAAGAATGAGTCTTATTGCCACTTTCCTTTTTTCCATCCCACATCTCGTAACTCCATGGACAAACTTGGGTGAGATTAGACAAATAGTCTGCACTATCAATACGGGATTTTAATGTAATAAGGTCATCCAAATTCTTGGCCGAAGAGTCAACAATAGTAAGAACAGTCCTGTTGCCCCCTGACTCATCATCAAAGTTGAGATAGTGTGCCAACAAGGCTGCTTGACGCAACATGAAAAGCATTCTATGGTCTGTACCTATAACGACAACATGTACATGGTCCTTACAGTCAGGCATAATGCCATCAAAGTCAAGAGGCATATTTACACTGCTGAAAAATACAGCTCGCGCAGCAAGCTCGTCTTTGTCAATTCTGCTAATCAAGTTATTCATACTTACCCTCCCTGGTATCCTCAAAAGTTTGCAATTTATTTTCAGCTACATCGTATGCTGATAGTCGTTGGTAGAGTCTTAATCCAAACAGTTGCATAGTCAGCAAGATATGCTCCTCTATTTCCGACTGAACCAGTTCGAATTGAGCCAAACGAGTTTTTAGGATAAACACATACACTTCCAGCGGAATTCCCTCAGGTAAAGGTTCCTTTAGGGCAACTATCAGTCTTGGGAAACGGCAAATCTCATCATGATTCATCAGCCAATGTCGCAGGTATAGGCGGAATAATGAGATGTTCAGTGAGTTGGATTTTGCATTCTCCAAAGCTATTGTATCCTCTCCCATTTCCCTAAGGCAATTCTCAATCCTCAGTTTTTCCTCGTCGGTGATGACGCGCACTGTTGATGTGTCAATGATAAAGTCGCGCTTCATTCTTCGACCTGAGGTCTTACCGTCGAGCACTTCCTGATTGTTTTGGAAGGACTCAGCCTGAAGTGAATGCATTGCGATGGACGAAATGGTATTGTCCCAATTGCGGACGGTAACTGTAAGCAAGGTACAATCGATAACCATTCCGCTTATTCCATATTTTTGCACGATAATCCAGTCGCCAAAATGAAGAAGCCCAGCCTGACGAAGGTGCCAATAAGAAATGACACCCTTGATGTAATCCTGGAATATCCATCCTAATACCGCGGCAATGATAGTACCATATTCTTTAAAACCAGATATCAATTTCCATACACCTACAAATACTAATAGCGTAATTATAAGCAGGATGGAGGTTTGAAGCCAATGGTTCAGTTTGTCCTTAACATTGTTGTCCAATACTGATGACCTAAGGATTTTCCTAACCATATTACCAGTAAGGCCAAGGAATCCCCAAAAAAAGAAATATAATATAATATAATTCTTTATTCTAAAGGTTTCCTCTGCTTCACCCAATCCTTTGCTAAAAAGCAAAAGAATTATGGCGGTGATAGCCAAGAAACCAAGCATCCGTTTCTTGTCAACGCCTTGGCCAAAAGCTTTACTGGCTGTGTTATTGGATAAGATACACTTTCTTCTGGCATAATAACCATAAATAATCCAAACAAGAGCCGATAATGCTATAAAGATGAAAAAACAAGGATATTTTTCCATCCACGATGATAGTAATTCCTTATATTGAATTAATGCAGTCATACAAGGAAGTCACCATCGAGTTCCACCTGTGCATTGAATTTATCACGCACGGCTTTGTAAATCTGGCTGTCAACAATCAATTCATGAACCAGAGCCTTCTGTTCCTCTGGGAGAATATTCTCAAGAGTTTCAAACTTGGCCTTTATTCTTCTGTAGATTTGAGCCATCTCATCTACATCCACATATCCATCCTCCATGATTTTTGCATATAGAGGGTTGTTTTCAATTGATGTTTTCACATTGAGGGTTCCATCCTCATTAAAAAATACTTTTTTCATTGCTTTGATTATTTGTTGTTATACATATTTTTAATTCCGTTTAACAATCTCAAATCCCAACTTCTTCACCAGCTTTAACGTTTGCATCGCCATTTCTCGATCGTACAGTTTCTCGCTTTCCGGCAGATTGCAATATGGTATCATGTCAGGAGTCTCTTTCTTTTGGTCATTACGCTCGGAACCATACGACCAACCTTGCTCTCTACGGTTCTTTGCCCATATCTCGTGGGCATTCTCGGCTATCGCTTCCTGTAATTCTGTTAGGTCATCTGAGAGTTCCACGTCGTCAAGACTTATTGGAGACGGCTCATAAACGAATTTATCGGTGGTATTGATGACTACCAGATAATTGTTCGACTGTTTCCATGCTTCTATAAATGATGTTATAGAATATTTAGTCAGTTCTTCATCGGTATTAGGGTTGAAGAGGATTATCTCGTTTGTCTCTACAGATATTGAACTGACTGCCACTGCATGATTTGGATGTTGATTCTCTGATGAAATGGTATTAGCGAGAAGAGAATCGTCAACTACGGCAATAAGTTGGTTTCCTGCTAAGAGCAGGCGACTAATATCCTCAATAGTGGAGTTGTATCGACGGCTGACAGCAAGATTGTTTTTCTCTAAAAGCCTACCTATATTATATAAAGGCATTCCTTTATCTCTAAGCCAACAGTTCTTATAGGCGGTATCGAGAAGGCTTTTATGTGTCACCTCAATGCCAAACTGGTGAAGGACAAACTCTTCGCACTCTATGTCACATAAGTAGGTCTCTTTTGATTTTGCTGCCATAGCAGTCATGGGAATGAGTGTTGGCTTTACGTTTATAGCCATATCCTCATCCACTTCACTTGCAATGCGGATGATTTCTTGCAGTTCCATGTCTTGCTCTGATGCTTCCAGCACGCTCATGGTGTCTTCTGCATTGGTATTCCCATCGAGGAATGCAGCCAACATTTCGTCTGAAATGAAATTATTTTCGCTCATAATGTCTCTTATCTTTAAATGCAACATCTGCAAGAGCTACCATAGCCCTGCGTTTAATATTATATAGGTTGTCAACGGTAACAGAAAGAACCTTCGCGACTTCATCCGGGGTCATATCGTCAATTATCAGCATTCGAATTACTTTGGCATAACGCTGATTTCTCATTTGGTGAAGCAGGTTTTCAACATCCATCTTTGCTTGCGAAGATTCTGTACTATCTGTGTGCCTGTTTCTATTATCAAGAGGCTCTTGACTTTCGTCATCTATCACCACACCATCCGTTTTCAGTCTCAAACAAAAACGAATGGCTGTTGTCTTAAGCCACTGATAGAATGTACTTTCAAACTTGAACTGTCGCAATCGACGGGCATCATTAGCCATTAGATAGATGTACAGTTCACTTATCACCTCATCATAATCGATTTTATGTTTGTCAAATACCCTATGAATGATACTCAACATCAACGGACGACAGTCTTTAAAGAAGAACTGAGCTGTGACACGTGAGTCTCGTCCTATAAGGGCTTTCACTATTTCTTGGTCGGTCATATTGTTCTGTCAATCGTATTAATTCTTTTATAGCATAACATTATTATTTCCTTGAATCTATCATGCCATCTTCAATTTTCTCCAAAAAATCACTGGGAATGTAGGCTGTAAGCACATATCCTATGCCGTTCAACTCTACAGCGATGCGTTGCTGACCTGCCGCTCTGACAACCTGACCTACAACGCCCTTGAAGTCACCACACACAACTTTGAAATAATCACCACTCTTGAAATGGCAACGGTCTTTCGATGCTGCCATGATATGCTCATTCTTTGTTTCCACGACGTTGATAAATGATTTCATCCTGTCATCGGGAATGGTGACAGGTGGATTAAGTTGAGTTTCTGCTTCGATGGGTCTGGTCTTATCTGTATAGTATTTAAGAAATTTTGCTGTCCTTGCAGGCTGTTTGACAAAGTCGCGAGTACTCTCACGAGTCATATAAGCAAAAACAAGACCAGGAAGGAGAGGCTCCTTACGCAGCCTCTTCTTCCCGGATATTACAACTTTCTGATAACGCTTAGGGATATAGTACAACACTTCTGCGTCTTTGAAGGCATCAACTACATCTTTGGTATGTCCATACAATATTCGGAGTACGAACCATTTGTGGTTTTCCTTAGGCACAAAGTCCGAGGTGACCCCTGTATAGGAGTTCTCTGCCTGTGGGCTTTGAACTTTGGGGGAGACGTTGGAGGTAAGTCCAGCGTGAGAGGGTTTATTCCCGCCTCGTCGGGAGTTCACATTAGGCAATGTGTTCATATACTGCTTTCTGCTTGCTTTATCCATAGCATGTAAGATAGTTAACCTTGACAACTAGGAAAAAAGCTATTGATGCACTTGCAAAGGTACGAAAGATTTTTTAAATTAACAAAAGAAAAGGGAGATATTTTTGTGTTAAATCAAGAATTTAACCGTGATTAACATTCGCTACCTTATTATATATATGTACGAACTGGATTAAATTGTATTGACAAAAAGGGCGAAAAATTTGTCGAGGAAAATGTGTAAAATAGAATGGAGAAAGAGGGGGAGAAAGGGGTGAATGGCGATAGAGAAACATCAAAAAGTAAAAAGGATTGACATGTAGAGGCGGAAAATGTGAGGACGTACGTCCTAAAGTCTGCGGTCGTACGTCCATAGGTGGTATGCACGTACGTGCTTATAGGGTATGGACGTACGTGCAAGAGAGTTATGGACGTACGTGCAGGGAGGTCCTGGTAGTACGTCCATAGAATTTATGGTATTATGAGAGAGAGAAACAGGGGTGATTTTACCCTCGTGAGATTCGTGTATATGGAAACGAATCGACTTTTTTGTCCGCCGAAGGCAGAAATGAAGGGGTTGCGAGGGTAAAATATCTTTATAATGTTATCTGATGACCCTGCGGGGAATACTGATGCTGTCATTGGCGGCTGAACGGGTGCGAGCGCCCCAATAACTCCATCCGTAGTGGTAGTCATCCCAGTCGGGCGAAGAGGTCTTGCGCAGACGGAACTGAACCTTGTTGCCATTGTCGGCATAGATATATCCACAGAAATAGCCATCATCGAGATAATAGTCGTAGATCTCTATCTCTGAGCCTTCCTCAAGGAAGCGGACGTAGATATTGCCACGGTCAACAGTCCAACGGATGTGGTTGGCCACATAGTCCCAAGGGGCATTGCTGTAATAATCCACCCAATAGCCGTCACCGGATGCCCATTTCCACGGGTCCTTGTCGAAGGCTATCTCTGAATAGACGGCATCATAATAGCGGTCATTCCAATAACTCGAAACGTGCATATTGCCTTCCCATGTGCCCCAAAGGGTGTCGGCTATCATCTCGTCCTCGTCGCAACTGGTGAGTGTCATGGGTGCCAGAGCGAGTATCATCATCGTGAAATAAGTAACTAATCTTTTCATAATCGTATGCTTTTGAATTAAACTTGATGCAAAGGTAAGGCTTTTTTATCGACAAAGCAAGGGAATTTCCATATATTGAGATGGGGAAATCCCTATATGGGGAAGCCAAGAAGGTCAAGGAGTTCTATCTTTTTTATAATAAATAATGTGAAACGTTTGGCGGTTTAAGAAATAATTGGTAATTTTGTCGCCGAATTCAAATAAGGATAAAGAACAATAATATATTATTTTCAGTAATTATGGCAAAAAAAGCATTATTGATGATTCTCGACGGATGGGGAATCGGAAAACATGGTAAGGGTGACGTGATATACAACACACCGACTCCTTATCTCGACTATCTCACAGCTGTTAGTGCCCACTCGCAGCTGGAGGCTTCTGGCGAAAACGTCGGACTGCCTGACGGACAGATGGGTAACTCTGAGGTGGGCCACCTCAACATCGGTGCCGGACGCATCGTGTATCAGGACCTCGTGAAGATCAACCGCGCTTGCAAGGACGGTTCGATCCTGACCAACGAGCAGGTGGTGAACGCCTACTCATACGCCCAGAAGACTGGCAAGAAGGTTCACCTGATGGGTCTTGCCTCTGACGGCGGCGTACACTCATCCCTCGAACACTTCTTTAAGTTTATCGAGATAAGCAAGGAATATGGGCTGAAGAACACCTTCGTACACTGCTTCATGGACGGTCGTGACACTGACCCGAAGAGCGGCGTGGGATTCATCCAGCAGCTCACCGACGTGTGCGCCAAGAACGACGCCGCAGTGGCAAGTATCATTGGCCGATTCTACGCTATGGACCGCGACAAACGCTGGGAGCGTGTGAAGGAGGCTTACGACCTGCTCGTTGAGGGCAAGGGAAAGCAGGCTGCCGACATGGTGAAGGCTGTGGAGGAGAGCTATGCTGAAGGTGTGACCGACGAGTTTATCAAGCCTATCAACAACTCTTCTGTGGATGGAACAATCCAGGAGGGCGACGTGGTGATCTTCATGAACTTCCGCAATGACCGCGCCAAGGAGCTTACTGTGGTGCTCACACAGCAGGACATGCCCGACGCAGGCATGAAGACAATCCCTGGTTTGCAGTACTACTGCATGACTCCCTACGACGCATCTTTCCAGGGCGTGAACATCATCTTCCCGAAGGAGAACGTGATGGACACCCTCGGCGAGTATCTCAGCAAGCAGGGCAAGAAGCAGCTCCATACTGCCGAGACAGAGAAGTATGCCCACGTGACCTTCTTCTTCAACGGCGGACGCGAGGCTCCATACGAAAACGAGGACCGCATCCTCGTGCCATCACCGAAGGTTGCCACATACGACCTGAAGCCGGAGATGTCGGCATACGAGGTGAAGGACAAGCTCGTCGGTGCCATCAACACCCAGCAGTATGACTTCATCGTGGTGAACTTCGCCAACGGCGACATGGTGGGACACACCGGTATCTACAATGCCATCGCCAAGGCCGTACACGCCGTGGATAACTGTGTGAAGGATGTGATCGAGGCTGCCAAGGCCAATGACTATGAGGCTATCATCATCGCTGACCACGGTAATGCCGACAATGCAGTGAACGAGGACGGCTCACCCAACACAGCCCATTCGCTCAATCCCGTACCTTTCATCTATGTCACCGACAACAACTCGGCTTCGGTGAAGGACGGTCGCCTTGCGGACGTGGCTCCCTCTATCCTCCATATCATGGGACTGGAGCAGCCTGCCGACATGACTGGCGAGAATCTGATTGTAGATTAATATTCCATAATATAACAATAAAAAAGGAGGGAGACCGAATAGATCTCCCTCCTTTTTTATTTCTCCTTGTAAATCACGTTGTTGGCTCCGCTTGTTATCTGCATGGCCTCGGGGTGTTCCTTTATGAACGTGTCGATATGACGCATACGCTTGTCCTCGAGAATCTCATCGACGGCAATGAGTATGCCTGTCTCCTCAACATCACCGAAACCGTCGTTGATGGCAGTGCCGAAGAGCTTCATCGTGGGACTGAGGTTCATATAGGCATTGACGAGTGGCGGGATATTGTAACCAAGTTTGCGAACCTCGGTGTTGAGAATACGATAGTCATCGCGGAAGTTCTCCTCGCAGAAGAGAGCCTCCAGTTCCTTGGGGTCGGTCTCTAACTGCAACGGGTGCATCGGGAGAATGAGATTGTCCTTGTCCTCAAAATGCTTCTTAAGGAAATAGAGGATCATGTCGCGACCCTTGCGGATATAAGAAGGATACATGGTCATCTTGCCGAAGAAATACTTGACATCGGGCTGGATGACAGTGAGTGCGCCAAGACCATCCCAGAGATTGTCGAGGGCAAAGAGCGACTTGGACGGATTCTTCTGAGTATTCTGATATTCCAAGGTGACAAAACTGCGTCCAAGCTCAATGGTCCACGGCATATAGTCCTTGATGAACCGCTCCGAGAACCGGAACATGTGGCTTGTGGCGAGAATGGGCTGTCCATCCTTGTCGAAGTCGATGTCCTTGCCAAGGATATAGCGATAGCCGCCGATAATCTCCTCAGCCTCTGGATTCCATACTATGAGCTGCTTGTAACAATTGTCCATGGTGTCAAACTCGTCGAGGTCAACCTCCTTACCAGTGCCGCCACCAGCCTCACGGAACACAATCTCCCTAAGTCGCCCTATCTCGCGCAGGGTGTTGGGTGCGTTGTGTGCGTCGATGATATATATCTCATTGTGGCTGCGGTTGGTCATCCGGAGCTGCTTGTCGGGTGTAAGTTCCGCCTTCAAGAGTGACTTGTCAACGGGTTGAATTATCTCCTGTTCCATGATTCTTTTTGTTCCTTCTTATTCTTTTTTTACTATGGTTGCTTGAATTTTATAGTTTATAGACAATGTCCCTGACATACTGTGCCCACTCGACTGGAGTTTTGGACTTGTCGAACGTCTGCCAAGGTATGGGTTTGCCAATCTTCACCTCAAATGACTTGTGTACATTCTTATACATCTCGTCAACAAGGAAGAGCATGGCAATATTGACCTTCTTGATATGGCGGTCGGAGAAGTTGGCGAGCTTATAGAAGAAGTCGGAGTTCTGACCGCCGAAATGTATTGGCACGATATCGCGCTGATACTCTACACTCTTGACAATGAAGGTCTTAGTCCACTTCACGTCACGAATCTCACCATCGGGCTGACGGCGCGAGCATATTCCTGCGGGATACATCAGGATATGATTGTCGCTTTGGAATCCTGCCTCGACCATGGCAGGGAAAGAGCGAGTCTGCTTGCCCGTCTTGTTGATAGGGATACATAGCGGCGCGAGTCCGGGAAGGTTCATCAGCAGGTCGTTGACCAAATAGCGGAAACGGCTGTCATAGTGACGTCCGATGATGGAGCCGAGGGCCACACCGTCCGCTCCGCCAAGTGGATGATTGCTCACAAAGGTGTAGAGGCGTCCGTCATCCGGGTCAGGCAGATTTTCCTTGCCCGTAATCTTCAGTGTCATGTCGAGATACCTCACACACTCCTCAAGCCATTCGGTGCCAGTGAGGTGGCGCGACTCCCAGAGATACCTGTTGACCTCATCCTCATGCAGGATTTTCTTAAGCCAAGAGACCAAGAATCCCGGGACAAACTTAGCCTTCGAACCGAGCTTGCCTTGAAGTATCTTGTCGATGTCTATAGTCTTTTCCATCGCTTTTTTTCTTTCTCTATACGGTTATATCGGGGCAAAGGTAATGCAAATCTTTCATATAATTGCGTTTTTTAGCGAAAAAATAGTCAAAAAGTATAAAAAAAGGCATTTTTTCTCTTTTAACCAAAAAAAAGTTGGAAAATATGGTGGAATGTGATGGATTATTTGTACTTTTGCAAAATGAAGAATGAAGAGATTACATATCATATACCCGTTTTGCTCAAGGAGAGCGTCGATGGGCTGGACATCAAGCCCGACGGCATATATGTCGATGTGACATTTGGCGGTGGAGGTCACTCGCGAGAGATACTATCGAGGTTGTCACCGAAGGGTCATCTGTACAGTTTTGACCAGGATGCTGACGCTGAGGCCAATGCCTCCAAGGGCGACATGAGGATGAGTGACGACGAGAGATTCACGTTTGTGAGAAGCAACTTCAGGTATCTGCACAACTGGATGCGTTATTACGGTGTTGAGCATATCGACGGGCTTCTTGCTGACCTTGGCGTGTCAAGCCATCACTTCGACGACGAGACGCGCGGATTCTCATTCCGCTTTGACGCACCTATTGACATGCGCATGAACAAGCGTGCGGGTATGACGGCTGCCGACGTGCTCAACGGCTATAGCGAGGAGCAGTTGGCGGATATCTTCTATCTTTACGGCGAACTGAAGACTTCGCGCAAGATAGCCTCGGCAATCGTGAAGAGAAGGACGGAAAAACCGTTTGCCACCACAGGCGACCTGATGGAGGCGGTGGAAAGGCTGATGCCCAAGGAAAGGGCCAAGAAGGACATGGCCAAGCTGTTTCAGGCATTGCGCATCGAGGTGAACCATGAGATGGACGCATTAAAAGAGATGCTTGCCGCTGCCGTGGAATACTTGGGAGAAGGCGGACGCCTGTCTGTAATCACCTACCACTCTTTAGAGGACCGTATAGTTAAGAACGTCATGAAGACGGGCAATGCCGAGGGTAAGGTGGACAAGGACTTCTTCGGAAGGGTGAACGCGCCTCTCCGGACTGTGGGCAAAATAATTGTTCCCGACAAGGAGGAGCAACTGGCCAACCCAAGAAGCAGGAGCGCCAAACTGAGAGTGGGGGAAAAAGTTAAAGGAGTTAAGGAGTTAAGGAGTTAAGGAGTTAAGGAGTTAAGGAGTTAAGGAGTTAAGGAGTTAAAGGAGTTAAGGAGTTAAAGAATGGCTGAAGATATAGAGGGGAAGGGAGAAATGCCGTTGGAACCAAAGGCGAAGGCAGAAGAGCCAAAGACAGAAGAGCCAAAGGTATCGGCATTACAGATGATCAAGGACTCAGTGAAGGAGGACGACTCCAAACCATTGAGTCAATTGAATCTGCGCTCCATTTTGGGCGGCGACATACTGTATGCCGAACTGGTGAGACGCCAGCTGTGGCTGATTGTCATCATGGTGGCTTTTGTCGTGATATATGTAGCATCGAGATACCAATGCCAGCAGGACATGATCAAGATAGCCAATATGGAGACCGAACTGAAGGACGCCAAATACAGGGCACTGTCAATATCGAGCAAGCTCACGGAGAAATGCCGCGAGAGCCATGTGCTGCAGATGTTGAAGGAAAACAATGACAGTCTGCTGAAGATGTCCGACCAACCTCCTTATATCATTCAGATACAACAATAAAAAAGCGCAGATGAGCAAGTTTGAAAGTGAAAAGGTGATGCCGCGCTACTTCTTCATAGCGGTTGCCCTGACCATTGTGGGTGTCATAGTGGTCGGAAGGGCGGGATATATCATGACCGCAAAGAAGGACTATTGGGAGAAGGTGGCTGCAAGGCAGAAACGCGACAGTGTGAGTGTGAAGCCCAACCGCGGCAACATTCTCAGTTGCGACGGACAACTGATGGCGTCGAGCATCCCCGAATACAAGATATTCATGGACTTCAAGGCGGGAGGCGAAAAGAAGGACTCCATACTGATGGAGAAAATGGACTCTATCTGCATGGGGCTCAACCGCATCTTCCCCGAAAAGAGTGCCGAGGCCTTCAAGAAGCATCTTCTCGAAGGCCGGGAGAAGATGTCGCAAAACTGGCCGATATGGCCTAAGCGCATCGACTATAACACATACTGCGAGGTTAAGGCCCTGCCTGTGTTCAGGATGTCCATATACAGGGGCGGTTTCCATTGCACTGAGTTTAATGCCCGCCGCCGTCCGTTCGGTTCATTGGCACAGCGCACCGTAGGCGACATGTATGGAGCCAAGGACACCGCACGCTGCGGTCTGGAGTTGGCATACGACTCCATACTAAGAGGCAGCGACGGTCTCACCCACAGACGTAAGATACTCAATAAATACATGAACATACCGGTGCTTGCACCTATCGACGGATGTGACATCATCACCACCATCGACGTGGGCATGCAGGACCTGGCTGAGCGCGCCCTTATCGAAGAACTAAAACTGCCACAGGTGCATGGCGACGCGGGAGTGGCCATTGTCATGGAGGTAGCTACGGGAGACATCAAGGCCATGGTCAACATGACAAAGTGTGCAGACGGCGAATACCGCGAGATCAAGAACCTTGCGGTGAGCAACCTTCTCGAACCAGGTTCGGTATTCAAGACGGCTTCCATCATGGTTGCCCTTGACGACGGTGTGGTTGATACGACATACAAGGTCGATACGGGTTGCGGTGTATGGAATATGTACGGGCGTGACATGAAGGACCACAACTGGCGCAATGGCGGCTATCAGGTGATCGGACTTCCCCGCACCTTGGAGGTCAGCTCCAACATCGGTGTCAGCAGGATTATCGACGACCACTATCACAACCATCCGGAGAAATTCGTCGAAGGCATATACCGTATCGGTTTAGCTTCCGACCTCCACCTGCCCATTGCCGGTTCCACGCCTCCGAGAATACGTATGCCCAAGAAGAACTCGCGCGGACAATGGCTCAACTGGAGCAAGACCGCCTTGGCATGGATGAGCATCGGATATGAGACACAGGTGCCTCCAATATCCACCGTGACCTTCTACAACGCCATTGCCAACAACGGACGCATGATGCGACCAAGGTTTATCTCAAAGGTGATGAAAAACGGAGAGGTGGTGAGGGAGTTTCCGCCAGAGGTAATCAAGGAGCGTATCTGCAAGGAAAAGACTCTAAAGGAGATGCAGACCATACTGGAACACGTGGTTAGCCAGGGACTCGGTGCCAAAGCCGGCTCCAAGTCATTCAAGGTGGCAGGAAAAACCGGTACGGCACAAGTGTCGCAGGGTGCCGGAGGCTACAAGAGCGGTGTGACCAACTACCTGCTGAGCTTCTGCGGATATTTCCCTGCCGACAACCCGAAATACTCGTGCATCGTGTGTATCCAGAAGTCCGGACTACCGGCATCGGGTGGCGGTATGAGCGGTGTGGTATTCCATCATATATCCGAAGGCATCATGGCTCGCCACCTGAAGCTGAGGGTGGAGGATGCAAAGGACGAGGAGTCGGTGTTCGTGCCTGACGTGAAAAACGGCAATATCCTTGCAGCCAACTATGTGCTGTCACATCTCGGCGTGAAGACCGACGGCAACTGGGACGGTTCGTACGTCAGCGGCAGTAATCCAATATGGGGCACAGCACACAGGAAGCCACAGGACGTGGGTCTGAAAAAGATGAAGACATATCGAAACATTGTGCCCGACGTGACAGGAATGGGTGCCAGCGATGCAGTATATATGCTTGAAAGCCGTGGAGTGAAGACCCGCATCAGCGGACGTGGCAAGGTGAAGACCCAAAGCATCAAGGCGGGTTCCGTCATCAAGAAAGGCATGATATGCGAGATCATTATGGAATAAGTGAACATTCATGGTATTAGAAACACAATATAAAAACAAGTGATTATATGAAATTAAACGAGTTGTTAAGCAAGGTGAAGCCACTCGACATCGCAGGCAATGCCGACGTGGAAATCACGGGAGTGAATATCGACTCCCGTCGCATAGAGCCCGGACACCTGTTTGTTGCCGTCAGGGGCACTCAGGTGGATGGACATTCGTTTATCACCAAAGCACTGGAGAATGGTGCAAAAGCTGTACTCTGTGAGGACATGCCAGAGGAGCGCCACGAGGGTGTGACCTACGTGAAGGTGGAAAGTACGGAGGCGGCTGTGGGACCCGTGGCCACGGTGTTCTATGGTGACCCTTCTACACAGCTAAAGCTGGTGGGCGTCACAGGCACCAACGGCAAGACGACCATTGCCACCTTATTATATAATATGTTCAGGAAGTTCGGACACAAGTGCGGACTGTTGTCAACAGTATGCAACTATATCGAGGACGAGGCTATACCTGCCGACCACACCACCCCCGACCCTATCGAGCTCAACAGACTCCTGAGCAGGATGGTCGAGGCGGGATGTGAGTATGCCTTTATGGAATGCTCCAGCCATGCCATCGCGCAGAAGCGAATCGGAGGACTGAAGTTTGCCGGCGGTATCTTCACCAACCTCACCCGCGACCATCTCGACTACCACAAGACATTCGAGAACTACCGCGACGCCAAAAAGGCTTTCTTCGACATGCTGCCAAAGGACGCCTTCGCCATCACCAATGCTGACGACAAGAACGGCATGGTCATGGTGCAGAACACGAAAGCCCTGGTGAAGACCTACTCCACAAGGAGTATGGCTGACTTCAAGGCCAAGATCATAGAGTGTCACTTCGAGGGTATGTATCTCGACATCGACGGACATGAGGTGGGAGTGCAGTTTATCGGCAAATTTAATGTAAGCAACCTGCTTGCTGTATATGGTGCGGCAGTGATGCTCGGCAAACCGGCAGAGGATGTGCTCGTGATAATGAGCACACTGAGGAGCGTGAGCGGCCGACTCGAGCCCATCCGCTCTAAGGAGGGCGTGACAGCCATCGTGGATTATGCCCACACTCCCGATGCCTTGGAGAACGTGCTCAACGCCATCCATGAGGTGCTCAACGGAAAGGGGCGCGTCATCACAGTATGTGGAGCTGGTGGCAACCGCGACAAGGGCAAGCGTCCGCTGATGGCACAAGAGGCCGTAAAACAGAGTGACAGGGTGATAATCACCAGTGACAACCCCAGGTTTGAGGAACCACAGGACATCATCAATGATATGCTGGCAGGACTCAACGCCCAACAGATGAAGAAGGTGGTGAGCATAGCCGACAGGCGGGAAGCCATCCGCACCGCAGCCATGATGGCCGAGAAGGGCGATGTCATTCTCATTGCAGGAAAGGGACATGAGGACTATCAGGAGGTGAAGGGCGTGAAGCATCACTTCGATGACAAAGAAGAGGTAAGAAAGGTGTTTGACTTGGAGGGCTAAGGATGTTATACTATCTGTTTAGATTTCTCGACCAGTTTGGAATCACTGGCGCACACATGTGGGCATACATCTCTTTCAGGTCACTGCTTGCACTGATTTTCTCATTGGTCATATCTGCATGGTTTGGCGAGAAGTTCATCAAGTACATGAAACGCCGCAACATATCGGAGATACAGCGTGATGCCAGCATCGACCCGTTTGGCGTGGAGAAGAAGGGTGTGCCGACCATGGGCGGCATCATCATCATCGTGGCCATACTGTTGCCCGTCATACTGTTGGGCCGTATGCGCAACATATACCTTATACTGATGATTATCACCACTTTGTGGTTGGGATTCCTCGGTTTTATGGATGACTATATAAAGATCTTCCGCCGCAACAAGGAAGGTCTGAAGGGCAAGTACAAGATAGTCGGTCAGGTGTCGATAGGATTGATCGTTGGCCTGGTGCTCTATCTCAGTCCTGACGCCGTGATGCGCGAGAACGTGACGATGGAGCGGCAGGGCCATGAGATGGTGGTGAAGCACAAGAGCAATGCGGAGAAGTCGCTGAAGACGACCATACCCTTCCTGAAGAACCACAACCTCGACTATTCGGAGGTGATGTCGTTCTGTGGCAAGTATAAGACAGCCGCAGGATGGATTCTCTTCGTGGTGATGACCATATTGGTGGTGACAGCTGTGAGCAACGGTGCCAATCTCAATGACGGCATGGACGGTATGTGTGCAGGCAACTCAGCTGTGATTGGCGTAGCATTAGGCATATTGGCATACGTGTCGAGCCACATAGAATATGCCGCCTACCTAAACATCATGTATATACCTGGCAGCGAGGAACTGGTGGTGTTTATCTGTGCCTTCGTAGGCGCCATGATCGGTTTCCTATGGTATAATGCCTATCCGGCACAGGTGTTCATGGGCGACACAGGCTCACTCACCATCGGTGGCATCATAGCCGTGGCGGCAATCATCATCCACAAGGAACTGATGCTCCCCATTCTCTGTGGCATCTTCTTCGTGGAAAGTCTGAGTGTGATCATACAGACACAATGGTTTAAGATCCAGAAAAGAAAAGGACGCAGGGTGAGAGTGTTCAGGGCAACACCAATCCACGACAATTTCCGGCGCCTTGACTCCCAACTGGACTCTACAAGCCACTATATACTCAAGGGATGGCCTCACCGTCCATTCCATGAATCAAAGATAACAATACGCTTCTGGATAGTCACTATCATCCTCGCGGCGTTGACAATCATAACATTGAAGATAAGATAAAGAAAAGGAAAAAAGATGAAAAGAATAGTTATACTGGGAGCCGCTGAGAGTGGCGCAGGTGCAGCCGTACTGGCTAAGAAACAGGGATTTGACGTCTTTGTGTCGGATATGTCGATGATAAAAGACAAATACAAGAAGATGCTCGACGACAGACAAATAGAATGGGAAGAGGGACATCACACGGAGGAGAAGATTCTCAATGCCGACGAGGTCATAAAGAGTCCTGGCATACCCTGTGAGGCTCCCATCATACGCAAGATTGAGGCCAAGGGCATTCATATCATCAGTGAGATTGAGTTTGCCGGACGCTACACCGACTCGAAGATGATATGTATCACGGGAAGTAACGGCAAGACCACTACCACCTCGCTCATCTATCATATCTTCAAGGAGGCAGGCTATGATGCCGGACTGGCAGGAAACATCGGCAACTCATTGGCGCTGCAGGTGGCGGAGGATCCACACGAATACTATATCATAGAGTTGAGCTCATTCCAGTTGGACAATATGTATGACTTCCGTGCGAACATCGCCATATTGCTCAATATCACCCCCGACCACCTTGACCGATATGGCAACTGCATGCAGAACTATGTGGATGCCAAGATGCGCATCCTACAAAACCAGACACCTCAAGACGCCTTCATCTACTGGCAGGACGACCCCATCATCAGTCGTGAACTGGCTAAGTACGATATCAAGGCGGTGCTGTATCCTTTCTCTGAACTAAAGGAAAACGGCAGTATCGGATATATTGAGAAAGGCGAATACGAGATAGAACGCCCCACCCCATTCAATATGGAGCAGGAGGAACTGAGCCTGACCGGCAAACATAATATCTACAATAGTCTTGCTGCCGGTATCGCCTCCAACATATCGGGTATCAAAAAGGACATCATACGCCAGAGCCTCAGCGACTTCCCCGGTGTGGAGCACCGGTTGGAAAAGGTGGCAAAGGTGGGCGGAGTGATGTATATCAACGACTCCAAGGCCACCAATGTCGATGCTTGCTGGTATGCCCTTGAGAGCATCAAGACCAAGGTGATACTCATCTTGGGCGGCAAGGATAAGGGCAATGACTACAACGAGATCAAGGACCTGGTGAAAGAGAAATGTTCGGGTCTGGTGTATCTCGGTGCCGACAATACCAAGCTGCACAACTTCTTCGACGGGATGGGAATACCCGTGCGCGACACACATTCTATGAAGGAGTGTGTGGCAGCATGCCATGAGATGGCAAAACCGGGGGAGACCGTGCTTCTAAGCCCATGTTGCGCCAGCTTCGACCTGTTCAAGAACATGGAAGACAGAGGCGAGCAGTTCAAGACATTAGTGAGAAACCTGTAATCAATTCATACACTTATAGATTAGATGAACAAGACAATAGGCAACATATTCAAAGGCGACAAGGTCATATGGATAGTGTTCTTCATGCTATGTATGATCAGTCTTGTGGAGGTGTTCAGCGCTTCCAGCGGACTGACATACAAGAGCAACAACTTCATCATGCCCATATTGAAGCATGCCCTGATGTTGGCTGTAGGATGCTTCTTTGCTGTGTGTGTCACCAATATGCCCTGCCGCTATTTCAAACTCTTCACACCATTCCTTCTGTTGATCTCAATAGGCACGCTGATATGGGTGCTTATCGGCGGTGAGTCCATCAATGGAGCCAACCGAGTGATAGAGATAGCCGGACAGACATTCCAACCGTCGGAGATAGCGAAAGGGTCAGTGATATTAGCTGAGGCTCAGATACTTTCAGCCACACAAACGGAGCGTGGCGCGGAAAAAAGGGCATTCAAGTATATCCTTGGGGTGTCGCTGCCTATTATCTTTCTAATCGGATTAGAGAACCTCTCCACCGCCTTGCTCCTGTTTGCCACCGTGTTTTTGGTGATGTTCATAGGAAGGGTGCAATGGATTCAACTCGCCAAACTGGCCGGTATATGCGTGGGATTAGTTGTGGTAGCCATCCTGCTTGTTGAGATAGTGGGTGACGATACCAAGGCGGATAATCCCAAGCTCTCGAAGGTGGAGCAGGTAGAAAAGCCCAAGAAACGCTCCATGATAGAAAAACTCTTCCACCGTGCCGACACATGGAAGGGACGTATCAACAAGTTCATGGACGACAAGGAGGTTGACCCCGCTGATTATGACCTTGACAAAGATGCACAGGTGGCACACGCCAACATTGCCATCGTGTCGAGCAATATCATCGGTAAGGGTCCGGGCAACTCAGTGGAGCGCGATTTTCTTGCTCAAGCCTTTTCGGACTTCATCTTTGCCATCATCATTGAGGAAATGGGCATCGAGGGAGCGGCACTCGTCGTCTTCCTGTATATCGTATTGCTTTTCAGGGCGGCGAGAATAGCCAACAGATGCGATAACAACTTCCCCGCCTTTCTTGTCATGGGCTTAGCACTGATGCTTGTCATACAGGCTTCTGCCAATATGCTCGTGGCTGTAGGTATCATGCCGGTGACAGGACAACCATTGCCATTGATAAGCAAGGGAGGAACCTCGACAATCATCAACTGTCTGTATATAGGAGCAATACTTAGTGTCAGCAGGACCGCTAAGAAAAAGCCGGAGATGGTGACAAATACACAGGCACAAGGGTGATAAAAGATAAAAAAGTCATAAAATTGCGCCTTTTCTGAAAAATATTCCACTAAAATGCAATAATCACAAGATTATTTATTAATTTTGCACGAAGAATTGATAAAGCATTACGGATATGAACGAAGAATTGAGAATTGTCATAAGTGGTGGAGGCACAGGAGGGCATATTTTCCCGGCTGTTTCCATAGCCAATGCCATCAAGGCTATACGCCCGGATGCCAAGATATTGTTTGTCGGAGCACTGGGCAGGATGGAAATGACAAGAGTGCCAGCGGCAGGATATGAGATTGAAGGACTGCCTGTGAGGGGACTCATCAGACCGCTATGGTCACCCAAGAACATAAGCGTGCTCATCGACTATCTAAAGAGCAAGCACCAGGTGAGGTCTCTCATACGCAGATTCAAACCTATGGCGGCGGTCGGTGTCGGCGGTTACGCCAGCGGTGCCACTCTCGACGCGGCTGCAAGTATGGGCATACCATGTCTGATACAGGAGCAAAACTCATATGCGGGCATGACAAACAAGCATTTGGCCTCCAAAGCAGAGAAGATATGCGTGGCTTACGACGGCATGGAACGATTCTTCCCCGCCGACAAAATCATAAAGACTGGTAATCCGGTCAGACAGGCTCTGCTTGAATCCAATGTCAGCAGAGAGGAGGCGATAAGACAATTCGGACTGGACCCATCAAAGAAAACCATACTCCTTGTGGGCGGTAGCCTCGGGGCAAGAACAGTCAATGAGAGCGTATTGCGACACCTTGACATCGTAAGGCAAAGCGGAGTGCAGTTTATATGGCAAACAGGCAAATACTACAACGCCTCAATCATGGAGAAATTGAAGTCGGAACCAAAGATGGACAATCTCATCGTCACGGACTTTATCTCCGACATGGCTGCCGCATACAAGGCAGCAGACCTCGTGATAAGCAGGGCAGGCGCAAGTAGCATATCGGAATTTTGCCTTATCGGCAAACCCGTCATCCTCGTCCCGTCACCTAATGTGGCGGAAGACCACCAGACAAAGAATGCCATGGCTCTTGCAAGTCGTGATGCCGCAATACTCGTAAAAGATGCGGAAGCACCGGAAAAACTTCTCAAGATGGCAGTAGATACCGTCAAGGACGAGGCAAAGCTAAAGAGTCTCTCTGAGAACGTCATCAAGTTAGCACTACCCGACTCGGCAGAGATTATTGCCAAGGAGGTAATCAGGATGGCAAGCAGAAGACAATAAAAATGAAATAGAACATCAAGATGGAAATAAAAGATATAAAGGCAGTATATTTCGTGGGAGCAGGCGGCATCGGCATGAGTGCCATAGCCCGCTATTTCATCCACAAAGGTGTTGTGGTGGGGGGATATGACAAGACCCCATCGGCTCTGACCATACAGTTGGAGAAAGAGGGAGCACTCATTCATTATGAAGAGAACGTGGAAAAGATACCTCAGGCTTGCCGCGACCCCAAGTCATGTCTTGTGGTTTACACTCCTGCCATACCGGCGGAACATAAGGAAATGGCATACTTCCGCGAAAACGGATTTGAAATACAAAAAAGAGCACAGGTACTTGGCACTCTGACACAGGCACATAAGGGTCTGTGCGTAGCCGGCACACATGGCAAGACAAGCACATCAACCATGTGCGCACATATAATGCACCAGAGCCACTTGGACTGCAACGCTTTTCTCGGAGGCATATCTAAAAACTATGCCACCAACTATATCTTGAGCGACAGCGACTATGTGGTGATAGAAGCGGATGAGTTTGACCGCTCTTTCCATTGGTTGAGACCATGGATGTCAGTAATTACCGCCACAGACCCTGACCATCTCGACATCTACGGCACCAAGGAGGCTTACCTTGAGAGTTTCCGTAAGTATTCATCGTTGATACAACCTGGCGGGGCACTGATCATCCACGAGGGTCTGGAAATGAAGGAAGACCTTCAGGATGGTGTGAAACGATATACATACAGCCGGGACAAGGGAGATTTCCATGCCGAGAACATCAGGATTGAGAATGGAGGCATCACGTTTGACTTTATCTCGCCAATAGAGAATGTAACGAATGTGGAACTGGGGCAGCCTGTGCCTATCAATATCGTCAACGGCATTGCGGCGATGGCTATGGCACAACTCAACGGATGCACTGCCGAGGAGCTGCGCTATGGCATGAAGACATACGGTGGTGTTGACCGCCGCTTCGACTTCAAGATAAAGACCGACAATCTGGTGCTGTTGAGCGACTATGCACACCATCCGAAAGAGATATACCAAAGCGCAAAAAGTCTGCGTGAACTGTATAGCGACAGAAAAATCACAGCTCTCTTCCAGCCACATCTCTACACACGCACACGCGACTTCTACAAGGACTTTGCAGACAGTCTCAGTCTTCTCGACAAGGTGGTGCTCTGCGATATCTATCCCGCAAGGGAACAACCTATCCCAGGTGTGACGTCACAACTCATCTATGACAACCTCAAGCCTGGGGTGGAGAAAGAGATGATACACAAGGAAGAGGTGCTGGATTATGTTAAGAAACACGACTTCGACGTTCTGGTGGTATTGGGAGCCGGCGACTTGGACAACATGATGCCTGAAATTGAGAAAATACTGAAATAATATAATGAGACACTGGATATACAATTGGAAAAAGGTCCTTCTCATCTTTGTGGATGTGCTGTTGGCTACTTATCTTGGCTTTGCCGTCACTGTGTTCAATCGACCGCAGGACGGTAAGGGTTTGGTATGCAGCCAGGTGAAGATTGATATCCAGGATGACGTAGTGGATGGTTTTCTCAATGCCAATGAGATAAAAGTGCTGCTTGAGAAGGCGAGGATATATCCATTGGCAAAGCCTATGGACAATATAGACGCCCGAGTGATAGAGGAAGTACTGGAGAAAAGCCCTTTTGTCAATGAAGCACAATGCTATAAGACACAGAGTGGACACGTATATATCAAACTCACACAACGCACTCCTGTGATGAGAGTGAAGGCTGTCAATGGCGATGACTATTACGTGGACAACCATGGCGGCGTAATGCCCAACAGCAAGTATTGTTCTGACATAATGATTGCCACCGGCCACATCAACAGGAAATATGCGCAACATGTGCTTACAAAATTAGGCAATGTTATTGTCAACGACAAGTTTTGGCGCAATCAGATAGTCCAGCTCAACGTACTCCACGACGGCACGGTGGAGTTGGTGCCAAGAGTGGGCGAACATATCGTATATATCGGACAACCATATAAGTTGAAAGAAAAGCTTGACCGCTTGGAGAAATTCTACAGATACGGTCTCTCGCAGGCCGGCTGGAACAAATATTCATACATAAACATAGCATTTGAGAATCAGATAATTTGTAAAAAGAACATAAAAAATAATATATAGAAGATGGCAGCAAAAGATTTTATCGTAGCAATTGAGCTTGGCTCTTCCAAGGTGACGGGTATAGCCGGACGAAAGAATCTTGACGGCAGCATCAACGTATTGGCTGTGGTCAAGGAGGAGTCGTCGTCGTTTATACGCAAAGGGGTGGTATATAACATCGACAAAACGGCTTTGTGCATATCCGGCATAATAAAGAAACTGACCAATCAGTTGAAAACCGATATTACACAGGTTTATGTGGGTGTTGGAGGACAGTCGATAAGAAGTGTGAGAAACGTGATTGCACGCGACTTGAGTGATGCTACCAAAGTGACTCAGGACATGGTCATCTCCCTGATGGATGCCAACAGTGCCATGAGATATCCTGACCAGGAAATCTTGGATGTGGCACAGCAGGAATACAAGGTTGACTCACAGTATCAAACGGATCCTGTGGGAATCCAATGCACCAGATTAGAAGGAAACTTCCTCAACATACTTCAGAGAAACACATTCTACAAGAACCTCAACAAGTGTTTTGAGACCATCAACCTCAATGTTGCTGAGATGTATATCTCGCCCATCGCCCTTGCTGACTGCGTGCTGACCGAGGCGGAGAAGCGTTCAGGATGTGCGCTGGTTGATATCGGTGCCGACACCACCACCGTGTGTGTATATAGCAAGAACATCCTTCGCCACCTCGCTGTAATACCATTGGGAGGCAACAATGTGACAAAGGACATTGCATCCCTACAGATGGAAGAGTCAGATGCAGAGAAGATGAAACTGAAATATGGTTCGGCCTTTACCGACAACAGTGAAATAGACAACGACCTCAAGCTATCCATTGACAATGAAAGGAAGGTGGAAAGCCGTCGCTTCATTGAAATCGTGGAGAGCAGAATGGAAGAGATTATCGCCAATGTATGGTATCAGATACCATCGGAATATAGCGACAAGCTCCTTGGCGGTATTATCATCACCGGTGGTGGAGCAAACATGAAAAACATAGAGAAGGCATTCTACAACCATACGCATGTGGAGAAGATCAGAATAGCCAAGTTTGTGTCGCACACCATCACGTCAAACAATGCCGACATCAATGCAAAAAATGGTATGATGAACACCATCCTCGGACTGCTCATCAAGGGCGACAGGAACTGTGCTGGTGAGGCCGTTGACCCAAGCAACCTCTTCTCCCAAAAGCCGGATGACCACATCACATCATCACTCGGACGCACTGACATGCCAAAGAAGCAGGGTGTGGTGCCCACTGAGGCTGAAAAACGTCAGCAGGAGGAGGAACAACGCAAGAAACGCGAGGAAGAAGAACGACTTGAGAAAGAACGCCTCGCCGAGGAAGAGCGTCGCAAGGCCATTGAAAGAAAAGAAAACAGCCCGCTGAACAAAGGTTGGAAATGGTTTAAGCGTATTGCCCAGGACTTTGCAAAAGAAGAAGAATAAAAACAGTAAGAGATAAAAGATATGATAGACAATAATATTCCAGTTCTTGACTTTGGTTCGCCAGAGAAGGAACACAGCATCATAAAGGTCATTGGCGTTGGTGGCGGTGGTGGCAATGCTGTCAACAACATGTATCGCCAGGGTATTCATGACGTGTCATTTGTGGTGTGCAACACCGATAACCAGGCGCTTAACGACTCGCCCGTACCTGTCAAGCTGCAGTTGGGCAAGGAGGGACTTGGTGCAGGCAACAAACCCGCTAAGGCACGCGCTGCAGCAGAAGAGAGCCTCGACGACATTAAGAACATGCTCTCAGATGGCACAAGAATGGCTTTCATCACTGCCGGAATGGGTGGTGGTACGGGTACTGGAGCAGCACCTGTCATCGCACAGGTATCAAAGGATATGGGCATTCTCACCGTGGGTATTGTCACTATTCCATTCCGTTTTGAGGGCTTCAGGAAGATTGACCAGGCCCTTGACGGTGTGGAAGAAATGTCCAAGCATGTGGATGCCTTGTTGGTTATCAACAACGAACGTCTTAGGGCGGTATATCCCCAACTGTCATTGGTGGATGCTTTTGGAAAGGCTGACGACACACTGAGCATTGCGGCAAAGAGTATAGCAGAGATAATCACTGTACACGGACTCATCAACCTCGACTTCAATGATGTCAAGACCGTACTGAAGGATGGTGGTGTTGCCATTATGTCCACTGGATATGGTGAAGGCGAAGGACGTGTGAAAAAGGCTATTGACGATGCGCTCAACTCACCTCTGCTCAACGATAATGACATATTCAATTCAAAAAAGATATTGCTGTCCATAGCATTCTGCGGCGACAAGAGCGGCAACGATGCCCTTATGATGGATGAGATGAATGATGTCAATGACTTTATGGCGAAGTTTGGTGACTTTGAGATAAAGTGGGGTGTATCACTCGACCCTGAGTTGGGAAAGAAGGTGAAGGTGACTATTCTCGCCACTGGATTCGGCATTGAAAATGTCGATTTGATGCACAATCATGTCAAGCGACATACACAAGAGGAACAGAAACGCTTGGCTGAACAACAGGAGAAGGCTGCCGAACTACAGGAGCGCCGCGACCATTACTACGGCAATGACGGCAAAAACCTCAAGTACAAACGACCGGCCCATATCTTCCTTTTCCATGCAGAAGACCTCGACAATGATAATGTCATAGCCAAGGTGGAAACCACTCCGACCTATAAGCGCACAAAGGAGATACTGGAAAGCATACAGAGCGTAAGCTATGGAGCGGAACAGACTGTTGAGGAAGAGAAGCCACAACAGGAGCGTCCCACCCCAGGAGTTATCAGTTTTACATAGTAAACAATTTAAAATATTATAATTATGTTATTTGATCAAGTAAGCAAAGACATTGTAGCTGCAATGAAGGCCAAGGACAAGGTGACCCTCGAAGCACTACGCAACATCAAGAAGGTATTTATTGAGGCAAAGACAGCTCCTGGCGCCAACGATACGCTTGAAAACGCCGCTGCACTCAAAATCCTGCAAAAACTGGCAAAGCAGGGACACGACTCTGCCGAGCTTTACACATCACAGAATCGTCCTGACCTGGCAGAGGCGGAATTGGCACAGGTAAAGGTCATTGAGAGCTATTTGCCCAAGGCTATGTCAACAGAAGAGATTGAGGCAGCCGTGAAAGAGATAATCGCACAGACAGGTGCAAGCTCCATCAAGGAGATGGGCAAGGTAATGGGCGTGGCCAGCAAGCAACTCGCGGGGAAGGCTGACGGAAAGGCTATCTCAGATGTTGTGAAGCGACTTCTCGCTTAGAACTTCCTTAAGAGAAAACTCATATTGATACGCATGTAAACGCCGAGGGCAAAGCTCACGGCGTTTTCTTTTATGTTATTATAAGCATCTGCATGTATTCCCCATGCAAATCCGTGACCAAGATTTTGGGAATAACCAATATAGGCATTCATCATCTTTGGTTTGTTTAATGTGTATGTATGGTCTTCCACACTCATGGCTCCGTAGAGAGGATTACCCAAGATGCTAATAAAGTCCTTGCACCACCAATATTCACCCTTGACATCGAACTTCCATATTTTTAAAGCAGCTGATGCCAATATACCGTTACCTTTGTCAAATGGCAACATATCGCCAGCTACTTGTTTGTAGCTGACACCGAATAATTCCATATCCAACTTCGGAACAAAACTATTGTCAGTATTCCAAGTGACACCAACACCAGCAGCAGCATTCATCCAGGTCTTCACGGAGCGTTCCTCGGCCTCAGTGTTGATTTCCCCTCCCCTATGCTGGAAAATTGTCTGTAAAGGGAAATAAAGATGAACAGGAGATGTGGGACTGTTAGCAAGGAAACGGGCAGACAATCCATAGGAGAAACTCTCCTGATGACTGTCATTACGATAAATAAAGCTCTCCCAATTAATCCACGTGTCAAGTTTTAGTCGAGGGGCTTCCCATATAATCTGAAAACCCGTTTCGGGGTCGCCGCTTAGCGCCAACTCATAATTATACAATGGATTAATGAGTTCATGATTGCCATGACCATAAAGAGAACCCAACACCAATGCCAATCGTTTGGTTGGATTAACCTGTACACGGAAGAAAGGCAGGATATGGAAACCCTTTTGGTATTGGTTACCTTGCCATTCAGGCATATCACTATAGTTAAAATTGGGGTATTTCGTGGCACCCCAATAATGTATCATATACGCCCCGACATCAACCTTCAGGTTTTTCAACGGCTGATAGCTCACTGATGGCTTAATCCAGAATCCCGGAAGGGTATAGCCTTTCGACATCTTGCTCTCATATTCATTGTCCTTGAAGAAGTTAAGGTTGTCGATGTTAAGGCGTAGCTCACCCACCGACAAGGTGTCGATGGCATGACTGTCTTCATATAAGATAGAATCCCTTTGGGCAAAACAAGTCATGGCTGAAAAAACCATTCCAGCCATGACCGTTATGCAATATTTGAGATTCTGTCTCATTCCGAAGATTAAAGCAGATTCATTGTATCAGTAGCAATCATCAGTTCCTCGTCGGTCGGGATGACGCAGACTGTGACTTTTGAATCAGGAGTGGATATAACCTTTTCCACGCCACGAAGACCCTTGTTTACTTCCTTGTCAATCTTGACGCCGAGGAACTCAAGACCCTCGCAGGCATCCTGACGGGTGCCCCACTGGTTTTCACCCACACCGGCAGTGAACACGATGATATCCACACCACCCATGGCAGCAGCGTATGCACCGATATACTTCTTTATGCGGTAGTTGTACATGTTCATAGCAAGAACAGCCTTGGGCTCTCCCTTTTCGCATGCAGCCTCAACCTCACGCATGTCAGATGACAATTCGGTAACACCTAATACTCCGCTCTTCTTGTTAAGAAGATCAGAGATACCATCGGCATCAAGACCAAGTTTCTTCTGCAGGAATGCGATGGCACCACCGTCGATATCACCCGAACGTGTACCCATCATGACACCTTCCAGAGGTGTTAGACCCATAGAAGTATCTATGCACTTACCTCCGTCAACAGCAGCAATGGATGCGCCGTTACCGATATGACAGGTGATAATCTTCTTGTCTTCGGGATTAACTCCAAGGAAGTCACATACACGCTTTGCGACATAACGATGACTTGTGCCATGGAAGCCATAGCGACGTATTGCATACTTCTCATACAGTTCGTAGGGCACTGCATACATATATGCATAGTCAGGCATTGTCTGATGGAAGGCGGTATCAAACACACCCACCTGAGGCAGACCAGGCATCAATTCTGTCACAGCACGCACACCCTTAAGGTTGGCTGGGTTATGGAGCGGAGCAAGGTCGCTGCACTCCTCAAAAACCTTGAGCACTTCATCGTTGAGGAGCACGCTCTTATTGAACTTCTCTCCACCGTGGACCATACGATGACCAACGGCGTCAATCTCCTTGAGATCCTTGATGACCCCTATTTCAGGATCAGTAAGCAAGGAGAAGATGAACTTCACTCCCTCCGTATGCTCGGGAATGTCGTGCATAATCTGTTTTTTCTCGCCATTGGCAAGTTTCACCTTGACGAAAGCACCGTCGAGACCAACTCTCTCTGCACCTCCAGAGGTCATCACCTCCTTGGTGTCCATGTTGTAGAGCGCATACTTTATAGATGAGCTACCACAGTTGAGCACTAATATTTTCATATATATCGAGAATTTGATAATTAATTCTTAGTTCTTCTTGGCATCCATAGCCTGGCAAGCCGTAATGGCTACCATCTTGTAGATGTCATCCACAGAACAACCACGGCTGAGGTCATTAACCGGACGGGCAATACCCTGAAGGATTGGTCCGAGGGCAGTAGCACCACCAAGACGCTCCACCAGTTTATATGATATATTGCCCACCTCAAGACAAGGAACGACCAATACATTGGCATGACCGGCAATCTTACTTCCTGGAGCCTTCTTCTCGCCCACAGCCGGCACAAGAGAAGCGTCAGCCTGCAGTTCACCATCAATCTGAAGTGTCGGGTCAAGTTCCTTTGCAAGACGAGTAGCTTCCACCACCTTGTCAACCACCTCATGGCTTGCGCTACCCTTTGTGGAGAAGCTCAGCATAGCCACACGCGGCTCTGCAAATCCCGCTACGCTCTTGGCGGTCTGTGCGGTACAAACAGCAATCTGTGCAAGTTGTGCAGCATCCGGCATTGGAGTGACAGCGACATCTCCCATCACTATGATTCCGTCCTCACCATATTGCGGTTTGTCGGTGATGAGCAGCATAGCTCCACTGACACAAGAAATACCAGGTGCACACTTGATAATCTGCAGGGCAGGACGCAGAGTATCACCTGTGGTACTCAGTGCACCGCTGATTTGTCCGTCAGCACCTTCCGTCTTGATAATCATGCATCCCAAGTAGAGAGGGTTCTTAATCAGCTCACGTGCCTTCTCGATGGTCATTCCCTTCTTCTTGCGGAGCTCTGTGAGCAAAGCTGCATATTCCTCGGCCTTGGGATTGTTCTCAGGGTCGATAAGCGTAGCCTTGTCGATATGGGTGAGTCCCCATTGCTTGGCAAGGTTATGCACTTCCTCAGGGTTGCCTATGAGGATTAGTTCTGCCACGTCGTCAGCCAGCACTCTGTCGGCTGCTCTCAAGGTGCGCTCCTCCGTGGCTTCGGGGAGTACAATGCGCTGCTTGTTACTTTTGGCGCGCTCAATAATTTTTTGTACCAAATCCATAGTTTGTTTCTTTATTTATATGTTTTGTAATGTCCACTTTGCAATTTTGCGATGCAAAAGTAAGAAAAAAAATCGAGATTTCAGTATCTTTGCCCAATAATTAATCATTTTTATATATTGCAACACATTGACCCGTCATCTTACGACTATCTAAGCAAGTCCGCCCTCACTTGTCTCCTTATAGAATGATGTCAGGAAACTAAAGGCAGAAATATTGAAATGTCAATCCTCAAAAGGCAGTTCCAACTGTGTATCCCCAAGCAGGTTGAAGGTGCGACGATGATATGGTGTGACGCCATACTGCTTTATCGCCTCACGATGCTTTTTGGTGGGATAGCCCTTATTGCCTCGCCAGTCATATTGGGGATATTCATCATGAAGTTGGAGCATATAGTCATCACGATAGGTCTTGGCGAGTATGCTTGCCGCCGCTATTGAGAGATATTTGCCGTCACCTTTGACTATTGTGGCATAAGGAAGATTCTTGTATGGCTTAAATCGGTTGCCGTCGATGATAACAGCTTCGGGTCGAACGGCAAGTGCGTCAAGGGCGCGGTGCATGGCGAGGATACTGGCGTTGAGAATGTTGACTTTGTCTATCTCCTCTGCCGTGACAATACCAACTGCCCATGCCACAGCATCATGCTGAATAACTTCGCGAAGGGCATAGCGTCGTTTCTCTGTAAGTTGCTTTGAGTCGTTGAGGTCGGCATTGCTGTAATCGGGAGGAAGGATGACTGCCGCAGCAAAGACGCTACCGGCAAGACAACCGCGGCCAGCCTCATCGCAGCCTGCTTCTATAAGGGAGGGATGATAAAAGGGAAGCAAGGAAGACTCGCACCTGACGGCGCGAGCACGGGGGCCGGAGGAACCGGTAACGCGAGCACGGGGACCTGAGTGAGACGGGATTGAGGACATAGAGATTAGGGGATTAAAACATTTGTGACACGCGGGCGATGCCAGAGACAAGGATATCAACTTCCTCTTTAGTATTATATAGCGCGAAAGAGGCGCGGACAGTACCTTGAATGCCAAGCCGTTCCATAAGTGGTTGGGCACAATGATGTCCTGTGCGCACTGCGATACCAAGACGGTCGAGCAATGTGCCAAGGTCGAGATGGTGGATGTCACCGACAAGGAAAGAGACCACGGCATCCTTGTCGTCAGAGGTGCCAAAGAAGTGCATACCCTCTATCTGCGACAGCTTGTCCATACAATAGCGTGTGAGTTCACGTTCATGTGCGGAGATATTATCAATACCCAATGAGTCAATGTATCTGATGGCCGTGGCAAGACCATGGGTGGCGACATAGTCAGGAGTACCCGCCTCAAACTTAAACGGCAGTTTTTCGAACACGGTTTTCTCAAATGTCACGCTCTCTATCATCTCTCCCCCGCCTTGATACGGCGGCAAACGGTCGAGCCACTCCTCCTTGCCATAAAGGACACCAATGCCAGTGGGTCCATACATCTTATGTCCGCTAAAGACAAAGAAATCACAGTCGATGTCCTGTACGTCAACACGGAAATGCGGTGTACTTTGTGCACCGTCAACCATCACAGGCACATTATGTTCATGGGCAATACGTGTCAGTTCCTTCACCGGATTGACAGTACCGAGGACATTGCTGACATGGGCGACCGACACGATACGAGTCCTGTCGCTGAACAACTTCTCATATTCGTCAAGCAGGAGATTACCAGAATCGTCCATAGGTATGACCTTAATGGCGATACCTCTTTTAGCCGCCTGCAACTGCCATGGCACAATATTGGAATGATGCTCCATGACAGAGACGATAACCTCATCCCCCTCATTCATGAACTCCTCACAAAATGACGATGCCACGAGATTGAGCCCCTCCGTTGTGCCACGCGTGAAGACAATCTCATTTGTGGAGCGTGCATTGATGAATCCGCGCACAGTCTCGCGTGCCGCCTCATGCAGGTCTGTGGCTTGTTGTGACAGATAATGCACACCACGATGCACATTGGCATTGACATTGAGATACTCATCGCGCATGGCATCAAGCACACAAAGCGGTTTTTGCGTTGTGGCGGCATTGTCGAGATATACAAGGGGCTTGTCATACACCGTTCTCGACAATATTGGGAAATCCTGACGAATCTTCTTTATATCAATCATATATCTTTTATTTTTTCTTTAACTCCCCATTATAACTCCCCATTATAACTCCTTAACTACTTACACAGTTTGCATCCCTCGCACTTGCTCAGTTCCCCTCGGAATCTTTTTTCGACGAGATGACGGAGACGGTCGCGCAATGGAGCTAATTGTATTGTGTCAACAACCTCATTGACAAAGGCAAACTCCAGCAAGAGTTTTGCCTCTTTCTCCGAGATACCACGCTGACGCATATAGAACATGGCAGCGTCGTTGAGTTGACCGACGGTGGAGCCATGACTACACTTCACGTCGTCGGCATATATCTCCAGCATCGGCTGGGTAAACATACGGGCCTCACGTGTGGCGCAGATATTCTGGTTGCGCTCCTCCGACACCGTCTGCTGTGCACCATGGCGCACCAAGACCCTACCGGCAAAAGCGCCTGTGGCCTTGTCGTCAAGAACATACTTATACAGTTCCCTACTGGTGCAATGGCTCACCCTATGGTCAATGAGAGTGTTATTGTCAACATGTTGTTCCTTGTCAGCTATGACGCATCCGTTGAGCACACATTCCGCCCCCTTCCCTGAGAGGGTAAGGTCAGTACGGTTGCGAGTGACGCCATTATGCAAAATGATTACGTTATGATTTACCCTACTGTCAGCTTGCTGGTCAATATACAGGTTGCTGACGCGGACATTCTTGGCATGTGTTTCCTCAAGACAATAAAGGTCAAGCGACGCATTTTGTCCCACGTATGCCTCAATCACCTGAGTGGCAAGGAAGTTGCGGTCGTCAGCGGCATGGTCGCAGAAGAGCAGTTTCACCTCAGCTCCCTCCTCCACGACGATAAGCACGCGGCGGTTCACCATGAGGTCAACATCCGATCGCAGTATGTTAATCACCTGAATTGCCCTGTCCACACGCACATTACGAGGCACATAGACAAAAAGGCCGTCCTGAGCGAGCATTGTGTTGAGCGCATTGATGGCATCCTTAGAGGTGCGGGCCAGCTTGGCATAGTATTTTCCGATTAGTTCAGGTTTGCGCTGAGCCTCCTTCTTCAATGAGCCCACGATGACACCCTCTGGCAGGGGAGCCTTTGGGTCGTTTTGGGAATAAAATGCATCATTGACAATGAAATAGAGTGATGTGCTGAGATTAGGCACATCACATCTGAAGGCGTCGTATGGATTGACGGGGATGTCGAGGCGATTGAGATTCAGGCCATAGTCTGGCTCAAAGAGCTTCTGTATGTCAGTATATTTATATCTCTCCACCTTCTTTGTGGGAAATCCCTGACGCTTAAAGTCCTCATAAGCCTCGTCACGCACGATGTTCATCACCTCTGCGCTATGGCTGAAAATCATCTTGCGACATTCGTCGTATAGTTCAGTATATTGATTATTCACTTTTCAACCTTCAATAATTCACTTTTCAATCTTTAATCTCCTCTTTTATCCAATCATATCCACGCTCCTGGATTTGCTTGGCAAGTTCCGGACCGGCTGTCTTGACGATACGTCCTTTGTATAGCACATGTACCACGTCTGGCTTAATCATCTCAAGCAGTCGGTCGTAGTGTGTGATGACGATGCAGCTTGTTTCCGGGGTTGCCAGTTTGTTGACACCCTCAGCCACTATGCGCATGGCATCCACGTCAAGTCCAGAGTCCGTCTCATCCAGTATGGAGAGTTTCGGTTCGAGCATTGCCATTTGGAAGATTTCATTACGTTTTTTCTCGCCTCCGCTGAATCCCTCATTGACCGAACGGTTGGCAAGTTTTGAGTCGAGTTCTACGATTGCCCTCTTCTCGCGCATGAGTTTAAGGAAGTCACCGGCGTTCATCGGTTCCTTGCCTTCATACTTACGTTTCTCATTGATAGCCGCACGCATGAAGTTGGTCATCGATACACCTGGAATCTCCACAGGGTATTGGAATGAGAGGAAGAGTCCCTCATGTGCCCTGTCTTCGGGTTTCATGGCAAGCAAGTCCTTGCCATTGAATGTGGCAGTTCCGGCCGTCACCTCATAAAGAGGATTGCCCACGAGTACTGCGCTGAGCGTTGACTTGCCGGAGCCATTTGGTCCCATGATGGCATGAGTCTCACCGTCCTTGATGGTGAGGTTGATGCCTTTCAATATCTCCTTATCGCCAATTTTGGCATGTAAATCCTTTACTTCTAACATATAGCCCCCCTCTTTCTCCCCCGAGGGGGAGTATCAGCGCGGGAGAAACGCCGTTTTTAATATTATCAAATAAACGAATGAACATTACTAATCTCAATTCTCCCCCTCGGGGGAGTTAGAGGGGGCTACCCTACCGTTCCTTCAAGCGAGACACTCAGCAATTTCTGGGCCTCAACAGCAAACTCCATAGGCAACTTGTTGAGCACCTGTTTTGCATAGCCATTGACGATAAGGCTGACAGCCTGTTCTGTGGGAATGCCACGCTGATTGCAATAGAAGAGCTGGTCCTCGCTGATCTTACTGGTAGTTGCCTCATGCTCCACGATTGCCGTGTCATTATGTATGTCCATATATGGGAATGTATGTGCGCCACAGTCACTACCGAGGAGCAGAGAGTCACAAGAGGAATAGTTGCGGGCATTGTCGGCGCTGGCTGTTGCCCTTACCAATCCCCTGTATGAGTTCTGACTATGTCCTGCGGAAATACCCTTAGATATGATGGTGCTCTTGGTATTCTTTCCTATGTGAATCATCTTTGTGCCAGTGTCAGCCTCCTGATGATGGTTGGTGACGGCTACGCTATAGAACTCCGCCTGTGAGTTGTCGCCGCGGAGCACACACGAGGGATATTTCCATGTGATGGCAGAGCCAGTCTCAACCTGAGTCCACGACAGCTTGCTGTTCACTCCACGCAGTTCACCGCGTTTGGTCACAAGGTTAAGCACACCACCCTTACCGTTTTCGTCACCCGGATACCAGTTTTGCACGGTGGAATATTTCACCTCGGCATTGTCCTTGACGATTATTTCCACAATAGCGGCATGCAGTTGGTTTTCATCCCTCATCGGAGCCGTACATCCCTCAAGATAAGACACGTATGAATCATCGTCGGCAATAATCAGAGTACGTTCGAACTGACCGGTATTCCTGGCATTGATACGGAAGTAGCTGCTCAGTTCCATCGGACAGCGTACACCTTTTGGTATATATACGAATGAACCGTCACTAAACACGGCACTATTAAGCGCAGCAAAGAAATTGTCGCGATACGGCACCACCGACCCGAGATATTCCCTCACGAGGTCGGGATGGTCCTTAATGGCGTCGCCTATCGAACAGAAGATGATACCCTTCTCCGCGAGCTTCTCCTTAAACGTTGTCTTCACCGACACAGAATCCATGATGGCATCCACAGCCACCCCGCTCAGGGCGAGACGCTCCTCAAGCGGAATGCCCAACTTGTCGAAGGTCTTCATCAGTTCGGGGTCAATCTCCTTGTTTTCCTGTTTCTTCTTCTGAGCCAGCGGGTCGGCATAGTAAGATATGGCCTGATAGTCAATATCAGGCAGGTGGACATGCCCCCACGTCGGTTGTGGCATTGATGTCCAATGCCTGAAGGCCTTGAGTCGGAAGTCAAGCATCCATTGCGGTTCACCCTTCTTTTCGGATATTAGCTTGACTACATCTTCATTAAGCCCTTTGTCGATTATCTCTGTATGCACGTCGGTAGTGAAGCCGTATTCATATTTCTGCTCCGCCACCTGACGCACAAATGCATTTTTCTCTGTCATATTTACAACTTCTGCTCCACCTCAATCTCTGTGAATGTCTCAAGGATATCACCCTGCTGAATGTCATTGTAGTTGACCAATGAGATACCACACTCAAAGTTGGCAGCCACCTCCTTGACATCATCCTTATAGCGTTTGAGCGCATTGATGGCTCCTGTGAAGACCACGATACCGTCGCGGATAAGACGCGCCTTGTCCGTACGGTGCACCTTTCCTTCTGTGACAAATGCACCGGCCACCGTACCCACCTTGGATATACGATAAACCTCGCGGACCTCCACTTGGGCGGTAGATACCTCCTTCTTCACCTTCTCAAGCATACCCTCCATGGCCGAGTGGATATCGTCGATGGCATCATAGATGACTGAGTAGGTGTTGATTTCCACGCCCTCGCGCTCTGCGAGTCGCTTGGCATCCGCCGATGGACGCACCTGGAAACCTACAATCATACCATTGGATGCCGTGGATGCGAGCATGACGTCGTTCTCCGAGATTTGTCCCACGGCCTTCATGATGACATTCACCTGCACCTTCTCCGTTGACATCTTGATGAATGAGTCAGAGAGAGCCTCCACAGAACCCTGTGTATCAGCCTTGACCACGAGGTTGAGTTCGTGGAACTCGCCCAATGCCACACGGTGGGCAATCTCTTCGAGCGACAGAGTCTGTGTGGTGCGCAGGCTCTGCTCACGCTGTAGCTGCATACGCTTGTTGGCTATCTCCTTTGCCTCTTGTTCTGTTGCCATGATATGGAAAGAGTCGCCTGCCTGTGGGGCACCGTTGAGACCGAGGATGATGACAGGCTCCGAAGGAGCAGCCTTCTCCACGCGCTGGTTGCGCTCATTGAACATTGCCTTGATTTTTCCCCATGCCGTACCGGCGATTACGATGTCACCCTGGTTGAGCGTACCGTTGCTCACGAGCACAGTGGACACATATCCACGACCCTTGTCGAGCGACGACTCTATGACCGAGCCTGTGGCCTTGCGGTTGGGGTTGGCCTTCAGGTCGAGCATCTCAGCCTCAAGGAGCACTTTCTCCATAAGGTCGTTGACGCCGATACCCTTCTTGGCGGAAATTTCCTGACACTGATACTTGCCGCCCCACTCTTCCACGAGCAGGTTCATATTGGCAAGGTCCTCACGTATCTTGTCGGGATTGGCTCCCGGCTTGTCTATCTTGTTGATGGCGAACACCATAGGCACATTGGCAGCCTGTGCATGTGCGATAGCCTCCTTTGTAGTGGGCATGATAGAGTCATCGGCTGCTATGATGATGATTGCGATGTCGGTGACCTGTGTACCTCGTGCACGCATGGCGGTGAAAGCCTCATGACCAGGTGTGTCGAGGAATGTCAGTCGGCGTCCGTCCTCCAGTTTGACGTTGTATGCACCGATGTGCTGTGTGATACCGCCAGCCTCGCCGGCTATTACATTCGACTTGCGGATATAGTCGAGCAAAGATGTCTTACCATGATCGACATGTCCCATGACTGTGACGATAGGCGCGCGCGGCACGAGGTCGTTCTCGTCGTCCTCCTCCTCGCTGACAGCCTCACTCACCTCTGCGCTGACATATTCGGTCTTGAATCCAAACTCGTCGGCCACGATATTGATGGTCTCAGCGTCGAGACGCTGGTTGATAGACACCATGATGCCCACGCTCATACATGTTCCTATGACCTTGTTGACTGGCACGTTCATCATCGTGGCAAGTTCACTGACAGTCACGAACTCCGTGAGTTTCAGTGTCTTGCTCTCTGCTGCCTGCTCCTGCAGTTCCTCATTGAGTCGTTCCTGCACGGCTTCGCGCTTCTCACGGCGATACTTTGCGCCCTTCTTGTTTTGGTTTTTGTTGGTCAGACGTGCCAAGGTCTCCTTAACCTGGCGTGCCACGTCTTCCTCATTGACCTCCAACGGCTTGGGCTGCTGGCGGTTTTTCTTGTTTTTCTTTCCGCCGCCATTGTTGTTGCCACCATTGTTGTCGCCCTTGTTGATGCCGTTATTACCATTGTTTCCGCCCTTGTTTTTCTTTTTCTTGCCGCCTCTGCCATTGTCCTCGTTGGCGGCAGCCTCTATATCCACACGTTCCTTGTTGATACGCTGGCGCTTTTTCTTTTCGGAGTTAGCGCCATGCATCTGGGCAGCCTTTTCCTCACGCTCTTTCCTGCGCTCTTCCTTTGACTTCTTTTTCGGGCGTGTGCTCTGGTTGAGTGATGCGAGGTCAATCTTTCCCAGCACGTTCACTTTCGGAGCGAGTTTTCTTTCGCTCTTGAGAGTGAAAATCTTATTATCATCATTATTTTCCATTTCCTGACTCATTACGGTCTCTTCCTTTTGTGTTGCAGCTGGTTTAACCTCCACTGTCTGTTCCTTTACAGGAGCCTGTGGCTTTGGAGCCTCCACTTTTGGAGCCTCCACTTTGGGTGTCTCGACCCTCTGAGTTTCCACTCTTGGAGTTTCCACTTTGGGAGTTTCCACTTTGGGAGCATCTTGCTCTTTAACCACCTTTTCCTTATTGTCCACGGCAGGACTGACGGCAGCAGTCTTATGCACGGGATTACTGTCCTGAGCAGCAGACTGGGCTTTGGCCTGCGGCTTGCCCACACTGTCCAGATCTATCTTGCCCATAGGCTTGAACTTCTGCACCTTGGTCACCAACGAGTCGGCAGAGATTGAGGGTTTCTTTTCGTTTTTCTTGTCCTTGCCTTTTTTGGGGAACATTTTCTCCGCCTCGTCCTTTACAACCTTGTCTCCTTTGAAATGTGCCACGAGGGCATCATACTGCACGTCGGAAATCTTGGTGCTGAGATTAGCGTCATCGCTAATCTCGCCCAGGCTTTTCTTGTTTTTCAGGAAATCAACTGCCGTTTGAAGTCCTATATTCAATTCTGTCAATACTTTATTTAATCTGATGCTCACGATATACTAATATTAAAAATTAAAATTATTACAATAACAAATTCAATAATACACTAATGGTATGGCTTACTGCTCAAACTCCGCCCTGAGCACAGTCAATACATTATCGACTGTCTCCTCCTCAAGGTCGGCCTTTTCGATAAGCATCTCCCTTGGAGCATTAAGCACAGCCTTGGCTGTGTCAAGACCAATGCCCTTGATGGCGTCGATGACCCACTGGTCTATTTCGTCGGAGAACTCGTCGAGGTAGATATCCTCGTCGGCTTCGCCCTCGCCCACCACACGGAACACGTCGATGGTATATTCAGTCAGCATACTGGCGAGCTTGATGTTCATACCTCCACGGCCGATGGCCAGCGACACCTGGTCGGGCTCAAGATATACCTCCGCCTTGTGGTTTTCCTCGTCGATGGTGATGCTCGACACGGTGGCGGGACTAAGCGCACGCTGTATGAAGAGCTGTACATTGCTTGAATAGTTGATGACATCGATATTCTCATTGCATAGCTCATGCACTATGCCATGCACACGGCTACCCTTCACGCCCACACAGGCTCCCACGGGGTCGATACGGTCATCATAGCTCTCCACGGCCACCTTGGCACGATCGCCAGGGATTCGGGCCACACGACGTATCATGATCAGGCTGTCGCCAATCTCAGGCACCTCAGCCTCCAAGAGACGCTCAAGGAATACGGGAGCCGTACGGCTAAGGATGATGCGGGGGTTATTGTTCTCATTGTCAACACGCAGTATGACTGCCTTCACGGTCTCGCCCTTGCGATAGTTGTCACCAGGAATCTGCTCGCTCTTGGGAAGATGGAGCTCATTACCCTCGTCATCGACGAGAAGCACCTCGCGTTTCCACACCTGATAGACCTCTGCACTCATCACCTGGCCCACGCGGTCCTTATACTTATTGTACAGAGAGTCGTGCTCCAGTTCAAGAATCTTTGAGGCCAAAGTCTGACGGAGGTTAAGTATGGCACGACGGCCAAACTTGCTGAAGTTGACCTCCTCGCTCACCTCTTCGCCAATCTCATAGTCGGGGGCTATCTTCTGCGCGTCCTTCAGGGAAATCTCCTTGTTTTCGTCCTGCACCTCACCATTGGCCACAACAATACGGTTGCGGTGAATCTCGAAGTCACCCTTGTCAGGATTGACGATGACGTCAAAGTTTTCGTCGCTACCGAATATCTTGGCGATGACATTGCGGAAGCTCTCCTCAAGCACGCTCACCAATGTAGTACGGTCGATATTCTTGGTCTCCTTAAATTCCTGGAAGGTCTCAATCATGCTTGGACCCTGCTCTTCTTTCTTTGCCATAGCTGTTTTTTACTTGAAACTTAATAAGTATTTAGTATATTTTATCTCATCCATGCTGAATGCCTTATCGACATCCACTATCTGGGGGCGTTTCTTGCCCTCTATCTTTTGCTTTTCCTTGACGGTGACGACAAACGAGCGTCCATCCACCGATTTCAGTATGCCCTGCACCTTCTTGCCGTCGGCTGTCAGCACCTCCACGTCCTTTCCCACGTGGTTGACATACTGTTGCTCCACCTTGAATGGCTGTCCCAGTCCTGCCGAACCCACCTCTACCTCATAGTTGCCAAGGTCTTCACCCAGTCGCTCCTGCATGAAGCGGCTCAATTCGGCGCAGTCTTCTATCCACACGCCGTCGGCATGGTCAATCTCCACCACGATGCGGTCATCGGGTGTAAACGTCACGTCCACGAGAAAATAGTCGTTGTTGGCCAACCATTCTTCTACCACTGTCTTTACTTCGTTCCTTTCAATCATAAAATTTGCTCAAACATTTACTTAAATAAAAATGAGGGACTCTCGATGAAGTCCCTCATTCCACTGAACGGGTGCAAAATTACATATTTTTCCCCGAACCACCAAATATTTCTTAATTTATTTGCATAAAATATGCATTATTTCTTGTTTTTCGATGATTTGCCCTTGTTTGGCGACAACAATTTAACATATTCTTCATTATTTTTAAGTATCTCGCAGGCCTTCTTCACCTGCGGGTCATAGTGAAGGCCATTGTCGATGGCACCGCCCTGATAGTAATATGCCGCCACGATGTCGGCCTCAAGCATCTGCCGTATGGTCGAGGCATTATGGTCGAGGTCGTATGCCACGTCGTGCCTTAGTTTTTTGCGCAGAGCGTCAAACTCCTCCTTGGCTCCGTCATAATATCCCTCAAACTTGGCGAGCTTTTCCAGTTCGGCGAGTGTCTTCTCCGTCACGGGGTCATAGTTGAACCCGCTCTCCACCACCTTCTTCTTGAATTCGGCGAAATCCTCGTCCGACAGCCGGAAGTCTCTTGCCGGGGCTATATGTGGATGTTTGGCGACATAATCCACCACATAGTCAAACATCACCTCCATCGAGTCGATACGGTCGAGATAGAGGGCTATGTTGGGCATGGTGTCGGGCCTCACCTCGAGGTCGGGCTTTATTCCCCCACCGTCTCTCACCTCGCGCCCGTTCCTTGTATAAAAAACGCGCGTGAGGCTGTCGGGGATATGTTCCTTATATCCTCCGCCGCTATGCTTGTAGTTGATGGCCTGTATGCATCGTCCGCTCGGGATGTAATAGTGGCTGGTGGTCACCTTGAGCGTACCGTTGTAAGGCAGGTCGATGGGCACCTGAACCAATCCCTTGCCGAAGGTGCGGGTGCCTACGACAACTCCGCGGTCGAGGTCCTGTATAGAGCCGCAGGTGATTTCACTTGCCGATGCGGTGTTCTCTCCGACGAGCACAGCGATAGGCATGATGGTGTCGATAGGCTCCAGACGGGTCTTGTATTCCTTGCAGGCCTGCTTCAGCTTGCCCTTAGTCTCCACGAGGGCGATGCCCTTGGGCACCCACATGTTGATGATGTCAATGGCTTCCGCCAACGAACCGCCGCCATTCGAGCGCAGGTCGAGCAGCAATGACTTGGCTCCTTGCTCCCTCAGCGAGATGTATGTGCGCCGCAGGTCTTTGGCGCATCCGTCGGTAAACTGGTTGAAGTTGATATATCCCACATCCCCGTCAATGATGCCATAGTATGGTATCTCAGGCATTTTGATAGTACGGCGGGTTATCTTGAAGGTCATCGTCTTGCCTGTTGTCGGCCGCTTTATCTTCAGGGCGAATGTAGTGCCTGGCTCTCCACGTAGATGCTCGCTGACATAATTGACCGTCTTGTCGGTCATCGTCGAATCGTCGATACTAAGGATGATGTCGCCCTTCTTCAGTCCCACCTCCGCTGCCGGCATGCCTTCGTATGGCTCTTCCACCACAACTCGCTTCAGCCGCTGGTGGTATCTCACTATGGCTCCAATGCCTGCATACTTGCCAGTGAGGAGCATCTTCAGGTCCTTGCTCTTGTCCTCAGGATAATATTCTGTATATGGGTCAAGGCTTCTGAGCATTCCTGTAATACCATTGCCGATAACCTCCTGCGGATTGAGCGTATCGACATACATCAAATCGAGATGCTTGTATATATTATTAAATATGTCGAGGTTCTTTCCCACCTCGAAATTATGGTTCTTTTGCTTCTGCGCTGACACTGCCATCATCACCGAAGCCACCATCATTATTGCAATGAATATCTTCTTCATATAGCTGTATTCTTGTTGTTTGTTATAATTTGCGTGCAAAATTAATGCTTTATATTCTAAAAACGGCGAATTTCCTGTTTATTTATGTTAATTGCCATAATTATGTGTTCTCATGCACTACTCGTCACCCCAACTACGACAATGCCTCTTTCTTTACATATACCTTATTTAATATACAGGCCGATTGTGGACATAAAAATTTCTTTTTTTTGAGGTGAAAAGTGAAGCCTCAAAAAAAGGCGGCTGTCAGAGGATGTAAAGAGCAGTGGGGTCAAATGACAGTTTGAGTCGGCTCAAAACGAAGTCCGACCCCATTCAAAGCCCCATTTGAGTCGGCTCAAACAGAGATTGTGCGGACAGCTGCAAATCATGCGTCTTGTGTAAAAAAGAGTAAACAACAAGCGCATTTTAGAAAATAGATGTTAAATATTGGGCTAATTATAAAATTTTCCACGAAAAGTTTTGGTGGTTTGCGAAAATAGTCGTACCTTTGCATCGCAATTCAGAAATGAGGCGCAAAACACTGCTTCAGTAGCTCAGTTGGTTAGAGCACATGACTGTTAATCATGGGGTCGTTGGTTCAAGCCCATCCTGAAGCGCAAAAGGCTAAGTTCTTAGAAATAAGTTCTTAGCCTTTATTGTTTATTTATCAATTCAAGTTTAGAAAGTGGAATTAACCATTATAATATTATTTATTTACTCAATTTTCGGAAGTAACATATCTGTCTGAATATGAGAATGCCCGCTGGAATTATATGTGGATTTCAATGCGCGCCACGCTCCCAGTGGCATCCGCACAGTTATTTACATCAGAAACTTAATGTATTTATAATACAGAGAAAAAGAGATTAAAACCTCACGATAACTTTGCATTATTTATCCATAAAAGAAGAAATAAACATACTTTTTTGCCAAATTTAGTTAATTTTCTTACTGAAATAGAACAACTTACTATATTTTTATCTAACTTTGCACCCCAAATAGGACCAGGACTATAAAATGAGACAATTTACACTGCTCAACAAGCCCTTATTCCGAAAATTCAAACGACACGACATAACCAAGTATATTAATACATAAAAATAAAGTATAGATTATGAACAAAATTCTTACCAGTATGGCTGCCGCCGCTATATGTGTCGGTTTCGCCAGTTGCTCAAGCAACGAAATCACTCCCCTCTCTGAAGCAGAACAGATTCAGGGACAGTATGAGGCCGCATTCGTGAAGCGTTTCGGTCAGCCCGCATCCAACCAGACATGGGGATTCGGTACAATCACCAAGACCGCCACTCGCGGTGCCAGCACCAACAGCAACCATTGGTTTGACGAGAACCAGATGAACCTTCAGAAGCCTACCGACATCACCGAGGCAGAAATCACCTACGTGATGAACTGGTTCGCCACACACACCAAGGCCGACGAGACAGTATTCAACTTGAACGAATACTTCGTACAGCAGATCGGATATTCAAACAACGAATACACCACACAGGACAAGGACGGCAACACAGTAACCATCCCATCCTATGGCCACATGGACCAGATATTCGCCAACCTTTCTGACGGCAAGACAGACCATGTCAACAACTTCAACTCAGGAAGCGGCTGGATAATGCTCATGGAGAACAGTGAGACAAAATACGGCTTTGGATTCATGGAGTCATACGGCTCAGAGGACAAGACAGTTACCGCCAACTATCTTATGGCAGAAATCGATGTACCAGGCGTTGGCAAGGGCTATTATGTAGGTCTTGACTATCAGGTTTATAAGAGAGACGAAGGCATCGCAATCGCTCCCGACGGCAAATACGACGACCGCGTGCTGAAGATTGTGCCAGCCAAGAGAAACCCCACAAAGGGCGACATTCGTGTTATTGCCGAGGACCTCACCGTTGACGAAAATGGTGACTTCGACTTCAACGACGTTGTCTTTGACGTGAAATTCGGAAATAGCAAGACCACCATCATCCTGCAGGCTGCAGGAGGTACACTGCCCCTCTACGTTGCAGGCATGGAGGTTCACGAAATGTTTGGCGTATCTACCTCTACAATGGTCAACACAGGCAAGGGTGTGAATTTGGAGCCTGTTGAGTTTGCCGTTGACGGCAACTTCAACTGGGATGCCAACAACATACCTGTGACTGTGGAAAAGAATGGCACAACCGTTGAGCTTCAGGCTCGTCAGGGCAAGGCTCCAAGCAAGATTGCCGTAGGCATCGACTATGAATGGTGTGAAGAGAAGCAGGACATCGAGAGCAAATATCCGAAATTCTCCGATTATGTCCAGAACCCATGGAACAACGAGTGGTGGAAATAATATCATACACTGACATTTTTAACCGACCTTGAGGCTAAAGCCACAAGGCATCAATATTTAAGGACTTAGCAGGCTTACATGAAATAATGTAGCCTGCTAAGTTTTTTCATTCGCTCTTCCTTCGCTCTTCCTTCGCTCTTCCTTCGCACCAAACTCGGTGTACCTTCGCTTATTCAACCACCGCGAGCGAACAACGAGCGAACCCATAGCGAAGGAAGAGCGAAAGACAATTCACTTTTCACTTCACTTTCGTGATGAAAATGGAATGGGAGTTGTCCATAATTAAGTAAAAATGAGTTAAAACGCACGGGGTTTAATACATACTGAAGGCTGAGAAATACATCATCCTCATCGAACCTGGCATGAAAAAGAAGGTGCAGGACATCGTCAAAAGATATGGATACATCATCTGACAGGGCATCTCTCGTTGCAGCCTTACTACGCTACGGGGCTGCAATGCGGTTAAAATATCGTAAAAAAGATTAATACAAAAGGACTATATGAATAAATTAATAAATTTATTCGTATCTTTGCAGCCAATTCTGAACAAACAATATCAAAAACAAAAAAAAACAAATATATGAATAAGACATTTTCCAAGAGCTTGACAGCCGTCGCCATCTGCGTCGGATTGGCCAACTGTTCGAAGTTTGACTTTGAACCATGGTCGGCAGGCGAACAGGCACAGGCACAGTATGAGACTGCCTTCGTCAACAAATTCGGCAAGCCCGCATCCAACCAGACTTGGGGATTCGGCGACGCCAAGAGTGCACTAACCAGGGGCATCAACAACCCCATAGTGGCGGAAGCTGACGCACCCTATGATGAAACGTGGGTGGCGACATATCTGGCTACGGCTACGGAGCCGGATAACACCAATTCATGGGACAATGCTGATGATAGCAAAACGGTCTCTGTACAGTGGAGTATGACCCAAGGAGGCAAGCTTCAGTATGTATCCAGTAACTACGATAATTATGTAAATTATAATTCGTACGACTCAAGCAAGGCTTCCGAAGATGATTTCAAGTGGTACGGAGCTAATGTAAAGCCTCTTTTCGATGCATGTAGTTGGAACTGGAACTGGAATAATGACACGACCATAGCCCAAAAGATTTTGAACAAACTGGCAGAATATACAGGAGACTATAATTATTGGGACATTACCATCGATAGGGAAGCCGGTTTCCAACAAGACCCGACATACGTACGCAACTTCAAGATCACCGGCACATGGACAGGCTACATCAAAGTTGTGGAAACACCAGGCTATATTGGCTCAATCAGAAGCAATGCAGAGAGAACCGTTGTCGTGACCGGCAAGTGGAATCTGACAGAGAGCCAAGTGGTAGGTGCACTCGGACGTATCATCGTGGCAAACGGCGGTGAGATCAATGTGGCATCAGGCAAGACCCTGAGCAGCGTCAACGAGGCACAGATTGTGGTTCTCCCCGGCGGAAAAATCACCGGCGAGGGAACTGTGGCATTCCACAACGGCACATCGGAAGAACTTATAAGCTACAACGGTGGAGAAATCAACGTCGGCACATTCAACAACAACGGCGGTGACTTCTACAACTATGGTACATTGATGGCTGCAAACCTGCTTGGCGGAGCCGGCAATAGCTGCTACTACAACCACGGCATTATCAGCATCGAGAGCACAGGACCATACGACAGCAGTTCGGCCAACACACGTGTATTCAACGGCTGCCAGTTCTATTGCTCAGGCAATATGAGTATCCGCAACTACGAAGGTGCACAAGGCTCGTCACTTATATGCGACGGCGAACTGTTGCTGAGCGGAAGTATGGACGGCACATCTTACGCATCATACGTGGGATTGCAGGCTGGAGCACTCGTGCAATGCGGCACACTCTACAACAATGGCACAAGCTGGAGCGGACCGACCACAGGAGGATATGCAGTACTTGACATCACCAACAAGATAACATTCCTCAACTGGGAAAAGGATGCACCCCAAAACGGCGGATATTTCGCTAACAACATTTACGTGTGCGCAGCAGAATGGAATAACACGGACGTTGGCGGAAACGGAATGCAGACATGGACAGCAAAGCAGAAATTTGAGTATATCATGAATTCAACAGGCAACGGCAACGTGACCATCGCCGAAAAGAGCAACGACCCCAACGACGAAATCATCCCCGCAGATCCTCTTGGATTTGTAAAGGGCACAAAGGGATGTACGCCTGGATTCAGAATCAAGGAACCTGACCCAGAGCCAGATCCGGAGCCAGACCCAACCATCCGCATCATAGCCGAGGACTTGACAGTCAGCGAGGCCAGCGACTTTGACTTCAACGACGTGGTATTTGACGTGATACTCAACTATCCCGAGGGCAAGACCACCATTATCCTGCAGGCTGCCGGAGGTACGCTGCCTCTGACTGTAGGCGGACAAGAGGTACACGCTGCATTCCAAGTAGATGAAAAGCAGATGGTGAACACTGGCGAGAAACTGAGCGTAACGAAGTCGCCCGTGAAGGTTATACTCGACACACAATACGCAAATGCCAACGACATCCCCGTATTGGTAAAGAAGGGCACAGAATGGGTTGAGCTGACTGCCATAAGAGGCAAGGTGGCAAGCAAGATTGGCGTGAAACCGACTTACCAGTGGTGTGAGGAGAAAGAAGACATCGAGAATAGATATCCTCTCTTCAAGGACTACGTGAAAGACCCGACTGTAGAATGGTATTAATCACCTGCATTTGAGGTTGACCCTTACAAATAAGGGTAGTTAAAGAATTTAAGGAAGTTAAAAGACTATTGTCTTTAGCTTCCTTAAATTCTTTAACTAACTTAACGTAAGTTTGTTATCAAAGGGTGTTTATTCAAATACGTATTCCTTTTCGGGATACATATACCAGTCGAGATTAGAATACCTGTCCTGTGCCCAGTCAACAAACTTATAATATGCTCCTCCAAGAATGTTATCCCTCTTCTTGGCTATCGGCAATCCCTCAATGGTATGCCTAAATGGGACAACCTCGCCATTGGAGACATAAGAGTCGGGGATGAGAAGCGACCACGTGAAATAGTCATTATATGGATTGTTATTACCGAAATTAGGTACATCGCCAGTAAAATTGTGAAGCACCTGGGCGGACTTGTAGGGGAATGTGTGAATCTCATACATACCTCCATTATATTCCTCAATAATAAAGATGTCAAGGTCCTCCAACGAGAAGTCGTTGATTTTTGACTCAATACCGTCGGCAAAGGTGAAGGTATAGACATTGGCGGGGGGGCTGACCGACTTTGCATTCATGTCGTTGTCGTCTGTCACCGTGTTGTATTTATATCGCATACCCGTATTGGTGACATCTTTGCCAAGGCTGATGGCATAATGCGCGTCATTGAAGAGAGGCAACACGGCGGCATTGCCTGATATACCGGAGAAGAGGGTAGTCTCGGAGTCGTCAGGCAGTTTATAATACATCTGATATACGAGTTGGTTGTTCATGTTATGTCCAAACTCCTCCTTACCCTCAGCCGGCGCCTTGGTGATATTGGTGATTTGTGACGCAAGCACACCATTGAGCCTCATGGCGCAGGCAATGTTCTTGGTGGTTCCCACGGCCCGCAGTTCCACAGTGATGGCCAATGTCTTTCTTGTCTTGTTCATCTTGACATCGAGAACCAAGTCGTTGAAGTCATAGTCAGAATAAGATGGGAAATTGTCTTCAAAGCAATAGATGTATCCACATTGTGGTGCAGTCACATTGGCGGCGTCGTCCGACGGAGTGACCGGGGAAGAGGCTGTGAGCGACATCCTTCCGCCCGAAATGGAATAATAACCATCAATCACCCTACCCTTTTCGGTATCGCCAATGACATAAACTTTCTCATTTTCACACGCTATTGGCAGCGTAAACTTGAAATAAGCCGTTTGGGTGAGGAAGGCATCCGATATCAATTGGGCGTTTTTCTCCTTCGGGTCGGAGGTATATACCATAATCTTGCATCCCTCCCCGGCATGATTTCCGAGATTGACGTTGGCAGTGACAGTACGTGTGATGGTCCAGTCATGTATGGGGTCAACATTCTCCACGGGAAAATGTTCCTTAAGCAATTGCTGATAATCATTCTTGTCAAAGAGGTTTGACTCCTTGCAGGATGTCATGGCAAGCGTGACTGTTGTCATACCGGCCAAAAGCAATGAACTTGTTTTCATATTGCGTTTTCGTTTTTGTTTATACATTATTATATATAGTTTTGTGTGCAAAGTTATAAAAAAATACCCAATAACCAACATTATTCCTGTTTTTTTTGCGATTATCAATGATTTTTTGTAACTTTGCAGCATCTTTATAGTATAAACATCATATATATGGTATTGAATTACATTTGGATAGCTTTTTTCATCATAGCCTTCGTCATCGGATTGATAAGACTGCTCTTCTGGGGGGACTTTGAGGTTTTTCCGGCCATGATGGATTCAACGTTTGCCTCCTCCAAGACGGCATTCGAGATTTCCCTCGGACTGACGGGGGTGCTCTCATTATGGTTGGGCATCATGAAGATAGGCGAGCGGGGAGGCGTGGTCAACGTCCTGGCGAGAGTGCTCAGTCCCGTGTTCTGCCGGTTGTTTCCCGACATACCCAAGGGGCATCCCGTCACGGGCAGCATCTTCATGAACATCGCCGCCAACATGCTGGGACTTGACAATGCCGCCACTCCGTTGGGACTCAAGGCCATGGAGCAATTACAAGGCCTCAACACGAAGAAGGACACAGCTACAAACCCGATGATCATGTTCTTGGTGCTCAACACCAGCGGCCTCACCCTCATACCGGTGAGCATCATGGTATATAGGGCGCAGATGGGAGCCGCCCAACCGACCGACATCTTCGTGCCCATACTGCTTGCCACATTTTTTTCCACCATATCAGGCATCATCGTGACAAGCCTTTATCAGCGCATCAACCTCTTTAACCGCACCATGCTCCTCACCCTTGGCGGAGCTTGCATCGTGGTGGCAACGGTGATATGGGGCTTCAGCCAGATGAGCAAGGACATGGTAAATATCGTAAGCACGACGTCGGCCAACATACTTCTGATGGTGATTATCATCGGATTCATCCTTGCAGGCATGAGAAAGAAGGTGAACGTCTATGATGCATTCATCGAGGGAGCAAAGGACGGATTCCAGACCGCGGTGAGGATAATCCCCTATCTCGTGGCGATATTGGTGGGCATTGGGGTGTTCAGGGCATCGGGAGCCATGGACATGCTCATAGATGGTGTGAGATGGGGCGTGGAAGCCTGCGGATGCGATACGGACTTCGTGGGAGCATTGCCCACGGCATTGATGAAACCACTGTCGGGCAGCGGTGCAAGGGGCATGATGGTTGACGCGATGACCACCTACGGCGCCGACTCCTTCGTGGGCAGGCTGAGCTGCATATTCCAAGGCTCCACCGACACGACATTCTATGTCCTTGCCGTCTATTTCGGCAGTGTAGGCATAAGATACACCCGTCATGCCGTGGCCTGCGGCCTGCTTGCCGACCTTGCGGGCATAATAGCGGCCATCGCGATATGCTACTTGTTTTTCTAAGTTATCGGAGAATAGTAAATAAGAAATATGGCAAATATGAAATCACTGGCCAAGGACACGGCCATTTATGGACTCAGCAGTATTGTGGGACGCTTCCTCAACTATCTGCTCGTGCCGCTCTACACGGCAAAGCTGTCGGCAGAAAGCGGCGGCTATGGTGTCATCACCAACATGTACGCCTATACGGCCCTCATAATGGTGTTGTTGACATTCGGTATGGAAACGACATTCTTCCGGTTCTCCAACAAGGAGGGAGAAGACCCGCAAAAGGTATATTCCACGATACTGACGGCGGTGGGATTCACATCATTGGTGTTTGTGGCGATGGTGTTCACTTTCATCACGCCATTGTCCAACCTTATGGGATATGCCGAACATCCGTCGTATATATGGGTCATGGCGACGACCGTGGCCATCGACGCATTCCAGTGCATACCATTCGCATATCTGCGCCACAAGAAGAAACCCATCAAGTTTGCCGCGCTCAAACTGCTCTTTATCGTGATTAACATATTGCTCAACCTCGTGTTCTTCATGGCATTGCCGGAATTATATGCCATTTACCCTGATGCCGTCGGCACCATCTACGACCCTACGGTCGGAGTGGGCTATGCATTCTATATCAACCTCGTATGTACAGGATCAATCACGTTCTGCTTCTACAAGGAACTGACAGGCTTCCGATACACCTTCGACTGGCAGCTGATGAAGAGAATGCTCACATATAGTTGGCCGATACTCATATTGGGCATTGCCGGCATACTCAACCAGACCGCCGACAAGATACTCTTCCCATATATATATAAAGGAGAGAATGCCCATGAACAACTCGGCATCTACGGGGCGGCATCCAAGATAGCGATGATTATGGCGATGATAACTCAGGCGTTCAGATATGCATACGAGCCTTTCGTCTTCGGAAAGTCAAAGGACAAGGACAACCGCGACACATACGCCAAGGCGATGAAATACTTCATCATCTTCACACTCTTGGCATTCCTTGTCGTGGTGGGATATCTCGACGTGCTGAAGCACATCATCGGACGCGACTACTGGAGCGGCCTGAAAGTGGTGCCCATAGTTATGGCTGCCGAGATAATGATGGGTATATACTTCAACCTCTCCTTCTGGTATAAACTCATCGACAAGACCATCTGGGGAGCATGGTTCTCTGGCTTAGGCTGCCTTGTGCTTATATGCATCAATGTCGTCTTCGTGCCAATATATGGATACATGGCATGCGCCTGGGCGGGATTTGCCGGTTATGCCACGGCGATGCTGACAAGCTATTTCGTGGGGCAAAAGTACTACCCCATCAAATACGACATCGCGGGGATAATGAAATACGTCGCACTCGCCGTCATCGCCTTTGTACTTATGAAATGTAATGAGTATGTCTGGGGCAACGGCATTCTATGCGTAGTTGACAATACGGTCGTCATCATTCTCTTCACGGCTTATATCGTCAGACATGACTTCCCGCTGAGTTCGTTGCCGGTCATAGGCAAGAAATTCCGGAAATAGCATCATAGCTGATGATAATTATTGAATGGACAATGATTAAAAAACAAAGATATGAAAAAAAGTACTATGATCATGACAGCAATGCTGTCGGCCGCATCCATTAATGTACATGCCGACGAGGGTATGTGGATGCTCTACAATCTGCCGCAGGCCGTTTACAACACCATGCAGGCAGAAGGTTTCACCATGCCCTACGACGCGCTCTACACTGGCGAGGACGCCATCATGAAGGGAGTGGTCAACTTCTCCGGTTATTGTTCTGGTGTGGTGGTATCGCCCGATGGACTTGTGTTTACCAATCACCACTGCGGTTTCGAGTCAATACGCAGCCACTCCACCGTGGAGCACGACTACATGCTCAACGGATTCTACGCCAAGAGCTATGAGGAGGAACTGCCCAACGAGAACATGTTTGTGAGTTTCATGGTGGAACAAAAGGACATCACCGAACTGCTCGACCAAAAGGGTATCAACAAACTGTTGCCTTCAGAGCAGGTACACTTCCTTGACTCCATCGAGAATGCCATGTCGAAAGACGTGAAGGAAAAGGACTCCACATTAAGATTGGAGATAAAGCCGTATTACGAGGGCAACAAGTATTTCGCCACCACCTATCGCGACTTCACCGACCTTAGGTTAGTGTTCACCGTGCCAAAGTCCATGGGTAAGTTTGGCGGCGAGACCGACAACTGGATGTGGCCTCGCCAGACATGCGACTTCTCCGTATTCCGCATCTATGCCGACCCCAAGACCAACGGACCGGCTAAATACAGCAAGGACAACGTGCCTTATCGTCCAAAGCACTGGGCACCAGTGTCATTGCAAGGATACAAGGAGGGCGACTTCGCCATGACAATGGGTTATCCTGGCAGCACAAGCCGCTATCTCTCATCATTCGGCATACGTGAGCGACGCGATGCCGAGAATGCGCCGCGCGCACAGGTGAGAGGCGTGAAACAGGAGGTGATGCTCAAGCACATGCGCGCCGACGAGGCAGTACGCATCAAATACGACTCCAAGTATGCACAGAGCAGCAACTACTGGAAGAACTCCATCGGCATGAACAAGTGTATCGACTCTACAGGACTGATCAGCCAGAAGGCTGAGTTTGAGAGGAGGATAAAGGACTTCCAGAGTTCCACAGGTTATCTCAAGGGCAAGCTCGACTTCCAGCTGATGGAGCGTCTGTATGACAAGCGACTAACCGTAAGACGCAACTACATGTACTTCGCTGAGACATTCTTCCGCACCAACGAACTTGCCGACCGTGCCTTCAGGGTACACAATGGAATAGAGGTAAAAGGCGACGAAAAGAAGAAGTCAAAGCAGTACGTCGAGTTCAAGGACAACAGCGACAAGTGGGACGAAGCCCTCGACAAGGAGGTGTATGCCGTGTTGCTGAAGAACTATCGCGACAAGGCCGACGCCAAGTATCTGCCCGACTTCTACAATACCATCGACAAGAAGTATGGTGGCGACTACAACAAGTATGTGGAAGACCTGTGGGCCAACAGCCTGCTGATGAAGAGCGGCGAAAAACTGTACATCAACAAGAAGGCATACAAGAATGACCTTGGAGTGAAGATGGGTCTCGACATCACCGACATCTTCGCCACCTTCAAGACCGAACTGTCGGAACTGAACGACTCCATCGACCTGCAGGAGCGCTATCTCTGCGACGCAAAGATACGCATGGAGATGGACATGCCACACTATAGCGACGCCAACTTCACCATGCGACTGAGCTACGGTCAGGTGGGAGGATTCAACCTTGGCGGAAAGCCTTCAGGCTACTACACCGAGGCATCAAGCATCGTGGAGAAGATGAAAAAGAGCGATGACAACTTCGAATACTATGCCGAGCCTATCATGCACGAACTACTAAGCGCAAAGGACTTCGGCGAATACACCGACAAGACCACCGGCAAGATGCAGCTCTGCTTCCTCACCAACAACGACATCACGGGCGGTAACAGCGGCTCGCCGATGTTCAACGGCAAGGGTGAACTCATCGGCCTGGCCTTCGACGGCAACTGGGACAGCCTCTCTGGCGACATCTTCTTCGACAACAAGCTCGCGCGCTGCATCGGAGTGGATATACGCTATGTCCTCTTCATGATGGACAAGTGGGGACATGCCGACCGACTCATCAAGGAGATCGGAGCCAAGTAATCTTTATAAAACAATAAAAACCTAAGTATGAAAAAACTAATCATCACTATATTGGTCGCGGTATCGTCGGCGATGACGAATGCCCAGACCACCCAGATAGACCTTAGTGGACAGTGGATGCTGGGCAAGGAGTCAGTACACCTGCCCGGCACCACTGACACCAACCGTAAAGGCGAACCCAACAAGCGGAATGACGAGACCACACATCTCTCGCGATATTTCACATGGTTTGGAGAAGCCACATACTCAAAGAACATTGACATTCCATCAGCTTGGAAAGGCAAGAAGATAACCCTCTTCCTCGAAAGGACCAAACCGTCCACCATTTATATCGATGGTGTGGAAGCGGGAAAATGCGACGACATCTCAGTGCCACAGGTATATGACCTGACAGGCAAACTGACTCCAGGACACCACCGCATAGACATCAAGGTGGACAATGGTAACAGTGTGCCAAAACAGCTCCTCGGTTCATCGCATGCCTATACCGAGGACACACAAACCAATTGGAACGGCATCATCGGAAAGATGTATCTCGAAGCCAAGGAATCGCCCGTCACCATCAAGAGCATACGCACCTCTCCCATCGCCTCTAAGCACAAGGTGAACATAGAGGTGACACTTGAAGGCAACCCCAAACTGAAGTATGACGTGAAGGTGTCGATAAACGGCAAGACGAGAAAAGGCGAGAAGACGGACGTGAAAAACAGCGGAATAAGGCAGCGCACAGTGAACGAGGACGGGACAACCACACTTTTCTGCTCATACGACCTGGGTGAGAATGCCAAGACATGGAGCGAACATACCCCGCAATATCTCAACAAGGTGAAGGTGAGAGTGGAATGCAAGGGCAAGTCGGACGAAATGACTGCCACTTTCGCCCTTTGCGACTTCAAGGCAGAAGGCAACCACTTCACCGTCAACGGACGCAAGACCTTCCTACGCGGCAAGCACGACGCATGCGTATGGCCACTCACCGGACACGTGGCAATGGGATACGACGAGTGGTATAACTATCTCAAGACATGCAAGCAATATGGCATCAACCATGTGAGATTCCATTCATGGTGCCCGCCGGAAGCCTGTTTCCAGGCTGCCGACAACCTCGGCATCTACCTACAGCCGGAATTGCCGATATGGGGCGGCTTCGACGAGAAGGACGAATGGCTCACCTCATATCTGAGGGACGAGGGAAGGAAAATCATTGACACATACGGCAACCATCCCTCTTTTGTGATGATGGGACTGGGCAACGAGCTTTGGGGCAGCACAGAGCTGATGGCTGACTATGTCAATGACTTCCGCAAGATGGACGGCAACGGCGAGCCGGTAGGCAATGGACATGCCACCCGACGACTATATACCTTCGGTTCGAACATGTATCTCGGATATAAGGGCGTGCTCGACGGTATGGACTATTTCACCACATGCCGAATAGGCGGTGAGGCATGGGGAGAATATAACACACACGTACGCGGCTCTTTCTCCTTCTGTGACGCATTTGACGGCGGTCTCATCAATCATGAATACCCCAACACCACCACCAACTTCGAGAAGGCTATCGAGGGAAGCAGAGTGCCCATCATCAGTCACGAGACGGGACAGTTCCAGACATATCCCGACTACAATGAAATCGAGAAATACCGCGGTGTGTTGCGTCCCGACAACATGAGGATATTCCGCCAAAGACTTAAGGATGCGGGGATGCTCGAACAGGCAGAGGATTTCCATCAGGCTTCAGGCCAATGGTCGGTGGAACTGTACAAGGCCGACATCGAGATGGACCTCAGGACAAGCAATATGGCTGGATTCCAACTGCTTGACATACAGGATTATCCAGGACAGGGCTCGGCATACGTGGGCATTCTCGACGCCTTCATGGACAGTAAGGAGATTGTTGACGCCAAGAAATGGCGGCAGTGGTGTGACAAAGTGGTGCCAATGGCCGAACTGCCACGGCTCACCTACACAGAGGGCGACACCATCACGTGGAAAACAGTCATCGCCAACTATGCCTCTTCCGACTCCATCCTCGAAGGGAAAATGCTGAAGTGGGCTTTCCTTAGCGACAAGAATGCCATACTCACGCAAGACAGTGTGAGACTCAAGGACATGTCGGCAGGACTGAAATGCGTGTCGAGCGACTCTGTCGTGGCACGACTGAGCAAGACAAGAAAGGCAGAAAAGGTGAGACTGGCCTTGGCTATCGACGGCACTCATTATCATAATGACTATACCCTATGGATCTATCCTGACTATGACATGGAGAGACAGATGGCTGAATTGTCAAAATGTATCGTCATTGCCGATACTCTCGACAAGACGGTGATGAAAAAACTGCAAGACGGAGCCAAGGTACTGCTGATGCCAAAGAAGGAGATGTATGCTGACCAAACAGTGGGCGGACTGGTACAGACCGACTATTGGAACTACCGTATGTTCAAGACCATATCGGAAAACAACAAAAAGCCTGTATCTCCTGGAACACTCGGCCTGTTGGTGAACGAAATGGACCATCCCATATTCAAGTCTTTCCCAACGAACAAGCATACCAACTGGCAATGGGCATCCATAGTACACGAGTCGCGACCTTTGATTATGGACAAGATGCCGAAAGGGTATCGACCAATGGTGCAGGTGATTGACAATGTGGAGCGCAACCACCGCTTGGCTCTCTTCTTCGAGGCTTCAGTAGGCAAGGGACGTGTCTTCGTTTGTATGAGCGACCTGCGCCAGACTCAACAATACCCTGAGTCACGACATCTGCTCAGAAGCATACTCGAATATATGCAGGGCGACGGATTCATGCCATCCGCCACACTACTCCCCGATGACTTCCACCGCCTGTTTACGGAAAAGTCGCAGGAGAGCAATGTGGGCGAATTACGCAATATATCTTACGATTAACAACAATATACCGCTTATTTCTTCTTTCGGGGTTTTCTCATTGCCCATCCTTCTTCACTGAAGTCGGGCTCTTCACCCTTAAACGGAGCATTGCCATTCTTGAAGAACTGACGCCAGTCGCCATTGTCGGACATAGGCAATGCTCCGCCATATCCAGCACCAGACGACTTTGACTTCTTTTGAGGCGTAAAGGCTTTCTTGGCTGTAGTGGTTCGTTCGCCCCTGTCCTTCTTTCTCTCAGAGCGCGACGAGCCGGAGGCTCCCCTGCCATGACCTTTCTCGTCGGCATCATTGCACCGCACCTCGCGACCCTTGTATTTTGTTCCGTCGAGAGCTGTCATCACCTTCTTTGCGTCATTCTCCGGCACCTCTATATACGAGTACTTGCCCATAAGGTCGATATGGCCTACTTCCTGACGCCCTTCCACATGCTTGTTGATGTATTGCATCACCTCGCCTGGATAGAAGCCGTCGTCCTTGCCGAGATTGATGAACAGGCGGCGATAACCGGATTCAGCCCCTCTCCGTCTCCCCCGAGAGGGAGTGTTGCTGCGCTCTCCTCTTCCGCCACGCTCTCCTTTTCCTCCGCGCCTGCCGGAAGTTTCCCCTCGGGGAGATTTAGAGGGGGCTTCTATTTCCGGGGCATCAGCATAATAGGCAAGGAACTTGCCAAACTCCATGCTCACAATCTTCTTGATGATATCCTCTTTGTCGATAAACTCAAAATAGCGGTTGATATCCTCCATGAATGGGTCTATCTCCTCATCATTGACATCGGTCTTCACTATTTGGTCCATCACCTTATAGAGCTGTTTCTTGCATATCTCCTTGGCGGAAGGAATCACGCCCTCCACAAAACTCTTGCCTATCTCCTTCTCTATCGCTCTCATCTTATGTTTCTCGCGGATGTGCATTATGGAGATTGACGTGCCCTTCTTGCCGGCACGGCCAGTGCGTCCGCTGCGGTGGGTATAGCTCTCTATGTCGTCGGGAAGTCCGAAGTTGATGACATGTGTGAGGTCGTCAACGTCAAGTCCGCGGGCCGCAACGTCGGTGGCAACGAGCAGTTGGGTGAGATGCTGGCGAAACTTTTGCATCGTCAGGTCGCGCTGCTGCTGGCTCAGGTCGCCATGAAGGCTCTCCGCGTTGTATCCGTCGCGAATGAGCTTGTCGGCTATTTCCTGAGTCTCAAGCTTGGTGCGGCAGAAGATGATACCGAATATCTTTGGGTTAAAGTCAACTATTCTTTTCAGGGCGAGATACTTGTCCTTGGCGTGCACCATATAGTATATGTGGTTGACATTCTCGGCACCCTCATTGCGACTGCCCACCACAATTTCCTTATATTCACGAAGATAACTCTTGGCGATGCGCTCAATCTCACGGCTCATGGTGGCAGAGAAAAGCAGGGTGTTGCGGTCTTGCGGCACTCCCTCAAAAATCTCATTGATGCTCTCGGTGAAACCCATATTGAGCATTTCGTCGGCCTCATCAAGCACCACGTTATATACATTTTCAAGGTTAGCCTTACCCCTGTGCATCAGGTCGATAAGACGACCTGGGGTGGCCACAATCACTTGTGCCCCGTGGCGCAAGGCGCGAATCTGGTTTTCGATGGATGCTCCTCCATATACTGCTACAATATTTATGCCCTTCATATACTTGGAAAAGTCCTTAAGGTCATCTGCAATCTGGAGACAAAGCTCGCGCGTGGGACTCAGTACAAGAGCCTGTGTCTCATGGCTCTCGGGGTCAAGGCGCTGAAGTACGGGAATGCCGAACGCGGCAGTCTTGCCCGTACCGGTCTGTGCCAGTGCGATTACATCGTTATTACTACCAAGCAAATAGGGGATTACTTCCTCCTGTACGGGCATAGGATTCTCAAAGCCCAACTCCGTGATAGCGCGGCGAATCTCTTCGCTGACGCCCAATTCTTCAAATGTCTTCAATGAAATAAAATATAAATTACGTAATTTTCGGGTGCAAAGTTACGAATAAATTATCATTCTGCAATGACATTGGCCCATTTTTTCATATTATTTATGTTTTTCGGGTGAAATAGTGTCGTCGTAACTGTCGGGAAGCGTGTCGTCGAAGCCGTCGGGAAGAGAGGGGTCAAAGCCATCGGGCCATGGCCATGCCATATTGCCGTGACCCACTTTCTCCGCCCAGGGCTGGGCTATCTTCTCGTCCTGGTCTTCCTGATCCTTCTTCTTTGTCCAAAATTGTCCCATAACAAATATACTCCTTTTAATTCTTAAATACCTATTATACTGCAATCAATATATATATATTCTTGACCTTAGAACATAAGGCTTAATGATATGTTGATAGCTTTCAAATAATCTTTTGGTAGCTATCAAAAGTTCTCTTGATAGCTTCCAAATGGTCTTTTCACAGCTTCCAAACGGGTTATTGTCGCTTTTCTTTCAATCTCTTGTCAAAAAACTCAAGAGCTCTCAACTGCAATGCCTTGCCGCAGGAATGCGGTACATCCCACAGCTCAGTCTCAAGGACGGAATCAGCTTTCTGGCTTCGCCATACGTCGCGCATTGTTGCAAATGCGGAGTGAGTACCGTCAACGGGGAAAAGATGGTCGCGCGAACCATTGACAAACAGCATCGGCCTGGGGCAGGCAAGCGAGGCTATGTGGGGATAGTCGAGCCATTGGCGAAGGGCGGGAATACAGTTGGCAAAGCCGCCATATTCGCGCTTCTTGTCCTTGACTGACATCTGCACATCCGTAGTGGTCATCCAGCATATAGATGCTGCGGCGGCAATCTTGTCGCTCAGGGCAGCAAGCATCCATGCCCTGTAGGCTCCCATGGAGCAACCCATACAACCGATGCGGCTTTTATCCACTTCAGGGAGTGAGGCAAGGAAATCCGTGCCGGTGATATCATCGTAGGTCATAAAGGCGGAAAGGTCGCGTCCGAGCATCATCATATTGCCACAGATAATGTCATACTTGGCGCGATCGACTCCTTCCTCTCTGCCTCGCTCACCCCACATAGGTGCATCGGCAGAGAAGACCACATATCCATGGCGTGCAAAAAAGTCGCCTGCATACTGTCCGTCGTAGAGTTTGTCCACCCAGCGGTCGGCATCGTTCACCACTGCCGTATCGACATCAAACGGGCGCACCATCTTCTCCTTTCCAATATAAAGATGACCGCCATGGTCATGAAGCATGTTAATGGCAGGAAACGGGCCTTTGCCATCTGGAATGAGCAGATAGGCTGATATGCGCGAATAGGCATTGACGTTGAAGAGGATTTTTCTGGCTGTATATCCGTCGCGTCTCTCCTCGCCTATCACCTGAGAGTCAAAGCATGTCGCTGACTTTGGCGGTGTCATCATACATTCGAGCACTTTGGCCCTTGCCACTGATTTCCACTTGGGAAAATCCTTGATGTCGCTGTTGCCCCAAGCGAGCGGGTAGGTCAGTTCTTTCTTCAGCTGCTCCACATAACGGGGCAGGTCGAAGCTAAACTCATAGTTCTCGCGCTTCTGAAGCGGCGCTTTCTTTTTTTGCTGCTGGGCATATACCATGGAGATATTTGCGAACAGCATTATCACCACGGCGATACACCTTATAATATTATATATAGAATACATAGGCTAAAAATTATAGCAAATAGAATAATCATATACATTCATAAAACCAATTATTATGGCAAAGGTACAACAAAATCCCCGAAAAGCACACCATCATCGGCATTATTTAAGCTATATTAACCGTTAATCATCATCCTATGGATTTTATTTGCAATAACTTCCGAATTTATTTGGTTTATTCTAAGGAAATGATTATCTTTGCAGCGAAATAATGGGCACAATGCACCATATTTTAAATACTAGAAATACTAGAAATACTAGAAATACTAGAAAATAAAAAAAATGAAGATATGCATATTCTGCAGCGCCAACGACAATATAAGCGCTGAATACTTCCGCAGGACGGAAGAATTGGGACAATGGGCAGCCAATGAAGGACATACCATCGTGTTCGGAGGCTGCGACATGGGATTAATGGAGTGTGTGGCAAAAGCCACAAAATCATCGGGAGGCATGACAATTGGCATAGTGCCATCCAAGGTGGAGGAACGTGGACATCTAAGCGACAATGTGGATGTGCATATCCCATGTGACAATCTCAACGACCGTAAGGCATTGATGATGGCACAGAGCGATGTCTTTATCGCCCTGCCAGGAGGCATCGGCACGCTCGACGAGATATTCACCGTGGCAGCATCTGCCACAATAGGTTATCACTCCAAGACCTTGATATTATACGACATCAATGGTTTTTGGGACACTCTGATTGGCATGCTCGACGACCTTGACAGCAAGGGAATGGTGCGTGGCGAATGGAAACGAGTCATTAAAGTGGCAAACACACTTGATGATATAAAGGGGATAATAAATGGCCGAGAGGTTTCTAAATGAATGTTAAATCTTAAAGACAATAATAAAAAAAACAAGATAATAGGATGATAAGCGGTGGAAAATGTGTAATTTTGCACCGCTTTTGATGGAAATAGACTAATTTGCCATAAGAGTTAGTGGGACATTATTCTATAAATACGACATCATTCTATTTATTAAATAAGGTATATGAGGAAAGTAATAGGTATTGGCGAGACTGTTCTCGACATCATATTCAAGGAAGACGAACCTGTAAGTGCAGTTCCCGGCGGTTCGGTGTTTAACGCCCTGATTTCATTGGGAAGAGCAGGAATAAAAGCATCAATGATAAGCGAAACGGGCAACGACCATATTGGCAAGAAGATATTGCGCTTTATGGAAGACAATGGTGTCGATGGTTCGAATGTCAATGTGTATGCAGAGAGCAAGTCGCCGCTTTCACTTGCCTTCCTAAATGAAAAGAACGATGCGGAATACATCTTCTACAAGGACCATCCCCACGACCAGCTTGATTTCATTTATCCGGACATAGAAGCCGATGACATAGTGATGTTCGGTTCCTTCTACTCCATCAACCCCGTGATACGTCCACAGGTAGCCGGTTTCCTTGAGCATGCCAAAAACCATGGCGCCATATTATATTATGATGTAAACTTCCGTGCATCCCATCGTCATGAGATAATGAAAATCACGCCCAACTTGCTGGACAATCTTGAGTCGGCAGACATAGTGAGGGGGAGCAATGAAGATTTCGAGATATTATTCAAGCGCAATGACGCTGATACGATATATCGTACGGACATCTCTTTTTATTGCCATAACTTCATCTACACTCAAGGAGCCAACCCTGTAGAAGTGAGAGCGGAGGGAGGCATAAGGCGCAATTATCCCGTCAGCCATTCCGAGACAGTAAGCACCATTGGCGCCGGCGACAACTTTAATGCGGGATTTGTCTATGGGCTAATAAAACACGGCATAACCCGCGACGACATCCGCCGCGGTCTGACCGAGGAACAATGGGACAAGCTCGTGGATAGTGCCCAAATGTTCTCAGCTGAATGTTGCAAGAGCATAAACAACTATATCTCAAAGGAATTTGGAGAGAAGCTCAAAAAGGACATTGCGGGGCATTGATTGATTATCAAGGACAATATTCCAACATCAATAATATAACAATAAGAATATATGCAGGAAATTACAAACAACATTTATTATGTGGGTGTAAACGACCGCAACAAGAACCTGTTTGAGGGTTTGTGGCCATTGCCCAATGGAGTGTCATACAACTCCTATCTCATTGTCGATGAGAAAGTATGCTTAGTTGATACCGTTGAAGTGGATTTCTTCATCCCTTATATCAAGAACATCCAGCATGTCATAGGCGACAGAAAGATTGACTATCTGATAATCAACCACATGGAGCCCGACCATAGCGGTGCCATAGAGCTAATACGCCAGTATTATCCCGAAATCAACATCATCGGCAACAAAAAGACCTTCTGCATGATGAAGGGTTTTTACGGCATTCAGGACAATACGACGGAAGTGAAGAACGGCGACACGCTCGACTTGGGACAGCATAAGCTGCAGTTTGTGCTCACCCCTATGGTACACTGGCCTGAGACAATGGTGACACTCGACACCACCGGCAACGTGCTCTTCTCCGGTGATGCCTTCGGATGCTTTGGCGCGCTCAACGGCGGCATCATAGACTCCCAAATCAACTGCGACACCTTCTGGCTTGAGATGGTGCGCTACTACTCAAACATAGTGGGCAAATACGGCACTCCTGTGCAGTCGGCACTGAAGAAACTCGCAGGAGTAAAACTGGACTACATCTGTTCGACCCACGGCCCGGTATGGCATGAGTACATTGAGAAAGTGATTGGAATGTATGACTCCATGTCGAAATATGAGACAGAGCCGGGATTGGTCATTTGCTATGGCACGATGTATGGCAACACCGAGCGTGCAGCCGAAGTGATAGCACGTGCGGCATCAGAGGCCGGAGTGAAGAACATCGTGATGTATAATGTCTCCAAGACCCACCACTCATATATCATCCGCGACGTGTTCCGCTACAATGCCCTCATAGTTGGCGCACCGACATATAACACAGGACTTTACCACGAAATGGACGTCCTACTGGCCGAACTTGCCAACAAGGACATCAAGAACCACAAGATAGGATGGTTTGGCAGTTATGGCTGGGCAAGCAAGGCAGTAGCCAAAATCAAGGAGTGGAACGACACACGCCTTCACTTTGAGGAGGTTGGCGAGCCAGTTGACATTTGCCAAAGTCTCAACGACGACACATTCAGGCAGTGTGAGGAATTGGGACGCAAGATGGCAGAAGCGTTATTAAGCAATAAATGAAGTATAATACAACAACACTCCCCAATGGACTGAGGGTGATACACCTGCCCTCAGTGTCGCAGGTGGTATATTGCGGTTTCGGCATCAATGCCGGAACCCGCAATGAACTGTCTGGCGAGGAGGGTGTGGCACATTTTTGTGAGCATACGACATTCAAGGGCACGGAGCGTCGCCGTGCCCTTAATATCATCAACTGCTTGGAGACTGTAGGCGGCGAACTCAATGCCTTCACCAACAAGGAAGACACAATATACTATGCCGCCATACTAAAGGACCAGTTTCCGAAAGCCGTGGATCTTCTTGCTGACATAGTGTTCCACAGTCTTTACCCCCAGTCGGAGATAGACAAGGAGATAGAAGTGATATGCGACGAAATAGAGAGCTATAACGACTCTCCGGCAGAACTCATCTATGACCTTTTCGAAAACATAATATTCTCAGGACATCCGCTTGGTCATAACATACTTGGTGAATCTATCCAGCTGCGTACATATACGAGCGAGACGGCCAGGAAGTTCACGGGCAGATACTACAAGCCACAGAATTCAGTGTTCTTTGCATACGGCGACATCAACTTCAACCGTCTTGTCACACTGCTGAAACGTGCGACAAAGGGATTTCCCGCCAGTCAGCCCATAATTGGCAATGCAGACACAGTGACACCACTCCCACCCTATTCGCCACAAACGAAGACAATAGAAAAGGGCACACACCAGGCTCACGTGATGATAGGCAACAGGGCATACGATGTGCATGACGAGCGGCGCATAGCCCTCTACTTGCTTAACAACATATTGGGAGGACCGAGTATGAATGCAAGGCTCAACCTCTCGCTTCGTGAACGCAATGGACTGGTATATACTGTGGAAAGCACCATGGCAAGCTATAGCGACACAGGAGTGTGGTGTTGTTATTTCGGCTGTGACCCACACGACATAAAGCGCTGCCTAAGGCTTGTGAACAAGGAGTTGCAGCGTGTGAGCGAGAAACCGCTGACCACGGCCCAGCTCAATGCCGCCAAGCGACAGATAAAAGGCCAGCTTGGAGTGGCATGTGACAATCGTGAGAGTTTCGCCCTGGACTTCGGAAAGAGTTTTCTTCATTACGGATGGGAGAAAGACATCACCGACCTCTTTCACCGTATCGATGCTCTGACGTCAGAAAACATACAGCACGTGGCACGCGAGATATTCTCGCCCGACCGGCTGTCAACTCTCATTATTAAGTAAATACAAGATAATAGAATATGACAAACCTACGATAGAAAAAACAATCTACGTATAACAATAAATATTCACCATGTCAATTTGGATATTCTTCAGGCTTATAGGAGCCCTTGCTCTACTGATGTTCGGAATGAAGTCAATGAGCGACAGTTTGCAGAAGATGGCAGGACCACAGCTCCGCCATGTGTTGGGCACGATGACCACCAACCGGTTTACTGGCATCATTTCTGGTGCTCTCATCACGGCGGCAGTACAGTCATCGACAGCCACCACGGTGATGACCGTCTCATTTGTCAATGCGGGACTGCTCACATTGGCACAAGCCATCTCGGTGATTATGGGAGCCAACATAGGCACGACGCTCACCGCATGGATAATGAGCGCTGGCTTCTCATTCAACATCACTGACTTCGTATGGCCTGCCTTTTTCATTGCCATTATCCTTATCTACAGCAAGAAGCGCAAGCTCTTCGGCGACTTTCTCTTTGGCATATCGTTCATGTTTCTCGGTTTGGGCACATTGCGCCAGACAGGCATTGACATGGACCTGGCCCACAACCAGCCCGTACTGGACTTCTTTGCTGGTTTCGATCCCGACAGTTTCTTGACCACCATCATCTTCCTTGTCATCGGCAGTGTTCTGACCATGTGCGTGCAGTCGTCAGCCGCCGTTATGGCCATCACGATGATCCTATGCTCCACAGGCGTGCTTCCCATCTATCAGGGCATAGCCCTTGTGATGGGAGAGAACATAGGCACCACGGTGACCTCCAACATAGCCGCAATGACAGCCAACACCCAGGCGCGCCGTGCCGCCCTCGCCCACATGTTCTTCAATGTCTTCGGAGTGTTGTGGATATTATGTGTGTTCCGTCCGTTTATTGATATGGTATGTGGCTTTGTGGATTACGATGCGACAATGCTAAAGACTGACCCCGGTTTCATCCGCAATGCCGCAAAACTGTCGTTCGTGCTTGCCGCCTTCCACACATCCTTCAATATCGCCAACACCACCATCCTCGTATGGTTTATTCCCCAAATTGAGAATTTGGTATGCAAAGTCATCAAACCGAAAAAGAACGCCGACGAGGATGATTTCCGCCTGCGGTTCATACAGTCGGGCATCATCAAAACTCCCGAGATATCCGTCCTTGAGGCACAAAAGGAGATACACTCATTCGCAGAGCGCATACAGAGAATGTTTGGCATGGTGCGCGAACTGCTTGGCGAGACCAATCAGGACAAGTTTGTCAAGCTGTTCACACGTATAGAGAAATACGAGGGTATCTCCGACAATATGGAGATTGAGATAGCCAAATACCTCGACAATGTGAGCAACGCCCACCTGAGCGACGAGACCAAGGCTAAGATACGTGCCATGCTTCGGGAGATATCCGAATTGGAGAGCATCGGCGACAGCTGCTATAACATTGCCCGCACCATCAACAGAAAGATGAAAGGCAAGGAGGACTTCACAGAGAAGCAGTATGAGCATATCCATCAGATGATGGAACTCACCGACGACTCCCTGTCGCAAATGATAGTGACGCTCGTGGGTCACAAGTCGGACAATGACATCAACCGCTCATTCAATATCGAGAACGAGATAAACAACTATCGCAGCCAACTGCGCAGTCAAAACATCAATGATGTCAACAACCACCTGTACACCTATGCCATGGGCACCATGTACATGGACATTATCCAAGAATGTGAAAAGCTCGGCGACTATGTGATAAACGTAGTCGAGGCGCGCATGGGAGTAAGGCAGCATGATGCATAATCATTACATATCACAATGACAAGCGACATTTCAACTATGGAGGCATTCGCCCACGCCATCCGTGGAGGCACAACCGTCTTTTTCCTTTTCTGGGCAGTGATACTAAAAAGATACAAAAGCCGCAACCGCATGATGTGGCTATTGTATTTTGCATCCCTGCTGATTGGGATATGCTATATCAAGGATTCAGTCTTTCTTATCAATGAATGGAAATTATCTGAATACCTTAACGCCCTTGTCGGCATCATAGACATGCTATACATACCTGTCGCTTCCGCCTATTTCCTGGAAGTGGCAAAACCAGGTGTGGTGACAAACAAGCAGATATATGTGGCAATGGCTGTCCAATCCGTTTTCATCCCGGCATACACCATCTGGCCCACGGAAGCGGTAAGACTGGCTGCATCATTCGTCGCATACATCATCTCCATAGCTACGGTCATATACATCACGATATTCGTGACAAGGTATCGCCGCCAGATGTTTTCCACATATTCCTACACTGACAATATCGACATCAAGTGGGTTCTCATAGCCTGCTATGCCTTTTTTACATCACATATTCTTTATACATTATCATTTGACTCCACCACATGGTTGAGCGAGACTCTATTCAATGTGACCAATATGATCTTATGGTTCATTATTGCCAAAATGGCCAGACGTCACAAGGTATTGAGAATGCTCGCCGCAAGAAATGAAGAAGAAACGGAAGAAGCTGAAGAAGCTGAAGCAGGAGAAATTGAAGCAGGAGAAGTCTCGCCCGACAATAATGTAGATATGTCACAAGTCATCAAGCAAAGGCGAGAGTCGATAATAGAGAGAAAACTCCCGATAATCATGCAGGAAAAGAAGTTCTACCTAAACCCCAAGCTGTCGATAATCGACCTTGCAATGGAAATAGGTACCAACAAGACATACCTGTCGGATTATCTCAAGAACAACCTGTTGACCAATTTCTACGATTTCGTCAACAAGTATCGCGTGGAGGAGGCTTGCAGGATAATGAAGTCCATGCCGTCAAAAGACCGTAAGAGGATGACAGAGGTGGCAACGATGAGCGGTTTTAACTCCATATCGTCCTTCAACCGATATTTTATAAAGATAATGGGCGTGAGTCCAAGCCGATACTATATGGAGCACGCCAATAGCGAGACTACAGAATAAACCTTTACGAGGCTTGACATACATGTGATGCCAAGCCTCGTGAAGGTATAAAACAATAATATTCTAAATCTAACGAGTCTGGCGCATACCCATTCTTGCCTCAACGACATTAATGACGAAGTCGCCCAACTTCTCGCATTCGCCCACGATATCCATATACATCGTACCGATGGCGTAGGAATAGAGATGGTCGTTGACGTCATTGATATTCTGATTGCGCAACTGGTTGCGATAATTGTTTATCTCATTCTCTATGTTGAATGAGCGGTTGACGTCAAAGCTGTCCTTTCGTCCGAGGAGCAATACATTCATCTGGGTGAGCGAGTCGTCAGTGAGCTCCATCATCTGGTGTATATGCTCATATTGCTGCTCAGTGAAGTCCTCCTTGCCGCCCTTCTTGCGGTTGAGCGTACGTGCAATGTTATAGCAACTGTCGCCGATACTCTCCAATTCAGAGATCTCACGCAGCATGGCACGAATCTTCGCCTTTGTGTCATCAGAGAGATGGGCGTCGCTGACACCGTCGAGATATTTTGCAATCTCTATCTCCATATTGTCGGTGATGCTCTCGTATTTCTCTATGCGCGAGAAGAGTTTGTTGAATGCAGAGTCATCCGTGATACCAAGCAATTCCCTGACAAACGAGAACATCTTGTGTATGCGCTCGGCGAAAATCTGAATCTCCTTCTGAGCCTCAAGCACGGAGAGCTCCGGAGTCTTCATGATGGTGTTTCCACCGATATATGTCAGTCGGAATTCCTCCTCATCCTCCGTGGTCTTGGGCTTGATGATACGGCATACGATTTTCTCTATCTGAGGTATGAACCATATCAGCACGAATGTGTTAGTGACGTTGAAGCATGTGTGGAAGGCAGCCAGGATGATAGGCAGCCGCTTGGCCAGCTGGGCTGTGGTGAGACTATGGTCATTGGGATTATAATCGACCAATGAGCATACCATATCCACAAACGGATAGAAAAGACAGAGCACCCACACCACACCAATCACGTTGAATACCAAATGGGCCAAAGCGGCGCGGCGTGCCTGGGCATTGGCTCCCAAGGCGGCAAGGTTGGCGGTAGCGGTAGTGCCGATATTTTCTCCCATCACGAGAGCGATGCCAAGGTAGATAGGCAGCACGCCGGTAGAACAGAGGAGAATGGTGATGGCCATCACAGCTGCCGACGACTGCACGATGCAGGTGATGATGGTGCCAATAAGAAGGAAGATAATGATGGTGAGATGACTGCCAGTGTCGAAGGAGCTAAAGAATTTGATTACGTCGGGATTGTGTTCGAGGTCGAGTTCCTTTCCTGCCGCACTAAGCAGTACGAGGGCAAAAAACAGGAAAGCAATACCGAAGAGGAAGTCGCCTATATACCGTTTGCTCTTGCTATAGATAAGCATAATGCCAAGGAAGAAGGCGGGGAAGACCACGGTGGTCAGGTCAACATTGAATCCAAGGCTCATGATCCATGCCGTAAGCGTAGTTCCGATATTGGCACCCATAATCACGGAAATTGCCTGCGCGAGAGTGAGGAGTCCGGCGTTGACGAAAGAGACCGTCATCACCGTAGTGGCAGACGATGACTGCACCGAACAGGTTACGAACATACCGGTGAACATACCGGTAAATCTGTTTTTGGTCATTGTCGCGAGAATGTGTCGCAACTGCGAGCCGGCCATCTTCTGTAAGGCCTCGCTCATCACTTTCATGCCATAAATAAGCAATGCGAGTGATCCAATAATCTTAAAAAAAATCCAAATCGACATATTTTTTATTAAATTAATTATTCTTTCTTTGTAATCTCAAATTTTCGGTGTATCTTTACGGCGTAAAAAACAACAAAAATGAGATGGATATGAAACAGGTAGTACAAATCCGCTGCAAAAATAATAAAAAAACTCAAGAAATCAGCATCGGAAGCTCACTTTCTGAGATTTTTTATGAATTTAATCTAAAAATGGACTTCGGGCCCGTCAGTGCCAAGGTAAACAACAAGGTTGAGGGGCTCGACTTCCGTGTGTATCACAACAAGGACGTGGAGTTTGTCGATCTCTACTCCTCAACCGGTATGAGAGCCTACACGCGCACATTATTCTTTATATTATGCAAGGCTGCCGACGAACTATACCCAGGCAAGAAGATGGTCATAGACATACCCGTGTCGAATGGCTACTACTGCGACCTTCAGCTTGGACGTGCCATCACCGAGGATGATGTGGAGAAGATAAGCAATCGAATGCAGGAGATAATATCAGCCGCCATACCCATCGAAAGGCATGAGTGCACCACGGAAGAGGCCATTAATATCTTCAGTGAGATGGGCGACACCTCGAAGGTGAAACTCCTCAAGAGCATAGGCCGTCTTTACACCACATATTACCAGATAGGCGACTACAAGGATTATTACTACGGGACGCTACTAATAAACACGTCACAAATCCACCTGTTCCAACTGGTGAAGTATTTCGACGGCATGCTACTTCGCATACCATCACAGAAGAATCCCGCCCAACTCGGCGAACTGATCCGTCAGGACAAGCTCTTCGAGATATTCAAGGAACATCACCACTGGCAGGACATCCTCGGCATGCGCACCATTGGCGACCTCAACACAGCGGTGGTAGGCGGGTTCAGCACTGGTCTCATCAACCTCTCTGAAGCCCTACAGGAAAAGAAGTTGGCAAAAATCGCCGAAGACATCGCATCGCGCAAGGATGTGCGGATGGTACTGATAGCGGGTCCGTCGTCGAGCGGCAAGACCACAACGTGCAAGCGCCTGTCCATACAGTTGCTCACCAATGGCTTAAAACCCGTAGGCATCTCGCTCGACGATTATTTCGTTGACCGCGACAAGACCCCCAAGGACGAGACAGGCGACTATGACTTTGAACATGTAGAGGCACTCAACATACCACTGCTCAACGAACAGATGAATGCCCTCTTCCGCGGCGAGGAGGTGGAGCTACCCAAATACAACTTCCAATCGGGGAAAAGCGAGAAAAGCGGACGGAAGATAAGATTGAAGGATGACGAGATACTCGTGGTGGAAGGCATCCATGCCCTCAACCCGATACTCACCTCACAGATTCCTGAGGAGCGAAAGTACAGGGTATATGCCTCCGCCCTGACCACCATCCTTCTCGACGACCACAACTATATCCCGACGACAGACAACCGCCTGCTTCGCCGTATCATCCGCGACTATAAATACCGTGGTGTCAGCGCACAAGACACCATCCGTCGCTGGCCGTCGGTACGTGCCGGCGAGAACCGATGGATATTCCCCTTCCAGGAAAATGCCGACGTGATGTTCAATTCTGCCATGCTGTTCGAATTGGCTGTCATAAAGTCACAGGCAGAGCCAATACTGGAACAGGTGCCGGAAAACTGTGAGGAATATGCCACGGCATACCGTTTGCGCAAGTTTCTGAAGTACATCAAGCCTATTCCCGACCGTCAGGTGCCGCCAACTTCCCTGCTGAGGGAATTTCTTGGTGGCAGCTCGTTCAAGTATTGATTGGGACTGTTTGAATAGATATTAATCGAGATAGAATATTCCTTCCGGTCCCATATTAAAGAGAAGGTCGAGGATACTCAGGTTTGGCAGGAACCCAGTCTTGCGTTCAAACACCTGATAATATCGTCGTGGCACAAAGTCAGCGTCAGGCTCAGGATGCTTGGGGTCGATAGTCTCCCTGAAGTCAACCACATCTTCGGGGAGACTGTCTGTCTTATTATATTCAGAAGTCGGGCGGATGTCGGGCCTGATGTCGAGCAATGAGCATACCGTCTGGCATGCCTCCATATTGAAATCATATAGGAAATCCCATTTCTTTTCGTAAAATGGCCTTATGTCGTCAGCATAATATTCGAAGAATGGCGACTCGGAGTAGGCCGACATCAAGGCATGCCAATGCAGATGGCGCCAGTTGCCGTGGTCGCTGATGCGCAGGTCCTTCATCAATGTGGAATGGAGTCCTGAGTCTGGACGTTCTACAGGTATGGTGAGCGACTGCAGTCCATTTGTCGTGGCGATGACACACCTGTTGCGATAGGTCTGCTTTCTATAGCTGTCATGGCACTCTATAAATGCGATTTCGGCCCTGTTGAGCTTTTGATACCACTGAACAGGACCGAAATATGTTGTAGAAAGTAATGCTTTCATTTCTCCGCATTATTTGATATTATCCACAAGACTGAATATGCGGCTCCATCTAATGCCGCCGAATCCGGAGCGGTCGGGGTCGCTCGACCACCAGATGAAGATTGGCTTTCCGACGATATGGTCTTCGGGCACGAATCCCCAGTAGCGCGAGTCAGCAGAGTTGTGTCGGTTGTCGCCCATCATCCAGTAGTAATCCATCTTGAAGGTATATTTCGTTGTCTCCTTGCCATTGATGAATATCTTTCCGTCCTTCACCTTGAGGTCATTAGCCTCATACACCCTGATGGGTCGCTCATACACGGCGAGGTTGTCGAGGGTGAGGTCGATGCTCTTTCCCTTTGCTGGAATCCACACCGGTCCGTAGTTGTCGCGTGTCCAATGCTTGTTGCCGTTGAGTGGATAGATGTCAGTGTCGGAAGAGTCGGTGTTGATGGTGATGCTCTCCACGATGTCCTTGCGTTTCGAAAGCACTGCCACTGAATTCTTTGTCAGCGGCATATATCCCGCCGTGTTAAGACTCATGAGGTCTTCCATCGTGATGCCCAACTGCTCCATCAGTTCCTCGGGGATGCGCTGCTTCAGTTTCACATAGTATGAATACTGCACATTATCCGGCTCCTTGTTAGCCTTTCCGTCGAGATATACTACACGGTTCTTGATCTGAAGGGTCTGTCCCGGCAGTCCCACGCATCTCTTCACGTAGTTCTCGCGGCGGTCTGTGGGTCGTGTGATGACCTCCCCGTATTCGTTGGCATTCTGCCTGATGATGTCCCTGCCGGCCTGATAGATGGTTGAGAAATATTTCTCGCGCAGCTCGTATGACAATGAGTCGGGATTAGGACGTTCGGGATATACCTGATAGCCGATGCCATAGCACATCTGATAGTAGTCACTGGCCTGATATTGCGGTGCGGCGCATAGGGTGTCACCGGCAGGATAGTTGAACACGACGATATCGTTGAGTTCCACCTTGCCCAAACCCTTTGCCCTGCGATAGTCCCAATGGGGCCACTCTATATACGACTTGCAGTCAACCACTGGCAATGTGTGCTGAGTGAGTGGCATGGTGAGTGGTGTCTCTGGTATGCGTGGTCCGTAGCTCACCTTGCTGACGAAGAGATAGTCGCCCGTGAGCAATGACTTCTCAAGCGAACTTGACGGTATGACATAGTTCTGGAAGAAGAACAGGTTGATGAAATAAACAGCCACAAGTGCAAACACCAGGGCATCCACCCATGACATTACGAATCTCACGGGGCCTTCAGACTCTTTCCACCACTGCCACTTTATCTTCTTGGTGATATACACGTCATAGATAAATGGTATGACAACCAGGCCGAGCCAGCTCTTGAGCCATACGAGGAATGCTATATACAACACCATGACAAGGGCGAACTTGGCCCATTGCACCTTCATGTTCAACTTCTTTTTCTTTAAATCTTCCATTGTTCTGATTATTTCCTTTTTCTTTCTTAGACTTTCCCCATAGGGGATTCACTACATCAAAAATCGTTAAAACTTGAACATGTCGGATATGGTGAGCAGACCCTTATGGTCTTTGGTGAACTCCGCGGCAAGCACTGCGCCGAGGGCGAATCCCTTACGCGAGTGGGCATCGTGGGTGATGGTGATGCAGTCGGCCTCCGAGTCAAACTTTATGGTGTGTATTCCCGGCACCTCGTCGCGTCGCACACTGTCGATGCGCAGCTTGTCGGCAGCCACCTTACTGTCGCCGCTCACCGAGCCGTCGGGAGCCTGGAGTGTGCCCTTTGCCCAGCCGTCCTTGCGGTCAAGGTTGTCCACAATCTCCTCGGCAAGGGTGATGGCAGTGCCGCTCGGCGCGTCCAACTTGTGTACATGATGCACCTCCTCCATCTCCACATCATACTGCGGGAACTGATTCATGATTTTAGCGAGGTGACGGGCAACGCTTGTGAAGATAGCCACGCCGATGGAAAAGTTGGAAGCCCAGAAGAGGGTGTTGCCTTCCTCATTGCAGAGTCGCTCCACGTCGGCCTTATGGTCGTTCATCCACCCAGTGGAACCGCTGACCACCTTCACCCCATGGCTGAACGCCTTCAGATAGTTGCCGTATGCAACATGTGGCGCAGTAAACTCTATTGCCACGTCAGCTGATGCAAACTCCGGACTGTCGAAGTCCTCCTGATTGTCGATATCTATGATGCTGACAATCTCATGTCCACGGCTGATGGCAATCTGCTCGATCATCTTGCCCATCTTGCCATAGCCTATCAATGCTATTTTCATATTCTTTATACCTTATTTTATTATACTGTTTTGAAAATCGGATGCAAAGTTACGTTTTTTATCCCATATATCAGTCAAAAAGCTCTTAAAAATGCGGAAAAGGTCGTAAAAATAGAGAAAAAAGCACTCAAAGATGAAAAAAAATGCCATTTTACTTTGTATTATCGACAACTTTCATTACCTTTGTCGTAATTCTCTAATGATATTAGCTGATGGAACAATTGCTGCAATATGTGTGGAAGCACAAGATACTGCCTCTCGGCAACCTCGCCACTACCGACGGCAAGGCGGTGGAGATTATCGACCCCGGACTGCACAACCGCAATGCCGGGCCCGACTTCTTCAATGCAAAGATGCGCATCGGCGAGACCATGTGGGTGGGAAATGTGGAAATCCACGACCACTCACGCGACTGGTATCGTCATGGACATGAGAAAGACCCTGCCTATGACAACGTCATACTGCATGTGGCTGAGGTCATCGACTGCGACGTGCAAAACAGTCGCGGGGAATACTTGCCGCAACTACAACTCAGCGTGCCGCAAAATGTCACGGACAACTATCGCCAGCTCCTTGAGGCTGATGCCTATCCCCCTTGTTATCGCATCGTGCCCGACCTCACCCGGCTGATGGTCCACTCGTGGATGGCTGCCCTGCAGACTGAGCGTCTCGAACGCAAGACAGTCGATATCTCACGAAGGGCGAAGAGGATGAACGGCTCATGGGAAGACGCCTACTTCATGACTCTTGCCCGCAACTATGGATTTGGCATCAATGGCGACGCCTTCGAACAATGGGCTGCAAGCGTGCCGCTCAACAAAGTGGCGCACCATCGCGACGACCTCTTCCAAATCGAGGCCATCTTCATGGGGCAGGCTGGACTGCTCGATATCAATGCCGTGCCAGAACGCTATCAGAAGGATGCCCTCAACGACAGCTATTTCAGCCGGTTGCGCAACGAATACCTGTATCTTGCGCACAAGTTCTCGCTTCAGCCCATGAACCATAAGATGTGGCGGTTTCTCAGGTTGCGCCCCCAGAATTTCCCGCATATCCGAATCTCCCAACTTGCCACCCTCTATCATGAGCACAAGACATCGCTCAGCCAACTGGTGGAATGCAAGACGGTTGACGACATGAAGCGCATGCTCGCCACGCATGTCACCCCATATTGGGAGACTCATTATGTCTTCGGAGCGGAAAGCAGCAAGAATGCCAAGAATGTGTCACCATTCTCGCTCAACCTGCTGATGATCAACACCGCCATACCCGTGCTCTTCGCCTATGGCAGGCACACCAACAACGAGGTGCTATGCGAACGGGCCTTTGACCTTCTCGAACAACTGAAGGCTGAGGACAATCATATCATCCGTATGTGGAAGCAATGCGGGCTGGAAGTTCTCAACGCCGGCGACTCGCAGGCTCTCATCCAACTGAAGAATGAATATTGCGACCGCAAGGACTGCCTGCGCTGCCGCATTGGATTTGAATATCTTAAGAGACATTGATTTTAAATATATAACGAGACTTTTACTGTCAGATAAAATAATGTAAAGATGAAATACATATACGAAACAAGGATGTCTGTACGCGACTATGAGTGTGACATCGAGGGAATAGTCAACAATGCCAACTATCTCCACTACACCGAACATACCCGCCACCTCTTCCTACAGCATTGCGGACTGAGTTTTGCCGATATGCACGAGAAGGGAGTGGATGCCGTGGTAGCACGTATGAACCTGAAATTCAAGACTCCGCTCCGCCCCGACGACGAGTTTATCTCGCGTCTCGCCATCAAGAAAGAGGGCATAAAATATGTTTTCTATCAGGACATCTTCCGCGCATCCGACGAGAAGATGTGCTTCTCGGGTGTCATCGAAATTGTATGTCTTGTCAACGGGAGATTGGGCACGTGCGAGGAATACGACCGCGCCTTTGCCGACTATCTGTCTTAAAGAAGGGGAGATAAGAGGAGATAAGGGGAGATAAAAGGAGATAAAAGGAGATAAAAGGAGATAAAAGAAAATGAACGACCAAGAGCTGCTATACAACATGGCCGTCACACGCATTGGCCATTTCAACCTCGCCACCGCCCTGCACCTATATCGCACATTGGGCAGCGGCTATGACATTTTTGAGCATCGCAATGACATACGCGACATCATCCCGGAATGCTCGCCGCGGCTGATTGAAAACCTCAAGGACTGGGGCGAACCGCTCAAGAGGGCAGAAGTGGAATTGGCATTCTGTCGCGAACATGACATCGATATCCTGTGTCTCGGCGACACCCGCTACCCACTGCGTCTCTCGGAATGCCCGGATGCACCCATAGTGCTCTACTTCAAGGGCAATGCCGACCTCAACCAGCGGAGGGTAATCAATATCGTGGGCACCCGACATGCCACAACCTATGGCTCCGACTTCATCCGCCACTTTGTGCGCGACCTTCGCAATCTATGCCCGGAGGTGCTGATTGTGAGCGGATTGGCCTATGGTGTTGACATCGCAGCACATACACAGGCGCTTGCCAACGGATATGAAACCGTCGGTGTGTTGGCCCATGGCCTCGATTATCTCTATCCACCCGCCCATAAGGATGTGGCCCGACAGATGGTGAACCATGGAGGACTGCTCACGGAATTCATGACCTGTACAAATGCCGACAAGCAAAACTTCGTGCGCCGCAACCGTATTGTGGCGGGAATGTCGGATGCATGCGTACTCATCGAGTCGGCGGCGCATGGAGGCGGTCTCATCACCGCCGAAATATCGTCATCGTACGGCAATGAGGTTTTCGCACTGCCTGGACGTGTGGGCGACCATTATTCCGAAGGATGCAACAATGCCATTCGCAACAACCTGGCCCAGCTGCTCACCTCTGCGGAGTCGTTTGTCAAGGCAATGAGATGGGAAGACGACGCAAGGCGTGCGGAGGCCAACAAGCGCGGCATAGAGCGACAGCTCTTTCCCAACCTCTCTCCCGACCAGAAGAAGATTGTCGATCTGTTGACATCCACCAACGACCTGCCAACCAATGTCATATCTGTCAAGACTGGCATATCCGTGGGCAATGTCACCGCCCTGCTCTTCGAACTTGAGATGATGGGAGTGGTGCGACCGCTTGCCGGAGGCATGTATCACTTGCTCAAATAAAGTGAGATAAGAGGAGATAAAAGGAGATAATTCCTTAAATAATGATTTAAAAAACAGTATAAATTGATAATATGAAGATCGGGAATATTGAATTCGGACGCTATCCACTGTTTCTTGCACCTATGGAAGATGTCACGGACATAGGATTCCGAATGCTGTGCAAGCGATATGGGGCGTCCATGGTATATACCGAGTTTGTCAGTGCCGACGCATTGGTGCGTTCGGTAAATGCCACATTGCGCAAGCTCACCATCTGCGACGAAGAGCGACCCGTGGGCATTCAGATCTACGGACGCGACGTGGAGGCTATGGTGGAGGCGGCAAAGATCGTGGAGGAAGTCCATCCGGACATCATCGACCTCAACTTCGGTTGCCCAGTGAAGAAGGTGGCGGGCAAGGGTGCCGGAGCGGGAATGCTGCAAAACATACCGCTGCTTCTCGAGATAACACGCGAGGTGGTCAAAGCGGTCAAGACACCAGTCACGGTGAAGACACGATTGGGGTGGAACGCCGAACAGCTCGTCATCACCGACCTCGCCGAACAACTGCAGGACTGCGGTATAGCAGCCCTTACCATACACGGACGCACACGCGCACAGATGTACACCGGCGAGGCCGACTGGACCCTGATAGGCGAAGTGAAGCGCAATCCACGCATTCACATCCCCATCATCGGCAATGGCGACATCACATCCCCAGAAGAGGCCCGGCAGGCATTTGAGCGATATGGAGTGGATGCAGTGATGATTGGACGCGCCACATTCGGACGACCGTGGATCTTCAAGGAGATACGCGACTATCTCGACAGCGGCGACCACGACATTCCCCCGACAGAGAAGAATCTCTACATTCTCTCGCCTGAGGACAAGCTCGACATCCTCAAGGAGCAACTGCGTATCAACATTGAGCGTATCGACGAATATCGAGGCATTCTACACACCCGCCGACATCTCGCCGCGTCGCCAATATTCAAGGGCATACCAAACTTCCGACAGACGCGCATTGCGATGCTACGCGCCAACACTACCGCCGAACTCCTTGACATCCTTGAGGACATACGCCGCAATCACCTGTCACAACTCTCTTAATTTCTGAATCTAAAATAAATATCTATATATAGAAAAATGGACGATTTTGACATACGTGAAGAGCAGAAACTCAACTCTGCCGAAAAAGACTTTGAGAACGCCTTGCGACCGTTGAAGTTCAGCGACTTCAGCGGACAAAATAAGGTGGTGGAAAACCTGGAGATTTTTGTCGAGGCTGCAAAATACCGCGGCGAGCCACTCGACCACACATTGCTACACGGACCGCCAGGACTTGGAAAGACCACACTGAGCAATATCATCGCCAACGAACTCGGAGTGGGATTCAAAATCACCAGCGGACCCGTACTCGACAAGCCGGGCGACCTCGCCGGCATTCTCACCTCGTTGGAGAAAAATGATGTTCTCTTCATCGACGAGATCCACCGCCTGTCGCCTGTCGTTGAGGAATATCTCTACTCCGCCATGGAGGACTATCGTATCGACATCATGATCGACAAGGGACCCTCGGCACGCTCAATCCAGATTGACCTCAACCCCTTCACTCTTGTGGGGGCAACTACACGCAGCGGACTGCTCACGGCTCCATTGCGCGCCCGATTCGGAATCAACCTCCATCTCGAATATTACGACCCCGACACTCTCAAGCGAATCCTGAAGCGGTCGGCGGGCATACTGCGTGTACCTATCGACGATGATGCCGCCTACGAGATTGCACGACGCAGTCGTGGCACACCACGTATTGCCAATGCACTCCTGCGCCGCGTGCGAGACTTCGCACAGGTGAAGGGCACAGGACGTATCGACCACGAGATAACCCAATATGCACTGACGGCCCTCAACATCGACCGTTTCGGTCTCGACGAGACGGACAACAAGATCCTACTCACCATCATCGACAAGTTCAAGGGCGGACCTGTGGGCATCACCACCATCGCCACTGCCATCGGCGAGGATGCCGGAACAGTCGAGGAAGTCTATGAGCCTTATCTCATCATGGAGGGATTCATCAAGCGCACTCCCCGCGGACGTATGGTCACCGAACTGGCCTACAAGCATCTCGGCCGCAACATGTACAGCTTCGGCGAACAGTTGTCGCTTGACTTCTGACCTTCTTTGACTTCTTTAACTTCTTTAACTTCTTTAACTTCTAAAATAATGACTGGAATATTCACGGGCAGTTTCGACCCGTTCACCATTGGCCATGCCGACATTGTGCGTCGTGCCCTGCCCCTGTTCTCACGCCTTGTCATCGGTGTGGGGGTCAATGAGCGCAAGCAGTATATGAACACCACAGAAGAGAGATGTGAGGCCATATCGAGAATATATTGCGGCGAACCGAGGATTGAAGTAAAGGCATATTCTGACCTCACCGTTGACTTTGCCCGTCGCGAGGGAGCAAATTATATCGTCAAGGGGGTGAGAAGCATGAAGGACTTCGAATATGAGCGAGAGCAGGCCGACATCAACCGCCAACTGTCGGGCATTGAGACCATCCTCCTCTATTCCGACCCACGACATGCCTCCGTATCATCGTCGATGGTGCGCGAACTTATCCACTTCGGCCGAGACGTCACGGCTTTTCTGCCATAATAAGGAGTTAAGAAGTTAATGTGTTAACTCCTAAAAAAATATAATGCAAAAAAGACATGAAATCAAGAATATTCTCACTGACATTCATCATCATCACGGTTGCCACCATGGTGCAAGCAAACGCCAAGACCACTATGACCAAGGCAGCCAACGACAGCCTTAAGCGACATATCCTCGACAGCTATGTGCGTTATGGGGAGAGATATATCGGTTGCCAATGGGAATCTCCGAAAGCCACTCTGTTTGCCGAATTCAAGACCAACGGCAATCGCACCCGTTATGAACAGTGGACATTCGGCAAACGGCGCCAATTGGCCGCACTCGTTCTCGCAGAGAAAGTGGAGGGACGGGGGCGATTCATGCCCGACATCGTCAATGGCATCATGAGCACATTGGAGGAGACATGGTGGGGCATTCCTGCCCATTATGGCTCTAAGGTGATGCGGCCCGAAGACCAAAACGTGGATCTCTTCAATGCCGAGACAGCTGGTATGATGGCATGGACAAGACATGCCCTTAAAGAACGCATCGACAGTTTCTCGCCGCTTCTCACCAAGCGTATCGACGCTGAGATAGAGCGGCGCATGCTCATCCCCGCCCTTAATACCGATTATTGGTGGAAGCGGGCTTCGATGAACTGGAATCCATGGATTTGCTCCAACTGGCTTGCCTGTGTCACATTCTGCGAACACGACAGTATTAGGCGCAATGAAGCCCTTACACAGATTGCATCGGCCATGAAAGCCTTTGCCGACGGTTATCCCGACGACGGGGGATGCGACGAGGGACCCACATATTGGGACCGCGCCGCAGCGTCGCTATATGAATGTGCGGGGATGATGGATTCGACGTCGTCGGGAATGATGGATTCGACACTGGCCTCTATTCGTCAGTCTCTCAGGAAGATGGCTGCCTATTGTTATGCCACATACGTCGCCGACGGCTACTGCCTGAGTTTTGCCGACAGCCATGGCAACCGTTTGGTGCAGCAGCCCAATGTGATGTATCCCTTTGCCATCTATGTTGATGACCCCGTGATGCGGCGCTTTGCCAAGTATATCGCCGTCGAGAAGGGATTTCTCGACGATGCGGCGCGGCTCTACGACCAGAGCGGCAACTACCCCACCCTTGGTCGCGAACTGGTGTTTCTCTCCCATCTCGACGACTTTCTTGACGAGAAGGCCGAGGAGCCCCATCCCGCCGACACATGGCTTCATTCCCTTCAGATTATGACCGCCCGCCGGGGCTCTACCTTCCTCGGGATGAAAGGCGGACACAACGACGAGAGCCACAACCATAATGATGTGGGCAATTTTGTGGTATATAATGCCGGCAAACCGCTGCTCATCGACCCCGGCGTGGGTGAATACACGTCGAAGACCTTCAGCAAGGAGAGATATACGATATGGACGATGCAGAGCGGATATCACAATCTGCCGCAGGTCAACGGCCACGACCAGCATGAGGGCAAACAGTTTGCCGCCCGCGATGTCAGATACGTCAAGGGCAGGCTCACTCTCGACCTTGCCTCGTGCTATCCCGCCGAGGCGGGCATAAGGCGATGGCAACGTACCGTGGGCATCGACCGTCGCGGTATCGTCACCCTCACCGACGACTATGACCTGTCTTCAGTCACCGTCCCCGTGCGCGAGATGTTTATATCCGCCGTATGTCCCATTGTAGATGCCAGTGCGGGCATTATCTCACTTGGTACGCGCCGCCTGCATTATCCCAAGTCGAAGTGTAGCGTCGCGATTGAGCCACTGTCCGACCGTCTCGACCCTATGCTCCTTTCGATGTGGCCCGATGGTCTCTGGCGCATTGTAATCACCGTCAGCAACTCCAATAATCACGACCGCCTCACGTTCGAAATTAAATAATCTCTCATGCCCCAGTGTTGACCACTGGCTGGGCGGAGTCATCGCCACAAAGCACAACCATCAGGTTGCTCACCATGGCAGCCTTGCGGTCGTCATCCAGTGTCACCACACCCTCCGTGGAGAGCTTGTCGAGAGCCATCTTCACCATCGACACGGCTCCCTCTACGATTTTCTCGCGGGCCGAGATGATGGCGCTTGCCTGCTGGCGACGCAGCATCACGGCGGCAATCTCAGGAGCGTAGGCCAGATAGTTGATGCGCGCCTCGACCACCTCTATGCCGGCCATCGAGAGACGCTCGTCGAGTTTCGACTCCAGTTGCTGGTTGATCTCGGTGCCGCCATCGCGCAGGGTGATGGCATTTGTGTCGTCATTGTCGTCATCGTAGGCATATTTGCCAGCCACCTCCCTGAGGGCGGCGTCGCTCTGTATCTTCACAAAGTTCTCGAAGGCCTTCATCACTCCGGCCACATTCTCGCCGATGGCATTGGCGTTCTTGGCGGGGTCGCCGGCAATGGTCTGTGAGTCAATCTCAAACATCGCCTTATACGTGTCGCTCAGTTTCCACACCAGCATCAGGCCTATCATCACGGGATTGCCCGTCTTGTCGTTCACCTTGATAGGCTCGGCGTCGAGGTTGCGGGCACGCAGCGACAGTTTCTTCGACGTCAGGAAGGGGTTCACCCAGTAATATCCGGTACGGGTGAAGGTTCCCTTGTATTTTCCGAAGAAAAGCAGCACGCGAGCCTCATTGGGCTCCAACTGCAGGAATCCCGCCCAGATGAACATGCTCACGATGAACATTACTATCGCCATCACCAGTATGGCATAGACCTCCTCAATGCCTGCCCATATTCCGATACCTATCGAACCGAAGGTAAGAAACAGGTTGAAAAACAGCATCACGAATCCGTTCAGCGTCATACCGCTGAAGGCAATCTCTTTCTTTACGTCATTTGTTATCATTGTCATACAATAATTTAATATTTTAATAATTTCAATTTCTATTATTATAGACGAATGACGACATCATTTCACTACATCAGAAATGAGAAAAAATCGCAAAAACAACAAAAATGAACGAATTTGAAACATTTACCAATAATGAAAAAAAGCATAGGTCCCTCACTATGTCGAATATTCCAAATGGTATCTTGAGGAGCAGAACAACTAACATCCAAAAAACGACTGCAACGCTGCAACGCTGCAACGCCTCGTCAGTCATCGTCCGCTTAAACTCCCCATATTGGTTCTTGCTTTTGGTGGATATATCGATTGAATCGACATATCCACAATCCAGCCTCGTTTTCATTTTGGAAGGATTCCCGATTTCGAGTGCCTTACTCACGTCAGCGAGACAAAACATCATCTTGCCCTTTTCTTGCCCTGTTGAGGTGGCTATTTGAGAGTTTTCTTGCCCATCTTCCAATACGTAAGCCCATACAGATGCTTTAATGATGAAGGCAACCCTTACTGATGAACTTTTGCCAGTTAGCAAAAGATGTTCCTATAGAACCCTTGGACGCCATTGAACCAAATCGCCACAGTATGCACGGCAGTTATCTTATTTCAGTAGTCATATTGCGAGAGGGCATGGAGGGGCAGGTCGGTTGCGCCGAAAAAAATCGCAAAAGAAACAAAATCGAAAGAATTTGAAACATATTCAAAGGGTGATAAAAAAAGTATGCGCATTTTTCGCCTAAATTGTTTGTTCATTGGAGAATAATTATTATCTTTGCAGAAGAATTTGAAGAAAAAGAATCTATAAAACGAAAAAAACATTATGGAAAGAACCTGGAGATGGTTTGGCAAGAACGACAAGATCACTCTTGCCATGCTAAAGCAAATTGGTGTCGAAGGCATCGTCACGGCATTGCACGACGTGCCTCTCGGCGAGGTATGGACACGCGAGAGGATTCGCGACCTGAGGGAATATATCGAGTCGTTCGGAATGAGATGGTCGGTGGTGGAGAGCCTGCCAGTGGTCGAGACCATCAAGTATGGAGGACCCGACCGCGACCATCAGATAGAGGTATATAAGGAGTCGATGCGCAATCTTGCTGCCGAGGGCGTCAAGTGCATCTGCTACAACTTCATGCCCGTGCTCGACTGGGCGCGCACTGACCTGCTCCACGCTAACCCCAACGGCTCTTCAAATCTATATTTCTCCTATGCTGAGTTTGCATATTTCGACATCTATATCCTCAAGCGCGAGGGCGCACGCGAGGAGTGGGCGGCATTCGACCGCTTCCCCGGGCGCAATGTGCTGGCCGAGGCAGATGAGCTCGCCAAGACCATGACTTCCGAAAAGGACCACAAGCTCGTGGAGAACATCGTGATCAAGACCCAGGGATTTGTCAGCGGCAACTTCCATGAGGACGATGAGCATCCCATTGAGCTCTTCCGTCAGTTCCTCGACCTCTACAAGGGCATAGACAAGGACCAGCTGCGGTGCAACATGAAGTACTTCCTCGAAGCCATCATGCCAGTATGCGAGGAAACGGGCATCAACATGTGCGTCCATCCCGACGACCCGCCAATCCCAGTCCTTGGACTGCCCCGCATCGTCAACTCCGACGAGGACATACAGTGGTTCCTCAAGGCGGTCGATAATCCTCACAACGGACTCACCTTCTGTGCCGGCTCGCTCTCGGCGGGCATACAGAACAATGTTGTGGAATTGGCCCGGAAATATGCCTCGCGCACGCATTTCGTTCATCTGCGTTCATGTCATATATTCCCCAACGGCGACTTCACCGAGGCTTCCCATCTGGGCGGCCGTGCAGACATCATCGAACTGGCGCGCATCTTCGAAAAGGAAAATCCCAACCTTCCCATGCGTGTGGATCACGGCATGACCATGCTCGGCGACGATGAGCGCGGCTACAATGCCGGCTATTCATTCCTCGGACGCATGTTCGCCCTCGGTCAGGTGCAGGGCATCCTTGCCACCGTAGATCGCCAACTGGGCATCGAATACCGCCAACCCGGCTTCTTTGACTAATAAACAAGTGGAATAGTTGACGAGTTGACAACTAAAAAACAAAAAATATGAACAGCTTATTTAATATCCAAGGCTACGTGGTAGCCATCACGGGCGGCACCGGTATATTGGGCCGCGCCATTGCAAAATATCTGGCTCTCAACGGAGCCAAAGTGATTATCCTAGGCCGTAAGGAAGAAGTTGGCGCCGAGATTATGTCCGACATCAAGAAGGCGGGCGGCGAGTGTGAATTTGTCAAGACCGACGTGATGAACCAGGAAGTGGTGCAGCAAAACTGCGACTATATCGTCGGGAAATATGGTCGAATCGACACACTCCTCAATGCTGCGGGTGGCAATATGAAGGGAGCCACCATCACCCCCGACCAGACCTTCTTCGACCTTGAGGCGGAGCAATTCCAAACCGTGCTCAACCTCAACCTCACTGGCACCGTCATCCCCACACAGGTGTTCCTCAAGCCAATGGTTAAGCAGGGCAAGGGCTCTATCATCAACTTCTCGTCGATGGCCGCCTTCCGTCCGATGACACGCGTATGCGGATATGCTGCCGCAAAGGCCGGTATCAGCAATTTCACTGCTTTCATGGCCACTGAGTGCGCCAAGAAATTCGGAGAGGGAATCCGCGTCAACGCCATCGCCCCGGGATTCTTCATCACCGAGCAAAACCGCGCCCTGCTGACCAATCCCGACGGCTCCTTCACTCAGCGTGGACAGGATGTCATCCGTCAGACCCCCTTCGGTCGTATGGGTGAGCCTGAGGAGCTCTGCGGCACCATTCACTACCTCATGTCCGACGCCGCAAAGTTTGTCACCGGCACCGTGGCCGTAGTCGATGGCGGATTCAACTGCTTCGCTATGTAACATCATCATCCCTTTGGGCAAACCAAGTAGGAGATAAATGCTGATCACTGGTATTTGTCTCCTACTTTTGTGTTTATCGACCAGTCTATTGGATAAATCATTCATAATTTTCAAAATTTTCGATTAGTAATTAATTTAACTGCGCGCTGTTTGCGATACTCACCTCAAGCCGTGCACTGCTGTTGGTTTGAATCACGCTGCAAAAGTACGAAATATTTTTGCTTTCTCCAAATATTTTCGCAGATATTTTCATGTCTTTAATATCTTTTAACCACCTACGCCGTTTACTATCGTTTTTTGCTGCAACGGTGCAACGGCGCAACGCAGCAGGGATGCGTCAGTAGTGGCGTCTGAGCAACGTCGGTGTAACGTCGGTGTACCCTCGCTTATTACACCCTCGGGAGTGAAACGGCAACGACGCAACAGCGAGGGCAATGCGTATCGTCATTTTTTCGCGTTGCAGCGTTGCAGCGTTTCAGCGTTGCAGTGAAAAAACACACCTTACCCACTTTCAGATTATAGAACTATAAAAAGTTATTTATATATATTATATATATTATATATATATAATATATATAATATATATAAATAAAAAAATTTACTTATTTTTCATGAGAATCAACCATATTTTTTTCACTGCAACGCTGCAACGCTGCAACACGAAAAAACGTTCTGTCAATTTTGACACGTCAATGGACGTAGGGGAGATGGACGTTGCGCGTTGCAGCGTTGCAGTAAATTATGCGGATTTACATCAGGAACTCTTGAGTTGTTTATTCCATCGTGGTCTTATTCCACTGGTTTGGTAAACTTCTCCAATCGCTTGTATTCCTTCTTGGTCAAACGCATGAAAGAGCCATGCTGCGGACCGTTGACTCCCTTGATATCCACGGGGTTGGAGAAGTTGCGCATATTGCGGTCGGCCTTGCAGATGCGGTAATGTTTTGGTTTTGAGGAATATTCGATGTAGGCTATTCTCCATGTGTCATCGCCGATGAGTTGGAATGCCGACACGCCCTCACACTTCTTGTTGCCCTCAAAATCGACGTAGTCGTCATCCACGGGCAAGCTCCAAGGACCGGTGAGCGAAGGTGCTGTAGAGGTGAAAAGTCCCGGTTTGCCGCCTTCCTTCTTGATCATCATGTGGTAAAGTCCGTCGGAGGGAAGGAAGTTGATGTCGGCGTCGATGGTGGCATATCCCCAGTCGAAGAGCAGTCTCGGCTTTGTGATCTTGGTGAAAGTCTTGTCGGCATAAGAGTAATACATCCGGTCGTAAGCCTCTTCTGCCCTGTTCCACATCGAGTAATAGATAAAATATCCGCCCTTGGTGCCGTCTTTCCATGTGTAGTCAGGGTCCCAGAAGATCTGGGGCGCCCATACCCTGTTGATTGTTGACCAGTCCTTATAGACGTCCGGCGACTCAGGGTCGGCGAAGATTTCGCTTCCCTTGCGGAAGTCGAAAGTGGTGGATTGCCAGTGGATGAGGTCATTGCTGCGGAGCAGGTCCATGCCATAGTTGTCCCATTTGCGGCTTTTCCTGACGCACATGTCCGTGGTCACCATGATATATCCCTTGGTGTCGTATGTGCGACAGATGAATGCGTCGCGCGTGCCGCCTTCGATACGAGCGTGCTTATACGGCGAGAAGATGCTGTCGCCGTTGAGGATGTCTTGATAATTCATGCCGTCGCGGCTGATGGCATAGGCGGTCCACTCTCCCCTGTCGCTCATGTGACAGTAGAGATAGCCATAGTCGCCCTTTTGCGGATTCTGGGCAATTGTCTCGTTTGTGGTCAGTGCACTGGCAGCAAGCAGTGCAAGAGTGATGATAGCGTGTTTCATAACTTAGTAAGTTTTATTGATTAGTGATTAATGTTATTATTTTTCATTCATGATTTGTCCGTACCACTATCAGTATGCTGACCTCATATAGGAGATACATTGGTGCTGATACGATGAGTAGGGTGAATATGTCGGAGGTGGGCGTGATGACGGCCGCCACGGAGAGGATGATGACTATGGCATGGCGCCGGTAGCGGCGCATGAAGTGGGCGGTGAGCAGTCCTGTCTTGGCGAAAAGCCATGCGAGAATGGGTATTTCGAAGACGATGCCCATCGACAGCGACATGGTCATGAGTGTGCTGATATACGAGTCGAGGGTGATCATATTGGTCACGTCCGACTGCACCTGATACGTGCCAAGGAAGCGGAAGGTAAGTGGAAAAATCACGAAATAGCTTACTGCCACTCCTGTGATGAAAAGCAGATAACCGCTTGTCACCGCCCTCACGGCATAGTCCCGCTCACGCTCGTACAAGGCAGGCGACACAAACCTGAAGAGCTGGTAGATGATATAAGGCGAGGCGATGACGACACCCATGCACAGGGCCGTCTTGACATGGATGACGAATTGCTGCGCCAACCCCGTGTTGACTAATGAGACATGGAAGGACTCGCTTCCACAGTCGCCGAATAGGGAAGAAACACCCGACAGAAGTTGCCAAAGGATGAAGTCAGGCTCTTTGGGAGCCAAGATACAGGCAAACAGCTGCTCCTTGAAGGCAAAGCAGACGATGCCCGCCACCACGGCTACGACGATGATACGTATGAGCGCCGACCTGAGTTCGTCGAGATGTTCCCAGAAGGTCATTTCCTTCATTTCTTTGTTTATTCCTCTTTTTATTCTTCTTTCTTGTTGTTTTGTTCAGTTTTTTCAGAACCGTCTTTCTCATTCATTCCCTCCTTGAAGGAACGCACGCCCTTGCCAAGCCCCTTCATCATCTCGGGTATTTTCTTGCCGCCGAAGAAGAGCAGGACAATCAATGCTATGAGAAGAACCTCTTGAAATCCTATGCCGCCGATAAACAATATGTTAGTGTTCATATACTTAATTGATTATGTATGTGTAAGATGTAAAAATATTTAAGTTGTGATATATGGTTTATAACGGGGAGTTGTCCCGCTTCATCTTTTCCACCATTTCATCTACACGCCGCAACTCGCGTGGGATGTTGATACGCTGCGGACAGTGAGACACACATTGTCCGCATCCTATGCAGTGGTCAGCCTGGCGCACCTTTGGTATGGCACGGTCATAGCTGACGAGATAGGCTCGTCGGGCACGTCGGTAGTCAGGGTCTTGCGACTCATGGGGTATATTGCCCTCGTTGAGACATTTGTTGTAGTGGTGGAAGATGCTTGGTATGTCGATGCCGTATGGGCATGGCATGCAATATTGGCACTCATTGCATGGGATGGTGTCGAGTCCGGCAATCTCATTGGCGATGTCCTTGAGGAAGGTCATGTCGTCGTCGCTGAGAGGCGACAGGGGACAGTAGGAGCGGAGATTGTCCTGCAGGTGCTCCATGAGTGTCATTCCGCTCAGCACGGTGAGCACACCGGGGAAAGAGCCTGCGAATCGGAATGCCCATGATGCCACGCTTCTTTCCGGGTCACGCTGCTTTAGGCGTGCCACGACGAAGTCAGGTACGCGGGCAAGACGTCCGCCGAGAAGGGGTTCCATGACGATAGCTGGTATGCCCCTTTTCTCCAGTTCGCCGTATAGATATACTGCGTCGATATTTCCTGGGTTTGTGGCTGTGGCATGTTCCCAATCGACATAGTTGAGCTGTATCTGCACGAAGTCCCATTTATACTTGTCATGCTGCGAGAGCAGGTAGTCAAAGACCTTGACATCCCCGTGGAATGAGAAGCCGAGGTTACGGATTCGTCCGGCTTTGCGCTCCTCCATGAGGAAGTCGAGCATACCGTTGTTGATATACCGGTTGTTGAGTTCCTCCATGCAGTCACGTCCGCCCCCCACGGCATGAAGGAGCATATAGTCGATATAATCGACCTGTAGCTCCTTGAATGAGTTGTGATATATCTCCATAGAGCCCTCGCGTGTCCACGTGGCTGGGTTGAAGTTGGACAGTTTTGTGGCTATATACACTTTTTCGCGTGGATAGCGCTTGAGGGCGATGCCCGTGGCTTGTTCCGAAAAACCGCGGCAGTATGCGGGTGATGTATCAAAATAGTTGACACCATGTCCGATGGCATAATCCACGAGTCGGTTTACGGCCTCCTGGTCGATTTCCTCCTCGTCCTCATTGTCGGGCTTGGGTCGATGAGGCAGTCGCATCATTCCATATCCAAGCAGCGACACCTTGTCGCCTGTGGTGGGACATGTGCGCATGGTCATCTTGTCGGTGGGGATATGTCCCTCCGTATTCGACTTGGTGGCCATGTCGCCAGCTTTTTTTCCTGTGCATGCTGCAAGTCCGGCGGTGGCGAGTCCTGCCATTCCGATTGACTTAAGGAAGTCTCTTCGTGATATGTCTGTCATATATTCATTATGCTATATTAATATTCACTATGTCTCTCATGTCCTTCAACGTATATGGCACTGAAAGGACGAGCCGGACAGAGGTTCTCGCATGCTCCGCAACCGATACATCTCTCCGTGTTGACCACGGGAATTTTCGGTGAGTTTTCGTCGGCGGCATCCTTTGCCACCATCTGTATGGCCCCCGAAGGACAGTGGCGTGCGCAGTTGCCGCATTCCACCCCGTCGGTGAGGGGTATGCAGTTTTTCTTGACCCACACCGCATGTCCGATCCTTGTGGATGACTTTTGTTCGGCTGCGATCGGCCGTATGGCGTTGGTCGGACACACGTCCGCACAGCGTGTGCATTCCGGACGGCAATATCCCCGTTCGTATGACATCTCCGGCTGCATGAACCGTGAAAGGTCTGTAGATGGACGAAGGACTCCGTTGGGGCATGCCGACACACATAGTTGGCATGAGGTGCAATGCTGTGCGAAGTGCTGTGCGCTGAAGGCACCCGCAGGCAATATGTGAGTGGCTCGTTTGGGAGCCACCTTGTCTTCCACTACAGCCAATCCGCCGTCAACCTTCTTCTTCTGTGCTTCCACCGTGACACCCGCAGCCACCAATGCCGTGGCTGTGAGGAAGGATCGACGGGCGTTGTTTGTCTTGTTCGTCTTGTTTGCCTTGGCATAGCCGTAGGATATAGCACCGTGCTTGCAATGTCCGATGCAGTTCATGCAAGCCACGCAGCGGCTATGGTCGATGGTGTGGTTCGCGCTGTCGATACATGCTGCCTTGCATTTCCTGCCACATTGTCCGCAGCTGTTACACTTGGATGTGTCTATACCTATTTTATATATAGAGAAGCGTGAAATCAATCCGAGCACAGTGCCGACGGGACAAATCGTGTTGCACCATGTCCTGCCTCCGCGCCATGCCAGGACAAAGAGGACGACAAAAGTGAAGGCGGCGATGATGAGCGTGGGCAACGACTTTATCCACACCTCTGTGGAATAGAAGGCATAACTGTCCATACGCTCCGCCACTACCGCCAATCCGTTGTTGGCCCAACGATAGAGCGGCGCGAGAAGGTTGGCAGCGATACGTCCGTAGGCACTATATGGGGCGATGATACTTGCCACGGCGTTGAGACCGCTGACGAAAAGCAAGACAAAGGCGCCCAACACACCATATCTCAGCCATCTCCGCTCTGGAGAAAAGCTGTAAGGAGCTTTTCTTTTCTTTTTTTTCTTCATTCTTCTTCCCACCCATGCCATGATGTCCTGCATCACCCCGAGCGGGCAGATGACAGAACAGTAGATGCGTCCGCAGACAAGGGTGAGCACAATGAGAGCCACGACCACGGCGGCGTTGAGGGCAAGGATGGCGGGCAAAAGCTGGATTTCCGCCATCCATGAGAGCCATTTATGGGCCCATCCCGTGAAGTCGAGAAAGAGCAATGTCACTCCCAAAAAGAAGAGAGCTGCAAAGGTCAATCTGATTTTTCTCAGCATAATGCGTGGTATTTTTATGTTATTTTGGTGCAAAGATATGAAGAATTATCGAATAATGCAAGAAAAAAATCGATTTTTGAAACATTTACGAATGTTTATGGTACAATTTTGGGTATTTGTTATTGATAAAAGTCGTAACTTTGCACCCAAGAAAAATTAAATAACTCATTATTAACAATATGAAACGATTGATGATTGCCGTTCTCGCCCTCCTCGCCTTGTGTCCAGTGAAGGGTCAGGAGATATTCGAGAACCCCATGATGTGGGCAGATGTGCCCGACCCCGACGTGATACGAGTAGGCGATGACTACTGGTTGGTATCAACCACTATGCACCTGATGCCGGGAGCTCCCGTGATGCATTCCAAGGACTTGGTCAACTGGCGTGTGGCGAGCTATGTCTTCCCTTCCCTGCATGACACTCCCAAGTATGACATGAACGAAGGTACCGTCTATGGACGCGGCCAATGGGCCACTTCCTTACGCTATCACAATGGTCTGTACTATCTGTATTTCTCACCCAATGACCAGCCTTATCGCGGATACGTATATACGACAAAAGACCCGCGCGAGGGATGGACACTGGCACACCGCATCCCGCATTTCCATGACGCCTCGCTATTCTTTGACGACGACGGCAGGGCATATATCTTCTATGGCACGGGGGAGATGAAGGAACTCAATCCCGACCTCAGCGGCGTGAAAGAAGGCGGCAGGGCATGCAGGGTGTTTGAGCGCGACGCCGACGAAAACGGACTGTTGGAAGGCAGCCGTGTGATCAAACACGACGGGAAGTATTATCTCATAATGATCTCATGGCCAAGGAACAAGCCGCGCCGTCAGGTGTGCTACAGGGCAGACAATATCGAAGGTCCATACGAGAAGAAAGTGATTTTGGAGTCTCAGTTTGGAGGATTCCCATACGCCGCACAGGGCACCATCGTCGATGATGGCAAGGGCAACTGGTATGGTGTGATTTTCCAGGACAGAGGTGGTGTGGGACGTGTGCTCACCCTGATGCCCTGCACATGGAAGGACGGATGGCCAATGCTGGGTGACGGTGACGGCAAGATACCCGCCGTGATGACAAAACCTGTGCAGGGATACAGCGGCGGCGAGATAGTGTCGAGCGACGAGTTTGACGCCGACAAATTGAACATCAACTGGCAATGGAACCATAACCCCGTGAATGAGGCATGGTCGCTATCAGAGCGCAAGGGATGGCTGCGACTGAAAACCAACCGCGTGGTAGATAATATTTTCTGCGCTCCCAACTCGCTCACACAGAGGATGGAAGGTCCTACCTGCACGGCATCCGTAAAGATGGACATCACAAAGATGATTGACGGCGACGTGGCTGGTTTTTCAGCCTTCAACGGCGACGCCGGCGTGGTGAAGGTGGTAAAGGAAGGCAAGAAGGTGTGGCTCGTGGCTGGAGGCGAGAGCGTGTCGCTCACAGACAAGGAGAAGCGCGTCACCGACGTGAAATATACGGAGTCATACCGCCAGCAACTGAAGAAGGCCAAGACGGTGTATTTCCGCATAGATGCCGACTTCCGTCCGGGCAAGGACCTCGCCACATTGTATTATAGTGTCAACGGCAAGGACTGGACGAAGGTGCTCAGCGACTACAAGATGATATTCGACTATCGCCGCTTCTTCATGGGCTCGAAGTTTGCCATCTTCAACTATGCCACGAAAAAGACTGGCGGCTATGTCGATGTCGATTGGTTTAGGTATGAGAAAATTCGGAAGTAGATAAGGGAAGATAAATGAAGATAAAAGGAGATAAGTGACGTATGCCTAAGCATGGCTTTTACTATTGTCTTTTATCTTCCTTAGCTCCCATAGGGAGCGATATCTTCTTTTAACTCCTTTTTACTCCTTAAATTAATTGAGTAATACGAAACTTTAAAATATATATGTTGAAAAAGATGATGACCGCCGCTCTCGCCATAGTGGCAACAGCGGCAACGGCGCAGAACCCCTATCTGCCCCTGTGGGAGCACTTGCCAGACGGCGAGCCCCGAGTATTTGAGGACCCCGACAATCCCGGTAAGATGAGAGCCTATATCATCGGTTCGCACGACCTTACCTATACGGCCTATTGCGGTCCCGACATACGTATGTGGTCGGCACCCGTGGAAGACCTCACCCAATGGCGTGACGAGGGTCCTATCTTCTCATATTACGTCAACGGACAGTGGGACACCATGTTCGCCCCCGACCTCGTGGAGACCGTTGACAAGACAACAGGCAAGAAGACCTATTGGCTCTATCCCCATTCCAGAGGATGGCGTCGTGTGCCCATGGTATGCAAGGGCGACCGCCCGGACGGACCATTCACCCCTGTCAACCTCACCGCCGACGGCAAGGCATGTGTTGAGGGATCGCTTATTGACTTCGACCCCTCGGTGTTCGTGGAGAATATCACCAACAAGAAGGATCCCGACTATGCCAAGGGTTTCAGGGCATACGTCTTCTACGGTTTCCGCCACTCTACAGCCTACGAGCTTGACCAGGACAATATGTATGGGGTAAGACCCGGAACCAAGATACACGACTATTTCATTCCGGCTTCGGAGAGATATGGCGTCATAAGAGACCCCGAGGGAACAGAATACCCCGCATTGTACAAGGGACAGAACCCCGGCGACTTCAACTTCTTCGAGGCGTCGAGCATACGCCAGGTGGGAAACAAGTACGTGATGGTGTTCTCTGGTTACAGCGGACCGGAATACGGACAAGGCTCCACCAACTCCGCACTCAGATATGCCTTCGGCGACTCACCCCTCGGCCCATGGCGCTCAGGTGGCGTGCTGGTTGACTCACGCGGCATCGTGCCCAATGAGGACGGCACACATCTCGTGGGTATGAATGCAGCTCACAACACCCACGGTTCGATACAGGAAATCAACGGTCAGTGGTATGTCTTCTATCATCGTCCGCCACGCGGCTTCGGTTTTGCACGCCAGGCTATGGTGGCTCCCATCAAGATCGAATGGGACAAGAAACCAGTGGCAAAGGGCGGTATGGTGAGAATCTCTGCATACGACCCCTACACCAAGGACAACAAGTGGACAGCCAAGGCATCCGACGGAATGGAATATACGGGTGCCGAGGTGACAAGTGAGGGATTTAATATCTTCGGACTTCCTCCTTACGGTCATTACTCCGCAGGATATGCCTGCTACATGAGCGACCAGAGATGGATGCAGGACAACTTCGACGTGTGGAACAACGGCATGGTGCTTGCAGGAGTGCCCAACGGCGGCATCGTGGGATTCAAATACTTCGGCTTCGGTGGACTGGCAAAGGACACCAAGGGAATAAAGGCATTCCAAGGCACACAGAAGGGCGACAACACCCAGCTCTTCGTCGGCATAGCCTCAAAGGGCAAGGGTGCGGCACGCATCCATGTGATGCTCGACGGTCCTTATGCCAACAGTACATGGAACGGCAAGGAGATAGGTGTCATCAATGTTGATGCCAATGCCTCTAAGGATGTAAGATACTACAACGTGAAGGTGCCCGCAGTGGAAGGACTCACGGGCAAGCATGCCATCTATCTCGAGGTTGAAGGCGAGGGAAACGAAGGCTTGGTGGATATCCACAGCATCGGTTTCGCCAAGAACAACGAGATTTATGTTGAAAAAGTGCCTTTCGTTCCAGAAGTGAAGATCTTCGTTGACGGCAAGGAGATTGCCGTACCGAAGGCTCCTCTCTTCTCGACCAACCAGAATGGATATACCGACCTGTGTCACTATCAGACCTACGCACCTCTCAAGCCAAACTCCGTGATCAAGGCCACAGCCAATACCGCACGTGGCGGCATCAAGGTTGGTGACGGTCATGTGGACATCAAAATTGGCAAGATTACCGACGGCCGCGCCACGGTGAGGTGTACTTTCAATGGAGTGGAAAAGATTTATATGATTAATTAAGACAAAGAAAAAGCAAAATATGAAAAAACAACTATTAACTATCGCCGCTCTGGGACTGTTTGCCACTGGCATTCAGGCCCAGACGGCAACCTTCAAGTATTTCAGCTATGAAGGCAATGACAGCCGGTTCGACAAGGCTATCGACAATGCAAGCGAGTATTTCAATCCCGTGATGGCAGGATTCTATCCCGACCCGTCGTTCTGCCGCAAGGGCGACACCTACTATCTGGTCAACTCATCATTCTCGTTCTTCCCCGGTGTGCCAATCTTCGAGAGCAAGGACCTGGTCAACTGGAAACAGATTGGCAATGTGCTCGACCGCGAAAGCCAGTTGCCACTCGGCAACCAAAGGGTGTCAGGAGGAATCTTCGCGCCTGCCATCTCATATAACGAGAAAAACAAGACCTTCTATATGATCACAACCAATGTGGGCAAGGGCAACTTCTACGTGAAGACCCAAGACCCCGCGAAGGGATGGAGCGAACCGATCTATCTGCCACAGGTGGGCGGTATCGACCCCTCTTTCTGCTTTGACAAGAAGACAGGCAAGGCATGGATTGTCAACAATGACGCTCCCTCCACCAAGCCCAACTATGAGGGTGAGCGCTCCATCTGGCTGCATGAGTTTGACGTCAAGAACGACTGCGTGGTGGGTGAAGCCGTGGAGATCGTGCGCGGCGGCACTCATGTCGTGAAGAACCCGATATGGATTGAAGGTCCACATCTCTTCAAGGAGGGAAAATATTTCTACCTGATGTGTGCGGAGGGAGGTACGTGCGACTTCCACAGCGAGGTCATTCTTCGCGCCACCGACCCCAAAGGTCCATGGGAGGAATATACCGAGGGCAATCCCATACTCACACAGCGTGTGGGTCTCGACCCCAACCGTCCCGACATCGTGACCAGTGCCGGACATGCCGACATTGTCAAGGACCCGAAGGGCAACTGGTGGGCTTGCTTCCTCGCTTGCCGTCCATACCAGGATGACTTCTACAACACGGGACGCGACACTTATCTGCTGCCCGTGACATGGAAGAACGGATGGCCCACTATCCTTGAGAAGAACACCCCCGTGCCGACAATAGTGAAGAAAGAGGGTCTGCAATATGAAGCAGGACTGAACAACACCGGCAACTTCAAATATGTTGACCGCTTCGACAAGGGAACATTGGACATGAGATGGATGTATCTCCGCAATCCCGACATGTCGGCTTATTCACTTGGAAGCAACGGCCTGAGCATCAAGGCTTCGTCAGCCAATATCCATGAGGTGAAACCGCTCACGGCAGTATGGCGCCGCCAGCAGCACAACACGTTTACCGCAGAGACCGAGGTCAACTTCACCCCTGCCGACGAAAAGGGAATGGCCGGCTTCGCCCTGCTGCAAAACGAACAGTATAACTTCACCTTCGGAAAGACCAAGATAGGCGGACGCAATGCCATCGTGCTCACCCGTGCAGAGAAAAGCAATGTCGTAGTGGGTTCGAAGTTCCTCTGCGACAAGTGTGCCAACGCCCCTGTCAAGCTGCGCATCCATGGCGACGGCCGCTACTATGACTTCTCCTACTCTATCGACGGAAAGAACTGGGAGACAGTTGCCCAGGGTGTTGATGCAGTCAACCTCAGCACTCACCAGTCGGGCGGCTTCATCGGCGCCTGCATCGGTCTATATGCCACAAGTAACAAATAATTCCATTTAATATTTCATTCAACGTGCTTCCCCTTCCGCCAAAATCAGCGGTTGGGGGAGTTTTTTTGTGGGTAATATACTACCTAAGTATTATTTTTATGTTAAAAGTATGGTGTCTATATATAAAAAAACAGCAAAAAACTTGTGTAATTCATAGGAAATAGTTAAATTTGCACCGATATTATTAGTTTAATCTAAAAATGACTGACAATGAAGAAACTGATTTTCATAGGAATAATGAGTATGGGACTTGCCTCTGCAATGGCTCAGACAGGTAAAGGAAATGACGAATCCAATAGCTTCAAAAACGAGATGGACGATTTCCGCGCCGACATGCACAAGGAATTTAAGGACTTCCGCAAGCAATGCTTTGCGGAATATATCAGTTTTGTTCGCAAGGCATGGAAGGAGGTGGGAGTGGAGCGTCCAATCCCCCTGCCAAAGGATGAGGAGTTCGTGCCCGAGATAGCCGTTCTCAACGACGAGACCAACTCATGGCTGCTCAAGCAGCTTGGCCACATGAAGGACAAGATATTCGGCGGTTACAAGAAGAAGCAGGCCATGCGCGAGGAAAACCGCATGAAGCAGCAGAATGCCGATGCCATGCCCGAAAACCTCAAGGGCGAGGAGGACAAGCAGGTAGCACAGAACATGCAGCCTGGCAAGGACGAAAAGAGCATGGAGGTGGTCATCAACAAGCTCATCTTAGCCAAGCCGGAGCCGTATGTGCAGCCGCAGCCCTTGGCTCCCGTGGAGGAAGACCTCGCTTCGCGTAATGACGAGTTTGCCTTCACATCTTTCGGCACGGAATATAAGGTTCGTATCGGCGAGAACTGCAAGTTCAAGCTCAGGGAAGTGGAGTCGGATGCCATCGCCGACGCTCTGGAGAACATGTTCCAGACACAATATGACAACCTGCTCTACGACTGCCTCGAACTGCGCAAGGAGCATCATCTCTCCGACTGGGCTTATTATCAGATGCTTTGCTCATTGGTTGACAGCTTCTACGGTCCCAACAGCAACGAGGGAACCTTGGTATTGGCATATCTCTACATGCAGTCGGGATATAAGATGCGCATGGCCCACAACCATGAGAATATCTTCATGCTCATCGCCAGTCAGCATATCATATACGGCAAGCCCAGCTATCGCCTCGACGGCGAGCGCTTCTATGTCATAAAGGGCAGCGAGCCAAGCTCGATGTCGATCTGCGAGGCCAAGTTTGAGAAGGAGTCGAGCCTGTCGCTCCTCATACCCGAGTCGCAGGACTTCGCCATGAATGCCGCCAACTCCCGCACCATATCGTCATCCCGCTATCCCGACTTCTCGTTCACGGTGTCCATCAACCGCAACCTGATGGACTTCTATGAGACATATCCCACATCACAGTTGGGCACCGACCACATGAGCCGATGGGCCATGTATGCCAACGCCCCGATGGTTGATGAGGTGACCAGCCAGCTCTATCCCCAGATGCGCAATAAGCTTCAGGGACTGTCGAAGCTCGATGCCGTGCGCCGCCTGCTCAACTGGGTTCAGATGGGTCTCGACTATCAGTATGACAATAATGTATGGGGACACGACAGGGCCTTCTTCGGCGAGGAGTCGCTCTATTATCCCTACTGCGACTGCGAGGACAGGGCCATCTTGTTGTCACATCTCGTGCGCGACCTGCTTGGCCTTGATGCCATCCTCGTGTATTATCCCGGTCACCTTGCCATGGCGGTGGGGTTTGACGAACCCGTGGAAGGCGACTATATCATGCTCGACGGCCGCCGCTTCGTGGTGTGCGACCCGACCTATCTCGGTGCTGACGTGGGTGAGACCATGCGAGGCATGGACAACCGCTCGGCAGATGTCATATTGCTCGAAAAATCAATCTAATAACGTTAATCATGACTAAGCATATATTTACAGTCGTGTTCCTTACCGCCATTGTCGGAGGAGCGACCGCACAGGACTTCAAGAAGGAGTTTGACTCCTTCCGTGAATCGGCCCTTACGGAATATAATGAGTTCCGCAAGCAATGTATGCAAGAGTATATCGACTTCCTGCGCAAGCCATGGAAGAAGAAGGAGGCTAAGAAGCCTGTCGAGGTGCCGAAGGAAAAGCCTGTTCCGCCTGTAGTGGTCAAGGATGACTCCGTGAATCTCGACCTCTCCCACGGCGGCGGCAAGGCCATCTCCATCGGCGGCGGCGTCATCCGTCTGAAGAAGGAGATCTACAAGCAGCCTTTGCCCGTCTCGCCGGTGAAGGAAGACCTCTCGTCGCAAAATCCCGACTATTCCTTTGATGTCTTCGGCACGGAATGTGAGGTACGAATCGGCGACGACTGTAAGTTCCGCCTTTCTTCGGTGTCATCCAATGACGTGGCTGACGCTTTGGAGAAGATGATGAAACCGCAGTTTGACAATCTCCTCCACGACTGCCTGCAGATACGCGAGGAAAGGAAGCTCTCCGACTGGGCATACTTTGAGATGCTCGGCCATCTCGCCGACGCCTTCTATGGCAAGGGATCCAATGAGGCCACTCTCGCCTTGGCTTTCCTCTATATGCAGTCGGGATATAAGATGCGCCTCGGTCAGGACGGCACCAATCTGTACATGCTCGTGTGCAGCAAGCATAATATCGCCGGACGGCCCTATTTCCCCATCAACGGCGAGAACTACTACATCCTCCGCGGCAAGCCCGTGCAGAGGATGAACATCTGCGAGGGCAAGTTCCCCAAGGAGTCGTCGCTCTCATTGGTCATCCCATGCCAGCAGATATTGGACGACGCCCCGTCGCCCGAGCGCACCATCACCTCGCGCCGTTATCCCGACTTCTCGTTTAAGGTGAGTGTCAACAAGAACATGATAGATTTCTATAACACCTACCCCACCTCCACGCTCAACAACGACTTTATGACCCGTTGGGCGATGTATGCCAATGCTCCCCTCGACCAGAGTGTGGCGAGCAAGCTCTACCCCGCCATGCGCGCCAAGCTCCAGGGCCTAACGAAGTTGGAGGCGATGGAGCGTCTGCTCAACTGGGTTCAGACGGGTTTTGTATATGAGTATGACGACAAGGTATGGGGTGGCGACCGCGCCTTCTTCGGCGAGGAGACCCTTTATTATCCTTATTGCGACTGTGAGGATCGTTCCATCCTTCTGTCCCATCTCGTGCGCGAGCTGTTGGGTCTCGACACGGTGCTCATCTATTATCCCGGCCACCTTGCCATGGCTGTGGCTTTTAATGAGGCCGTCGATGGCGACTATGTGCAGTTGGATGGCCGCCGCTTCACCGTGTGCGACCCCACCTACATCGGCGCCCGCGTGGGTCGCACCATGCCCGACATGAACAATGCCGCGGCAAAACTGATATTATTGGAGAAATAACTATTATATATAAAAGGTGGCGACGGATATGCCTCTGTATAATGTCATGGGACAGCTTGTGAAAAACGTGCATCTCGTGGCAGGTGAGAACGTGATCGACTCTCTGCCCGCCGGTACATATATCATTAAGGGTAAGAAATTCATGATTAATTACAGAAGATGAAAAGTATAATAAAGAAAATTGGATTATTCGCATTTGCGACCGCCCTCTTGGCGGCCCCGATGCTCTCTCGTGCACAGACGGCTACGGAAATAGCCCAACAGGTGATGAACAGCGATGAATATCTCTATGGCGAAGGCTATGGAGCCACGGTCAACTCGGCCGACAAGCAGGCTCTAGCCAATCTCACCAGCAAGATTTCGGTCAACATCAGCAGCACGTTTAATATCACGGAAAGTGAAATCAATACCGACGAGGGATTCACGTCGGAGACCATGGCGAAGTCGATAGTCAACTCCTACTCGCAGGCTTCGCTCAACAACACCCAGTCTATCGTGCTGAGCAACGACCCGGAGGTTCACGTGATGAGATACGTGAAGAAGTCGGAGGTCTCGAAGATATTCGAGCAACGCAAGGACAAGGTATTCGACTTCCTGCGATCGGCGGTCAAGAGTGAGCGAAGGACGAAAATCGACGATGCCCTGCGCTATTACTATTGGGCGTTCAACCTGCTCAAGAGCCTGCAATATCCCAACGAGGTCACTTTCAGGGACGATAGCGGCACGCATCTCCTCTCCACATGGATTCCCGAACAGATCAACCGCCTGTTGGAGGGTCTGAAAACGGACGTCGCCAGTCGCGACGGCAATGTGCTCAACCTCTACATCACCTACCAGGGCAAACCCGTGGCAAGCGTTGACTACACGTATTTCGACGGCCTGCAATGGAGCCCCATATATAGCTGTAAGGACGGTATCGGCACCATCGAGCTGCGCCCCAACTCCTCATTGCAAAACATCAACATGAAGTATGAATATGAGTATGCCGACGAAGCGCATATCGACAAGGAGATTGCCGCCGTGATGCAGATGTTCCGGGGCACGGCTTTCCGAAAGGCTTCCGCCACGGTCAGCGCCACGTCTGTCAGCTCAGCCGCCAATTCTCCCCTCAACGCGTCGGGCAGCTCATCAACGGCCTCCACAGACATTCAGAAGGAATTTGAGAGGATGATAAAGAATGAGGCGGACATCAATACGGCGAAAGCCACCGACGATCAGGCGATGGCTCAGATTATGGGCGAGGTGATTGCCGCCATCAAGGCGGGCGACACCCAGCCGATTCAGAAATACTTTACTGCCGACGGATGGGACATGTATCTCAAACTGCTGCATTATGGCAAGGCCAAGGTGATTGGCAATCCTCAGTTCTCATTCTACAAGTTGGGGCAGGATGTCATCTGCCGAAGCATACCCATGTCGTTCTCTTTCAGCAACAACCGCCGCAAGTTTGTCGAGGCGGTCACGTTCACCTTCAACAAGGACAAGATGATCGACGCCGTGGCTTTCGGACTCGGCAATGAGGCAAAGACCGACATCTTCAATCGCGGGGCATCGGCCAACTGGAGCGAGGAGTCGAGAATGATTCTTGCCTCGTTCCTCGAAAACTATAAGACGGCTTTTGCCCTCAAGCGCCTGGACTACATTGAGAGCATCTTCGACGACAATGCCGTCATCATCACGGGGCATGTGGTGAAGAAGGCCGAGAAGAACCTTGAGACGGGCAAGTATATCGAGAACGAGCACGTGAGGTACAACCGCGTGTCGAAGGCCGACTATATCAAGAACCTGAGAATGTGTTTCGACAGCAATGAGTTTATCAACATCAAGTTCACCGACAACGACATCATGAAGATGGGACAGGGAGGCGAGCTTTATGGCATTCAGATTCATCAGGACTACTATTCAAGCAGTTATGGCGACACGGGCTATCTCTTCCTCCTCGTAGATATCAACAATCCCAAGGAGCCGACAATCTACGTCCGCACATGGCAGCCCGAACGCGACCCGAATGTCAACAACCGACTGCCCAAGGACCATCCCGACTATGGTATCTACGGGTCGGGAAACTTCTAAAGTCTAAGAAGTTACTCAACTTTACCCTTCGGTCAGTGACCGCTGGTTCGGAAGTGGGGTAGATTATTGGTAGTTAAGGAGTTAAGGAGTTAAGCCAAATGTACATACGATAAAAAGTCTTTGCGCTTAAATCCAATGCTCAATACTAATGGCTTAACTCCTTTAACTCCTTAACTCCTTAACTCCCAAAACATTGAGTACATCAGAAACTTGAAGAAGTTAAAGAAAAAGAAGAGTTTGTATTAACATTATTAATAACTTTTAATTTTTACGCGTATGAAAAAGATTATGATGTTTTTGGCAGCAGCTTTGATGCTGATTGCCGCACCTGTGCAGGCACAGGATGGCCTTTCAAAGGCCCAGCAGAAGGCTATTAAGGCCAAGTGCAAGGAGTTCAAGAAAGAGGGATGGAAGATCTTCGGCTCTACCCTGACCATCGACATGGCTCTCGCAAAGCACTATCAGAAGATGAATGATGAAAACGCAGAGGAGATTCTCGGCGTGGCTTCTTCATTCAAGTCAAAGAACGTGGGTCGCCAGATGGCGCTCAACAGCGGCTGTACTTATTATGCCAGCAAGCAGGAATCTGAGATTAAGGGTAAGGTGGTGAGCGACATGCAGGGCGACGCCAACTTCTCTGAGTCGGAGTTTGAGAAGTTCTATGCTGCATTCAAGCGCAACGTGGAAATGCAGATCAAGGACGAGCTGAAGGAGACCTTCTCCATCATCCGCGACAATGGCAACGGCACAAGCGAGATGCAGACATTCTTCGTGGCCAACAAGGTTGCTGCCTCAAAGGCCCGCGTCCGCGCTCTCGACCAGGCTGCAAAGGAGTCTGTGGCTGCCCAGGTATATGCCAAGGGCATCGAGAAGTATATCAACGAGCAATAATCCTACTTATTTAAACACAGAGACACTCTTTGTATCTCTGTGTTTATAACGTTAAGGAGTTAAGGAGTTAAGGAGTTAAGGAGTTAAGGAGTTAAGGAGTTAAGGAGTTAAGACAAATGCTTTATGGCTCAGTATACAACTAAAAAGGCTGTTGGCTATAACTTCTAACGACCGAAGGGAGTGATAACTTCTTTAACTTCTTTAACTTCTGAACATGCGAAACTTGAGTTAAACATTAATTATTATATAGATGAAAACAAAAATGGTATTAGCAGCTTTGTTGTTAGGAACCACAGCTGCTTTCGCCCAGCAAGACAAGTTGGGCTCTGGCATTGACAAGGCCAACATGGACCTGAGTATCAAGCCAGGAACAGATTTCTATCGTTATGCCGCCGGCAACTGGATGAAGAATCATCCACTCGACGGAGAGCACCCTGACAATGGTGCCTTTACCGATCTCTTCGAACTGAACCAGAAGCGCATTCAGGACATCATCCTCGAATATGCTTCCAAGCCACAGCAGAGGGGTTCGCTCGGACAAAAGATAGGTTCACTCTACAACCTCCGCATGGACAGCGTTCGACTGAACAAGGAGGGATGGGCACCTATCAAGCCTACTCTCGACCGCATCGCTGCCATCAAGGACCGCAGAGAGTATCAGTTGGTTACTGCTCAGCTTGACTTCCGTGGCGAGGGTACCATGATGTATGGCATCGGTGTGGGTGCCGACCTTCGTGATGCTGCCAATAATCTGGTGGAAGTGGGACAGGGTGGTCTTGGACTGGGAGTGCGCGACTATTATCTCAATGACGACGACCAGACCAAGAAGATCCGTGAGGCTTACAAGACATACATAAAGAAGCTCTTCCAGATGGTAGGCAACGACGAGGCTACTGCCGAGAAGAAGATGGAGGCTGTGATGGCCATTGAGACTCGTATTGCCAAGGCAAGCTACAGCCAGGTGCAGCTTCGTGACATCGACAAGAATTATCACAAGATGAGCTACAACCAGTTGGTTATCGACTATCCTGGTATCGACTGGGGCAATGTGTTCCTGGCATCAGGCTTCCCAGCCTTCAAGGACATCTGTGTGGGTCAGCCAGAGCCTATCCACGAGGTGGAGAAGATTCTTGCCGAGACCTCTCTCGACGACCTGAAGACCTATGCTGAGCTCAAGGTCATCTCAGGAGCCACCGGTGTGCTGAGTGATGACTTCCGTGCCGTATCCTTCGAACTGAGCAAGGTGATGAGTGGTGTGCAGCAGGACCGTCCTCGCTGGAAGCGTGCTGTGAGCAGCGTGAGCGGTGTCTTGGGCGAGGCCATCGGTAAGCTCTATGTAGAGAAGTATTTCCCTGAGAGCAGCAAGAACCGTATGCTCCAGTTGGTTCACAACCTGCAGACAGCCCTTGCGCAGCGCATCGACGAGGCTACCTGGATGAGCGCCGCCACCAAGGCACAGGCAAAGGATAAGTTGGAGAACTTTATCATCAAGATAGGTTATCCAGACAAGTGGAAGGACTACAGCGGACTGCAGGTGGACGACAGTCTGTCGCTCTATGAGAATATGGCAAACATCTCTGAGTTCTTCACCAAGGATGATATCGCCCGTAAGGTGAACAAGCCAGTAGACAAGATGGAGTGGGGAATGACACCTCAGACCATCAATGCCTATTACAACCCTACCACCAACGAGATCTGCTTCCCTGCAGCTATTCTGCAGCCTCCTTTCTTCGACCCATCAGCTGACGATGCCATGAACTATGGTGCTATCGGTGGTGTGATAGGACATGAGATGAGTCATGGTTTCGACGATCAGGGCAGTCAGTTTGACAAGACCGGCAACCAGCACAACTGGTGGACGGTTGCTGATAAGAAGAACTTCGAGGCCCGTACCAAGGTGCTCGTCAACCATTTCAACACGATAGAGTTGGCAGGCAAGAAGGTAAACGGTCAGCTGACATTGGGTGAGAACATCGGTGACAATGGTGGTCTGAATATCGCCTTCCGTGCTCTGCAGAACGTGATGAAGACAGAAAAACTTGGCGTGAAGGACGGTTTCACTCCTGAGCAGCGCTTCTTCCTGTCATGGGCTCGTGTATGGGCAGGCAATGCCCGTCCTGAGTATCTGCAGTATCTCATGACTGTGGATGTTCACTCTCCCAATGAGGCTCGTGTGAATGGTGCACTCCCAATGGTTGACGCATGGTACAAGGCTTTCGGTATCAAGAATGGCGAAAAGCTCTTTGTTCCAAAGAACAAGCGTGCCCATATCTGGTAAAAAGGAGTTGACTCCTGATATAAAAAATATCCTAAGTTATATTGACAAGTAACTTAGGATATTTTTTTATGTCTTTAAAGTGACTAATGAATGAGAACAGCCTTAGGAGGAATGTTTATTGTTTGATGTTTATTTTAAGTCCACTAAAGCATTTGTCTTAACTCCTTAACTCCTTAACTCCTTAACTTCTTAACTCCTCCCACATGTGTTTGTACTGAATTTTACAAAAATATGGGCTTGTATCGTTTTTTCCAAAAAAATGAGTGATTTTTTAAAATAGCTTTCTACAAAAATTAACTAAATTTGCAGCGTTCGAATCACTAAACAACTAATAACTTTTAAAACTAACTGAATTTAGAACTATGGCTACAGCTATTATACTCATCCAATTGGCCCTTGTATTGGCCCTGATCTTCATTGGTGCCCGTGTTGGTGGCATAGGTCTGGGAATCTATGGTATGGTGGGCGTTTTCATCCTCGTCTTTGTCTTCGGACTGAAGCCAGGAAATCTGCCTATTGACGTGATGCTCATTATTGTATCAGTCATCACGGCAGCCTCCACTTTGCAGGCAGCAGGCGGATTGGATTATTTGGTAGGTGTAGCAGCACGTTTCCTGCGCAAGCATCCTGAGAAGATAACATACTACGGTCCGCTTACCACATGGCTCTTCTGTCTCGTAGCAGGAACCGCACACACCAGCTATTCGCTGCTTCCTATCATCTCCGAGATAGCCACCAACTCTAAGATCCGCCCTGAGCGACCCCTCAGCGTGGCAACCATAGCCGCCTCCTTAGGTATTACCGGAAGTCCGGTATCGGCAGCAACGGCAGCCATCATCAGTACCGACTTGCTGGGTTGCAAGGGAGTAGAGCTGGGTACCATACTCCTGGTTTGTATTCCTGCTTCCTTCATCGCCATCCTGGTGGCAGCCTTGGTGCAGAACCACGTAGGAAAAGAATTGGTAGACGACCCTATATATAAAGAAAAGGTACGCGAGGGAATCATCAAGCCCGAGGAGGACAGCCGTCTTATCGACGAGATGATCAAGAATCCTAACCCACGCTCCAAGTATGCCGTGGTAGCCTTCTTGCTCGGTGTGCTGGCGGTAGTCGTATTTGGCAGTTTCCCATCCCTTCGTCCTTCGTTCATGGTAGGCGACGAGATACACCGCGTGTCTATGCCCGAGACCATTGAAATCGTCATGATGGCAACAGCATCCCTGATACTTCTTGCAGGCAAGGCAAAGGTACAGGATGCAGTGAAGGGCAACGTCTTCGGAGCAGGAATGAATGCCATGGTAGCCATTTTCGGTATTGCCTGGATGGGCGACACCTTCTTCAATGGACATTTGGATTTCTTCAAGGAGCACATTTCTACTGTGGTGACCCAGTATCCTTTCCTCTTCGCCATCGCTCTGTTCTTCATGTCGATCATGCTCTTCTCGCAGGCGGCAACAGTAAGAACCCTTTACCCCCTGGGTATAGGACTGGGCATCTCGCCTCTGGCACTCGTGGCAATGTTCCCTGCTGTCAATGGCTACTTCTTCTTGCCTAACTATCCTACAGAGGTGGCAGCCATCAACTTCGACCGTACAGGAACCACACGTATCGGCAGATTTGTTGTGAATCACTCCTTCCAGCTGGCTGGCTTCATCACAACCTTTGTCAGCATCGGCGTAGGATACCTCATTATCCAACTGCTTTAATGCGGAAGTGATAAATATATGTAAATCAGAGAGTTTATTAACAATTATATTAACCTAAATTAAAACCGATTATTATGAATAAAAGATTTTTCTCATTAATGACACTCCTTTTGTTGGTAGTGGCATGTGCGTTTGCAAAACCTAAGGTACGTATTATCGCAACAGGTGGAACCATTGCTGGTGCAGGAACTTCAGCTACAGGTTCAGCATATACAGCAGGTCAGGTAGGTGTTCAGAGCTTGATAGCAGCTGTGCCTCAGATGCTTGATTTGGCCGACGTAACAGGCGAGCAGCTTGTTAATATCGGTTCACAGGATATGAATGACCAGGTATGGCTCAAGTTGGCTAAGCGTATCAACGAGTTGTTGAACAAGGAAGGATATGACGGCGTTGTGGTTACTCACGGAACCGACACCATGGAAGAGACAGCTTACTTCCTCAACCTGACTGTTCACAGCGACAAGCCTGTAGTACTCGTAGGTTCTATGCGTCCAAGTACAGGTATCAGCGCCGATGGTCCTGCCAACCTCTATGGAGCCGTTGCTGCAGCTGCAAGTCCTAACTCAAAGGGACGTGGCGTAATGTGCTGTATGAACAACCTCTTGCTCGATGCAAAGGATGTCATCAAGACTCACACTACAGACTGCGCTACATTCCAGGGTGGTAACTATGGTAAGATTGGTTATATCTATGGTGGCGAGGCTATCTACAATCGCCAGGTAGAGAATCTGCACACCACAAAGAGCGAGTTCAGCGTAGAGGGGCTTACCGAGTTGCCAAAGGTAGGTATCGTTTACGGTTACTCCAACTGTTCTCCACTTCCTTTCAAGGCTTTCGTTGATGCCAAGTATGCTGGTATCGTATTGGCAGGTGTAGGTGACGGTAACTTCTATAAGGACGTTTTCGACGAGGCTCTCAAGGCACGCCAGAAGGGTATTCTCGTAGTTCGTTCAAGCCGCGTTCCTACTGGTCCTACATGTCTCAACGGCGAGGTAGACGACACCAAGTATCAGTTTGTAGCTTCTTTGGCTCTCAACCCACAGAAGGCTCGTGTACTCTTGATGCTTGCTCTTACCAAGACCCACGACTGGCAGAAGATCCAGGAGTACTTCCAGAAGTATTAATTTTTCACACTCTCTGATTTCCAGTTCCTCCTGAGCCTCTGTCTAAGAGCAGGGAGGAACTACCAAGAGGGAACAATTTACCTTATTATTATAAACCTTAATACAAAACCTAAAGATTATGAAGAAAATTATAATGATGTTTGCAGCGCTTGCCATGACAATGGGAGCTAATGCACAAGGAAACAATATCGGCATGGGTGGTTGCGACGGTGATATTCAGTCAATTCACGAGCGCATAACCAAGTTGGAGAAGAAGAACGATATGTTCAATCTCTATTTCAACTATGCAGCTTCATTCCAGGCAGAGCACAACAGCCTTTCTGATGAATGGGGCACCAAGTTTGCCAACAAGCAGTTGCGTATCGAGATCAAGGGTAACTTGACCGACAAGTTGTACTATCGTTTGCGTCATCGCCTCAACAAGGCTACCGACGCCAAGGGTGAGGACAACTTTGCTAAGGCTACCGACATTATGATGGTAGGTTACAACTTCAATGACAAGCTCTCTATCTCGGGAGGTAAGATGTGCCAGATCTGGGGAGGCTTCGAGTTTGATGAGAACCCAATGTACATCTATCAGTATTCAGACATGGTAGACAACATGGACAACTTCATGGCCGGTGTTACCGTGAGCTACAAGCCAATACCTACTCAGGAAATCGCAGTCGAGATCAGCAATGCTTACAATGGTAAGTTCGCAGATGAGTATGGTGACGAAGCAGTGGTTGTCAACAACGACGAGGCTCAGGCTCTCCAGAAGTCAAAGAATCCTCTTACCTATATCATCAATTGGAATGGTAGCTTCTTTGATGGCAAGTTGAACACCCGTTGGGCATGGGGTCTTCAGACACAGGCCAAGGGCAAGTACAGCCGTATGCTCACTCTCGGTCAGCAGCTCAATCTGCCTAAGTTCCAATGGTACTTCGACTATATGGGCGCATTCGACGACCTCGACCGTCTGAAGATTGCTACCAATGAGTTGGGAGGCGCATTTGTTGACGATGAGGGTAATGCTCTCGGTAATGTTTATCTGGGCAAGGTACACTACAACAGCTTTATCACAAAGGCCAACTGGCAGTTTGCTCCAAGCTGGAACTTAATGCTCAAGGGCATGTACGAGACAGCAAGTGTAACAAAGATGGAGCAGTTCAAGAACTATCGCAAGAGCTTCGGCTACATGGGCAGCATCGAATATTATCCAGCTAAGCAGCAGGATTTCCGCCTCTTCTTGGCATACGTAGGCCGTAAGTACGATTACAGCACAAAATGCGGTTTGAAGGACTACAATACCGATCGCATCGAACTTGGTTTCATGTATCGCATCAAAGCTTACTAAATCATTTTTCCAGTCTTATTAGAAACAGTGGGAGCTGAAGGGGAAACCCTCCAGCTCCTTATTGTATTAATCTATTGGCTAATTCTTATCTATGATGTTCAGGGTAAAACTTAACTCTTTGGTATAAACAAAAGTTTTCGACCGTACAGGTCGAATTTCTTTTCGACGATGTTTGCTGAATAGAAAAGCCTCGAAATGAAAGCGGCTTCGATAGTCAATGAAGCCTATTTCGTAGAGCAATGAAAGCGGCTTCGTAAGCAGTTGAAGCCTATTGCATTCTGATAGAAAACTATAGGTTGTGGTTTAATCAATTACTGAACTTTCGCATATCAGGAAGTTAAAGGAGTTAAGGGAGTTAAGGAGTTAAGACGTATGTCTTGCTGCTTAAAAAAATACGCCAAAAAGACTGTTGTCTTAACTCCTCAGCGACCGTAGGGAGCGATAACTCCT
>JAXEKN010000106.1:0-25414 GCA_034101015.1 Prevotella sp.
TCCGCTACACACGCTGCTGAGCCTTCATGTCAAAGAACGGTTTCTTGAGCGGTACCACTTAACCGATATGAAAAATCCGACAACGTGAATCTGCGGTACCAAAACACCGCTACAGGCGGTACCAAATCGCCGATATTATCAGCAAATATCGGAAATAACAAAATAAAAAGGGAAAACTTGTGTTTTTTGTGTTCCACCACCAACTACTGGTGGAACAGGTGGAAATGGTGGAACAGGTGGAAATGGTGGAATAGGTGGAAATATGAAGACTTGCTATTACAACAATTATCGCACTTGAGCTGTTAATAATTCATAAATCAATTAATAATTTTATCAATTCTCTTCGTATTTACATCAAAATGCTATACCTTTGCAACCAATATAAATCATATATTCACATATCAACACCTACGGTTATGGCACAGACAGCAATGACAGTCCGTATAGACAACCAACAGAAGGCAGCATTCGATAGCCTCTGCGAGCAGTTTGGAATGAGCGCCAACACTGCCATCAATATATTTGTGCGCCAAGTAGTCCGTCTTCGCCGCATCCCCTTTACCATTGCGGCAGCCGAAGCTGAAGACGACATACGTACTAAGGCTATCCAAGCGATAAGGGAAATCCGGGAAGACGCTAAGAATAGACCTGAAATGACCCTCGATGAAATTAACGCCGAGATTAATGCCGTAAGGGAGGCAAGAAGACAATCACTATGATTTATGCTGTAATAGACACTAACGTCCTTGTTTCAGCACTTCTCACTCACAATACGGGTGTAGCGACAGCCAAAGTCTTAGATTATTTGGCAAATGGTGATATTGTAGGCATTTACAATGAAGACATACTATCCGAATATAGAGAAGTATTGCATCGACCAAAATTTCAATTTAATGAAATTAAAATAGAATCATTGTTGACCTTTATTTCTCAAAAGGGTATTCACTCAGACCGTGTTCCCTTTGACGGGAATATGCCTGACGAGAAAGATCGCCCATTCTATGAAGTCTCCCTTAGTGTTGAAGATTCATTCCTTGTGACAGGCAACCTAAAACACTTCCCTGTCACACCAAAGGTTGTGACCCCTTCTCAAATCATAGATATTATTGAACGACAATAGATAGAATAATCTACTATTATTATCCACCACCAACTACTGGTGGAAATGGTGGAACAGGTGGAAATGGTGGAAACTAAAAGGCGGCACCAACCTCGATGAGGTGATGCCGCCGATATGTTTTATTGTTGTAAGTAGCAATTACTCAGCCTTTTGGAGTCCGAAGCAAACCGCATTCTTACCCTGAGACGAACCTCCGTGTGATGATTTGATAGTCACCACGGTAATTGTGTCGCCCACAGCGATACCATTGTCCTTGATGAAGTACAGCTTGTTTTGTCCGGTCCAATCACCATACAATCCATAGAGAAATACCTTCTCACCGTTCTCGTCCTCTATATATACATTGCCGTACTTGTCTTGGGCAATCTCAGAAATCTTACCAGTGAGGATATAGAACTTGTTGTTGTCATCGGCAGCGGCATTAAAGTCAGCGAGAGAGATAGGCTCAGCCGATGCGCAAATCTCTTCGAGACTACCGCTTCCGACCTGCGGATCACCATCAAACTCAGCATGCTTTCCGACAATGGTCACCACATCATTGAGAGCCACTTCACCCGAAGCCTTGTAAACATATACCTGGCCAGTGTAGTCGCTGATATAATACTTACCCTTAGCGGCATCGACAACCTTAGTCACCAGACCAGTGAGTCGATACTGAGCGTCGCCCACTTCCTTGCTGTTGAACTCAGCCACGGTGACAGGCACAATGGCACCCGACTGGGTGATAACCGTCTGAGAGGTATATTCCTTCTTGCCGTCGGTGGTCTTGAAGACGACGGTAGTCTTGCGGTCGCCGCCATTGTTGGGAGCAGCCTTGAACACCACCTCCGTTCCACCGTTCTTGATGGCAGCTATAGAGAGCCAATCCTTGGCATCCTCCGGTATTTCGACGCTCACGCCGTTGCCCTTGCATGTGATGAAGGCAGTCAGCTCGCCGCCTTCGAGAGGCAGGTTATTGCCCATCTCGGCGCCGACGTATGTTGAGTCACACTTGATGAGCGACTTGTTGATAGACACCACAGTGACATTGACAAGTTCCACGGTACCATTGTATGTGGTCTTCGGACCCTGAACGACAACCTCGTCGCCCACCTCGATACCGAGGCTAAGGAAGTTCTTCTCTGCACCCTTAGCATCGAGAGTACCATAGATATAGATCTGGCCAGTGCCGTCGTCCAAGTACCAATTGCCGTATGTAGTGTTGGCAATGGAAGTACACTTACCCTTCACCTGATATGTCTTGCTGTCAGGACCGGCGATAACCTCTGCACAAGTGGCAGTGGAGATAGTGGACAATCCCTGCATGATGTTGATTCGCTGTACCTCGTCGCCACACTTGAGCCACAACTCGTCGCTACGTCCGTCGAGCGCGCCCTCTGCGCTGAAAGTCACCTCTGCCAGTCCGGCCTTGCCCGACAATGAGGAAATGGTGAGCCATTCAGGAGCGACATAATAAATAGTGGAGTCCTTGCCCTTGCTGTCCTTGACAGTATGAGGCACATCAACAAATGACCAGTCAGAAGAGGCATTGACAGTAATCTTGTCAGAACCACCATTAATGTCAATAGCCACGTATGACTTAGATACACTTATTCCACCAAGCGTTGTATAGTTACTGTCATCCGAACAACCGGCAAAGAGGATTGCCATAACGGTCATCAATGACGAGATGAAATATTTCATTTTCATATTAATTTCTATAGTTATATTAGTTGAAAATATACTTTATACCAACAGAAGCATACCAGCACTGTCCGATGGCATGGTTCTTGGTCCATACCTTAGTGTTGCCGCTGACAGCCGAAGGAGTGGAATAGACACCATATCCGTCCTTGTCCACACCCTCGTATTTTAGGATACGTCCGGAGTTGAGGTCAGGATTGAGGATCTTTGCCACGCCCCAGCTTGAGTTGAACATGTTGAGCAGGTTCTTGATGTCGCAGCTGAGCTGCAGTGCATGCTTGGTCTTTCCGACCTTCACCCTGAAGTCATGCTTATATGCGAGGTCAACACGATGAACCCATGGGTTGTAAGCACTGTAAGCCTCAGCATATTCACCCTGATGGTTCTTGAGATAGTCATTCTTGTGGACGAAAGCCATGAAGCGGTCTGCATCGTCCTGAGTCTTGAAGCGGAACTCCTTGTTCTTCACCTGCTCGTCGGTCGGGATATAGAGGGCGTCGTAGTTATATCCGTCGGCATTGATGTCGTTGACCATCATGTATGAATAGTTGTAACCGCCCCTGTAAGTCTCATAGATGATGCTGACGTGGTTGCCGTGCTTGTCATTATGAGTGGCAGAGAGCACGAAACGGTCGGGAGTGACATTCTGTGCATTGTGGAGATGGATGTTGTTTGGTCCCTCCACTGTTGAAACATAGTTGAGCACGGAAGAAGCATTTGAACCAGGCAGGCTGGTCATCTCCTTCGACACGGTATGGGTATATGCAGCCATCAGGCTGAGAGTCTCAAGCGGACGCGCATTGAGCTGGAGACTTGCCGACCATCCATATCCCTTGCTTGTGTTCTCAAGCACGTATGCACTCTTCTGTGTCTGGAATCCCGACGAGAAGATGGCACGGTTGTCAGCGCCGTTGAGACGCGGGAACTCAGCCACTGAAGGCACGGCCCAGTCCTTGAGGATAGCGGCATTGACAGTCTTGTTGTAGATATACTCGGCAGTCAGCGACATCGGGAATGACGTAGGCAGACTGTAGTCGATGGCTAAAGAGGTCTTCCACACCTGTGGCATCTTGAATGAGGGGTCAACACCGCAGATATTCGAAGGCACGGTGCCCTTGTCGGGAGTGATGGTCTCGGGATAACCCATAGAGATGAGCTTTTGGCGCAGTGCGGCAGTTGTGACCTTGCCGTTTTCGTCAGTGACGAGACCGCCTGCAAACTGGCTCATGTCGGTGTTCTTGGCATTGAGCTGTGCCTGATACTGCACCATACCGCCGTTGGTAGGCATGTTGGTAAAGAAGACGAGGGGCAGACGTCCCTGGAAGAGACCAGTACCGCCACGGAACTTCAGTGTCTTGTCGCCGAGCACGTCGTAGGTGAAACCGATACGTGGCGATACGATAACCTTTGTCGTTGGCCACTTGCCAGTGTCGATATGCTTGCCGAAGTAGTCAAGGTCCTTGATGGCATTGTTGGTCATCAGGTCGCCGTTGTTGAAGATGAATGTATCAAAACGGATACCTCCGGTGAGTTTCAGTCGGTCAGTGGCATTCCACTCGTCCTGAACGTAAATGCCGAGCTTGCCATACTGCACCTTGGCAGTAGGCTTGGTCTCGCCGCCATAACCGTATGTGAGACAAACCACCTCAGGAGCAGCGCCGTTGATGAAGTCATCAACACTGTTGTAGCGATAGTAGCCCGTACCGTTTCGCATATAAGCGTTGTCGGCCATCTGATGCTCAAATCCGATACCGGCCATCATCTTGTGGTTGCCATTATAATAAGTAAGGTCGTCCTTCACGTTCCATACAGTGTTGTGCACTGCATTGTTGAATGTGAAGAGCTCATATCCGAGAGCCATGTAGTTGTTTGTCTCGCCCGAGCCGTCGAGTATGTCGATGAACGGGAACTCAGCGGAGTTAGTGCCGCGCACCTCATCGAGCTTAGAGTAAGTGGCGAGGAACTGGTTGGAGAAGTTCTCGTCGATACGGCTGTTGAGGTCCAATGAGAACGAATGAACGATATAGTCCTTCGAGTACATGGAGTTGGCGAAAGCCATTGAATACTGCGACATACGGGAATAGGCCGAACGCGAACCGCCGTCCATAGAGGATGCGTTGGGGGAAGTCCAAGCAGTGTTCTTGGTATGGTTGTAGCGCAGTGCCAAGTGATGGTCGTTGTTGATGTTCCAGTCGATGCGTGCAAGAATCTTGTAGTTCTTCTCGTCAGCAGGGAAGCTGTCCCACGAACCGGTGTCATATCCGTACTTGTTCTTCACATGGTCGCTGACACGCATGAGGTCAGCCACCGTACACTTGGAGATATAGTTGTCGGCATCAGCCACACCGTCCACCGAAGCCCTCCATCTGTTGGCGATGGTAGGAGTCTTCACGAGTTCTCCGCTGGCGAAGAAGAAGAGCTTGTCCTTGATGATCGGTCCGCCGAGAGTGAATCCGTATGTAGTCTGTCGGTCCTTGTCGCGTGCGCTTGGAATCTGCTGGTTGTCAACGGCGTCACCACGCAGGTTCTCATTCTTGTGATAAATGTAGGCTGTACCCTTGAAAGTGTTGGTACCCGACTTGGTGATGGCGTTGACACCACCACCGATGAAGTTGGTCTGACGCACGTCAAATGGCGAGATTACGACCTGCATCTCCTCGATGGCATCGATTGAGATAGGGTTGCCTCCGCCAGGAAGGGCGTCAGTGAGTCCGAAGTTCTGGTTGAAGTCGGCACCATCGACAGTGAAGTTGGCGGTACGTCCGTCCGAGCCTTGGAAAGTCATTCCGTTGCCTCCGTATGGTGAGAGGCGTGTCATGTCAGTGATAGAACGGCTCACAGTGGGTACTGCTGCCATCTGTGCGCTTGTGATGTTTGTGGTGGCGCCCATCTTCTCGATGTTGAGCTTAGAAGCCTTACCCCTTACCACCACCTCGCCGAGCACCTGTGCGTCCTCGTTCATGGTAGTGTTGAGATTGTAGGTTTCTCCGAGCTGGAGCACCACACCCTTCACCTTCTTGGTCTGATAGCCAATGTAGCTTACGGTGACCTCATAAGGACCACCGGAACGCATACCATTGATGTTAAACTGACCTTTGGTGTTTGTTACAGCTACGTAGCGTGTTCCTGAAGGAGTGTGCACGGCCTCAACCGTGGCGCCGATAACGTCCTCGTTATTGGCCTTTACCTTACCAGACATGCCAGATGTAGTCACCTGTGCCACCGCTGATGAAATCATCAGCATCATAGCGGCAATCATAACATACAGTTTCTTCTGCATAAAAAATAATACCTATTTAGTTAAAATTAAGCTTTTGTGGGCATAGCATCCCCACAATTTAATATTTCGGCTGCAAATTTAACTAAATTTTCCGATATACGTGTTACAAAAGTGTTAAAAATGCAATTTGCATGCGATTTTTTATCGTAATATCGTTATTCGGCATCTTATTTCGGTAATTTCCCACTCTTAATGAGCGATTTATACTCTTTCATCTTCACGGCATTGTTGGCATGGTCGAAGAGCATTGATGGGTTGACCCTCCGCCCGTTGATATGCAGTTCGAAATGCAGGTGAGCTGTGGTGGCGCGCCCAGTCTGTCCCGTGAGTGCGATGACCTGTCCTGCCTTGACCCTATCGCCCACCTTGACGAGGTTCTTAGAGTTGTGGCTGTACCATGTCTCTATGCCCCCCTCGTGCCTAATTTTTATCAAGTTGCCATAGGCGGCATATTTCTGCGACATGATGACCTCGCCGTCGAAAGCCGCGAGAATCTCGTCGTTGGGGCGGGTCTTGATATCCACTCCCGTGTGCTGTCTGCCACCGCGCCGTCCATAAGGACTGATCACCTTTGCCCCGGGCAGAGGATAGAAGGCCGCATGGGTTTCGCCCTGCTTAGCCTGCTTGCCCTCCTCCCCCATCACACTGATGTCGAGCTTGAAACCTTTCTTTTTGACGAGAATGGTGCGGTGGGTGAGCTTATGGCTCTTGGGCATAACGATGATCTCAGGGTTCATCTTGCCTCCGTTGACCATGATATAGAACGTGAGGAAGGTTCTTCCGTCCTCACCTCCTACGATGGCGATGGTATGACCGGCCTTGACCCTGTCGCCCACCTTCACGAGGTTTTCGGCATTGCGCTCATATACGGTCTCCAATCCGTTGTCATGCCTTATGACGATGACATTGCCATGTCCGGATATGTGTTTTGCTATACGTACGGTGCCGTCGAACATAGCCTTGACGGCATCCCCCTTGGTGGTGGTTATTTCCAGTTCGTTGGCATTTTTCACCGTGGCCTTTCCCACTGGCAGGGGGAAAGAGTATTCCGACTTTCGGTAGCCGCCGAAGTCGATGGAGAAGGCGTCGGAATGTTCAAACAGTCCGGGTGTCTCAATACTTATTTTCTGCTGTTCGAGTGCAGTAAACTCATCCTTTGCCGTGGCGCATGTCATCATCGACATGCACATGGCAGTCAATATAAGTTGTTTGAAATTAAGTTTTAAGTTCATTGTTTCATATTTGCTTAAGAAGTTAAAGAAGTTAAAGACAATAGTATTAGCGCTACAGTCTTTTCGATTCTGCCTTTCTATTCTGCCAAAGAGGTTATGAGGCTTGGACATACGTCCTTAACTTCTTTAACTTCTTTAACTTCCTTAACTTCCCATACGTACGAAGTCAAATGATTATCAACGCAGCAATGCGCCGGTGAAAATCCTGCCGCAGTTGACCCCCTGCCTTCTTGCAGAGAAGAAGTCGGCATTGTCGGCGTATGTGCAGATGTCGCTCACTTGGATATTGTCGTGGGCCACACCCATGCGTTCGAGCTGCAGGCGGTTGCAGAGCTTCAGGTCGATGTGCCACTTGGTCTGCCATCGGGCTATGAGGTCCATGTCGAATCCCGCCTCGGCAAACTCCTCATACACCTCCTGCCCCACCTCGAAATGTGCGAGTGATATGCCAGGGCCGATGATACAGTGCATAGCCTCGGGGCGTGAGTGATAGGTCATTGCCATCGCCAGTATGGCCTTCTCGGCTATGCGTGCCACCGTGCCCCGCCATCCCGCATGCACCGCCGCGACGGCATGATGCTCAGGGTCGTATATAATAATAGGTATGCAGTCGGCCGTTGACACACCGATACATAAACCCTTGACATCCGTCATCACCGCATCCACCCCTTCGAGAATCATCTCCCTGACCTTTTGTGGCAGCGGGATAAAGTCGTCGGCAATCTGTCGCACCACGGTGCCGTGGATTTGGTGTGGCATGACGAGATGCTGCATGTCAATACGAAGATGCCGGCATAGAGCGACCTTGTTGGCTTCTATGTCGGCAACATCGTCACCGCAATACCCGTTGATATTAAACGAGGCGTATTCTCCCTTGCTTTGTCCGCCATGTCGTGTGGTGGAGAAGAAGAGAGAGTCATTCTTCGTATTCGAAATCGTCCAGGTCTTCAACATCTTCTATTTCTTCATCATCAATATACTCAATATCCTCATCCTCTCCCTCGGCAGCCATCTCAGCGGCAAATCGCGACATATCCTTGTCCTTGTGGACGATGACATCCTCCTGAGTGATGGCCTGCAGCTTGTTGCTCTCCTTGTTGAGCTCCTCCCAGAGCAGGTCCTTGAGTTCGGTGAGTCCGGTGTTGGCCACTGCGGAGATGAACACCACGGGCAGGTCTTCGGGCAACGTCTCGCGCAGCATCTCAATGAGTTCGTCATCGAGCAGGTCGCACTTGGTGACGGCGAGTACCCTGTGCTTGTCGAGCATGTCGGGATTGAAGTTCTTCAGCTCATTGAGCAGCACCTCGTATTCCCTCTTGATGTCGTCGGTGTCGCCAGGCACCATGAAGAGCAGCAGTGAGTTGCGCTCAATATGTCGCAGGAACCTCAGTCCCAGACCCTTGCCCTCACTTGCCCCTTCGATGATACCGGGGATGTCGGCCATGACGAAGGACTTATGGTCGCGGTATTCTACGATGCCGAGCGACGGTTCGAGCGTGGTGAAGGGATAGTTGGCTATCTTCGGCCTGGCACTCGACAGCGCGGAGAGCAGCGTCGATTTGCCAGCATTGGGGAATCCCACGAGACCCACGTCGGCCAAGAGCTTCAGCTCCATGATGACGGTCATCTCCTGCATCGGCTCTCCCGGCTGTGCATAGCGCGGAGCCTGATTGGTGGCGGTGCGAAACTGGAAGTTGCCCAGTCCGCCGCGCCCGCCCTTGAGCAGCAGCACCTCCTGTCCGTCGTACGACACGTCGCATATATACTTTCCCGTCTCGGCATTATACACCACTGTACCGCAGGGCACGTCGATATATATGTCCTTGCCGTCGGTGCCGTGGCATTTGTCGCGACCGCCGTTGCCGCCGTGCTCCGCGAAGATATGACGCTCGTATTTCAGATGGAGCAGGGTCCAATAGTTGTGGTTGCCCCTGAGATATATGCTTCCTCCCTTGCCGCCGTCGCCTCCGTCAGGACCGCCATTGGGATTGTATTTCACATGTCTCAGGTGCATGCTTCCCTTGCCGCCCTTGCCCGAGCGGCACACTATCTTAACATAATCTACAAAGTTGGATTCAGCCATTCCTAATATTAAGTTAGTTATGCACCAACGTACCGATATTCTCCCCGTCCATCACCTTCTTGAGGTTGCCCACGATATCCATGTTGAAGACATATATGGGAAGGTTGTTCTCCTTGCACATAGTAGTGGCAGTGAGGTCCATCACCTTCAGTCCGCGGGTGTATATCTCGTCGTATGTTATATCGGAGAACTTCACGGCGGTGGGGTCCTTCTCCGGGTCGGCGGTGTATATGCCATCGACACGTGTGCCCTTGAGCATCACGTCGGCCTCAATCTCTATGCCACGCAGCGACGAACCGGTGTCGGTGGTAAAATAAGGACTGCCCGTGCCGGCAGAGAAGATGCATACATATCCTGCCTCCATGGCCTCGATGGCCTTCCACTTGGTATAGAACTCGCCGATGGGCTCCATGCGTATGGCAGTGAGCACCTTGGTCTTCACGCCGATGGCACCGAGGGCGGAGCTAAGGGCCAATGAGTTGATCACCGTGGCACACATACCCATCTGGTCGCCCTTGACGCGGTCAAATCCCTTCTGCGAACCGCTCAGTCCGCGGAAGATGTTGCCACCGCCGATGACGATGCCTATCTGCACCCCCATCTCGCTCACCTCCTTGATCTGTCGGGCATAGTCTGCCAGACGCTCAGGGTCAATACCGAAATTCTGTTTGCCCATAAGGCTCTCGCCGCTGAGCTTGAGTAGGATTCTCTTATACTTTGCCATAATAATATCTTTTCTGCTGTTAATAATTCATCATATCAAGTTGCAAATGTACGCATTTTCCGCGACACTGCCAAATCTTTTCGCATTTATTAGCTTTTTTCTATTCTTATTCTCGCATCCACAGCCACGATGTCGTCGCCGTCGGCAAGCAGCGGGTTGATGTCCATCTCCTTGATTTCAGTGGCAAAGCGCAGCAGTGTTGACAGTCTGACGATAATCTCCGCATACTTCTTCTCGTTGATGCCCTGCTGGCCCCTTGTGCCGCGGATAATCTTGTATGCCCTGAGCGAACGTATCATCGACGTGGCCTCGGCATAGCTCAGCGGTGCCAGACCGCTCGACACGTCCTTGAGCACCTCCACGAAGATGCCTCCCATGCCACAGAGCACCACATGTCCGAACCTCTCCTCATACTTCGCCCCGATGAAGAGTTCCTTGCCCCGCAGCATCTTCTGTACCATCACCGCCTTGGCGTCATGTATCTCCATCATGCGGTCGAACTCCAGTGCGAGATGTTTCTCATTGCGTATGTTGAGCGTCACTCCGCCCACATCGCTCTTGTGGATGGGGCCCACCACCTTAGCCACCACGGGATAGCCCTCCTTGGCGGCGAAGTCGATAAGTTCCTGCTTGTCGGCGCTGACCATCTCGCTCACCATGGGTATGCCTGCACTCTCGAAGAGCTGGCGCACTACATTCGGCTCCACATACCCGTCGTGGTCGATGCCTGAGATGATGTCGCGAATGCGAGGCACATCCACCCCGAAGAGCTCTATCTCGGGGCGTGCGGGCGTGGGGGTCTTGATAATTCGCGTGAGCGACGTGGCAAGCGTCACCTCGTCGCTGAAGTTCACGTGGCCTTTCTTAAGGAACTCCGCCACCTCCGGACCTGCGGTGTGCATGCTCGGCAATATGGGGAATATGGGTTTCTTGCACTCCAATATCTTCTTGTGAAGCACGTCGTAGGTCTCAAAGAGCTGAACGAGTCCCGGTGTGCCGAAGATGACCATTATGGCGTCGGCCTCATCGAAGTGGTTCTCGCAATAGTCGATGGCAGTGGCCAACTGTTCGGGCGTGCCGGTGGCGAGGATGTCAATGGGGTTGGCCACTGACGCTCCGGGGAAGAGCAGCGACTTGAGCTCTTCGGCAGCCTCGCCGGCATACTGCGGCACTTGCAGTCCACCCTTCGACAGTGCGTCGGTGAGCATCACTCCCGGACCGCCGGCATGGGTGACGATGGCGAAACTGTCGAGTTTTGGCGATACCAATGGGGGCAGACAGGAGAAGATACATCCCACCGTGGTCAGTTCCTCGCGCGAGAAACATCTCACGATGCCCGCCTTGCGAAACAGAGCCTCCACGGCGGAGTCGCTGGTGGCGATGGCTCCCGTATGCGACGATGCCGCGCGACTTCCGCTCTCGCTCGAACCACTCTTGATGGCGGCTATGCGACATCCCTTGCGAATGAGCGAGCTGGCATGGAAGAGCAGTTTGTCGGGATTGGAGATATTCTCAATATATAGCAGTTTGACGGTGGGGTCGGTCTCGGGATTGAAGTTTTCGTCCATATACTGAAGGACGTCCTCTATGCCTATCTGCTTGCCGTTGCCGATGGACCATACAGAGTTGAACTGCAGACCTTTCATCACCGCCGACTCAAGGATGAAGACGGCGGTGGCTCCCGACCCGCTGATGAAGTCCGCGCCCTTGCTGTTGAGCTGCGGTATGGGTTTGGTGAACACGCTATGATGCCAGTTGTTGAGCAGTCCGATACAGTTGGGTCCAATGAGCGCAGCTCCGTATTTCTCGCATGTGCCGAGGATGTCGTGCTCCAATGCCGCTCCCTCTTCCGTCTCCTCGCCGAATCCGGCCGAGATGATGATGAAGGCGCGAGTCTGCTTCTCTGCCGCCAGTGTCTTCACCGCATCCGGACAGAAGCGCGCGGGGATAACCAGGATGGCGAGCTGTGTGGGAGGCAGTTCGCTGATGTCATGAAACACCTTAATTCCCTGAACCTCGTCCTCCTTGGGATTGACGATACGCAGTGTGCCAGCATATCCCCCGCCCAATATGTTTCTCACGATGGCACCACCTGGTTTGTGGACATTGTTGGAGCCACCTATCACGACGATGGATTCAGGATGTAGAAGTTCTCTGTTTATCATAGTTTTTTGTTTAAAGGGTTATTATTTAATATGCTTGTTTGTCATGTCCTGGCATCACCTGCCATACCGTCTTGAATATTATCTCGATGTCGAGGAGGGGGTTCCAGTGCTCGATATACCAGATGTCGTGCTTCACCCTGTTTTCCATCTCCTCGACGGTCTTGGTCTCGCCACGGCATCCGTTGACCTGCGCCCATCCCGTGATACCCGGTTTGGCCAAATGGCGCACCATATAGTCGCCTATGAGCCGGCTGTACATCTCCGTATGGTATTCCATGTGGGGACGAGGCCCGATGACGCTCATGTCGCCGATGAACACATTGATAAACTGTGGCAGCTCGTCGATGCTCGACCTGCGCAGAAAGTCGCCGAAGGGAGTCTTGCGAGGGTCGTCCTTTGTGGCCTGCACCTTGTCGGCATCCTTGTTGACCTTCATCGAGCGGAACTTATAGATATAGAAGCTCTTGCCGTTATATCCCGTCCTGGCCTGCCGGAAATAGAGCGGTCCCACATTGCCCGTAATCTTGTTGCCAAGCCACACGAAGAGCACCACAAGGGGGTATGCGGTGCAAAGGAACAGTCCGCTCACCACCACGTCCATCGTGCGCTTATATATCTTTGCCGCAGGCGAGTTCATCGGTTCCTCATGCAGCTTGATGAACTTCACGCCGCCGATGCTTCTCACCATCATGCGCCGCTTGGGATAGCCCTTGAACGACGGCACAAAGAAGAACTCGATAAACTGTTCGTTGCAGACACGGATAATCTTGTTGACATCTCGCTCATAAAGGCCAGGTTCCAACGTGCAGTAGATCTCGTCGGGGCGGTGGGTCTTTATCCATTCGTGGAAGTCCCTCACACTGCCGATCAGCCGACTTCCCGCGGGCATCTTGTCCTTTCTCTCCAATCCGAAGAAGCCCTGAATCCGATACCCCCTGAACGTCTGTCCCTCTATCAATTCGTCATACAGTTCGAATGCCACGTCCTCCGTACCCACAATCACCACTGTGCGGGTGTTATGGCCTATATGGCGGAACCATCTCACCATTCTGTTGGCACAGATATGGGCAATGACTATCAAAGGCAGGGACAGTCCCGCCTGATATATGAGCATCATTCGGGGCGTCATCTTCAACACCATTGCCAGCAACATGGTGAACACGGCATACGTCAGCATCGTCTGGCGGAATGCCCGCCACACCACCACTCTTCCACGGATACGCCTTTCGTGGAGCCGCAGTCCCACAACTCCGATGGCCACGGAGAACGATATGCCAAGAAGTGTATATACCGACAATGGCATCTCGCCGTCGTGGAGCAGTCCGAAGAAGTACCCCTTATCCATCGTGAGCACAAGATACTTCAGCACCAACAAATGGATGCACAGGTCCACGATGAACATGGGTATCTTATAATAGAATATCTCTCTTGAGTTCTGGTTGGTCATAATAATATTTTTGGGGGTTTATGATAACTAATCTTTTATTTTACAAGTCAATCTGCACTCCAACGTTGAAGTCCAAGAAGCCGTTGCTGCCAGTAGTCACAGACATACCTGTGGTGGATACGCCCCCAGTGAATTCACTCGTAATCATCTGATAGGCGGTCTCTGCATATACGCTCAGCTTGTCGTTGATGCGGTATGTGCCTCCGGCGCCCACTCCCACTAATGGCGAGGAGGAGCCGATGGCGAGATTACATCCAAGTCCGGCGCGAGGATAGACATAGCAATTCCATGTCTGGTCGGGTGTATAGTCCATGAAGATGTTCTTCAGGCTGATGGGCATGTCAATACACATAGTCAGGATACCGCCCTTGTCCATATTACTGTCAGGGTCATCGGCAGGCCCCACCCACTCAAGGTGATGGTTGCGGAATAGTGGTATGCCATTCTCCCAGTTGACCTTACCCCTGAGAGCCATCTGAGGTGTGAACCATTTACCCAAGGCAGCATCTATACCGAAGGTCTTGCCCTTGGGAAAGACGTCACCGAAGAAGTCCTTGCCGTAGGGATTCTGCAGGGTCATGTCCAGTCCGAACTGCACGAACCAGTCGCTCCACAGGCCGCTTATCGCAGGCTTTTCGGAGTGGGTCTTCTTCTTCGAGAATGCAGTCGTCTTGCCAAGATTCATCTGTGCTCCAATGCCAATTTCAAAGAATCCGTTGCTGTTGGATCCCATGCCTGTATTCTTCTCCACACCCACGAATCCGCTCGACACCATATTATATGCCACGTCGAAATACAGCAGCCACTTGTCGCTCAGTCTATACGTGTTGCCTATGCCGATACCTATAAGCGGAGTGCCCTTCGACACGCCGAAATTATATGCTCCTCCGGCACGGGGATATACCTGCATGTTCCACTTGCGGTCGTCCTTATATCCGAAGAAAAGATTATGTATATCAAACTGTATGTCACCGACAAAGATGACATATCCACCCCTGTCCATATTCTTCCCAGGCTGATAGAACGGAGCCAACCAATTGTCATGTCCGTTCTTGAATAGACTGATACCATTTTCCCAGTTCACATGGGCTCTTGCACCCACAATGGGAGTAAACCATTTTCCCACCGACGCATTCACGCCAAAGGTCTTGCCGTTGGGGAACACCCCTCCGAAGAAGTCATGGCCGTAAGGGTTTTGGAGCGACATATCCATACCAAACTGGACATACCAGTTGCCCCAAAACGAGTTAAGTTCGAACTCTTCCTTCTGCCGTTCCCCGGCGCTGACATTCACGACCGCGGCCATGAGTGCCAATACGATAACTATTCTTTTCATATATTCCAGTAATTTCATTTTCTTTTTATAATAATCCATTCCCGCCATTGTCGGCATACCAGTCCGCCAATGCCTCTTCAAAAGTCCACTTAAACCTATAGTCGCTTTCCGCCAACTTCTTTCCGCAGATATTCGTCGATACCTGCAGTTTTCTCACCCTTGCAGGACAAATGCCCATCGGGGCGCCGAGCGCACCGATAACAGTAGCCGCAGGCATAATCAACCAATTAGGGATGGAAGGCACAAACCGCCTCAACCCCGTCACCCGCTTCATCGCTCTCACGATATGCTCAATCGTATAAGCCGGTTCATAGCAGCAGTTGAATATATCCGCCGTATAATCAATTCCTGATTTCTCATTCCTAATTCCTAATTCCTCATTCCTAATTGCTAATTCCTCATTCTTTGTAGCTCTCCACAAGATAAACCTCACCAGTTCCTTCACATAGAAACAAGCCTTGATAGTATCCTTACGTCCCGGGTAAGCAAACTTACGTCCGCGAATAGCCCAATACAGTCGGGTAAAATTTCCGTTCTCCCCTTTACCAAATACCACTCCCGGCCTGACAATAGTCAACCTTTTAGGCATATCATCTCCCCTCTCTCTTGGAGAGGGGCCGGGGGTGAGGCTCCATGCCAGATGAATCTTCTCCGCCACGAGTTTCGATATACCGTATGGTGTATTCGGCATCGTCAGTGTCGTCTCCTCCTTCAACTCCTCCGAAGCCCCATACGGAGCGATGGACGAAATATACACAATATTCCTAATCCCCCATTTCTCGGCAAATGCACATACATTCTCCGCCCCTCTTATATTCGTCTCGAAATACGCATGGTCAGGATGTCCCGGAGTGCGATGCACAGCCGCAAGGTTGAAGATGATGTCATCGGGAGTGGGAGTAAACGGCAGGTTCTCTATCGGCTTCCTCACGTCGCAATACACGAAAGTGCTCTTCCTCACGTCCCCATCCTTCACGGGGCTCTTCCACTGCTTGATGGTGGTATATCGCTGTATCTCCTTCAAGTCAGTCATACGGTCCAGCCTTTCTGGGTCAACGATATCCAGGTTCCACACCCGTGCATCCTTGTCCTGCTCCACGATCAGATTCGTCAAATGAGTACCGATAAAGCCGGTACCTCCAGTGATAATGTAATTCACGTCAAGAAGATATTAAATTTTTCCAAAAATACACAATAACGTGATCAAATGATTGTTGATTTGTGTAATAATCGTTAAAAAATTGACCATATATGCCGTATATATGGAATATATTGTATATCTTTGTACCCGAGTTTAAAGCATTTGAATTATGAAGACAGCGACATTATCATCCTCCAAAAGAAAGATTATCAATCTTGATGAAACCACCTTCAAGACCCTCTCCATTATGGCCATAGAGGAAGGCACCAATCTGAAGAACTATATTGAAAAGCTGCTTTCTGACATAGCAGACAATTACGAGGATGCCAGACTTTATGCCAAGCTGAGCAAGGAACGTCCCGAAGGACACGTCATGCTCAACGAGCAGGAAAAGGCAGACTTTGAAAATTGGTTAGGCGTATGAATGTAGATTACTCCAAAGACTTCAAGAAGTCTGTCAAGAAGCTTTCTGGTAAGATGCTTGACTCTGTGCGAAGAGTAGTTGCAGAGGTCAAGAATGCCGAGAGTCTTAAAGAAGTCACCGACTGCAAGAAGCTTGTCGGCTACCGCAACGTCTATCGCATCCGCATAGGGGACTATCGCGCATTCTTTACTTTCCATATCGAGATTGTCAACGACACCGTCTTTTTCCGATACCTTGTCCCCCGTGGCGAAGCCTACGACAAGAAAACTCAGACAGAGCTTAAACGTATTGACGTGTGACCACATTAAGTTGTTTTGAACAACCTTCACCCTCTGCCCCCCCCGATAAACACCGGGGGTGCGACGCAAAAGGTGAAGGTTGATGGTTTTTCCATAAAATGGCGTTTACAATACTACATAAACTTAGCGAGGATAAACTGCGGCACTTTCCACAACATCTTCTCAATCTTTGTTATCGTGGCATTGACTCCATGCGAATGATACATTCTGATGTCCTCCTTCCACATTAGTTTTCTTTTCGCACTGTCTGTGCTCAACCCTCCCATACGCATTCTTACTATAAACTCAGGCATATAAGTCACGGTCAAGTCACCACCCAACAGATAGCGGAAGAGCAAATCAGAGTCGGCTGCAATCTTGTACGATTCATTATATAGCCCGCGCTTCTCCATCACATCCTTGCGTATATAGCAAGTAGGATGCAAAGGCAGCCATCCATGACGAACCTTCCAAAGACGATAAGTTCCTCCAATCCACCTCCTAACCACCTTATCCGTATTCTCTGGATTCACAAATAATCCGTCGCCATACAAGAATTCGGCATGCGTAGCTTTCAATTGCTTAACAATGTCAGATATTGTATGTGTCGAATACAAGAAATCATCCGAGTGCACCAATCCTATATAATCACCAGTAGCCATTCGGATACCTTTATTAATTGCCTCATACATCCCATGATCAGGCTCAGAGACAAACTTAACATTTTCCTCGTGACCAGCTATAGCCTCTTGTATAGCTCTAACAGAACCATCCTTTGAAGCTCCATCTACGATGATATATTCTATCTGACTATAGTCTTGTGACAACACACTATCTATAGCCCCGCATATCGTATCTACACGATTATAGCAAGTCGTAATAATTGAGATTTTCATTATTTTTCTGATTTTCTAATCCAGTCCAGCGTTCTAACTGTACCATCTTCCCTTCTAACAGGCAGTTTTGGTGCTATCTCCATGATTGGTTTCAGATTATGTACATTGTCTGTCGTCATATTGTGCAATCTGAAGCTGGTCATTGGGAATGAGACGCCAAACAGTTTAAGGAAGTCTCCAAACCATCCTGCAAGTTTAAAACAGAAGTATGGGATATTAGGGATCTTTATACCTGCATGTTTGGCTATCTCGTTTGCCCATTCCGTAATATCGTATGGCTCATAGTCACCAAGATAATATACATTTCTATTCACCTTCACTTCTTCAGACTTAAGGATTGACATGATTTGATATATGGCATTATCCACATATCCGTATGTTTTCTTGCATGCGCGCTTCCCCATGTGAAAATACATTCGCTTCAATACTATATGGAAGAACCTGTTATATGGTTCACCAAACCAAGGTCCCCATATAGAAGTAGGACGAATGATGCTCCATGTGTATGACGGGTTTGCCGACTTAATTATCTTCTCAGTTTCGACCTTACTCTCACCATAAAGAGTATGAGGTGCATAGTCTTCGAAGTCCTTTGGCATATAACCTGGTTCACATACATACATTGATGATGCAAATATTGCACGTTTTACCGTTCCTGCCTTTTCTATGGCATCAAGCAAATTCCTCACTCCACCAATGTTAGCGTCATAATCCTTTAATGTAGTGCCATTTAAATCCGTCCTTGCTCCAAGATGGATGACATAATCAGGTGCAAAAGACACAACAGCAGATACTACATCATCATGTCTTCGTAAATCAACTTGAGTCCAATATTGATCATGAGCATCTATCTTTGGTTTAACCAAATCAATGCTCATCAATTCATACATATTGTTCTTCGACAGATAGTCTATGAGGTTGGTTCCAATGAAGCCAGAGCCTCCTGTTATAAGTATCTTTTCCATTATGATAATATTTTCTTCAGATAATTTGGTATAGTCTCTGATTGATAATCAGCGATAAACATTGATTTCATTTGTTTTCTTTCTTCAAGTGACTTCTGTCTTGCCGTCACCATTGCTTTTATGTAATCAGATGGTTCTTTACAAAGCAGCATAAAGTTGGAATATTTTGAATCAAGGCCTTCAAATGCGATGTCAGAGCCAATAACGGGAGAACCACATGCCAATGATTCAATCACTTTCACTTTGATGCCAGCACCCGTAAATAACGGAGAAATGACAGCAGTACAATTAGCGATTAATTCATAAGGATTATCTACGAAACCAAGTATTTCAACCCTTACATGTGGATTGGAATTAGAAATTTTATCTTTAGGAAAACCTTTGCCAATTATTAGTATTGAAACATTCTCATTAATCAATGGTACTACTTCTTTAAAAAACCAAATAATTCCATCTAAGTTATCTGCACGAGACCATTTACCCATAAATACATAAACATTATTTTTCACTAATGTTGGCATCGACCTTTCAACAACAGGATCCAAATAAAGAAGGGCTAAATGAGCATTTGCATTATATAGTTCATTCAATAAATTACAATCCTTGCCACTTACAGTAAAATTATGCGAATTTCCTTGCTTTACAAGCTTTCCTTCTGAATATTTACAAAGTGATGTAATTATCTTATTTGATGTGCGTCCTACTCTTTGAGCAATGACATCATGTGAATATAAAATTTTTGGCGTTGCATCACCAAGTTTTTTTCCATAAAGAAACATCTGGCTATGGTCGCATATTATCGCATCATAATTGTTATCTTTCAACATTCGCTTTAATTCTAAAAGTATCATTCTATTATACCGAACAGAAAATAAAGGATGAACAAAAGGATATAACAATACATTGAGCAGTTTTTTGACAATACTATTGGTATAGACATGCTTCACTCTAACTCTATCATTTGGTGAAATATAATCCGGCTGTTCTGAATACTTGAAGTAAACAAGATCCACATAGAAGGACTTACTCAAATCCTCCAACATCAATAGTGTGTTTTTTTCTGCCGCTGCGCCAAAATGTGGAAGGAAAGCGGTTAAAAAGAGAATTTTTTTATTCATTTATCTATTGAATATTATGTAAGTGACATAGAACATTAATATTGATAAGACTTATATAAATCTATCGAAGTAATTTATGTTTTCTTCTCCTCATTAAAAAAATAGCACGTTTCGCTGGACAAATAAGAAAAATCATGGCACGTAATATAGTTGCATAATATACTTTACCCTTATCTTCTTTTTGTGATGCTATTTCTTTAAGCCTCAATGAATATGTAAATACTTTCTCCTTGAATGAAGAACCATACCCATGCCTTTTCATATACAGTTTATAATTTTCCTTGGAAAATGTATCAGTTCCTTTCTGCAAGCGCATCAAACTCAAACTATATATATAATTAATCGTTAATATCGATCTATATCTTTTTGATATGGTCACTCCATTTGGATTCAGACGGTATTTTAGAAGTTTCTTGTTGACCATATAAAAGCGACATCCTGCTTCATGCATACGAAGCCATAGGTCTGCATCCTGAGCACATGGAAAATCCCTGTATCCTCCAACCTTTTCAAAAATTGAACGTGTAAACATCACTGTTGGATGATGTATTACATTGGGATTAATTGGAACTTCACTATTAATATCAGTACCACGATCCTCAATATCGGTTCTATAATCAATGGATTTTGATTGCATATCAATTACCGAATATTTGCTGCACACAAAGTCATACATTCCACTTTGAAGAATAGGCAACTCTTCTTCAAAACGATTTAATTCAGATATGTCATCAGCATCCATACGCGCAAATATATCTGCCTTCGCCAATTCAGAAGCTTTATTCATCGACAATGCGAGGGCAATATTTTGAGGATTCTGGTAGTACACAATACGCCTATCGTTGAAACTATCCAGAATCGGCTTAACATCAGTACGCTGAGGGTCGTCACATACTATTATGAGTTCTAAATCGGCAAAAGTCTGATTAAGTATAGACTCCACCGACTCACGAATCTGCCTTTCTGTCTCATTGTAAACACTCATCAAAACAGAAATTACGGGTTTATGTTCCATTTTATATATATAGGAAGTTTAACGTTCTATATTTTTCTTGATTAGAGTCAAAGCTGATTATACTCTTTTCCTTATTAAATCGTGGATGCAAGTCCGTCCGTCTTTCTTCGGTTACACAACAGTTGTGGTAAATTGATGCTAACATTTCTTTGCCATCTTCATGTCCTGCAATGAACAGTTCTTGGAAACCAGTACGGTTCGGATATGTATCCGTTAATATCGTATTGTTTGTATATAAACTTGGATGACCGTCTCTCACAAGATATTTTGGATTTAGTTGTTCTTTTTTACCATCCATTGTATATCTAAAATACCAGCTATTGTATTTCTTGTCGCAACATGTTGCTATGATAGTATCATTATCCTCCCATACATAATGAGACACCTTATATTTTGTTTCTAAAGGTGTCATTATTTGGGTATTCATATCATAGACTATCATATACGCATGATGGAAATCGCCCTCAATGGTTAGCCAAAAAAACAGGAATTTATCCCCATTAGGAGAAACACAAATGTGGTTTAAATAATTATTGCTAAAATTATCTGGACTACTTCCCAATAGTTTTGCAATATCCTCATACGTAATAATGGTAGTTATTTCACCCGTTTCCAAATTCACCAAATCAATTCCGATGGATGGTAATAATGATGTATCCTCTACATATGTACGACAAGTATATCCATAACCTGGACGTTTTACTCCCAAACGCTCAAAATCAAGTGAAAAAGCAAATTTACCGTCGGGTGTAATATCGTATAATGGGGCATTTATTATTTGGTCTTCATTTTTATCCACATCAAGTATATGCGAGAAATAACGTTTACCATCATAATCATTATATGCTATTTTTCGACTATTATTTGGCATCCACCGTAGTCGTACTCCCTGCTGCCAGTTCCAAGCGCTACTAACAGCAAGTTCTTTTTCGTCATTAACATTTCCCAAATGGGAGAGCATTATATCAGCTCTTTTTAAATCTTTGGGTACATTCAAATATATGATTTCATCCGTAACTTCATTAAAAGGCTTGACATCATAGTACCCAAAAAAGACATGAGTCTCAGGTTTCTTAAGAGTGATTATCCGCTTATCACTATTGATTTTCCCTAAATGATGATAACAACGATAGAGGGACTGATAACCGTACTTTAACTCATTTTTCAGAGTCAATGGTATCATCTTTTTAATTATTTGTTTTGGATTCATAAATATCACATGTTTTTGTTTTTGACGGAATTCATCTTGTTGAAAAGAAATGGAATTGAACAAATCATCATCTTTACCCAAACCATTAAACTCTTTTTATTCAACTGTTTAAACTGGTCTAATGCAATATTTCTTTCGCCATATTTGATAGCAGCATACGCAACGGAAAGATGATAAAAATCATAGATTGCAGATTCATACTTATCCAAGCATCCATACTCCTTTGCATAATATAATCTCATTTTCAGGAAATTATCTAAATATTTTTTACGAGTATCGAATTTTTTATTGTTATGGAGAGTACCATACGCAATACAATATGTCACCAATGATTCATCTGTAGAATCTATAGTGCCATATTTTGACAAGGCTAACCATTTTGGCCAATCTTCAACCAAAAACCCCTGTTCAATAAAATGATGTACGTTTATCTTACGAAGAGCGGACATTCTTATACATGCGGTTGGCGCACATATCGGATTCGTCTTTAGTAAATAGGCGAATTGGTTGCCAATGATTTTCTCTGGAGCCTTCACAATACTTACGCCGGTTGCCTCATAATATTCTGTAAACCCGCCATGATATACCACACAATTTGGATGCCCCTCCATGTAATCGTATTGCATCTGCATTTTATTTAGATTACTCCAATAATCATCACCAGCGCATCCCATTCTATATTTACCCGTACATCTACTGAGAGTTTCCTCATGATTAAGAACTACTCCATAATTTGGATGCGGGGCATTAAGCTTAATAATGTTTGGATATTTTGAAGCATATTCCTCACAAATTTTTCTAGTATCATCTGAAGAACAATCATCCCCGATGATAATTTCGAATGTGCAAGTATGTCTTTGATTCAAAATACTATCAAGAGTTCGAGCTATTGTCTTTTCTTGATTATATGTTAGTACACCAACAGATACATCAACAGCCATGATTATTTGAATAAATTAATAAGACGTACAACTTCTGCAACTTCTTCCATAGATATTGCGGGACCTATAGGAAGACTCAATTCTTCATCAGCAAGACGTTCGGTAATTGGGAGCGATAGCTGAGGAGTATTCCAAGACTCATTTGCATAACACTCCTGCTTATGCGGAGCAATAGGATAATGGCAAACTGTTCCTACACCATTATCCTCAAGATAGTCATGTAAACGATCGCGATTCTCTTTCCCTTTCACGATAATAGGGAACAAATGGTAAACATTCTGTTCGTCTGGAAGAAAGTCAGGAAGTGAAATAAGTTCATTATTAATATGCTCATAATAGTAGTGGGCGACCATTTTTCGGTGAGCATTGTCTTCTGCTATATATTTAAGCTTCACATCCAATACGGCAGCCTGAATTTCATCCAAACGGCTATTGCGACCTGCATATTTAAAGACATACTTTTTTTGGCTTCCATAGTTGGCAAGGGCACGAACAGCAGAAGCAAGTTCAGGGTCATTGGTTGTTACAGCTCCTGCATCTCCAAGAGCTCCAAGATTCTTGCCAGGATAGAATGAGTGACCAGCTGCATCGCCAATACTTCCAGTTATGCGACCATCTATATACTTGCATCCATGGCTTTGAGCGCAATCTTCAACGAGTTTGAGGTTATATTTCTTACATAGCTCACCTATTTTTTCTGTATAAGCAATACGTCCATAAAGATGTACAATTGCAATAGCTTTAGTCTTAGGAGTAATTGCAGATTCTATTAAATCTTCATCAATCTCCAGGGTATTTGGTTTGGGCTCTATGCAAATAGGCACAAGTCCATTTTCTGTAATAGCAAGAATGGTGGCAATATATGTGTTTGCTGGAACAATCACCTCATCACCTGGTTTCATTATGCCCATCTCGATATAAGCACGGAATATCCAGATTAGGGCATCCAGCCCATTTGCGCATCCTATCGTATGTTTACATCCGATAAATGAAGAATAGTCCTTTTCGAATTTTTCGTTTTCTTTACCTTGAAGATACCAACCTCCGTTTACGACACGATTTACAGCCTCATTAATCTCTTCTCCATGAAGAGCAGTAACATCTTTAAGTGATAAAAATGGGATTTTCATATTTATTTTGTTTAATTGTTTTATATGTGGTAAAAGTATCGGCAAATGATACTTTTATATTTTATTCATTCAGTAAAAAACAAGGAAATTTTATTCCATTTTTTTTAAATACCTTGCAGGGCTACCCACCCAAATTTCATCATTTGGAATATTATGTGTTAAAAGACTTGCTGCCCCTAACATTGAGTAATCTCCAATCTGAGTATTAGCAAGCATAGATGCTCCAATAGCTATGTCTGAACAATAGCCTATAGAAGCACAAGACACAATAGTTGACCCCATGGCAACATGAGAAATAGCACCAATATTTACATCATGACCGATATTTGTATTGGCCTTTACCATAGTGCATTTACCAATATGAGTTCTTGGTGCAATATATGCATTATACATAACAAAGACACCTGGGTCCAAAACCACCGATTGGTCAATAAATGCTGTTTTGTGAACGATAGTTGCCCATTGAGAATCTGGAATCGTAATATTCTCAAATAATTTTGCTGTAATATGATTTTTTGCGATAAGATGGATACCCCAAGCGAAATAATAACCTTCTTTCACTAAGCGTGGAATATCACAAATCTTTCCTACGACAGGATAACCATCTACTTCTGAATCATAGTCGTTGCAATAGCCTTTAACAATCCATTCATTATCGCCATAACGATTTCTATTGTCATTGATACAGGCCTCTATCACACAACCATGACCAGCACCTCCGATAATTATTACGGGCTTATTCATTTATATATTTATTATTTATTTTACCGATAAATAGTTCATCTCACTAACTTGTAGTCAGTTTTTAACGTTGATATTGTCTTGGTGACGACAAAATGCTAATTAGGGAATGTCGTTTAATTCTTTCAGTCGTGGACGCATAGAGGTCAGCTTGGTATCTTGATGTCCCATGCGTCCAGTTTTAATTGCTTTTTGCTGGTATAACGTAAGCATCCAATCCCTATGGCAATACACCATAGCCCCAGTGTTTACTGGGGTTTCGGGATTATAAGGATTTTCTGTCTGATTGTATTTTTTGATTTAATTAACACAAAAGCTCTTGAACAATGAGTTCGTAGTCCGTCCTTCCGCTTGTAGTCATGCCGAAGAAGCCCTTGAAAAAATCAAGTGCGGTCTTCTTCATCAGCTTGCATGTCTCGACGAAAGTAAGGTATATGGCAGCCACTCTGGCTCCTGCCTCGCTACTAAATCCACCGAAGTTCTTC
>JAXEKN010000107.1:0-10187 GCA_034101015.1 Prevotella sp.
TAAGATATGATCAAAGTAGAGAATTTATCAAAGTCGTTCCGCACGGAAGAGGTGGAGACGATTGCATTGAATGGAGTGTCGTTCGAAGTGAAGGACGGCGAGTTTGTAGCTATTATGGGTCCTTCGGGATGCGGCAAATCGACATTGCTCAATATCCTCGGACTGCTCGACAATCCCACGGGCGGCAAGTATTGGCTCGACGGGAAGGAAGTGGACGCCCTAAAGGAGAAGGACCGCACCGATGTGCGCAAGGGACAGATCGGTTTCGTGTTCCAGTCGTTCAACTTGATTGACGAGTTGAACGTGGAGGAGAACATCGAGCTGCCGTTGACTTATCTGAATATCCCCGCCAAGGAGCGCAAGCAGAAGGTGCAGGAGATAATGAAGCGCATGGCGATAAGTCATCGTGCAAAGCATTTCCCCCATCAGCTCTCGGGAGGTCAGCAGCAGCGTGTGGCAATAGCCCGTGCCGTGGTGTTCGGTCCGAAGATTATTCTCGCCGACGAGCCGACGGGTAATCTTGACTCCAAGAACGGTATCGAGGTGATGAAGCTCTTGACGGAGCTGAACCGCGAGGGGACAACGATAGTAATGGTGACCCACAGCGACCGCGATGCCTCAATGGCACAGCGAGTGATAAAGCTCTTCGACGGAAAAATCGTGGAGTAGAAAAAACGTGTAATCTGTCCGTTGTAGGGTCTTACCTCGTGTAAGACCCTACAACGGACGTTTCCAGCTGAATAAAACAATATTATTTTTTTAGCGCAATCCTCGCCTCCTCGAGCATTCCGGCGATATATGGGTCGCCCAAGGAGTTGTTTTTTATGAGTTCTAAAAGACTCTTGTCGCAAGTGGCACGCTCATTGTCGGTGAGCAGTTTGCCGTGGTTCTTGCATAGTTCGGCTATCTTTACTACAATGCCCGAGCGCACCAATGTGCTGGTTGCATGGGTGGAGATGAATGACGCACGCAGTGTGCCGAAGCGCTTCATGAAGTCGAGGTCGTTGTTGATGGTAGGCTCCAAGTCTTTCAACCCGGTAATAACATATCCGTTGTTGTCGATAATCTGCTTGCCGTCGTAGGTGATGACGCGCTCGTTTGACACCTTCGTAGGGTCGTTGCCATAGATGTGATAATGTAAGATTATGACATTGTCGCCCTTGTTATACCATACAAGGGCATAGGCATGGCGCTTTTCGGAATTATTCTTGTCGCGGAAAAGTGCGACGAGATAGTTGTGGTCGGAATGCGTGCCGAATGTGACTGAATACTCGTTTTGCGATCCGTAAGGCACACTGAAATCCGATTTGAATGTGCGCGGAGCATTATGTGTCATACGATACAGTTTATATGCCTCCTTCTCGTTAGTGAATGTCTTGACAAATTCATCTTCGAGTTTGCCGAAGGCTTTTTTAGTCATCATTATCTCTTCATAGCGGCAGAAGGTGGAGGGGGTGTCGATGTTGTCCTCATAATGATTCTTCGACAACAACGTCTTGTCACCTCTTGCGTCGAGACTGCCAAACAGTTGCTCGATTCTCTCTTGTGCCGATGCTACAACGCTCATCATCATGGCTATCAATATAATACTCTGTCGTTTCATATCTTTTTAATATTCTTCTTCATATTCAACATTACAAATCTCACTTATCCTAATCTCCTGATACACTGTCATCGCATTTATCAAGCGCTCAGCTTCCTCAAGTGCCACTGCCATACTGTCTTCGCTGATTTCGTTGGCCTTGGCAGCTTGGGCTATCAGATGTCTCGGAACGGGAGGCGTGTAAGGCAACTTTTGTAGCTTCTTAGGCTTTGCCTTTTGCGATGGAGTGGGGGATATTTCGACATTGCCATCACGCATTTTGTCGATAGAAGGCTCTTCGCGCAAAGTGTCAATAGGAACAGACATTGCCTTAATTGTATCAACAGCCCCAACCTCCGCTATCAAAGGCTCACCTTGATTCCCGCCGACATTAAGCATAAAGACGAAGACAAATAAAGCCGCCACTGCCGCTGCCGCCATATAAATGCGGATGCCTCTGGGAGCGTGGGCGTCTCGCCCGCGGCCTGCCTCCCCATCTTCAAACATTCGGAACATCTCCCGGTAAACCTCCCAGTCCTCCTCCGGGATGCTGTCAGGCCTATCCTCATCTGTAGCCTCACGGAAATACTCTGTAAGAGCCGTCTCCTCCTCCACAGATGTCTCACCCTCCATAAACCTCTTGAGCAATTCTTCCACTTCAATATCTTTCATTGTCTGTTCCTCATTTTAATATCGTTGAACAATTTCTTGCGGGCATTTGACAGCATCACCTTCACCGAAGACTCGCTGATACCCAATAGTCGTGCAATCTCCCCGTTGGGGCGATGTTCCATCTGGCGCATCTTCAGCACTTGCATTTCCCTTGGCGGCAGTTTCTCCATCTGCTGCACCAGCCATCTCTCGTCTTCCTCCAATTCAATGCGTTCCGAAGGACTCGCCCATTGTCCTGCCGACTGCTTCATACCCTTGTCGGCATCAGCAAATATCGAGAGTCTCTTCTTTTGCCTTCGGATGATGTCGATGCAAAGGCGTTGTGAGATGACTGTTGCGAGTTTGAGGGCATGGTCGTCATCCTTGAGTTGGTCGTGCATAGTCCATAGGCGCAGCATAACGTCGCCGGCGGCATCCTCGGCATCATCCGCCGAGGACAGCATCCGCCTTGCCACGCCATGCGCCTTGGCCCGCAGTTGAATGGCTATTGTCTCAAACTCGCTTTGTGTCATCTATTTAGAGGGAGATTTTACGGTTCAGCGTTAATGTTATTCACCGTCCTTGGTTTTTTGCGAAATTTCGAGCGACTGTTGGTGTTGCTCTCGCTGCTGTTGCCAGTTATGGTGAGTTCGTTTTTCTTAATCTCGCCTGAGCCGGCAACCGACGAACTGTAGTTGACCACCTTGCCCTTCAGATCAATCTCACCCGAACCTACCACGCTGCATTTCAGTTCCTGACAACCGCTGAACATGGCGTCGATGTCTCCCGAACCAGCTACCGACAGGGAGGCATTCTCACATTTGTCATCCACCTTGTTGATCTCGACGTCGCCGCTGCCTGCTATTGACACATCCAGTATCCTCGCATTTGTCTGTTGCAGGTCGATGTCTCCCGAACCGGCAATAGACAACTTCACTTTGTCGGCAGAAACTTTCTTCAATTTGATGTCGCCCGAGCCTGTTATCTTGAACGTTATGTCGTCCGTCTTGATGTCGGTGGTGGCAATGAAATCTCCACTGCCCAAACAATCCACACTGGTGAGTTCGGGCGACGTGACCTTCACGATAACATCATCAGACAGGTTGGCAGAGCTGAAAGTCACACCGTTCATTTTCTTCTTCTTGCCCTCGACAGAGATGTTCAACTGTTTGTCCTTCAGATCCACTTTGATTTTCTCCATGTCCTTAGGCGAGGCGATGATGGTGCACTCGTGCTTGGAACCTTGAGCGAACTTGACAGTGACTCCTGCAGTGAGCGACACCTTGTCAAACTCAGTCATCGGCACCGACTTCTCAACCGTTTCATTACTCCGGGCAGCAGCCCCAACGCAAATGGCAATAGCCATCATGATTAACATTACCTTTTTCATACTATTATTCATTTTTAATTTTGTTGTTCCTTTATTTATAATAACGTATGAACTCCGAAAAGTTAATGGGAAAGGCATAGTTTTTTGTTGTTTTTTTATTTTTCCATGCTTTTTATGTCACCACCAATCCCGTACATCCACCGCCCGCCCCTTAAGGGGCGGGCGGTGGATGTACGGGATTGGTAATATATGACATAAAGTTTTTTTTAAAAAAACTCAAGTTTCTTATGAAAAGAATTGTGCGGATGCCTCTGGGAGTGAGGGCGTTTTATCGCAATAACATCACAAACCCAGGGTGTTGCCCTGGGCTATGTGCTTTTGGGCTTTCAGCCCGAACTCCCAACCGTGCAGGTCGAAATTTTTCCAGTTGGCAAAATATTTTTATCCAGTTAGGAAAATATATTTTGCCAACTGGAGAAATAAATTTTGGTTACTGATGGTATTCGTTTATTCAGCGAACAATTCCTTAAATTATAACGTCTGCCTATCCTCTATCCAATGCCTGAATATCGGGTCTTCTATCATATAGCGGTCGGTGCGTATGACATAGCCGTTTTGGGTCAGGCGCTTGATGGAACTGAATGAAGTGCTCGACGGCAGGTCACGCAGCTCATACGGCGACATGCCCTTGCATAATGTCTGTAGAATCTTTCTGTCCGTCTTGTTGAAAGTCAGCCACAGACGCTCGAAGTCAAGGTCGTGTACTCTTACAAGTTTTTCTATGGCTATGCGGACAACCGCTTCGTAAGGTGTCTTGTGATAAACCAACAAATCCCAAACCACGGATGAAAGTTGTTGGGTGTAATAAGGATGACAATCCGTTTCCGACAATATCTCCTGGGCTATGCTCTCGTTATGCCCTTCATCGCATGTCTTGCCAAGACGTTCCTTAATATATAAAAGGAAGTCACCGTATGGTATCTTGTCGAGCCTCATCAATTGGCCGAAGTGATAGAATGGGGATTTCTTCCTCTCGAATATCTGTGTCATCATCGACTCCTGACTGCCGAGGAATATGTAGTTCACCATATCCTGGTCCTGCATAAAAGCCCTAAGCCTCTTGTCTATGCCTTTTTCGATGCCAATGATTTCCTGAAACTCGTCGAGAATGACAATCATCCTGTTATCTTCAGTACTCACCTTTTCAGCCAAGGAGAGGGTGTCTTCAAGCATAACGAAATTATTCAGCGTGGGTTGGAAACTCACCTCAATAGAGTCGTTAAGAGGGTTTGTGGAGAAGGTAGGTATTACCCTGAAATTCTTCAACAGGTGTTTTATCCTCTCCATTGGGTGCTGGCGCAGTATTCCCCTCAACAACAATGATGCAAGGTCTTCGATGCTTGTCACCTGTTGCATGTTAAGAAAGACGAACTGGCGCCCTGACTGTTCGACGGCTTTCCTGACGAGGCTCGTCTTGCCGAATCGTCGCGGACTGATGACAACAAGATGGTTCTTGCTGTTCAGAATTTCAGCTATTCTCGACAGCTCTTCCACTCTGTCTGTAAAGTACGGACTATCTACCACAGTCCCGAATCTAAAAGGATTTTCCATATTCCGATATTTTTCGTTCCGATATTTTTCGCAATGACGGTGCAAAGATAAATCTTTTATTTGGGATATGCAAGGAAAAACAATAAAAACATTACCTTTGCACCGAGGAAATCTTGGAAAAGTGTATGATTTGGGGCGAAAATGCCTTGGAAAAGTGTCAGAAATGAGACTAAAATGCCTTGGATAAGTGTATTTCTCGTACTTGAACATTGGAAAAATACAGTTTCCGAGACTTTGGAGTAATGTAAAATACGTTAAATATGTGAATTTATTTCCCGTTGCATTTGCGTAATATATAAATAATGAGTACCTTTGCGCCATTATTCATTTAACGTAACGCAAAATGCATAATTATGGTTAGGAATGAAAAGACAAAGAATCCTTTCGTGATAGAAGGGTATGTGTCGCCGGATTATTTCTGCGACCGCGAGAAGGAGACAGCACTTCTTACGAGGCATCTGACAAATGGTTGCAACGTGACACTTATGGCTCCAAGACGACTGGGGAAGTCGGGATTGGTGTTCAACTGTTTCAACCAGCGTGAGGTGCGCGAGGCATACCATTGTATCTACGTTGATATATACGAGACTAAGAACCTTGATGAATTTGTATATGAATTGGGCAAGAGTATTCTTGCCGAGCTGCGCCCAAAAGGGCGTAAGGTTTGGGAGAACTTTCTGAATATACTCAGCTCGTTAAGGTCCATAATCTCATTCGACATCAATGGCAACCCGGAATGGAGTGTGGGCATTGGAGACATCACACTGCCGGATGTTACTCTTGACGAGATTTTCGCATATCTGAATAATGCGGACAAACCGTGTTTAGTGGCTATTGACGAGTTTCAGACAATAGCAAACTATCCCGAAAAGACGGTTGAGGCATCGCTCCGCAAGAGAATACAGAATTGCCATAATGCAAGTTTTGTGTTCTCAGGCTACAAACGCCATTTGGTGGCGCAGATGTTCACATCGCCGTCAAGACCGTTCTTCAACAGCTCCGCTATCATGGGACTTGAACCAATCGACCGGAATGTGTATTTCGACTTTGTCAACCGTCATCTCTCGCATATAGGAAAGTCGATTTCACGTGAGGCTTTTGATTATGTCTATGACACCTACCAAGGTGTGACATGGTATATACAATATGTGATGAATATGCTTTACACATCCTTTTCTCCCAACAGTGTGTTTGTCAAAGAAGATGTGGATAGTGTTGTGGTTGATATACTCTCTCAGCATCGTTTTGCCTATCAGTTGCTTATGTATCAGTTGACTTCAAAACAGAAGCAGGTAGTCATGGCTATTGCCCGTGAGGGGAAGCTGGGCTCGCTAATGTCGCAGTCTTTCCTAAAACGCTACAACTTGGGCGCAAGCACCGTGCAGGCAGCAGTAAAGACCTTGCTCGACCGTGATTTCATCACTTTCGACGAGGGCGAATATCAGCTCGGCGACCTTTTCTTGGCACAATATCTTGTGATGAACTCCAAGGGATAGTTCAGCAACATTTCAATGGTCACGTCGGTCACTTCTTCATCCTCGACGTATCAACGGCTTCGTGGTTCTTTGCCTTATAGCCGCCGAAACGGTAGGTGAAGGAGATGCCTGCGGTGGTGTAGCAGGAGTATTTCGTGCGCATGTTCTGGCCTCCCCAGTGGTTTTCGGGAGTGATCATCATTGTGCGGAAAATGTCGTTGCAGTAGAGGTTGACAATGGCATTGCCGCCGCAGAAGGCATAACGGAGGTTGATGTCGAGATTGCCCGAGGCGGGGAGGTCCATAGGGCCTTGATATGCCTTGGTGCGGGCAAAGCCGTTGAGGGTGAGCGAGAGATCGTGACTGCGAACAAAACGGAAGGTGGCGTTGGCTGACACCATGGCATAGGCTATGTTGCGGTCGAAGGGACAGTCGAAATAGTCGCGGTCCTTCACACGCATCCACTCGCCGAATATGTTGGTGCGCGAGTCGAGCCACCATGCTGGTTTCCATGGCGAACTAATCATGAGGCCTGCTTCCTGACGGAAGTTGAAGTTGTCGAACTTTGCAATCTCCACGAGTTGGTCGCGTGCCTGGAACATGGTCTGCGTGAAATAGTCCTTGGTGTGGCTGAACCATCCGCGGAAGATGTATTTGTTGCACAGTACGTGCAGGAGCGAAAGAGAGAATTCCTTAGATGGCTTGAGTGCCGGATTGCCCACGATATGCTCGTAGTTTCCTCCATAATAAGAGGTGACATTCTGCATTGCCCAAAATTCGGGATATTTCTTGTCGGTGGTGAACGATAGTTGCCACATTCGTCCTGATTGTGGCATATAGGTGGCTGTCAGAGTGGGATAGAGATCCCATTCGTCCCATAGGGTGGTCTTTGAATGTTCGGCGGCAAGCGAGAGTTCGGCGGACAGTTTGTCGCTCAGTTGTATGTTTCCGCCTCCATAAATGTTAAGAATATTTTCCGTGCGGCGTGAGAATAGCGGCGATGGGAGTTGTTCGACGGTGGTTTCACCTGTCGGCACATAGTTCTGTCGGCTATGGTCAATGATGTGGGTATATACCATTCCGTAGTTCACCATTGCCTTCTTCCCCAACTTGTGTTCCTCGCGCGCAAAGAACTTCGATCTGTTGATGCGCTGTTGCGAGGTGCTCACGAAGTCGAGATTGTTGCCCAAGAGCGTACTGGTTAGGTCTTGCTCTATATTGTCTTCATAATAGGTGAAGTCGGCACCAAGGTTGAGACCGATGGGGAGTGTGTAGTCGAGGTGGGCATTATGCAGGATGTCCTTGATATGGTTTGTCATCGATGACATCTGCAAACCGGTCATTTCCGTGTGATGGTCTTGCTGCTTGTAATTTCCCGAATAAGAGATGCTGAGCTGGTGGTTTTGGGCAAAGTCGAAGTCGGCGGCAAGGCGATAGTCGTGTGTGGGACACTTGTCGCCCCATATCGACATACGAGTGTCGATGTCGTGCTTTTCGCCGTTGCTGAGAGTGTGTACCCCCGTCTTGTCGGTAGTTTGGAATGCCTTGCCATGAGTGAACGAGTAATAACCGTCAACGGAGACGATGCCCTTGTGGAAAGCGAGTGAGGCACGCTCGTTGAAGTGTGCCTCGTCCTTCACCTCTGCCTTGGCGAATAGTTCTCCCTGGAGCGACGTATCCATTGAGGCATCCTTGCTCAGCGTAATATTTACCAAAGCCCCTCTAACCTGATATCTGGCAGGGGCGGAATACATCATCTCGGCATTCTGCACACGACTTGCGGGCATGGATTTGAGTAAGGTGACAACTTGCTCGCGCGACATGGAAGTCAGTTTGCCGTTAATCATCAGCGCAACCGGCATTCCCCCGAGACTGATGTCATCGCCTTGCGGAGTCACTCCGGGCAGATGTTTCAAGACATCGAAGGCATTATCCACAGGCTTATCCTTAATCAGTTGCTTCACGTCGAACACGAGTTTCGCTCCATCAACTTTCACCACAGGTTTATTGCCGGTGACCATCACTTCGGGTAATGTCTTAAACAAGCTGTCATTAAATGCAATAGCAGTGGAATCCGTCGTTACCTGTGCATTGGCACTCAGTGATAGGATGCAAATAATAGATGTAATAATCGTTTTTCTCATAATAATATTTTCTATTGTTGTAAATTCGGCTGCAAAGGTACGGCAAAAAACTAATCGAGCGAAGAGATTTGTGTTATGTAGTCTTACTGCCACGAAAGAAAAGTGTTATTTAGTCTTATCATTCCATTGTGCTTAGAGGAAAAAGTGTTATCTTTGCCGCATGAAATTGCCATTGAAGACTATAACAATATTGGTATGCACTGCTCTTATTGCGATTTTCGCCTATCAGTCATACTGGCTCTACAACCTCTACGTCACCCAAAAGCAGGAGATGGAGACGGCTGTAAGGGAGTCGATGCGCATCAGCGACTACAACGAGTTAGTGATGAGAATAGCAAAATTGTCAAAAGACAAAAAGGCAAAGCATGGCGAAGTGTCGTTCCAGACGGGATATTCACTTGATAAGAACAATAAACTCGTAAATCAGGGTACACGGACAAAAGTGACACGCAACGACACGGATGCCATCGTAATCCAACAAGCAGGATGGCGCGACAGTCTTACCGTTAAGAGAAGGAGACAAGGAAAAAACCGAATGTTGTATGTGAACATCAACTCTCAACGCACTGGCAATGCTCCCAAGTCGGCAGTAGTTGGCAATAAGGAGACTATGTTTGTGGGAATGGTAGATAAAAAACAGACGGTGGATGACCTTACAAAGATGATGCAACAGGGCATACATTCGGGTATAGATATAGTTAGCGAACCTGACATAAGAGTATTCGATAGTCTGTTGACTGTACGACTGACCGAGAGGCACATTGACTCACACCATCGCCTGCAACAACTGAGCATTATGCCGCAAGCAATGGCAGGAGTGAAAATCGATACACTCGCCACTATCACGACTCCAGGATATAAGCCTTCCGCTGAGTCGCTTGTCTTCGACTATAAATATGATTCGTCCAACAATCGTCTTTATCGCCTGCATATAGAACCTTTAGGAAGAAGTGTTATTAGGCAGATGACAGGCATCCTCGCCAGTTCGGCAGCCACCTTCCTCGTTTTTGTCTTCGTGTTTTGGTATCTCATCAGGACAATGCTCCGCCAACGCTCGCTTGAGGAGATGAAGGATGATTTTACTCATAACATCACCCACGAACTCAAGACTCCAGTATCAGTGGTTTATGCAGCTAATGATGCCCTGTTGCAGTTTGCCGATGACCTCGACAGGGAGACGCGCGAAAACTATCTGAAGATGTCGTTGGAGCAGTTGCGGAAACTTGGCGGAATGATTGAACAGATATTATCCACAAGCATGAAACGGCGAAAGACATTTACACTCAACAAGGAAGAAATATACTTGCATAATACACTTGCCGACATAGTGGAGGAACAACGGTTGAGGGCTAAGAAACCGCTTGACATTTCCCTTAATGTTGTTCCCGATAAACT
>JAXEKN010000001.1:0-2653 GCA_034101015.1 Prevotella sp.
CGATACTGTTGAGGCTCTGCGCGCCATCAGCGATTACCTCGACCGCAATTCGCGCAAGTCGCTACATTCTTCCACTCAGATTATCATCGCACCAGGATTCAAATATCGCATTGTGAACATCCTCGTCACCAATTTCCATCAACCGCAGAGCACTCTCCTCTTGCTGGTCAGTGCTCTAGTCAATGGCGATTGGCGACGCATATACGATTATGCGCTCTCTCACGACTTCAGATTCCTGAGCTATGGTGACAGCTGCTTGATAAAGGTAAATAATTATAATATACAATGAAAATAGGAGATAAAGTAAAATTCGTAAGTGAAGTGGGCGGCGGAAATGTTGCCGGCTTCCAGGGAAACAATATAGTGCTTGTGGAGGATGAGGACGGCTTCCAGATTCCTACACCGATAAATGATGTTGTTGTGGTGAATGAAGAAGACTACAGTACATCGAAAATCGTTGCTGACAAAGTGCAGAAGAAAGGTATTCAGATACCCGATGACGACTTTGACTACGATCCTTCCGAACGTCCAGTGACGTTCAAGGCTCCGGCTGAAGAGCGCAAAGGCGGCGACAAACTCAATGCCTACATCGCCTTCGTGCCAATGGATGTCAAGGCCATCACTTCGTCACGATTCGAGACATATATCGTTAACGACAGCAACTATTATATACATTATATTTATATGACTGCTGAAGGCAACAGTTGGACTCTTCGTGCGGCAGGAGAAGTTGATCCCAACACCAAACTCTTTGTCGAGGAGTTTGGTCGTGAGGATCTTGCTGCTATGGAGCATATCACCGTGCAACTCATAGCCTACAAGCGTAAGAAACCATTCCTCAAGAAACCAGTGATCGACTCCGAATTCCGTATCGACCCAGTGAAATTCTATAAGCTGCACACCTTCGAGGAGAATGATTTCTTTGAGCAGCCAGCGCTTATCCACACTATCGTAGAAAACGACCAACTGCCTCGTCCTCTGGTTATTGACCCTAAGGCGTTAAAGAAAGAGATGATGCAGAAGGTGAAGGCCGACATGGCTCGCCCTGTGTCTCATGCCCCGAAACCAAAGGACGACAAAGATGCTCCGATTGTAGTGGATTTACATATCAATGCCCTACTCGACTCTACTGCCGGAATGTCCAATTCAGATATCCTCAACTATCAGTTGGAAAAGGTGCGCAATACCATATTCGAATACAAAAACCAGAAAGGTCGAAAGATTGTATTCATCCATGGCAAGGGTGAAGGTGTGCTTCGTCAGGCTGTCATCCATGAGTTGCGCTATCGATTCAAGAATATGCCATATCAGGACGCATCGTTCCAGGAGTACGGATATGGCGCCACACAAGTAACGATAAAATAAAACGATTATGAAATACGGATATGCTACTGTAGCCGCTGCCATACCGAGTGTAAAGGTGGCTGACACCAACTACAATGTCGCCCAGATATTGTCAATGATAACCGAGGCTGATGAACGAGGTGTGGAGATAATAGTCTTCCCCGAACTCTCGGTCACAGGATATACTTGTCAGGACCTTTTCCGTTCCGACATCCTATTGCGACGTGCAGAGGAATCGCTCATCTCCCTTCTCAACGACACCCGTAAGATGGACATCATATCCATCGTGGGAATGCCGGTGGCTGTTGATGGTCTGCTCCTCAATTGCGCTGTGGTCATCCAGCAAGGTGCAGTAATTGGTATTGTTCCCAAAACATATCTGCCCAACTACAGTGAGTTCTACGAAAAACGATGGTTTGCCTCGTCACAGGATCTCACCGACGAGCGCACAATATATATAGCTGGCAGTCCGGCTGTCATATCCTCTCGCCCCAAGGTGTTCACCACTGGCGACGGTCTAAAATTCGGTATCGAGATATGCGAGGATGTATGGGCTCCCGTGCCGCCGAGCAATAATCTCGCCCTTGCCGGAGCTGACATTATATTCAATCTCTCGGCAAGCGACGAACTCATCGGCAAGCATGCTTATCTGCGTTCGCTGCTCTCACAACAGAGTGCCCGCACTATCAGCGGTTATGTCTATGCGTCAAGTGGATTTGGCGAGAGCACTCAGGATGTAGTATATGGCGGAAATGCCATCATCGTCGAGAATGGCAAAATGCTTGCCGAGGCAAAGCGATTCTCTCTACAACCGCAGTTGGAGATACAACAGATCGACATCGACCGCATCAGGGCAGAGCGCCGTTCCAACACCACCTTCGTCAATGCACAGCGCCATGGCGAGGCAGATGTCATTAGTGCCAAGACGGTTGTGCCTCGCACCGACTTCACTCTGCTTCATCCAGTGGAGGCTTTGCCATTTATCCCCAAGACCGGCGATATGTCGGCATCGTGCGAGGAAATACTTAATATACAGATGTCCGGTCTTGCCAAGCGTCTCCATCACACTGGTTGCAAGCATGTAGTAGTGGGCATCAGCGGTGGACTCGACTCTACCCTCGCCCTTCTCGTATGCGTGCGCACCTTCGACTATCTATCGCTCGACCGACGAGGCATCTTTGGCATCACTATGCCAGGATTCGGAACTACCGACCGCACCCACGACAATGCCGTATCACTGATGGCTTCGCTTGGTGTCACTTCTGTCGAGATTCCCATCGCCAAGAGTGTCACACAGCATTTCGAGGAT
>JAXEKN010000009.1:0-29469 GCA_034101015.1 Prevotella sp.
GGTTTCATAGATGGATGATGATGTCGTTTTCTTTGCCATGGTGCAAAGGTACAACATTTATTTCAAATATGTATCATTGCACCATGATATTTTAGGTAGTCATGGTGCTAAGTCATCCACGGAAAATATCTACTGGGCCGAGAAAAGGGGAGATAACCCTTAGTATCTCCTCGCCTGACGATAGCGGATGGAGATGACCTTGTCGAAGAGATGGAGCCAGGGAGAGGACTCCTGATTCTGAGTGGTGATATGGAGAGCATAGAAGCGAGTGCCAGTGAGCTGGTAATCACGAATCTTCACGGCAAGGGAGCGGCGGTCGATGGGCATAAGGAAATCGCTGACAATAAGGACATCGGCATTGACATATCGGTCGCCTTCATTGTCAAGAGTGGAGAAAAGAGTCTGAAGCATCTTCCGCGAACTGGTGCCGCCGCCGATGAAAGGCACATGGTCTGAGGCAAACCGATAGTCATCGGGCGACTTGCCCAATCGGGCCTCGCGCCGCTTTCTCCTTCGTTCACGCAAGTCGATGGTTCTGACACTCACTGAGAAATCGATAAGAAAACAGTCGCGATCGAGTTGTTCGGCCTTTGTCTCAATGCGGCCGAGGAGCGACTGCATAATCTCCCTTGGCATGCCATGCATGCTCGCCGAGGTGTCGAGGCATACAATCATGGGGCCCTTGCGCGACGCCCTGACAAAACTGAGATGGCGTGAGGGATGGACCACCTGCGACTTATAGCGGAAAGTCTGAAGGTTCTTGGTAAGATATTTATATGCAAAGAGAGCCACCATCGACTCGTCGGCATACTGCGCAAGCTCTGACGGCAAGAGGGAGTTGAGGTCGTTGCCGACGGTGATTCCCTCGATGTCGCTGCCAGATGAGTGCTCAAGCGACATGGTGGAACCCTGCGCCACGGTGAGCCGTGAAGAGCCATTGGAATCGGCCGTTCGCCCCATCCTTTCCAATATCTCCTCAATCTCCGGGTGGCGGTCGGCAGCACGTATGATATACAGGTTTTTCTCAAATTCAGATTCACTCCACGTGCCGTCGGTCATCTCCCACATCTTTAGTCGCTCAGCCTCTGTCATACGATAGGCATCAGCTTTCTGCCCAAGCATCTTCAGGGCATTCTCTATTCTCAACAACAGCACTGGACGCTGACGCTCCAGTTTGGCGGCAACCAGACTGCGAAACTTCTCCTTCATGCTCTCACGCCAGTCAACGGTCAACTTCTCCCAACGAATGTCGTCGGTGAAGGCGCCCTCCTCACTGAACAGCCGAAAGAAGAAACGGGAGTCAAAACCGTATTCGCCGTATAAGCGGTCGATGTCTTCAACAAGTGTCTGCCACGACAGCCGCCGACGGTCATTGTCCCACAGGAGAATCTCCTCACTTCGCTTGATGTCGGTGTAGGCGCGCTGATGCATGAACTTGATGTCATGGACACACTCATTGACAAACTGACCGACCTTGGTGAAGAACACCTCCTTGTTGACACGGCTCGACAATATCTTGGGAGACAGCGTGGTGTCGGTCATGAGCGACCGAAGAAAGTCGGCAAGCGGGTCGGCGGCATCCTGCTCCCACGGGCGGGTTAGCATGGAATTGCGACCTATTGTCGGCACAGTTCCCGAAGAGACAAACAGATCCAGCATCTTGATATACTTAGAACTGTCCATCATGTCGGCAGCCAACTGAAAGATGGTATGTGGAGAATCGGGCATGATTGGGGCTTCAGATGGTCATGATTCGAGTTTGAGGAGGTCCTGCCTGAGAAATGCCATGGACTTGTATATATCCTTGAGATAAGCGGAGATATGCTTCTTTTCTTCTGGTGACAACAGAAGGCTATCGGCCACAGCCTTTTCCATAGCAGCCACCTGTTCGGCGAGAGCGTCAATCTCACGAGGATAATCTGTGGTGACGCTTGAGCGCACATTGTACCTGTGATTCCGTATGTCCTCGGCAAGGCGTGCCTTTAGACCGCTCAAAGCGGAAGTCTCCTCCTCAAAGACGCAATGAACGAGTAGGTCGCGGACAGGATTGCGCTCTTCGGGTTCCTGCCACAGACAGTGATATACAAAGAGAAGGTCGGTCTTGACTACCTCCTGACGGTCGTGCATAAAGGCGGCCGTGCGGAGCAGTCGGGCAATATTCTTCCACCGGCGGTCACTGACATACACACTGCGATATTCATCATCGTCGATCTTGACAGCCTGAAGTGAACGCCGCAATGAGAAAATGCAATGATAGACACCTTCGGGGATATTGACAGACCTTATGTCTTGGCTCCACTGAACGTATTCCTCACGGGTGATGGGATGTAAGGGAGAAGGCGAGTCATCACTGTCGTCATCAAGCATACGGCGGAAATTACGTTCCTGGATGATGGCGCGGCTCTCAAGGCGTATGACGAAACGGTCCCACAGCGCCTCCAGTCCCTCACCTTTGGCAGGCAACTCATTACTTGCCGCAACAAGGAGCTTAAGCGGCAGGCGGATTTCCTTGTCGCCATTTCGAAAGACTTTCTCATTGATCACGGTGAGAAGCGTGTTTTGTATGGCAGGTCCAGCCTTCCAAATCTCGTCGAGGAAGACCACGTCGGCAGAGGGCAAATAGCCCTCCACCACTCTCTCATAGCGGTCGGACGTCTTGAGCAATGAGATGCTGACAGGCCCGAATATCTCATCGGGGGTAGAGAATCGCGACATGAGATATTCAAACCCCTTTGCGTCCTTGAACGCCCGACTGAGCCTACGCGCCACCATGGACTTTGCAGTGCCCGGAGGACCGAGCATGGTGATACTCTCGCCTGCAAGAGCAGCTAAGAGCGACAATGCCACGTCGGTCTCCTTCTCATACAATCCCACCGTGACCTCCTTCAACAGTGTCTCTATTCTTTCTCTTTGCATCAAATAATCTTATAACTACTTGTTCATGGAGATTTTCCACTCTCCCTTGCTATTCTTCACAAGTTTCATCTTGTTAGAATCTTCCGTACCATCGCCATATACGGTCTTCATTGTGACCTTGGCGGAATTGCCGTCCTCAGAGATTTCCTCAGAGACGACCTCATAGCTCTTGATACCACCCTTCTTGTCCATGGTCTTCTTGCCCTTTTCTTTCAGAAGTGCGGCAAACTGTTCCTTCCCCTCCTTCATTTTCGCTTCATCGTAATCCTTGTCGTCCTCGCCTTTGAAGTGAATGAGGTCAACATATCCCTCATAATCTTCGTTCTGAAGACATTCTATGGCTTTTTCAGCCACCCCACTCGGTGTATTGGAAGCACCACAACTCCAGAGGACCAATGTCGCAACGGCGACAGACATTGATAAAAACAATTTCTTCATAATACTTAAATTTTTAATTGTTAATAATAAAATTGACTTAAAACCTACATACACTCTTCAACTGGCTGCACCGATAAATATCAGACGGCATGATGACATCCTTGAAAGAAAACCCCGGGACAGAAAAGTCATGACAACGACCTTCCGACAGGGAAACACCAGAATGCATATATGCCCTTTCGATGAGTTCACTGCAATATAGCTTAGTGGTGTCGCGCGCATCATAGTCATGGTCGAACAGGATGCCGCTGCGATAAAGCCTCAACGCCTCGCGAGCAGCCAGAGCAGCGGCTTTGGCGTCATTGTGTCTCATCACCTCCCCCACGCTTGCGTTTATCGATGAATAGAACTTATCGACCGCCTCCATCTTGACCCTGTCGGGATCGCCGGGAAAGTCAGGCTCGCCAGGCACGGCGTGAACAACCATCATCACCCCCGAGGAGTCAACCACAATACCGACGTGGGAATACCTCCCACCATCAGCTGCAATGACAGTATGACTCAACATACCCGTTCCCCGTCTGAAGAGGATGTCACCCTCGGACAGTTTCACGCCATGCGGAAGAATCGTCTTCCCTACATCAGGCTTAGCGCATGAGAGCGGCAACATGATGACGCAAAGGACAATTATGACTGTCGAAAATGCTGTTTTCATCTTTTTACTCCCGTTATTTTGGTGCAAATATAATAAATTATTCTGAATAAAACAATTAATAACAGGAAAAAAGTGTCATTTTATGCAATATATAATGAAAAAAGCCAGACTTCAGAAGAAGCCTGGCATATAATATGACCATATAGACCGATTATTAGTCGTTGCTGTTCTCTGGACGCAACTTGCGTACTGTCTCAGCAGCACGCCACATCTCCTTATTGCGCATTGCCTCGAGTTCCTTGTTCAGGCCATCGCGATAGTCAGGCTTTGAGTTGCTGTCAATAGAGATCTGTGCCTCATTACCAGTCTTGACAGAGTAGTAGAGCCACTCCATAACGGGCTTGATGGCATCGCGGAAGCGGGGAGCCCAATCAAGCGCACCACGCTGAGCGGTGGTAGAGCAGTTGGCATACATCCAGTCCATACCCTTCTGTGCGAAGAGAGGCATCAAGCTCTGTGTGAGTTCCTCCACTGTCTCATTGAATGCCTCAGAAGGAGAGTGTCCATTCTCGCGGAGCACATCATACTGTGCCTCAAGCAGACCCTCAATAGCACCCATAAGTGAACCGCGCTCACCAGTCAGGTCAGAAGTAGCCTCACGCTGGAATGTGGTCTTGAACATGTAACCGGCACCGATACCGATACCAAATGCTATGGTCTTCTCCTCAGCTTTGCCAGTGGCATCCTGATATACTGCATAAGAGCAGTTCAGACCGCGACCCTCGCAGAACATGGTGCGGAGAGATGTACCAGAACCCTTTGGAGCCACCATAATCACGTCAACATCTGCTGGAGGCACAACACCAGTGCGGTCGCTCCAGTTGATGGCAAATCCATGAGAATAATAGAGAGCCTTACCAGGAGTAAGGTATTTCTTAATCTTTGGCCATGCCTGAATCTGTCCTGCATCGGAGAGAAGCATACAAATAATTGTGCCCTTCTCTGCTGCCTCCTCAATTGAGAAGAGAGTCTTGCCCGGTACCCAACCGTCAGCCTTTGCCTTCTCGAAGGTCTTGCCCTCACGCTGTCCGACGATGACGTTGAATCCGTTGTCGCGGAGGTTGCATGCCTGACCAGGACCTTGAATACCATAGCCGATGACTGCGATTGTCTCATTCTTCAATACTTCACGTGCTTTCTCCAAAGAGAACTCCTTGCTGGTGACTACAGTTTCGATAACGCCACCAAAATTCATTTCTGCCATAATTGTTTTTAATTGTTTAAAATGTTATTACTGTCCCTCGAAACCGTCAGCGTCTTATGCAAAGACCGTTGTCTTGACAGTCCCACCACTCGCTACCCGAGCGCGCGGCAAGGGGTTAACTTTTTCTTTTCGGGGTGCAAAAGTAATAAATTAAAATGGAACGACCAAATATACTGTCACTTTTTCACAAATTTTATCATACTTCTGCACACTTCGACACTTTCCGTGCCATTATCCCCACTTTTTGTTATCCGAATGAGCTTCTCAAGTTCATCTGCTCCATCCTGAAGACAAAACTGAAGATTATCCCCTCCATGGCTCTCCGCCACATAGGCAATCTCAAAACGGCGTATGTCATATTCCCTATAAAAGCTTATCGGGAACAAATCGAGGACATGCTCTATGTATTTGATGGAATTGACATGACCGTTTACATCCACATCATTATAATAGGTGGGAATAGTACGCATCACAGGCAGGTCGGACTGCATCTTCACCCTTGACCCCTTGGCAATCGGACATTCCTTGTCTTTTTCAATCCAGTTGACTATTTCTCCGTCGCGGATGGCGAGGATGTCCTGCGGTTGACGGGTTACGGTGTCAATCATAGCCCAAACGCTTCGTCCATAGCCATAAACCCTGTCGTCCTCACCTACTATGCGGAAATTTCGGTTGGTGAAATAGCGCATGGCACTCTCCACCCATGTCTCCACGAAAAACGGAGAGTATTGCTCGGGCATCTCATTCATCTCAATGGCCAGTCGGGACAACACCCATGTCTTATGGATGGGATTGAGATAATCCATACCAAACCCGCGGTCTTTGGAGTGAAAGTCGGCGGCATTGAGCAAATGATTGCCAAGATGACCCATAAAAAGCCTATGGGAGAAGTCGCAATGAAACGGCTCTGCCATAAAGCGATATGATCCAATTTTTTTCATACTTCAAAAAATTGGAGATTAAAGAATTAAAGAATTAAAATATTAAAGTACATTCGCACTGCCACTTTAATCCATTAATTCATTAATCTCCGAAGGAACTTTAATTCTTTAATTTTTTAATTCTTTAATTTCCGAAGGAACTTCAATTTCCGAAGGACCTATCCCTTTCTTCGAGGAACTTGGTCACCTCCTCAGTGGCGCTGCGTGTAACGGCAATACGTCCGGAACGGGTGTATTGCAATATACAGCCAAACTCATCGAGCTTATAGTAGAGGTCCATGATCTCCTCTGTCCGCCCGGACTTCATCACTATGACATAAGTGGGGTTGACCTCTGTCATGAAAGCATCATTGCGGCGCACGGTGCGTGAGATTTCCGGATTGTCCATCACCATTGGCGTGGAGAGCTTATAGAGACCTGTCTCACGTATGTACAGTTCGTCATCTGTGTAGTATGTAGCCTTCACCACATCGATTTTCTTCTCTATCTGACGTGTGATCTTCTCAATCTGCGGTTGGTCGCTCCATGCAGTGATGGTGTATTTATGAAGTCCGGGAATACTTGACGCTGAGACATTCAGACTCTCGATATTCACCTGGCGACGCGTGAAAACAGCCGTAATCTGATTTAATATACCGGCAATATTCTCAGAATACACCAGCAATGTATATAGTTTTTTTTCTTCCATCTTGAATAAGAATATTAACAATCCAGTTCTGTCTTGATATTAATCTCAAGCATCATCTCGTCGATACTTGCCCCAGGTGCCACCATCGGTGCCACATTGTCCTCTTCCTTGACAGCACATTCAAGTATGAACGGTCCATCGGTGGCAAGCATCTCGTCAATGGCAGCCTTGAGGTCCTTGCGGTCAATGACCACGCGATATGGAATATGATATGCCTCGGCAATAAGCTGATAATGAGGATTGAGCATACGTGTGAACGACTTGCGCTGACCGAAGAACATATCCTGCCACTGGCGCACATTTCCAAGATAGTTATTGTTCATCAGGATAATCTTCACAGGCGACTGGTTCTCCATTATGGTGCCGAGTTCCTGAATATTCATCTGAAACCCGCCGTCTCCCGTAAACATGCACACCGTGCGGTCGGGAGCGCCAAAGGTGGCGCCAACAGCTGCGGGAAGTCCAAATCCCATTGTGCCCAATCCACCTGAGGTGACCACTGAGCGCTTCTTGTTGTACTTGAAATAGCGGCATGAGAACATCTGGTTTTGACCCACGTCGTTCACCAACACGGCATCACCTTTTGTGGCTTCAGCCACAGCATTGACAATCTCGCCCATCAACAATGGGCCTTCTGTGGGGTGAACAGCAGGAGTGATGACCTTTTCAACCTCCTGCTGGTGATATTCCGCAAACGAGTCGCGCCATTCACGATGGTTGTTCTTGTTGAGCAGACGTGTGACGGCCGGCAATGTGACCTTGCAGTCACCGACAACAGCCACATCAGCCTTCACACACTTGTTGATTTCGGAATTGTCAATATCCATGTGGATAATCTTTGCCTGCTTGGCATAAGTGGCCAGATTACCCGTATCACGGTCGGAGAACCGCATTCCGACGGCGATGATGACGTCAGCCTCCTGCTGCTTGATATTCGGGGCGTAATTGCCATGCATGCCAAGCATACCCATATTAAGAGGATGACCTGTGGGCAGTGCTGACAAACCGAGCAAGGTGCGAGCTGCCGGTATATCCGCCTTCTCTATAAACTCCACCAGTTCATTCTGTGCACCACCAAGTTCCACTCCATGTCCCACGAGAACCATCGGACGCTTGGCACCGTTGATTAGCTCAGCTGCACGTTCAATAGCCGTATGGTCGGGAACAGGATAAGGTATATACGAGCGTACGAAATCGACCTTTGCCGGTTTCCACTCAGTCTTGTCAACCTGTGCGTTTTTGGGGAAATCAAGCACCACAGGCCCAGGCCGTCCTGTGCGTGCAATATAAAATGCGCGGCTCACAGCCCATGCGATGTCCTCGGGGCGACGTATCTGATAGCTCCACTTGGAGATAGGTTGCGCCACACCGACGAGGTCAACCTCCTGGAAGGCATCCGTACCCAAGACGCCCACACCGACCTGGCCTGCTATGACCACGATAGGCGTAGAGTCCATCATGGCATCGGCCACACCGGTCAGGGTGTTGGTGGCACCAGGACCGCTGGTGACGATGCATACTCCCACCTCGTCACTTACCCTGGCATATCCCTCTGCCGCGTGGGTGGCAGCCTGCTCATGGCGCACCAGTATATGGTCGAATGCCTTTTTCTCGCCGCGAGTATAGTGATACAGCGCATCAAACACTGGCATTATGGAGCCACCGGGATATCCAAAGATTGTCTTCACACCTTCTTCCTTGAGGGCTCTCATTAGAGCTTCCGCTCCGGTAATCAGAGCCTCACCCCCCTGCCCCTCTCCAAGAGTGAGGGGAGATGTTATGCTTTTGCCCTGATTATCATTTATTGTTGTTTTCATTATTGTCTAATTGAAATAAATATTCTGAATCACATATTTTAAATATATATTCCCCGCCGTCAAATCATATTATCTCCCCTCACTCTTGGAGAAGGGTCGGGGGTGAGGCTTTAAATCATCCTCACACCACCCTTGTCAGCACTTGCCACACTCTGGGCATAGGCTCTTAAGGCCTTGCTCACCTGACGGTTGCGCTTTAACGGTTGTTGTGGACGCTCTGCCAACTCATCGTCTGAAAGACGCACGTTAATGGAGCGATTGGGAATGTCTATCTCGATGATGTCACCATCCTTGATTTTTCCTATATTTCCTCCTGAAGCTGCCTCTGGGGAAATATGTCCTATGCTAAGGCCACTGGTTCCACCGGAGAAGCGGCCATCCGTAATGAGAGCACATTCCTTGCCCAAATGACGGCTCTTGATATATGATGTGGGATAAAGCATCTCCTGCATTCCGGGACCTCCCTTGGGACCTTCATGAGTGATGACCACACAGTCGCCCGACTGCACCTGTCCCCCGAGGATTCCCTCACATGCATCCTCCTGCGAGTCATATACCTTGGCAGGACCGGAGAACTTCCACAGGCTCTCATCCACGCCAGCGGTTTTCACCACACATCCGTCCTGGGCAATATTGCCGAAGAGGACAGCCAGTCCTCCATCCTTGGTGTAGGCATGTTCCAAGTCGCGTATGCAACCTGACACACGGTCGGTGTCAAGACTACCCCACTGAGCATTCTGGCTTCCCATCTTTGTGGAGAACACACGTCCGGGAGCCGACTGGTAGATGCGGTTGGCCTCCGGGTCAATCTCCGGTTTCGTTATGTCATACTTGTCCATGGCCTCTCCCAAAGTCATACCATCCACACGAATGGCAGAACCATCAATCAGGCCACCCTTGTTGAGCTCATTGAGAATACCGAGGATGCCACCGGCACGACCACATTCCTGAACACTGTATTTCTGTGTATTCGGGGCCAACTTACAAAGACATGGCACCTTGCGGCTCAGGGCATCTATGTCGCTCATCTTAAAGTCGGCACCAGCTTCCTGTGCCACGGCAAGAAGATGAAGCACGGTATTGGTACTTCCACCCATGGCAATATCAAGAGTCATAGCATTGAGAAAAGCCTTACGTGTGGCTATGTTCTTTGGCAATACGCTCTCGTCGCCGTCTTCATAATATGCAAGTGCATTTTTAACAATCTGACGGGCTGCGTCACGGAACAATGCCACACGGTTGGCATGGGTGGCGAGAATCGAACCATTACCGGGAAGTGAAAGACCGATAGCTTCGGTCAGTGAATTCATGGAATTGGCAGTGAACATACCAGAGCAACTGCCGCAACCGGGACATGCACATCCCTCAATCTCAGCCATTTCCTCGTCGGTCACCGAAGAGTCAGCACCCTTAACCATCGCCGTGATGAGGTCTGCATTCTCGCCATGCCAGCGTCCTGCCTCCATTGGTCCACCCGAACAGAAGACGGTGGGGATATTAAGACGCATGGATGCCATAAGCATACCCGGTGTAACCTTATCACAATTGGAAATGCAAATCATGGCATCGGCCTTGTGAGCATTGACCATATATTCCACAGAGTCGGCAATAATATCACGCGACGGAAGCGAATACAACATTCCATCGTGACCCATGGCTATACCGTCGTCAATGGCAATGGTATTGAATTCTGCTGCATAACACCCCATGGCCTCTATTTCCTGCTTTACTATCTGACCAATCTCGTGTAGGTGAGTATGACCAGGAACAAACTGTGTGAATGAATTGACAATAGCAATAATAGGCTTGCCAAACTGTTCACGCTTCATACCTGTGGCAACCCAAAGAGCCCTTGCTCCTGCCATCCTTCTACCTTCTGTGCACACGGCACTTCTCAACTGATGTTTCATAACTTCTCTCAATATGTTTATTTCGATTTCGAGTGCAAAGGTACGTGATTTTCTGATAACTTCCAACAAAATCAGCATTTTTTTTAAGATTAATGGCATTTTTACTACTAAAACTTTGCATTTATCCGAAATTTATTGTAACTTTGCAGCCGATTTTCAAATGATTTCATTAAAACACGTAATATAAAGTATAAATTTAGAAAATGAGAAAGTTACAAAGGTTTGTGCCATCAATGGCATTGGTTTTGTTGCTTACAGCATGCAGTAGCACAAAAGAGGTGGCATATTTCCAGGATGTCACCGATGGGACAATATTAAACCTTGCACAATCAAGCGAAATCAAATTTCGCCCAGATGATAAAATGAACATTGTAGTTAATACCAGGGACCCGAAATTATCAGCACTTTACAATCTGCCCGTATTAACGCAAAGGCTTGGCGATGCCGGGGTTTATTCAAACACATCATACGAAATGGCCCTCTATTCAGTTGACTCAAATGGTGACATCACCTTTCCTGTATTAGGAAAAATACATGTCGAGGGCATGAACAGACAACAGGTGGCCGAAACCATCAGGGAGAAACTGTCCAAGGATGTCAAAGACGTGTCAGTGACAGTGGAGTTTGCCAATATGTTTGTTTCCGTATTGGGAGAAGTCAGCAGAAGGGGACGCTTCGAAATCGTGAAGGACAGAACCACCATCACGGAAGTGCTTGGCGAGGCTGGCGACCTGACAATACAAGGTCTTCGAACAAATATCAAGTTAATCCGCACCAATGGCGACAAGCAGGAAGTATATACCCTGGACCTGACGAATGCCAAGGAGCTTGTTGGTTCGCCGGCATACTACATCCAGCAGAATGACATCATTTATGTTGAGCCCAACACCATGAGAAAGCGCCAGAACTCCGTCAATGGCAATAATGTGCTATCTACATCCTTCTGGATTTCCGTGGCTTCACTGCTCACATCGGTTGCATTGCTATTCAAAAACTAAATAAATCAAAATTGATGATATGGCACAGGAAATAGAAAACATCGCTCTTGCCGCACAAGAGGACAACGGGGAGTCTATCGGAATCAAGGACATCTGGCAACTCAGCCTTGCCAAATGGCAGTGGTTCGTTTATTCCTTAATTATCTGTTTGGGATTGGCTACGGCATACGTGCTATGCAAAGCACCCTCTTACACACGCTCCGCATCCTTGCTTATTAAGGAAGACGCACAAGGTGGAGCCAGTTCATTCGGCGACCAACTGAGCGCATTCTCTGACATGGGCATGTTCAAGTCATCTTCTTCAGTGGATAATGAGCTTATTGCCTTCCAGTCGCCTGCACTCATGCTTGAGGTGGTAAAGAGACTTGAACTTGACGTCAATTATGCCACTGACGGTGTGTTCCACAAAGAACACCTGTATGGAAGGACTCTTCCCGTGAAACTAAAATACAAGAATATCGCTGACAAGAGCAGTTTCTCATTCAAGATGCTGCTTGAAGCCAACGGCAATTTCACCCTCACAAAAGTGAAATACTCGACACCAGACGGAATGGTCGATGCTGACGACATCACAGGAAAACTCGGCAAGGCCATACGCACTCCTATGGGTGAACTGGTTTTCGAGCGTACACCTTATTATATATCTGAGGAGATGACCCTCTATGTGAGAAGGTCAAGCATATACAACACATTGGAAGCATGCCAAAACAAGTTGACCGTGGAACTTGCAGACAAGAATGCCTCGGTAATCAACTTGACATATCAGGACTTGATAATCCAGAGAGCAGAGGAAGTGCTCAACACCATCATCCAGGTATATAACGAGAACTGGGTGAAGGACAAGAACCAAATAGCCATAAGCACATCTGAATTTATCAGTGAGCGCCTGAGAGTCATTGAGCGCGAACTGGGCACTGTTGACAGCGACATATCCTCATATAAGAGTTCAAACCTGATACCAGACATACAGCAGGCTTCAAAAATGTATATGGAACAGGCAAATGAGGCAAACAACCAAGTCATGTTGCTTAACAACAGCCTCTATATGGCAAAGTACGTCAAGCAGTTTGTACAGAACGAGACAAACAAGCACCAACTTCTCCCCGCAAACTCAGGAATCGGCAGTAAGGCCATAGAGGAGCAGATAGCCACATACAATGAAAAACAACTTGAGCGCAACAGCATGGCGAGCAACTCAAGCGAGACCAACCCTTACGTTGTGGACCTTGACGAGCAACTGAAACAGATGAGAAATGCAATCGTCATGTCCATAAACAACGAGATAAACTCGCTCAACACCCAAATCAGCACAATGAGGGCCAATGAGAACATGAGCACATCCAAGATTGCCTCCAACCCCAACCAGGCCAAATACCTGTTGAGCGTGGAACGCCAGCAAAAGGTGAAGGAAGCCCTGTATCTCTTCCTTCTGCAAAAGCGTGAGGAAAACGAGCTGTCGCAGGCATTCACTGCCTACAACACCCGTATCATCACCCCACCAATGGGAGACATCAAGCCGACAGCTCCTGTTAAGAAGAAAATCCTGTTCATTGCCTTCGCTATCGGACTGATTATCCCCCTGGCTATCATATATACTCGTGAAAGCCTCAACACGAAAGTACGAGGCAAGAAAGACCTTGACCAACTCACGACACCGTTCATTGGAGAAATTCCTGACTGCTCACCCCGAAAGAACTTCATCAGGAAGCTCTTTGAAAGAAAAAGCAAGAAGAAAGACAATGAGAAGCATCGTGAGACCATTATCAAGGAAGGCAGCCGAGATATTGTCAACGAGGCATTCCGCGTGGTTCGCACCAACATCGACTTCATCGCCAAGGACAAGAACAAGAATGTCATACTCATCACTTCATTCAACCCCGGGTCAGGAAAGTCGTTCATATCAGCCAACCTCGGCATGAGTTTCGCAATCAAGGGAAAGAAAATCCTTGTTATCGACGGTGACTTGCGACACGGCTCTGCTTCGGCATACGTCAATAGCCCGGACCATGGACTCTGCGACTATCTGTCAGACAATACCACCGACTGGAAGCGGTATATAGTGAAGGACGCGACACACCCCAACTTCCAGGTGCTGCCAATTGGTAAGATACCGCCCAACCCGACAGAACTTATCGAGGAAGGAAAGTTTGAGAGGATTATCGAAGAGGCAAGGTCTGAATATGACTATATCTTTGTTGACTGTCCACCGGTAGATATGCTCGCAGATACACAGATTATCGAGAAATGGACAGACAGGACTGTCTTCGTGATAAGAGCAGGACTGATGGAACGCTATATGTTGCCTGAAATTGACAATATATACACGACCAAGAAATACAAGAACATGTCGATCATACTCAATGGAACATTGGGTGGTGGAAAATATGGATACAAGTACGGATACAATTATGGTTATTCGTATGGAAACAACTACTATGGTAGCGGCAAATAACCGCTACCATGGAATATAAACGATAGTAATAAGCAACAAACATAAAATATATTAATGAGACAGACAAAGATTGTAGCTTCCGTCAGTGACCGCCGTTGTAGTGTGGAGTTTATACGTGAGTTGTTTTACGCAGGTGTCAACGTAATCAGGATGAACACAGCTCATGCATCAGCCGACGGCATCAGGGAGATTATCAGGAACACACGCCAGGTGTCACACCACCTCGGCATTTTGATTGACACCAAAGGACCGGAAATCCGCACGACATCATGCCAGTCACCAATCGAATACAAGGCTGGTGAGATGGTGAAAATATTCGGTCGTCCGGAAATGGACTCTGAACACGACATAATAAACGTGTCGTATGTGAATTTTGCACAAGATGTACATGTCGGTGACCATATGCTTTTTGACGATGGCGCCCTTGATATGGAAGTCATTGAAATAAATGGTCCGGCTGTCATTGCCATTGTAAAGAATGACGGTGAACTGGGATCTCGAAAAAGTGTGAACGTGCCAGGAGTGCATATTGAACTCCCGGCACTCACAGGCAAGGACATCACGAATATCAATCTTGCCATTGACGAGGATATTGACTTTATAGCCCACTCTTTCGTTAGAAGCGCGGCAGACGTAAAGGCTGTGCAGAAAATACTCGACGAGAGAGGCAGCGACATCAAGATCATATCCAAAATAGAGAACCAGGAAGGTGTTGACAACATAGATGAAATAATAGAGGCTTCATACGGCATCATGATCGCTCGTGGCGACCTTGGCATAGAGGTGCCAATAGAGAGGATACCTGGCATACAACGCAATATTATCCGCAAATGCGTCAGGGCAAAAAAGCCGGTAATCGTGGCAACCCAAATGCTTCACACTATGATACACAACCCACGTCCCACCCGTGCTGAAGTGACGGATATAGCAAATGCCATCTACTATCGCACGGATGCCTTAATGCTCAGTGGTGAGACCGCATCGGGCGACTACCCCATAGAGGCAGTAAAGACCATGTCGCAAATAGCTGAGCAGGCAGAGAAGGACAAGGTGAGAGAGAACGATATAGTCATCCCCATCGGACAGGACTGCTCCGTCAGGGAATTCCTGTCACACAGTGCAATTGAGGCCACCAAGACCATGAAGGTCAAGGGTATCATCACAGACAGCACAACCGGTCTGACAGCACGCAACTTGGCAGCATTCCGCGGCCCCAACCCGGTGTTGGCCATCTGCTACAAGGAAAAACTTCAGCGTTGGCTTAACCTCAGCTATGGCGTGCTCCCGGTATATCAGAAGGAACATATATCTTCGAAAGAACTATTTGTGGCGGCAGTACGTATGCTCAGACAAAAGGAGTATATCGACCTTGACGACCAAATAGCTTATCTGAGCGGCTCGTTTGGAGAAGGTGGCGGAACGACATTCCTCGAAATAAACAAAGTACGTGAGGTATTTGACAGGACTTATCGTTTTCACCTGCCGGAATAATACAAATTATTGACATTAACTCAAATGCGCCGGCACATAATAATACCGTTATCACCTACAAAATGAAGGTGTAAAGCGCATTATGAGGCATAAAAAATGGTAAAATTACACTTTTTTCTAAAAAAAGTCTAAGAAAATTTTCGTTTATCATTGAAAATCAGTATATTTGCAAGCCGTCATTAAGTAAAGGTAAAAAAGAATTTACAAATACGGCATCAAAGAAATAGAAAACATACATTAAAGAAATAACAAAAGAATAAAGACATGACAAAGGCAGAACTTATTGAGAAAATTTCAGAGAAGACAGGCGTAGGCAAAATAGAAGTCAGCGCTTGTGTAGAGGCATTCATGGAAGAAGTGAGAATCAGCTTGGCAGAAAAGAAGGAGGATGTCTTCCTCCGTGGCTTTGGCAGCTTCATCGTTAAGCATCGCGCTCCCAAGACAGCCCGTAACATATCAAAGAACACCACCATCCTCATCGAAGCACATGACTTCCCGGCATTCAAGCCTGCCAAGTCATTCATAGAGAAGATGAAATAATCAACATTAGTAATAAATTTAAAATCTTAAAACAATGCCAAACGGTAAAAAGAAAAAGGGTCATAAGATGGCCACGCACAAGCGTAAGAAGAGATTAAGAAAGAACAGACACAAGAGCAAATAATCACGCTCTTCAAACTGTTCGCAAGAGAAATGAAAGGAGTGTGCCTCAAAATCACGTGGTCTATGACAATGGGATTTTGGCACACTCTTTCTGCTTTATGAACCCATGTAATCAACAAACAAAAGGAATGACAAGCGAACTAATCATCGACGTGCAACCAAAGGAGATATCAATAGCCTTGCTCGAAGACAAAAGTTTGGTGGAATACCAAAACGAATCGCGCTCGGCGTCATTCTCCGTGGGCAACATCTATGTGGCAAAGGTCAAAAAACTGATGCCAGGACTGAATGCGTGCTTCGTGGATGTCGGCTACGAACGGGATGCATTCCTACACTACCTCGATTTGGGTTCACAGTATTCCTCGTACGAAAAATACCTTAAGCAAGTACAAAGCGACCGTAAAAAACTATACCCCTTCTCCAAGGCCACAAGACTTCCCGACCTTAAAAAGGACGGAAGCGTGCAGAATATATTAAAGGTGGGACAAGAGGTATTGGTACAGGTAGTCAAGGAGCCTATATCCACAAAAGGCCCACGACTGACTTGCGAGCTGAGTTTTGCCGGCAGGTATATGGTTCTTATGCCCTTTCAAGACAAGGTATCTGTATCATCCAAGATCAAGAAGGGCGAAGAGCGCACGAGACTAAAGCAACTGGTGCAGAGCATTAAACCAAAAAACTTCGGCGTGATTGTGAGGACTTCGGCAGAAGGCAAACGAGTGGCAGAACTCGACACGGAAATGAAAATACTGCTGAAAAGATGGGAGGACGCCATCACAACCGTACAGAAGTCAACAGAACGCCCAAAGGTAATCTTTGAGGAGACAAGTAGGGCTGTAGCCCTTATCAGAGATCTGTTCAACACCACCTACGACGGCATCTACGTCAATGACGAGACTATTTATGGACAAGTGAAAGACTACGTCGGACTTATAGCCCCAGAAAAGGTAAACATCGTGAAGCAATACAATGGCACGGTGCCTATCTTCGACAATTTCAATGTGACTAAGCAGATTAAGTCAGCATTCGGCAAGACGGTCAACTATAAGCGCGGCGCTTATCTCATCATTGAACACACAGAGGCCATGCACGTGGTGGACGTAAACAGCGGCAACCGCACAAAGGCGGAAAACGGGCAGGAACAAAATGCACTGGAGGTCAATCTCGGCGCTGCCGACGAACTGGCCAGACAGCTCAGGCTTAGGGATATGGGCGGTATCATCATCGTCGATTTCATAGACATGAATTTGGCGGAGGACAGACAGTTGCTCTATGAACGTATGTGCAAAAACATGCAGAAGGACCGTGCGCGTCATAACATCCTACCTCTGAGCAAGTTCGGACTGATGCAAATCACGCGTCAAAGAGTACGCCCGGCGATGGACGTGAACGTAGAGGAAACATGCCCCACATGCTTCGGCAAGGGGAAAATCAAATCGAGCATTCTCTTTACAGACCAACTGGAAAGCAAAATTGACAGGATGGTCAACAAAATTGGAATCAAGAAATTCAATCTCCACGTACACCCCTACGTGGCAGCCTTTATCAATCAGGGACTGATATCAATGAAAAGAAGGTGGCAAATGAAATACGGCATGGGCATAAATGTCATACCCAGCCAGAAATTGGCATTCTTGCAATATGAGTTCTATGACAAAAAAGGCAATTTCATTGACATGAAAGAAGAAATAGAGACGAAATGACAATAATTCTGTTTTGGGTGTGTATGGCCATTGTCATATATACCTACATAGGATATGGAATCGTGCTTTATTTGTTAGTGCTACTAAAGCGACTGACAACCAAGGCGAAACCTCAGGCAGACATCACCGACATCACTCTGCCTGAGGTCACGCTAATGGTTTGTGCATACAACGAGGAGGACATCGTCAAAGACAAGATAGCCAACAGTCGCCAATTGGATTATCCCAAGGACAAACTGCACCTTATGTGGGTGACTGACGGTTCGACAGACTCAACAAACTCCCTTCTCGCTGAATATCCTGAAGTGGAGGTTGTGTTCTCACCTGAACGCAAAGGAAAGGCAAACGCCCTGAAACATGGAATATCAAAGGTGAAAACAGAAATTGTCATCATGACAGATGCCAACACCATGATAAACCCGGGAGCTATAAAAGAAATAGTCCGCCTGATGCAAGATCCACACGTAGGATGTGTATCAGGAGAAAAAAGGGTGATGGCAAAGTCGGAAGATGACAATGCGGCTAAAGGCGAAGGTATATATTGGAAATATGAAAGTTGTCTCAAGCGGCTCGACAGCGAACTCTATTCTGCCATGGGCGCAGCCGGTGAATTGTGCGTGATACGCCGCCAACTGATGACAGATATCCCGGACGACACCCTTTTGGACGATTTCATTATCTCAATGGAGATAGTAAAAAAAGGCTACCGCATAGCATATACCTCTGATGCATACGCCATGGAATACGGCTCTGCTGACATGAAGGAAGAGAGCAAGCGCAAAAGACGTATCGCTGCTGGAGGAATACAAAGCTGCTGGCGTCTTCGCTCACTGATGAACCCTATAAAATACCCTGTTGCAGCCTTTCAATTCATCTCACACCGAGTGTTGAGATGGACTATCACCCCATTCTGCCTCTTTGCCCTCGTCCCCCTGAACACAATAATTGTAATGTCAGGTGCAGAGGCAATATACACCATAATATGGCTACTCCAGATAACATTCTATGCAGCAGCGGCTATGGGGGTACGCATTCCCCAATACTTTGTCTTTATGAACATTAATGTGTTTAGCGGCATACAATATCTATGCAATAAGACAACAGGGACATGGGAAAAAGCCCGTAGAGCGTAAAAAATGTTAAATTACAAAGGTGACGGTAAAATTCCCAATGAGAAACAATGGTATGTTATTTTTTTTTCGTACCTTTGCAGATAAGAAACAAATTGATGGAGATTGAACTATGTATCAAGATGAAATCCAAAACCTCAAAAGGCAGTTGGCTATAGAACAACGCAAGGCTAATGAGGCAATTAAAGAACGTGACCAAGCGCTCGCTCAACTCAAGGAATGCGAAGAGAAAATTCATAAGGCAGAAAAAGCAAGCCGTATGAAGTCTCTCTTCCTGGCCAATATGAGCCATGAAATCCGCACCCCTCTGAATGCTATAGAGGGATTCTCAAGAGTGATAGCAGAAACCGACTCCCCTGAAGAGCGCATGAAAATGCTTGAAATAGTTGAAAGCAACAATAATCGGCTGCTTAGTCTGATTAATGAGATATTGGACCTGTCAAGAGTTGAGTCTGGCGAGATACAAATGAAAATCGCGCCTGCCAACCTCACAGAGATGTGTGCAAATATCAAGCAGATATTCAAATTCAGATGCCCGGAACAAATCAAGCTCCTGGTGGATATCCCTATGAAGACAGTATTGCTGAATACCGACGTGAATCGGGTGACACAGGTCTTTTGCAATCTTATTAGCAATGCACTTAAACATACCACAAAGGGAAGTATAACATTTGGATACCACGTTTCAGATGACGGAAAGAGAATTGTAATGACCGTAGCTGACACTGGCACAGGAATTGACCCCAACGATATCGACACGATATTCCAGACCTACGTTTCCAAGGATGCAGAACAGCAGAACGGGTATGGCCTTGGGCTGCCCCTCAGCAAAATCATTGTTGAGAAGTTAGGAGGACATATTTCCGTGCAGTCAACATTAGGAAAGGGTTCTACCTTTACATTCTACCTGCCTTTTGACGGTCAATATGTTGGCACTAACACTACGTCAAAACCTTGTTTCACCATATCACGCACCCTACGTGCAAAACCAGAAGTGGACATTAGCGAAATGAAACTGGTACTTGTGGCAGAAGACGAGGAATGCAACTATGAACTCATCCAAAGTGTGCTTAACAATAGATACAGGGTGATTAGAGCCCGCAATGGCATTGAGGCAGTGACACTAAATGAAGAGGAGCACCCCAACCTGATTCTCATGGATATACGTATGCCGGAAATGAATGGGTTGGACGCTACACGCATCATCAAGGAGGTCACTCCTGACATACCAGTACTGGCATTAAGTGCTTACGCTTTTGAGGACAGTATCCGCGAGGCAAAAACAGCCGGATGCAATGAATTTATATCTAAGCCATTTAAGGTGGAGCATCTGTTGGAAACAATAGAAAAATACATATAATCTCTCTAATAGACAACATGGGAAAATTGGCCGTACGCAGATATATTTCATTTATGTTGCTGATAGTACAGTTCGTCATCAGCATCTTCACCTTTATTGGTCTATATGGAGGTACATCATCACCTGTGGGAAATACAGCCGCGGCAATGTGTGTATATGTACTGCCGATATTTATTATGGCTAATATACTGATGTTGGTATATTGGCTATGGAGGCGCCATTGGTATTTATGTGCAATTCCTGTAATTACCATATTATCGTGCATTTCATATATTGGCACCATCTACCAACCTGATGTCTTCTCGTCAGACAACACAGATGAGCAGGGACTGAAAATTGCCTCATACAATGTTGCCATGTTCGGACGCTCAGCCACTGGTTTTATTGCACAAGATGTGTTGGCGGAAATGAAACGTCAGAATGTTGGCGTATTCTGTATTCAGGAATATACAAATGTCAGCGGCGACAAGAAAGTGTCAGACAGTTATAAAGAATATTTCCCATACGTCGCATACGGACGGGAGGATATGGCTATTTACAGCCGCTATCCCATCACGGGAAGCAAAAAGATAGAGTTTGAACAAACCAACAACAGTGCAATGTGGGCCAACATTAACGTTAATGGCAAGACCATACGCGTATATAATGTACATCTTGAGACCACTGGATTCAACCGCACACTTCATCAGGCTGCAAAATTGATGAACAAGGGTATAAACGTGGAAAACAATGCACTGATTAACGCTATTTACGGCAACTACACATTGGGCATGATAATACGTGCCGGACAGGCCAATATGGTAGCAATGGATATTAGAAACAGCAATATTCCCAGTATTCTCTGCGGTGACTTTAATGACGTGCCATATTCATACGTATATAACACAATGCTGGGAGAAATGGTTGACGGTTTCAAAGAGTGTGGCAAGGGATTCATGCAAACTTATCGTGGCAAAAAGCCAGTGCGTATAGACTATATCTTCCACGACAAAAGTATGAATGGCGTGGCTTATTACACGTCAGAACTCACGTATTCCGACCATCTGCCAGTCTTTATGACACTTAACATTTAAGTGGCTATGATAATGAAAAAGGAAGTAAGCGTCAGCCTACTTCCTTTTTTTAAATAATAATATCGTTACACCGTCAGCCGGGACACTAAGCTCAACGGGTTTGTCTATTGACAAAGTGTAAGGTATGTTCTTTTCGCCAGTCAGGACATTCTCTGAGTCGTATTGGCCTTCGGACAACTTCAGCCATTCGAAGGCATGCCCTGGAATGTTTACTGCAATATTGCTTGCATGACTATCGAAATTGGCCACCACCAACATCAACAATCTTGGCAGGCTCCTGAGGAAAGCAAATTGCTTGTCAGGGTTGAAACCGGATGAATGTGGATTACAATACATCAAGTCATATGTCTTGCCTTCAATGATTCTATGAGTTCGAGCAAAGTCCAATATCTTGCTATATTCCTCTGACAGGATCAGTTCATCATCAGTCAAGGCATCATTCCATTTTCTAAGCATGGTCTCCACGCCCCAATAGTCGAAGATAGTGGTACGTCCGTCTTGACCGCTGAAACCTTCCTTGTCCATACCCTTCTCACCATATTCCTGACCAAAATATAACATAAAAGGAGACTTGTTAAACAAAGCAGAAACAGCTAAAGCAGGAATAGCCTTCCTTGCATCACCCGCAAAATACTGTGAAGCAATACGCTGCTCATCATGATTTTCGAGGAAATACAACATGTGGTCACAGATGTCATCCGTAGCCTGCCATGCACCTGTGATAGAAGAGGCAGGCTTTCGACCACAAATCACATCACGCAATGTATCATACATTCCTACCTTATCATAAAGATAATCATAGCCGGCTGATATAAACTCACGATACAAAGCAGGATTATAGACCTCGCCAATGAAAAGATAATCAGGATATCTCTTCTTCACTTCCGGAATAACCCAACGCCAAAAGGCGACAGGCACCATTTCAGCCATGTCACATCTCACTCCATCAACACCCTTGGAAGCCCAGAACAAAAGAATGTCGAGCATCTTCTTCCATGTATCGGGAATAGGTTCAAAATGTCCGACACCTCCCGCATAATAGTCAACACCATAGTTGAGCTTAACCGTTTCATACCAATCATTACAACCGGGATGAGGGTCAAAATGGTCATTTCCCGTAGCCTTGGCGGGATTCTCAACATACGGTTCCGTCTGACCGGCATACAAGTCAAGATTTGGCCTGAACTCACATCCAGGACAATAATAGAAATTGTTTTGCGGATCAAAGCCATTATTGACTTTGTCATCCTTGCCAAGGTCGTGCACACCGGCTGGACTACTTATCGAGTGGTACTGACGTGCGACATGATTTGGTACAAAATCAATAATCACTCCCATACGGGCGTTGTGTGCCCTTCGTACTGTCGCTTCAAATTCTATCATGCGTCGATCCACCTCTACAGCTAAGTCAGGATCGACATCATAATAATCCGTTATGGCATAAGGTGAACCGGCATTACCTTTTACAATGGCAGGATGATTAACAGGAATACCATATTTGCTGTAGTCAGTCTTTGTGGCATGACGTATCACGCCCGTCAACCAAACATGTGTGGCTCCTTTTCGCCACATCTCCCTAAAATCCTCGAATTGAAGATCCTTCAACTTTCCACAACCATTATCTGCCAATGAGCCGTTTTCCTTACGGGTCGAATTGGCATTCTTGTATAATCGCGGAAGTATCTGGTAAATTACGATTTTGTTGGCCATTGCTATTCACCTATTAATATTATCAAGATATACCATTTACAGCCACATTTCTGTCAATGCGGCCAATCATTCCCTGTAAAGCCTTGCCAGGACCACACTCAGTGAAGTCATCTGCACCATCGGCAACCATATTCTGTACACAAGCCGTCCAGCGCACACTACTTGTAAGCTGTGCTATAAGGTTCTGCTTAATATCTTCGGGATCAGTATGAGGTTTACCGTCAACATTCTGATATACAGGACATTTTGGAGCGGCAAACTCAGTCTTTTCGATAGCGGCCTGAAGCTCATCTTTAGCAGGCTGCATCAATGGGGAATGGAATGCGCCACCAACCTTCAAAGGCAGGGCACGCTTGGCGCCGGCAGCCTTCAACTTATCGCAAGCCTCATTGATAGCGTCAACATTTCCGGAAATAACCAACTGTCCAGGACAGTTATAGTTGGCAGGCACCACGACATTGCCTTCTTTGTTCACCTCAGCGCATATCTCCTCAATCTTCTCATCTGGAAGGCCAACAATTGCGGCCATAGTGGAAGGCGCGGCCTCACATGCTTTCTGCATAGCCATCGCACGTGCATAAACCAGTCGCAATCCATCCTCGAAATTAAGTGCACCGGCAGCTACAAGCGCGGAGAACTCACCCAAGGAATGTCCTGCCACCATTGATGGTTTGAAATCATCCCCAAGGCTTATTGCCTTGATGACACTATGCAGGAACACGGCAGGTTGTGTGACCTTGGTCTGCTTCAATTCTTCGTCTGTTCCATCAAACATAATGTCCGTAATCCGGTATCCAAGGATATCATTAGCTTTTTCAAACAATTCCTTTGCTTTCGGGTTGTTGTCGTACAGGTCCTTGCCCATACCTACAAACTGTGCTCCCTGTCCGGGAAAAACAAATGCTTTCATCTTATTATAAATTATTTATGACTATAGTTAATCTATCAATTAGTTCAAAATATATCCTGTATAACACAATATCATCAGTTGTCAGAAACCAATGGCACAAGAACGGAGAAAGTACTTCCCTCTCCCATTACAGACTCCACCATGACATCTCCGCCTATCTTCACTGCGAAATCCTTACAAAGTTGCAGACCCAATCCTGAGCCTTCCTCATTATTTGTACCGTAAGTGGTCTCGCCCTTATGGAAGATGCTGTCAATACGATCGGGAGCAATGCCCACACCATGGTCTCTTACACCGACCTTGGCAAATTGGTCTTTCTTTTTCACCACAATCTCAATGCTGCTGTTCTCATTGCTGAACTTGATAGCATTACTGAGGAAATTGCGGAGCACAGTGTTGAGCATATCCTTGTCAGCCCTGACTTTCAAACCATCGTCATGATACTCAGTGGTCAGTTTGATCTTTTTCGTTTCGGCAATCATAGTAAAGATGTCCGCAACTCCAGTAATGACATCACTGATTTCAAATTCCTGAAAAGCCACCTTCAGACGTCCAGTCTGGCTCTTGGTCCACTTCAACAGATTGTCAAGCAGGTCGTGTGTCTCTTCTGTCTCCTTATTGGCCTTGTCGATAAGATAATACATTTCAGGACCAATGGCGTTGGGATCGACAGTTTGCACCACAAGATTGAGCACCATTCGGATGCTTGCCATAGGCGACCGCAAATCATGAGCAATCACCGAATACATCTTGTCACGGTTGCTTATGGTGCGTTTAAGCTCCTCATTTTGGTGAACTATGATACGCTTGGCAGCCACAAGTGAAATTTGGTGCATCACTCGCATCACAAGTTCTTCCTTGTTAAATGGCTTTGACAAAAAGTCATTAGCACCTACCTGAAAACCATGAACAAGGTCTGATGGTGAGTTGAGAGCAGTAAGAAAGATAATTGGAATATCCGCTGTTGCAGGATCATTCTTCAATGCCACAGCAGTGTCAAACCCGCTGATATCAGGCATCATTACATCAAGCAGAATCAAATCAGGATGCTGGTCCTTGCAAATCTCGATACAACTCGTACCATTGCTTGCTGTCAATACTTGAAACTTTTCGTTGGTCAACAATATTTTCAACAACAGCACATTGCTCATCACATCATCGACCACCAATATCCGGTAGTCACTTCTGTTGATACTTGACTCAAATGTCTCTCCGTAGTCCATAGCTGTCAACTGATAGGGTTATTATTTCGCGTATGCCACGCTTCTTGTCTCACGAATCACCGTAATCTTCACCTGACCAGGATATGTCATCTCGGTCTGTATCTTGTTGGCAATCTCGCCTGACAAAGCCTCAGTCTCCTTGTCATCCATCTTGTCGGCACCTACGATAACTCGCAATTCGCGACCCGCCTGAATGGCGTATGTCTTGGTCACACCCGGATAACTCATCGCAATGGCTTCAAGGTCATTAAGACGCTTGATATACGCCTCGACTATCTCTCTACGTGCGCCGGGGCGAGCTCCGCTGATGGCGTCACATACCTGTACGATTGGAGCCAGCAACGTATTCATTTCACACTCATCATGGTGTGCACCGATGGCATTGCAGATATCCGGCTTCTCTTTATACTTCTCGGCAATCTTGGCTCCATAAAGTGCATGGGGCAACTCGCTTTCCTCGTCAGGCACCTTGCCGATGTCGTGTAATAGACCTGCACGCTTGGCTTTCTTTGGGTTGAGTCCTAATTCAGAAGCCATTACTGCACAAAGATTGGCCGTCTCGCGTGCATGTTGTAGCAAGTTCTGTCCGTATGAGCTACGATACTTCATCTTGCCAACAATACGTATCAGCTCTGGATGCAATCCATGAATGCCCAAATCGATGGCAGTACGCTTTCCAGTCTCTATCACCTCATTGTCAAGCTGTTTCTTGACCTTCTGAACGACCTCTTCGATGCGTGCGGGATGAATACGTCCGTCAGCAACCAACTGGTGCAAAGCCAGACGGCAAACCTCACGGCGGATAGGGTCAAAGGCACTGATAACGATAGCCTCGGGTGTGTCGTCAACAACAATTTCCACACCCGTTGCAGCTTCCAAGGCGCGTATGTTTCTTCCCTCACGTCCGATGATACGGCCTTTGACCTCATCATTGTCGATATGAAACACACTTACACTATTCTCAATGGCAGTTTCTGTCGCAACACGCTGGATAGTCTGAATAACTATCTTGCGGGCATTGGCATTGGCATTGAGTTTTGCCTCATCCATGATTTCATTGATATAGCTTTGGGCATCAGTCCTTGCCTCATCCTTTAGCGACTCCACCAGTCGCTGCTTGGCCTCGTCAGCACTCAGTCCGGAGAGTTCCTCAAGTTTCTCACGCTCCTTGAGTTGCATCTTTTCCAACTCCTCCTGCTTAAGAGCCAGAAGTTTCTTTTCATTGTCAATACGCACCTGCATATTGTCAAGTTCATTCTTGCGACGTCCCTGTTCCTCCTGACGCTGATTGAGCGACATCTCGCGCTGCTTCAGGCGGTTCTCGCTCTGCTGGATATGCTGATTGCGGGTCTGGACCTCCTTTTCCAGTTCGCTTTTCTTGTTGAGGAACTTCTCCTTAACCTCCAGCAACTTTTTTTCTTTCATAACATCGGCTTCCTTGGCGACAGCCTCTAACATCTCATTATATTTGCCCTTAAGGACATACCTAAAGATAAGGTATCCGCACACGCCGCCCAATATCAATGCAGCCACGGAGATTATTATTGTCAATAACATAAACCTTTTTTATTAATTAATATATAGTTAAAAATTCTCATTTCTTCTTGCCTATGACCTCATCTATTTCGGCAGAAAGTTGACTGAGAACGTTGTCGTATGGCTCGGTATCGTTTTTACCCAACTCCTTCTGATACTGGAGAGCCACATCGATAAGGGTCATTAATGCGATGACATGATCACTCTTGCGACCCTTGAACAGATTGGCATAGACATTATATCGGCTGGTAATCAGCTCAGCAGCCCTGCGATAATATTCCTCCTCACTGCGCTCAATGCTCACATTGATTTCCTCGTCATACACGTGAAGACGAATGTTCATCTTGTTATTTTTGTCTTCTGCCATAAACACATCGTTATTTCTGTTCGGATAATACTGAGATACACTTATTGACATCCCGTATCAACTTGTTCAGTCTGTCCTTTGCCGACTGCAAGTCACCATCTGCGACTTGTAGCATCTTGGCGGCCTTGAACGCATCAAACTCACGGTTTTTCTCCGCTATCTGATCCTTGAGTGACAGTACCTCATTCTCATTTTTTTCCACCATGACATACAATTCCTCGTTCTCCCTTTTCAGTTCCTGAAATTGGAGAATCAAAGACCTAACCCTGGTCTGAAAATCGACTAAAGTATTTTCACCCATAAATATTTACGTTCATAAAACCCCACAAAGGTATTAAAAAAATATTAATTATCAATGAACAACTGTAAAAACAACATTTTATTTAATCTTTTTTAATAACACAAAGTGGGTATTTTACTATTTTTTTCTATTTGCCGGTCATTTTGTCATCATCTTTTGGACGCGGTTCTTTCTTTGCCAACATCACCACCTTATAAACGAAAATGGTGGTCCACTGCTGTGAATAGCCCAGTTTGCGGGAATACTCGCGGATAGCCACAACCGTCTTCATCACTCCCATATCCGTATAGTCATTCTTGTGGAAGATATCATCAACCGTCTTCTCAGTCATGGTGTAGATTGCTTTCTTCATGAATGATGGCACTCTAAGCTTGAACTTCATAAGGTTGCCAATAAGCATCATCAAATCCTGGGTAAAGCCTTGGAATTGTATAAAATACGGCTGGACATCCTGAAGGCGCTTGCATTTTTTCTTCACACTTGCGTCAATTTCCTTAAAGAAAATATCGTCCATACCATATATATCCTTTAACATCTTCTTGCAGCGGGCTTTTTCCCCGACACCCAACTTATTGTTTACTGTCGGCACCTTCAGTGTTGTCTTGAAAACACGCAGGTCAGGCAATGCTGCCAAATTGGTAATGCCCAGGTCACTTGCCATGACGGCTTGAAAATACACTCTCACCAATGACATGAAATCCTCCATGCCACCGGTCTTTTGCTGTTCGTCGGATTTATGTCCGAAAAGCTTTGATATTATGTTCATTTCTTCGATTTTTATTGTTTTTGGGTGCAAAGTTACTCATTTTTCCTCTAATTTCCTAAAAAAAAACGAGAAAACATCCATTTATATCAATTTTTTATGTATCTTTGCCCAAAAATTTAGCAAACTTATATATGAAAGGTATAGTATTAGCAGGTGGAAGCGGTACAAGACTGTACCCTATCACCAAAGGAATAAGCAAGCAGCTCATACCGATATTCGACAAGCCGATGATATATTATCCGGTTTCGGTGCTCATGCTTGCAGGCATCAGAGACATTCTAATCATCAGCACTCCTCACGACCTGCATGGATTCAGACGACTGCTGGGCGACGGCAGCGAGATTGGTGTCCGTTTTGAATATGCAGAGCAGCCATCGCCAGACGGACTGGCCCAGGCTTTCATCATTGGCGAGAAATTCATCGGCGACGACTCGGTTTGCCTTGTGCTTGGCGACAATATCTTCTACGGCAGCGGTTTTTCGGCTCTTTTGCGCCAGAGCGTGGAAAATGCCGAGAAAAACAATACAGCCACAGTATTCGGCTATTACGTGAATGACCCGGAGCGCTACGGCGTGGCTGACTTTGACAATGATGGCAACTGCCTGAGCATAGAGGAAAAGCCCGAACATCCCAAATCCAACTATGCTGTGGTAGGACTTTATTTCTACCCCAACAGCGTTGTCGAGATTGCCAAAAACATCAAGCCAAGCAAGAGGGGTGAATTGGAAATCACTACTGTCAACCAGGAATATCTCCAGCGCCAGCAGTTGAAGGTACTGCCCCTACAGCGTGGATTTGCGTGGCTTGACACAGGCACCCACGACAGCCTGAGCGAGGCCAGCACCTTTATTGAGGTTATCGAGAAGCGCCAAGGCCTGAAGGTAGCATGTCTCGAAGAGATTGCATATAAGAAGGGATGGATCACCTTAGACCAGGTGCACGAACTCGCTAAGCCAATGATTAAAAACGGCTACGGACAATATTTAATGAAATTATAGCAAGTCAACTGGGGACGCGGGCGATAATTCCGCGCCCCCAGTTCATTCTCGTGACATTATCGTCTTTCTCTCACGCGCGTTGTAAGCGTCTCCACTAAGGCATATTGCACCGTCCAAAATAATTGTTTACCTTTGCCGCGTTTTTTAATAAAAGGTAACAATGACAACAGCAGAAGAACGTTATGAGGAGACGTGGAACAGTTATCTCGCGCTTCTCAA
>JAXEKN010000021.1:0-52714 GCA_034101015.1 Prevotella sp.
ATATATTATTAATAACTTCGAAAGAGCGTATGTGCAAAAAACGAATTTGCAATTTGCAATTTGCAATATTTTGGGTTGTTTTATTCTTTAAAGAGCTGATTTTTAAGATGTAACATATTGAATATTAGCGGTTTATGTTCATTGTTAGGATTTGGCGTAAAGGCGAAAATATTGCAAATTGCAAATTGCAAATTGCAAATTCGCATTTGCATTGTTTTCGGATTGTTTCGGGATTGTTTTCGGATTGTTTCGGGATGGCTAAAAAGACACTCTGCTCTGTGTCCGCTATTTCCGGTTTGGGAAGCGGAGGAAGAGCGGACTTACAGCGGAGGAAGAGCGGACTTACAGCGAAGGAAGAGGTCGAAGCAGAGCGGAGGGGAAAGAGGGAAGGGACGACAGGTGAAGGCCCCGCAGCAAAACTGCGGGGAACGGTGGCTCCAGCATTGAAAGAACCGGGAGACAGGGGGCGCAGGAGGCAAGGGGCGCGGAGGCAGGAGGCGCAAGAGGCAGGGGACGTTAAAGAATGTTTAAGTCGTGAAAATAGTTGAGGAGATTCTTGGAATATGAAAAAATATTTCGTACCTTTGCATCGTCAATGAATGACAAGCAATGTGATGGAGACTAAAGGTAAGCGCGCGGCTTTAGGCGAAGTCACAAAATGGAGAATAGTAAATTTAATTATTAATCATTTATGTTGAAACATTATGGCAGTTTTGAATGGTATCTTGAGTAAGCTGAATGGTTCGGCTGGTAGCCTTACCTTCAAGCAAGTGAACAGAAAGACCTTGGTGAGCACGCAGATGCTGGTCAACAACAACGCTGACATGATTGCCGACTACAGCGGAGACCAGGCCTACAAGCGAAGCGTGAGGACCTACGGCGGCGAGAAGTCGGCATTCGTCACCCCGGGAAGCACCACGACCTCCTCAGTAGGAAACTCATCGGCGCAGCTGCCCGCTGACGACAACGGAGGAGTTTCTGACGGCAACAACGGCGAAAGTGGAAACGACAACAATGACAACGGCGGCGGAAGCGGTAGCGGCGGCAGTGACGGCGGCAGCGGCAGCGGCGGTGACGACGTGTTCGTAGATGGCGATGAGGACACAGGGGTTTAATCATTTATTCAAGTTTCTGAAGCAAAAAAACTGTGCGGATGCCTCTGGGAGCGTGGGTGTCTCGCCCGCGGCTTGCGGATAAAGCATATATCTTTCCTCTGCGATTTTTTGATTACTCTCTACGCTGGCCGCGGGCGAGACGCCCACGCTCCCAGAGGCTGCGCATCGAAAAACCACGAATAATTGCCCGCAGGCATTCTCATATACAGACGGATTGGTTACTTCCGAAAATCGAGTATTTTACCTTCTTTCTATCTTTTTTGTTACTTTTTTGCATCAAAACGGCTCTTCTTTCAGAAAAAATGAGTACTTTTGCAGCGAAAAGTCAAAATAAAGCATTATGGAAAAGCAATATAGAATAGAATTTCCCGCTCTGATGGCAGGCAAGAAGGTGATGTACGTACATGGATTTGCATCTTCTGCACAGTCGGGCACGGTGGGACTTCTGCGCCAATTGATGCCTCAAGCTGAGGTTGTGGCCGATGATGTGCCTCTCGATCCGCAGGAAGCCATTGCCTTTCTCCGAAGACGGTGTGAGGAGATACAGCCGGACCTTATCATAGGTTCGTCCGCTGGTGGCATGATGACCGAGCAGCTCTATGGTTTCGACCGTATCTTGGTCAATCCCGCCTTTCAGATGGGCGATACGATGAGCAAGCATGGCATGACAGGAAAACAGGTTTATCAGAATCCCCGGCAAGATGGTATTCAGGAGTTTATGGTGACAAAGGCATTAGTAAAGCAATTTGCCGACCTCACCCAACAGTGCTTCCAACCAGTATCTCAATCCGATGAAGAGCAGCGGAGAGTATGGGGATTATTTGGAGACCAGGATCCTCTGGTACACACCTTTGACCTTTTCCGCCAGCACTATCCTCAGGCTGTGAAGTTTCATGGCGAGCACCGACTCATCGACAAGGTAGCAATCCACTATCTCGTACCCGTCATCCGTTGGATAGACGACCGTCAGTCGGGACGTGAGCGTCCCTTGCTCTATGTCTCCATTGACGCCATGCGCGACAACCATGGTCAGCAGCGCTCCAACATGCGCAAGACGGTGGAATACCTTATGGAGACCTACGACATATTGTTTCTCGTCCCCGCCCCTACCAATGACCATCAATATTCAGAAGAGGCGCAGTTATGGATTGAGGATATCATCAGCGCACCGGCTTACGACCGCGTGGTGATGACCAATCGTCCGTCCGTACTCTTTGGCGACTTCATCATCTCAACAGAGAAGGTTGATGGCTTCATGGGCACATGTATCCAACTTGGCTCGCCGGAGTTTAAGTGTTGGGAGGACATCGAGACTTATTTTGAAAGACTCGGATAATAATTCATCATCCTGAAGTTAAGGAAGTAAAAGTTGTTTAGGACGTATGAGATCGACTATATATATATTATATGTTATGGTATGTATGGTGACGTGCAGCAGTTGTGGGGTGGACAACCATAAGGACACGGAAGCAGCCATCACGTCCGAGGAAGCCATTGACACCATACCCACCCTTATCCGCCAGATACAGGAATGCTCGCGGCTCTACACCTCGGAATATAATATCCGCAAGATTGTCACACATAGCGACCAACCGCGCCTCAAGGCAAAGGTATTGGGGCACGATGTGGATATGCCCATGGCCATTGGCGACCGCAAGATTGCCATTCCCATCAATGTCACCCTCAAGGCGTTCATCGACTTCGAGGGATTTTCTCAAGACAATATCAGGCGCGAAGGTAGGCATATCACACTGTATCTTCCCGAACCGCAGGTGACTGTTACCGCCAGCAAGGTTGACCAACGGGGCATCAAGGAGTATGTGTCCTTCACACGAAGCCGATTCTCCGATGCAGAGATGTCAGAGTTTGAGCGTCAGGGGCGCGACGCTGTGGTGAAGTCCATCCCTTCCCTCGATATCTACGAGACCGCCAAGCTAAGTGCCGCCCAACTGCTTATTCCTATGGTTATGAAGATGGGATATGACGAGCACGAGGTCAAGGTGATGTTTTATAAGGAGATAAGAGGAGATAAGAGGAGATAAAAGACAATTGTTTAAGAAGTGATTATGAAGATTTTGACAAGAATAAAGACCATCATGATACTCATCGTCTCCATTGCCATATTGATTGGCGTATGGTGGGTGGCGAGCGAGATAAAGAAGACAAAGGTGGAGGTGGTCAAATCCACCGCCATTGACCGCACACCAGAGGTGGTTCAGTCGATAAAAAATATCGGTGAATGGGAGTTTCTCTCCATTGCCGACGAGGAGATTGTGGATACCATCAGGAAAGGTCTGCTCACCGATGACCACCTCGTCAGGATATACTACGGCCGACTCCGATTGGGCATCAACATGCACCAATGTGGACCCAGATGGATAGAGACAAGGGGAGACACGGTGACCGTCCACCTTCCACATGTCACCTTGTTGGACAAGGACTTCATCGACGAGACCCGCACCAAGTCTTTTTATGAGAGCGGAAGATGGACTGCCGCCGACCGCGAGGCGATGTATCGCCAGGCCTACCACAAGATGACAGCCAATTGTCTTACCCCCAAGAACATATCCAAGGCAGAGGCTAATGCAGAGACTCAGATGCGAAATATCATGCTGCATATGGGATTCAAGCAGGTAAAAATAGTTTTTGAATAATATGAACACAAACACATTTTTATTGAGATGAACACAATTAACCAATTTTTTTCGGAGGTAAGCTCCTTCCTGTGGGGATGGCCGATGATGATACTTCTTCTCGGCACCCATCTGTTTCTGACCTTCAGACTAAAATTTCCGCAGCGCAAGATACTGACTGCCATACGACTGTCTGTCAAGCGCGACCCTGATTCCACCGGCGACGTGTCGCAGTTTGCCTCACTTGCCACAGCTCTTGCCGCTACCATTGGTACGGGTAATATCATTGGTGTTGCCACTGCCATAGCGCTGGGCGGTCCTGGCGCCGTCCTGTGGTGTTGGCTGACGGGTGTTTTCGGTATTGCCACCAAATACGGCGAAGGACTCTTGGCCATTAAATACAGGGTAAAGACCCACGACGGACGTATGCTCGGCGGTCCTATGTATGCTCTCGAACGTGGATTGGGATGGAAAAAAATGGCTGTATTATTTGCATTGTTCACAGCCTTTGCCTCCTTTGGCATCGGCAGCACGGTGCAAGCCAACGCCATGTCGGTGATGACCTTCGAAACCTACGGGGTGCCTCAATGGCTCACCGGTCTTGTTGTATGCTGTCTTTTGGCTGCGGTGGTCTTTGGTGGTGTTAAGGCTATTGGTCGGGTGTGTGAATTGCTTGTGCCATTCATGGCCTTGTTTTATGTGTTAGGATGTCTCACCATATTGTTCATCAATGCCGAGTATCTGTGGCCGGCGGTCAAACTGATATGCATGTCGGCATTCTCACCTGAGGCCGCTGGAGGAGGTTTTGTTGGTTCTTCGGTGATGATGGCCGCACGTTATGGGATTGCCCGTGGTCTGTTTTCCAATGAATCGGGATTGGGTTCTGCCCCAATCGTGGCTGCGGCTGCCCAGACACGCAATCCTGTTCGCCAGGCTCTTGTCTCCTCCTCTGGCACCTTTTGGGACACTGTGGTGATATGTGCCATGACGGGGTTGGTCATCGTATCAAGCATCATCGCCTATCCAGACATCGACTACAGCAATGGAGCCACACTCACCAAGGATGCCTTTGGAAAAATACCGTATATCGGCACTCCCATGCTCTCCATCGGATTGGTCACCTTTGCCTTCAGCACTGCCATAGGATGGTGCTATTATGGCGAGAGGGCTGTGGAATACCTCAAGGGGCGAAAGTGGATGATTATTTATCGTGTGGTATATATTATGTCGGTGTATGCGGGCAGTATCATCAATCTCACCTTGGTATGGAATGTGGCCGACTGCATGAATGCCATGATGGCCATACCCAACCTGCTCTCGCTCATCTTCCTCAGCAGCGTAATTGTCCGGGAAACTCACAAATATTTATGGCTCAACCGCCTTGACCGACCCATGTCGTCGGAATAACGATTCGAATTTTATAACTTGTGGAGTCGAGTTAGAAAATAAATCGCATGCGGACTCCTTCATTGAACAGCGGGTCATACTCCAAATAGCCGTTGATTTTCAATGCCAACTTATAGATGATGCTGAGGTCTATTTCAGCATCGTCACGGTTGGGATCCGGGTTTTCAAACCAATGGAAAAGATGCGGCAGACGGTCGGCGGGCATTGACGCCCCCGTGTTCTCCACGATGATGACAAAACGGTCGCCTATCTCAGTACGTGCACTTTTCACTCTTATCTCGCCCTCCTTCGTAAAACGGCATGCGTTGACCAGCAGTTCGTCGAGAATCAGTTCCACTATGTGAGGGTCGGACTTTGCGAAGTCGTCATTCCTCAGCTCTGTATTGAACAAAACCTTCACCTTATCGCTCATCTCACTATTGTTCTTGATGGCATTGATACATTTGATGCAGAGAAGGTTGGGATTGAATTCCTCCTTCTCCACCTTGTGACCCTTGCCGCCGTTGACTAACAGCACGCATTCTTCGAGATATGTTGATATGAGATTTGTATAATATGTGATCTGGTCACAGATGAGTTTCTTCTCTGATTTCGACAGACATACATCCTGACGGGTCAGGATGGCCGCCTGCTTGTTGATGTTTTGGAGCGGATTGTGAAGTTCCTTATTAAACTTTGTCAGAAATGCGGTTTTCATCACACTGCTTTTCTTCAGTTTCTCTATCTGTTCCTGCATCATTCTCATTTTGATGATACACAAGGAACATACCACTCCCATAATGATAACTACTACTGATAACATACTAAAATCTCATTAAAAAAATATTACAATTCGAAAACATCTGCGAATTTATGAGATTTTATGTGATTTTGCAACTTATTTTGATAAAGAATGACAAAAACCCACGTTTACTTGCTTTAAATCAAGTCAATACCTGTGATTTTCAGATAATTTCCAGTCACGTTAAACTTCACGTCCATATCTTTATATCTCATTCCATACACACGCTCCGTGGACGTGTGATAGTGTGGGCGTGGATCCTCAGAGAGCAGTTCCACGATGGACGTGATGTCGGCTTGGGTCAACTGACTCCGCAACTCTGATGGGATATCCACCTCCAAAGACTGCCAGTTCACCGTGTCCGTAAATCCGCCCTTGGCATCGGCATGGGCATCAAACTCGGGTATGTATGGCTTGATGTCGTAGATGGGTGTGCCGTCCATCAGGTCGGCTCCGCTCACCTCTATGCGTGTCTTGCTGCTCTCCGTATATATTCTCTCCAGCTTGACGGATGAGATGGCGAGATTGTTCGGACGGAATGACGAACGTGTGGCGAAAACTCCAATACGCTTATTTCCGCCCAGGCGTGGGGGACGCACCATGGCATGCTTCTTGCTTGACACATTCTCTGAGAATGCCCATACAAGCCATACGTAGTCAAACTCCTCAAGACCACGCACGGCATCAGTATCAGCCCACTCTCCCAACAGCTCCACCACCCCGCGAAGGGATGGGGCAAGACCACTTTGGCGTGGCACTCCAAACTTGCTCTTCAGCGGCGAGCGAAACAGTGCAATAGGACTTATCTCCATTCTTCCGAATTCAGCAATGTGCCTATTGTCTTATTCAAATCATACATATTGCGGAATATGAGGTTGGCTCCCTCTGACGCAAGCATCGTGTCGGGCAACGGACCAGTATTCACAGCCACGGTGAAGATATGCGCCGCCACTGCCGCACGCACTCCCAAAGGGGCATTCTCCACGACAACAGCCTCCCAAGGCTCCACGCCTGCCTTTTTTAGACCCACAAGATATGGCATAGGGTCGGGCTTGCCTCGTGTGACGTCAAAGCTCGACACTATCATGTCCTTGTGTATTAAACCTTCAAAATCATTGGTCAGTTTCTCAAGCAGCGAGTGCTGACCGCTGCCCGTCACCACTACTATCTTCTTTCCAAGCGACTTCACCTGTCGCAACACGTCTATGACGCCGTCCATCATCTCTGCTTTCGGACAGGTGGAGAATATGCGCGACTTCTCGTCATACATTCGCTGCGACTCTTCGTCGGTGATTTCCTCGCCTCGCTGCTCCAATACCATCTTCTTTATCGTTTCCACTCCACGCATGCCTTCATAGGCATAGGCGTCGGCCTCGCTCATCTCAATGCCAAACGATTTCATCGACGTGTGCCAACTGTAGGCATGGTTGGGCATCGAATTATATAGAACTCCGTCCATGTCAAAAAGCACTGCCTTTGGCGCAAAACGCCCATGGCCGAACTGGCCAAGATAATTAATGATTTCTTCTCTATACATTTGCTCTGTTTTTATTTCGGGTGCAAAATTACTAATTTTTTCCCGATTACTCAATCGTTTACGTGAAGATTTTAATGATTTATGTCATTTATTTGAGTATTTCTTTGTAATTTTGCACCGTCAAACAGACAATAGACCAAAAAGAAATCCAAAATAATAGATTGGTTATTATTAGAGATTAGATTTCCAGGATACAAACACGAAAGAATATCTACTACGAAAATCAAATCAAAAAACTACTGAGAAAAAAGATGGTTACATGTGTGAAATAGGCGAGATTTACATCCCGCCTATTTCTTTTTTTATTTCTTCTGCTCTATATATTCCATTATCTGCTCTGCATGGATCTTCGTCTTTATTTCCTTTGGTGTGAAGATCTTCTCCACCTCTCCGTTCTCATTGATGATCCATGTGGTGCGGAGCGTACCTATGGTACGACGGCCGCATGCCACCTTTTCTCCCCATGCGCCGAGCTTTTGGAGCATTGTGGTGTCAGTGTCGGCGACGAGTTTGAATGGCAACTCATACTTGTTGATGAATTTCTGATGGCTGGCTGCCGAGTCTTTACTGATACCTATCACCTCGTAGCCAGCAGCCTGCAGTTCACCGTAGTGTTCCTTGAGCGAACAGGCTTCTGCCGTGCATCCCGACGTGTTGTCCTTGGGATAGGCGTAAATGATGGCTTTCTTGCCATTGAGGCTTTTCAGTGTCACCTCGTTTCCGTTTTGGTCAAGCCCGAATGTATCGGGCATCTTCTCTCCGATGTTCATTGTTGTGCTATTTTATATTAATAATGTTTTTAATATCCCTTTTTAACTTCTAAATCTTCTTACCCAAAACAATGCACCCGAAGGTCTTGGCGAGTATCTTCATGTCAAACCACAGTGAGTTGTGCTCAAGATAATACAGGTCAAGCTCCAGGCGCCTGAGCATTTTGTCCATAGTGTCGGTATAGCCATTGTATAGCGTGGCGTAGGAGGTCACTCCCGGACGTATCTTGTACAGTTGGGGATAGCGGTCGTCAATTTCAATAATCTTGTCGATGAAATATTTTCTCTCTGGGCGCGGGCCCACAAAAGACATGTCCCCACGGAGCACATTCCACAACTGTGGCATTTCGTCAAGATGGTGCTTTCTCAGAAATGCGCCAACGCGTGTCAGGCGCGAATCATTGTCGGTGTAGAGGGCAGGCACATTTTCCTCCGCGTTGGGGTTCATGCTTCGGAACTTGTATATGCGGAATGGGCGACCCTTGTATCCTATTCTCTCTTGCGAGAAGATGGCGTCACCGCCATCATCCAGTTTGATGGCCAAATAGCACACCAGGAACAATGGCGCAAACAGCACTATCGTCAATAAGGCGACAATGATGTCGAATATCCGTTTTGTCTTTCTTTCTAAATATTTCATTTAAACAGGTTTTATTATATAAACGCTTCTACAAATGAAAATATTGCATAAAATGGTCAATATTTTCTGAAATATAGTCGCAGCAGCCTGTTTTCCAACACCATCCTTCCACTTGTCAGCTCCACAATGCGCAGTGTCTCCGGAACGTCGTGTATGCCATAATGCCGCAGTATGTCATAGTCCTTGAGCACAATGTCAAAAGAGTCGCGCTTGTCGATGATGGGATTGCTGACTGTCATCTGCCCGTCTTTCATCTCAAAACGCATAAAGATGTTGTTGACATCTTCCGTGCGGTCAGTCAGATATAGAAGGTCGGTCTGATAACTCCAATATTTCATGCTGTCGCGCATGTCGCATGTGCCGCCCGTTGACAGTGTATCCACGGTGTGTAGTTGCCAGTAGCCATCCAGGTCTCCATTGTCAGAAGTATATATGTCGCATGCCCCAAGTGTGAGCATTGCTATCATCATGTATGCCAGTTGTTTCATTTCATCAGTCCTTTCTTGCTTATGGTGAGCTGCAGACCCACGTTATTGCCATATATCTTGCCGTGGTCGAGACCAGCCGCTGCCGTAACGCTCCATCCGTTGAGCGCACCATGGTTGGGGAAGGTGTAGCAGGCCTCTGCCATTAGGTTGACGCTTGTCGCTGGGTCGCGGAAGGGCATAGTGTATGTGCCCCACCCTTTCTGCCATGTGGCGAGAACACGATAACTGATTTCATCGGTTGGCTCTCCACCTATTCCGAGATGCCATGCCACAAAGCGGTTGTTCTCCACCATTATCTTGCTGTCTTCATTATACTGTGGCGAGCGATACAGGGGATTGCCCATCACCTGTCCCCAGTGCTGCCATCCGGTATAGATATGATGGTTGTAATATTTGTCCAAGCCTCCCACATGGTCAGGGATGAGGGGCGTGTGGTCGTGATATACGGGTCCACTCTGGTATTTCGTATATATATATTCCACCAAAATGTTGTTTATCCACAACATGGAGTTCTTAAACCGCAGATCGACTCCGAGCATGATATCCTTGAGGTCGTAAAGCAGGAAACGGCTCTTTTTCTTTTTGTCCCACTCGTCACCAGTGCCGTAGCCGTCATATTCCATCATGAACATCCCAGAATGATCTTCAAAAAAATGGTCAGCATAAATGCCGAGATACCATCGGTCGTAGTCGAAGTTAAGACGGGCCAGCCAACTGCCAACTTGGTTGCCGCTGACGTTGGTATAGTCGTTTTCTATGATCTCGCTGCCGCCAGGGATAAAGGCGTCCCACATACCTTTCAGACCGCCCTGGTTGTGCAGCACTTGCTCCTCGCCCTCGATGTATCTGTATGACGTGCCGCCAAACTGTGCTCCCATCTCAAGACCCAGTTCCAGGGTCACAGGTGCAAACCGTTCAACGTTGCCTATACGTAGGTAGCCGGCCTTACTGTGATAGAGCACTCGCTCGGTGTGCTTCTCCTTACCGCCTGTAAAATCTTTCTGCCAGTTGTCATCGGTATAGCGGCCATAGGCTATGTGTCCTTTCAAGCAAACCATACCCCTGGTAAAGGGCAATGACCAGTAGTCGTCAAGCGAAAGCCTCACCTGCGGTACCGGACGGGCATTGATGCCTAATGTCTGGCTTCCTGTGCTCAAACGCTGGTTTTTCAGTTCCATACCATATTCCTTACTGCCCACAGTCAGTGTGCCGCGAAGCCATCGACCCTCGGCGTATGCCTGTTGGATGAATGCCTTGGCGTTATGATGGACCGCTCCGACCATGTCAAGACAATAACCCACTCCCCACCGGCGTCCTTCATCCACACCCAGCGGACGCTCCACGGATGCGCGAAGGTAGCCGTTGTTCTTCTCTATCGAACTCAAACCGTACTTGTTGGCGTTGAGCCACAATGGAGTTCGCTCCCCGTCAAAGCACATCGATGACTGCATCTCTACCATGTATCCTATACTGTCAGTCAAATGAGGATGACTCTCTCTCTCTTGCGACCTTACAGGACACATGCCTATCAGCATCATTACACCTATTATATATATATAAGACTCAAATTTCATCGATTATAGATTCATAACTTTAGTTTTCTAAGTTTTCACACTCTCTTTATTTCAGATGGTTTTGTACTCAATTTCGCTGCAAAAGTACGAAAAAAATGCCATATACCAAAAAAAATGTGGAAAAAAGGACGTAAAAAATACAATTATTGGACACCTTTTAGGGAAAATCCCACACCGATATAGGGAAAAACCCTTTGATATTACCGCAAATTGATGTAATTTTGCAGCAGAAAAAACAAAAAATGTCGAACAATATAAATTATACGATTATGAAAAAGTATATAATGACAATCATGGCAATGATAACGATAGCTTTATCAGCCAGCGGTATGAGTTTCTCACAGGCACAGCGCGAAGCTCTATTCCTCACAGACAAGATGGCTTACGAGCTGAATCTCACAGACGAGCAATATGATGCCGCATACGAGATCAACCTCGACTATCTTATGAGCGTCTCTACCGTCGATGATCTATACGGCATCTACTGGACACGACGCAATCTTGACATGGGATACATTCTCCTCGACTGGCAACTGGATGCTTTCCGCGCTGCTTCGTATTTCTACAGACCGCTTTATTGGAGAGCTGGATGCTGGCACTTTGGCATTTATGCTCGCTATCCGCGACGCTCTTTCTACTATTTCGGACGCCCCACAGTATATATCACATACAGAGGCGGACACAGTTGGCACTGCAATGGCGGACACAGCTTCTACAATGGACATAAGGACAGATTCCAAGCCAACCACGACAACCACTTCGGCATGCGCGACCGCTTCGGCACATCTAATCACGGTAATCCTGGTTTCAACAATAATAACCATGGTAACTCTGGAATAAACCACAATAACCATGGTAACTCTGGAATAAACCACAATGACCGCGGAAACTCTGGAATAAACCACAATGACCGCGGAAACTCAGGGTTCACTCCTGGCGGACGACACTCTGTCAACCATGGACAAAACAGAGTCAAGCTCGACACCAAAGAGCGTCCCTCAATGAGGTCTGACCGCGGATTGTCATCCTCCGACCGCAGTTCTACACGCATCACTGTCAACAAAGACCGCGGCAATCGAGATATTCCCTCCCGCTCATTTGGCGGCAGCTCATACCGCTCTACCCGCTCATTCAGCGGCGGCGGAAGTCACAGCAGATCTGCAAAATAATCATAGTTCAAGGATGCGAACCTCGGCATTTTCCATCTTCTCCACCTCATTCATCTTAATGCCATAATACACAGATTGAATAGCCTTGTTGATTATGCCATGACCGACGGCAAGCACCCTTTTACCAGGATAGGTGACCCGTACGAAATCGAGAAAACCACTCGCACGAACCTTCAACGCATCGAGTGTCTCGATATCGTCGGGCCATACCTCGTCTTTCAGGTCGGGGATATAGCGACCCGTAAAACTCCCCCAGTCACGCTCGCGCAACAGTGGTGTACTCACCACTTTCATTCCATGGGGTGCAGCTATGATGGCAGCCGTGTCCAACGCCCTTTTCAAGTCGCTCGACACAAATGCGTCTATCCGCTCACCGCGCATCCTTTCCGCCACTTTCTGAGCCTGGACCACGCCATTGGCATTAAGTTCGCCCTGAGTCTGACCTTGCATCACCTTATTGGCATTATCTACCGTCTCACCATGTCTTACTAAGTACAAAATAGTCATATTTTACGATTTTTTGCCACAAAAGTACAAAAAAAAATTGCAAATTCAATATTTTTTTGTAACTTTGCAAGAAAATAAATCAATTTGGTCATGAAAATAGTACAAAGTTCATTCTTTAGGGCCATCTGCTCTATCATCATTGGTGTGCTTCTCATACGCTATCCGGACAACACCGTCACATGGATCACTCTCGCCATCGGCATCATGTTCCTCCTGTCGGGAGTATTCTCTACATTGGCTTATCTCAATGCAAAAAAAAACACATCCGACTATCGTATCACCGACACACAAGGAAGGGTCATCTCAAATGGCAAACCGACATTTCCACTTGTCGGCATTGGAAGCATCATCCTCGGAGCCATGCTTGTCATCTCGCCAGTCATCTTCGTCGAGATGCTCATGTATATCATGGGGGCTATACTCATCCTCGGCGCCCTCAACCAATTCATGGCGCTCTTCAACGCACGGCGCTGGGGGAGACTATCATGGGGATTCTGGGTGGCCCCATCGTTCATCCTCCTCGCGGGACTCTACGTGATGTTTCAGCCAATGGACGCTGCCGTGATGCCACTGACTATCATCGGATGGTGCTGCCTGCTATATGGCGCCAGCGAGGCTATCAATGCCACCAAAATCAACCTCAAAAGAAGGGGATTGGACAAAACCGATGTTAAACCTCAAGACTCGCAGCAATGAAGATTATTGGTATAGCCGGTGGTACTGGTTCGGGCAAGACAACGGTTGTAAAGAAGATTGTCGAGTCGCTACCGCTGCATTATGTGGCAGTGGTGCCCTTAGACTCGTATTACAACGACACAACCCATATGACGGAACAAGAGAGAAGGGCCATCAACTTCGACCACCCAGACGCCTTCGACTGGAAACTGCTCATTCAGCAGGTCAAGCAACTCAAGAGGGGCGAAGCCATCGAACAGCCCACTTACTCCTATCTCAAATGCAACCGTGAGAAGGCAACCATACATGTTGCACCCAAACCAGTCATCATCATCGAAGGCATTATGACTCTGCTTAACAAGCAGTTGCGCGACATGATGGATCTCAAGATATTCGTTGACACTGACAGCGACGAGAGACTCATACGCAACATACAGCGCGACTGTGTCGAGCGCGGACGTACCGTTGAGATGGTCATCGACAGATATCAGAAGGTGCTCAAGCCTATGCATGAGCAATTTATCGAACCCACCAAGAAGTTTGCCGACCTTATCATTCCTCTCGGTGGCGACAACAAAACGGGCATACACATCCTCAAAAATTATATTGAGGGAATTGTGGTGAGAAACCTTGAACAATAACTGCAACGCACAACGCTTACCATCATTCTTATATGAAAACAGCAATCATAGCCCTATTCTGCCTGTTAGCCACCGCAGACACTTTTGCCAAGGGCAATATTCGCAAGGTGGCTGTGGGCTTCTACAACCTCGAAAATCTCTTCGACACCATCCACGACGCTGGTAAGAACGACTCTTCATTCCTACCAAAGGGGAATTACCGATGGACAACAGAGAAATATCACCTCAAACTCAAGCATCTCGCACGTGTACTAAGTGAGATGGGCACTGACAGCGTTGACGAAGGGTGCGCAGTCATAGGGGTAGCTGAAGCCGAAAACGCACGCGTCCTCGACGACTTGTGCCGCGAGGCTCCATTTGCCGACCGCAAGATGAAATATGAGATTATTGAGGGGCCAGACTATCGCGGCATCGACTGTGCCCTACTCTACGACCCCAACGTGCTAAAGGTGGAAAACACACGCCTCGTGCCCTACGTACAAGTGCTTGCCAAGGACAGCAACTATCACACTCGGGGATTCTTCATTGTCAGTGGCAGGATGATGGACGAACATGTCGCTTTCGTCGTCAACCACATGCCAAGCAGATTCAGCGACGAGTTCTATCGAAAGCTCGGTGCCCGACAACTCCGAACCGTCGTTGACTCTCTCCTGCGCGACGACCCTAAGGTCAAGCTATTTGTCATGGGCGACATGAACGACGACCCAATGGACGAGTCGATGGCCATCGACCTTGGAGCCAAGCGATATTCATTCGAGGTGAGAAAACCCACCGACCTCTACAATCCGTGGTGGAATACTCTCGTAGATGGAAAGGGTACTCTTGAATATATGGGACGATGGAATCTTTTCGACCAGATTATCCTCTCGCGCTCGCTCATCGACCATCGCCCCTCGCCAAAATACAAGTCGCTTACTTTTTCCGGCCATCAGGTATTCTGTAGAGAATATATGCTTGAGCCCGACGGTCCTTTCAAGGGCACACCATGGCGCACTCTCGTCGGTCCCCGATGGCTCAAGGGCTACAGCGACCACCTCCCAACTATCGTCTATCTAAAGAAAAAACTATTACAACAACGGTAATAACCGTAAAAAAGGTTAAAATAAGACATAAAAAGAAAAATAATACTTGCATCATTCTTTATTCTACATTTTTTATTGTACCTTTGCACCGCAAAAAGTTAAGAACATAATTTATTTAGAATAATAACAATAAGTAAAATGAAAAAAGGTATTCATCCAGAGAACTATCGCCCCGTCGTATTCAAGGATATGTCCAACGGCGATATGTTCCTTACACGTTCTACTGCCAAGACAAATGACACAGTAGAATTCGAAGGCGAAACTTACCCAGTGGTAAAAGTCGAAATCTCAAGCACCTCTCACCCGTTCTATACTGGTAAGAGCAAGCTCGTTGATACAGCTGGTCGCGTTGACAAGTTCTTCAGCCGCTATGGTAAGGCAGCCAAGAAATAAGATATACTCTTACAGATTGGACTAATTTGAGGGATGTGTCGGATAGTTGCATATATCCGAGACATCCCTTGTATATTTTATTTTCACTCAGCATTCAAGACATTTATTGTTTGACACACACATATACAAAAGAATGAGTAATATTTTTGATTTCTCTGTCAAGGACAGAAAAGGCAAGAGCGTTGCACTCAAAGAGTATGCACCCGAAGTGCTGCTCATAGTCAACACAGCCATCAAGTGCGGATTCACACCTCAGTATGAGGAACTTGAAAAGCTATATGAGAAATATCACAGCCGTGGATTCGAAATCCTCGACTTTCCTTGCAATCAGTTTGGAGCACAGGCTCCTGGCACTGACGAATCCATCCACCAGTTTTGCAAGCTCAACTATGGCACTGAGTTCCCGAGATTCAAGAAGGTTAAGGTCAATGGTCCTGACGCAGAACCGCTCTTCAAGTATCTACAGGAGCAGAAGGGCTTCCAGGGATGGGACACTGACCATCAGCTCGCCGGCATACTCGACGACATGCTCAAGAAAGACGATCCAGACTATCAGCAGAAGCCTGACATCAAGTGGAACTTCACAAAGTTCCTCACCAACAAGCGTGGCATGGTGGTTGACCGGTTTGAACCCACAGCAAGCATCGCCCTCATCGAGAAGAGGATAGAGGAACTCCTTCAGGAATAAAGATATTTGAATTAATATTATATATCTAATCATTATGAATAATCCAGAACACGTACGCTGCCTTATCATTGGCAGCGGTCCGGCCGGATACACGGCGGCTATCTATGCATCAAGAGCCAATCTGCAGCCTGTGGAATACAGTGGCATGCAGCCGGGTGGCCAGTTGACTCAAACCACCACTGTCGAGAACTTCCCCGGTTATCCCGATGGAATCGATGGCAATCAGATGATGATGGACATACGCGAGCAGGCGGAGCGATTCGGTGCGGATATACGCGACGGCGAGATTGTCAGTGCCGACTTCTCTGAACGTCCATACACTCTCACCGCTTACGACGGTCATGTCATTAAGGCCGACACGGTTATCATCGCTACGGGTGCTTCTGCCAAGTATCTTGGTCTTGACGACGAGAGAAAATATAATGGAATGGGGGTATCGGCATGCGCCACATGCGACGGTTTTTTCTATCGCAAGAAGGTTGTGGCAGTAGTGGGTGGTGGTGACACTGCATGCGAGGACGCCCTCTACTTGGCAAGCCTCGCCAAGAAGGTCTATCTCATCGTACGCAAGCCTTATCTACGCGCCTCAAAGGTGATGCAGGAAAGGGTGATGGAGAATGAGAAGATTGAGATTCTCTTTGAGCACAATACAATCGGACTCTTTGGCGATAATGGGGTGGAGGGAGCTCATCTCGTCAAGCGTCTCGGCGAAGCTGACGAGCAGAAGGTTGACATTGCCATTGACGGTTTCTTCCTTGCCATCGGTCACAAACCCAACAGTGACATCTTCAAGCAATGGCTTGACACCGACGAGGTCGGCTACCTGAAGAAAATCGACGGCTCGCCCAGAACAAAGTTACCAGGCATTTTCGTAGCCGGAGATGTTGCCGATCCCACTTATCGACAGGCCATCACGGCCGCCGCTTCCGGATGTCAGGCTGCTATCGAGGCTGAGAGATTCCTTTTAGGCTAAAAAATTAAGTTAAAGAAGTGTAGGAAGTTTTTTCCTTAACTTCTTTAACTTTTCTAATGCAATTATACTATATCCAAAAGCCCCCTGATATCGTCAATGACATAGTCGGCATTATGGGAAGACTGGGTGCATCTTTCCTTCTTGATGGCGCAGGTTTTTGCTCCTGCCGTCCTGCCCATGTCAATATAGTATTCATCCTCACCCACGACAAGAACCTGCGACGGCTCGCAGTCGGTATATTCCAATACCTTGTTGACCATATCCGATGACAACCTCTTTCCGCCCGACTCCTCGGGAGTAACCAGTACGGAGAAATAATCCGAGAGATTTAGCTCCTCCAAGAGGGTCTCAAGCGCTTCCCGCTCGCGGTTGCTGGTGAGTGCGAGTGTGACGCCCATGGCGTACATCTCTTTGATGGTATCCTTCACTGACTTGATGGCAGTGTAGGCCTTGTCTATAGATCCGTCGAAGTTTAATATTACAGTTTTCATACAGTATTGAATTTATAAGTGTTATACTTGTTATTATTTATGTTCGAGTGGCATTACTGCCGAGTTTCTTGAATATTTTATATTGATTGTGGGAGCGACTCCCTTTGTTTCTTTGGGAAAAAGAACCGCGCTTCACAGCGAGGCTCTTTTATAAAAAATTAATCAACCATAAACCTTAACCATTAATATCATAATTTACTCTTATAACGTATAAATTACAATTTTTGTTTTTCTTGTTTGCGATGCAAAGATACGACGATAAAACTGAATATGGGTTCTATCTAAGTTATTTTGGGTTTAAAATGCGATAGAATCACGGATTTTCAACCCTTATTCACGCATTTTTAACCAATAATTGACGTTTCATCAGATTTTTTTATCAAAACATGCGGTTTTTTCGTGAAAATGTTGTATCTTCGCAGCGAGAAATTCAAACGTAAATGGAACTACTAAATATAATTGAGATACTGGCTTTTGCTCTAATCATTGCAATATTGATTGTGATGAGACTCAACCAGCGTAATACCAAGCTCAAGCAGAAGGCGCAGATGAACATGATGTTCACTAGCATCACACACGAACTGCTCACGCCGCTGACCATACTATCTGCCTCCATCGACAATCTCAGGGAGCGTGAACCAAAGTACAAACGTCATTACGCACTTATGGAGATAAACATTCAGAGGTCTGTTAGGCTCCTGCAGCAGATTCTCGAAACAACCAAGTCGCAGGATGGACGGCTCAAGCTACTTGTTTCGCATGGCGACGTTATGGAATACATCAGCAACACGGCGAGAAGCATAATACCTCTCATGGCAAAGAAAGGACTGGAGTTCAGTGTCAGATGTTATCCGGAGAGCATGATGGGATGGATTGACACTGACAAGCTCGACAAGATTATTTTCAATCTCCTATCCAACTCTGCAAAATACACCACAGGACCTAATGGTAAGGTGGAGCTCAACGTGCGAACCAACAACCGCTTCGACTCAATATTAATCGAGGTGAAGGACAACGGATGCGGCATTCCGGAGTCGCGAAGAAAACATCTCTTCGAACTGTTTTACGACGGCGAATACCGTAAGTTCAACACTATGGGTACCGGCATAGGACTCTCACTGACTCGCTCCCTCGTCCTCCTCCACAATGGTGAGATTTCCTACGAGACCGAGGAGGGTCGCGGCACCACATTCTCCGTGCTCCTACCAATCAACAAGGAGGCCTTTCTACCCGAACAGATTGACGAGCACAACAAAATCAATATAGCCCAACCTGCATCGCTCATCCTCGATGTCGATCAAGACGACCCGATGTTCACCAAGAACTTCGTCATGGGGCAACAGAGTATCGAAGCTGGACAGAAGGCAGACACCTACGACGTCACCGAAGTAGCCACCGTCGATGACGATGCCTATAAGATTCTCGTTGTCGAGGACAATTACGAACTGCTTATGCTCATGAAGTTCCTACTTTCCAAGAAATATCATGTTATCACCGCTCAAAACGGACAACAGGCTTTCGACATAGTGCGCACCACAGACCTCGACATCATCATCTCCGACGTTATGATGCCTGTCATGGACGGATTTCAACTCGTCAAGCTCATCAAGTCTAATCCTGACTATAGCCATCTGCCAGTCATTCTGCTCACCGCACGCGTGCAAGAGTCAGACAAGATAACGGCCCTCTCCATAGGTGCCGACGAGTACATGCCCAAGCCTTTCAAGCTCAAGGAACTGCAATTACGTGTCGATAACCTTGTATCCAACCGACAGCGCGTAAGCAGCGAGTTCAAGAACAAGAGCATTGAGGAGGTACAACAGAAACCTGCCGACATGCCTGCTGCCGACAGTGAGTTTCTGGCCAAGGCAGTAGCTTGCGTCAAACAGCATATAGCCGACTCAGACTACGACCGCGAGTCATTTGCCTCCGATATGGGTATGAGCAGCTCGTCACTGTACAACAAACTGAGGGCGGTCACGGGCATGAACTCCAGTTCTTTCATCCGTGACATGCGCATGAAAGAGGCGGTGCGCATAGTCAAGACTACGCCGGGACTTCGTGTCAGCGACCTCGCATATAGCGTGGGCTTCAAGGACCCAAAGTATTTCTCCACGACGTTCAAGAAGGAGTTTGGAATGCAACCTTCTGAATATATCGAGAAAAATGGAGTCCTGTGAATGTCAGCAGACCATTGAGCATCAGAAGCTCATATCCGAAATGATAATCCCATATCTCACTTGCTCCCCTGTCAATGGCATAGCATAACAATGGCGATGCCAAGGCAATCCATGCCACCGCCCTGCCCCATGGCTTACGCTTGGTCAGCAGCGCATAAGCGAACAATCCCAACAGCGGACCATAGGTGTATGAGCAGATGGTGTAGATGGCATCGATGACGCTCGTTGTGTTGACGGCCGAGAAGAGAAGTATCAGAACGAAAAAAATGACACAGAGCGACAAGTGGACACAACGACGGATACGTACGTCTTCGCTCTTCCCGATGATGTCCACACAAAAGCTCGTGGTCAGGGCGGTCAGGGCAGAATCGGCACTGCTGAACGACGCAGCCACCACGCCTATGGTAAACAATACCATCACTGTCTCACCCATCGACCCTGAGGCGGTAAACATCGGTAGCAGCATATCACCCTGTACTGGTAAATCCACACCCTCCTTGCCGGCAAGCATAACCAAGAGCACTCCCAACCCTAAGAAGAGCGCATTCACGGGCACAAAGGCCAGGCCGTATGTGCACATATCCTTCTGTGCCTCGCGAAGTGATTTGCAGGTGAGATTCTTCTGCATCATGTCCTGGTCAAGCCCTGTCATCACAATCACTATGAAGATTCCACTTAGGAATTGTTTCCAGAAATATTGGCGCGAAATGGGATCAAACTCCCACACGCGGCTCATGTCGCTCCCAGCCACTGCCTCCCATGCCGTATGGATGTCCATTCCCAACGCTTGCGTCACATTATATATAATAAGGAGAAGGGCGACGATGAGACAGGTCGTCTGGAAGGTATCAGTCCACACCAATGTCCTGATGCCGCCACGGAAGGTGTAGAGCCATATTAGGAGGATCATCACGAGAGTAGTCGTCCAAAAGGGGATGCCCGTCGCCGCAAGGACAAAGTCGTGGAGTATCATGCACACCACATAGAATCTCACTGCCGCTCCAGTCATTTTCGACAGCAGGAAAAACCAGGCACCAGTCTTGTAGGCCTCAGTACCGAGACGTGTATCGAGATAACTGTATATTGTGGTGAGGTTATTGCGATAATACACAGGCAGCAACACAAATGCCACTGCCACATATCCCAGGATGAAACCAATACATGTCTGAAGATAGGTCATATCCATCTTCATCACCATACCTGGCACTGAGATGAAGGTGACTCCCGATATGCTGGCTCCAACCATACCGAATGCCACCATATACCATGGCGAACGTTTGTTGCCGCGAAAGAAGGTGTCGTTGGTGTCGGTTTTCCGTCCCCCAACAACCAGGCTGAACGCGTATAAGGCCGAAAAATACAACAAGATGGTCAGGACAATGGTCATGGCTTCGGATATTTGCGTGTCCAGCCGTCCCATCTAAGACGAATCACACCGAAGAAGGCTTCACTGAAGATTCCGCCGCTCATCTTGCTCACGCCCTCGCGGCGATTGACGAAGATGACGGGAACTTCCTTAATCTTGAAACCGATCTTATAGGCGGTAAACTTCATCTCTATCTGGAATCCGTAGCCCTTGAAGCGGATTTTGTCGAGCTCGATAGTCTCTAGTACACGGCGGCGATAACACTTGAAGCCTGCTGTGGTGTCTTGGACATTGAAACCAGTGACTATCCTCACGTATTTCGACGCAAAATAACTCATCAATACCCTGCCCATAGGCCAGTTGACAACGTTTACGCCAGAGACATACCTCGAACCGATAGCCAAGTCATAGCCGTCGTTATGGCAGGCGGCATACAGACGGGGCAAGTCAGCGGGGTCGTGGCTGAAGTCGGCGTCCATCTCAAAAACATACTCATAGTTGCGGGACAAAGCCCACTTGAAACCGTGGATATACGCCGTGCCCAAGCCGAGCTTGCCGCTGCGCTCCTCAAGAAAGAGCCTTCCGGCAAACTCCGACTGCATCAGCCGCTTGACGATTGCAGCGGTACCGTCGGGTGAACCGTCATCGATGACGAGGATATGGAATTGCTTCTCTAATCCGTTTATCGCACGTATGATTTTCTCGATATTCTCCTTCTCATTATAGGTCGGGATGATTACTATACAGTCACTTGTTGTCATGTCTTATATATGGTATTAATGCTTATTTTGTCTTTTTTGCGACAAAGGTAATGCAAAATGAAGAAAGAACAAAATCTTTTCGACCTTTTTTTTCTTTTTCTTGCATTTTATTTGTAATTTTGCACCTTGAAAGTATATAATTAATGAATATTCAGGAATTATGCCAGCTATACGCTCATCTACCACAGGTGGCGGCTCTTGCCAAGGTGGTGGGCGACGTGAAGTCGGGAAACGTCTTTCTCGATGGACTTCTTGCGTCTTCGCCTGCAATGGTGTTCGGCGCACTTGCCACCAAGTGTTCACCCACGATGCTCTTCATAATGCAGGATGCAGACGAGGCGGGTTATCTGTATCATGACCTCATTCAAGTTATGGGCGACAGGCACGTTCTCTTTTTCCCGTCGTCCTACAAGCGGGCAGTGAAGTATGGACAAAAGGATGCTGCAAGCGAGATTCTGCGCACTGAGACACTATGCAGCATAAAGAACGCCGCCGCTCCCGACGCCCTGCCCCAACCGCTCTATGTAGTCACCTATCCCGAGGCCATCGCAGAGAAGGTGGTGTCGCAGAGCGTCATGGACACGAGGATGACCACTCTCACGAAGGACTCCGAGATGGCGATGGACAAGGTTGTGTCCACACTGCGCGAATATGGCTTCGCGGAAGTTGACTATGTCTATGAACCCGGACAGTTCGCGCGTCGCGGTTCCATCCTCGACATATTCTCTTTTAGCAGCGAATATCCGTTCCGCGTAGATTTCTTCGGCGACGAGATCGACAGCATACGCTCCTTCGAGGTGGAGACGCAGCTCTCCAAGGACAAGACAGACACGGTCACGATTGTGCCCGACCTCTCCAAGTCTGCATCCGAGCTCATCCCACTGCTCGACTTCCTCCCCGCCGGTTCTCTCTTAGTCATGAAGGACCTCTCCTTCGTCTCGGATGCCATCGACAAAGTCTATGAAGATGGCTTCTCCCGTCAGGCTCTGATGGAGATGACAGAGGGTGCCACTGAGTTGGAGCGTCAAGAGATGATGCAGCGCATGAAGAGTGAGTCACAGCTCATCACAGGTTCCAACTTCATGCACCGCGCCCTTGACTTCCGCACCATCGAATTCGGACACAGACCGTCCCGCCATTCAGACTCCACCATCCGCTTCAACGTATCCCCCCAGCCTCTTTTCCATAAAAATTTCGACTTGCTCAAGCACACCCTCGAGGACTGTCAGCTCAAGGGTTATCGCCTCTATATCCTCGCTGATAGCCAAAAGCAGCATGAGAGACTCCGCGAGATTCTCGCCCCCTCCACCTCCGATTCCTCTCCCTTCGTCCCCGTCTCCTCGACCCTCCACGAGGGCTTTATCGACAACCTCCTCAAGGCTTGCTTTTTCACCGACCATCAGATTTTCGACCGCTTCCACAAGTACAACCTCCGCTCCGACAAGGCACGCGGAGGCAAGGTGGCCCTCACCCTCAAGGAAATTAGCCAGTTTGAAGTGGGCGATTACGTCGTGCATGTCGATCATGGCATCGGCCGCTTCGGCGGTCTCGTCAGGATGCCACAGGGCAACGGCTATCAGGAGATGATAAAGATTACATACCAAAGAGGTGACGCCATCTACGTCTCCATCCACGCCCTTCACAAGGTGGCGAAATACAAGGCCCAGGACTCCGGCGAGCCCCCACGCATGTCAACACTCGGCACTGGTCAATGGGAGCGACTCAAGGAGCGCACCAAGACCAAGCTCAAGGATATCGCCCGCGACCTTATCAAACTCTATGCCAAGCGACGCAAGGAGAAGGGATTCGCATATAGCCCCGACTCCTACCTTCAGCATGAACTCGAGGCGAGTTTCTTCTATGAGGACACGCCCGACCAGCTCAAGGCCACCAACGACGTCAAGGCCGACATGGAGCGTGCAAGACCCATGGACAGACTCGTATGCGGGGACGTTGGATTTGGAAAGACAGAGGTGGCGGTCAGGGCGGCTTTCAAGGCTGCCACCGACTCCAAGCAGGTGGCGGTGCTCGTACCTACCACCGTATTGGCCTATCAGCACTTCCAGACCTTCTCCAAGCGGCTCAAGGACTTCCCCGTCAGGGTGGATTATCTCACCAGGGCAAGAAGCGCCAAGCAGACCAAAGCCCTTCTCAAAGACCTTGTCGATGGAAAAATAGATATCCTAATAGGCACTCACAAGCTCATCGGCAAACAGGTTAAATTCAAGGACCTCGGTCTCCTCATCATCGACGAGGAACAGAAATTCGGAGTCAGCACCAAGGAAAAGCTCCGACAGATGAAGGTGAACGTCGATACCCTCACCATGTCGGCTACACCCATACCCCGAACACTCCAATTCTCACTCGTCGGTGCACGCGACCTGAGCATCATACAGACACCACCGCCCAACCGCTATCCTATCCAGACGGAGATACACACCTTCAGCGCGGAGATCATCGCCGATGCGGTCAACTTCGAGATGAGCCGAAATGGACAGGTGTATATAGTGTGCAACCGTATTAACGACCTCCCACGCATCGCCGACACCATTCACAAGTATGTACCCGACGCGCGTGTCGTCACAGGACACGGCCAGATGAAACCCGAAGATCTTGAGAAGGTCATCCTTGACTTCGCCAATTATGACTATGATGTGCTCGTATCGACCACCATCGTCGAAAACGGCATCGACATTCCTAATGCCAACACTATCATCATTAGCGGGGCGCACTACTTCGGACTCAGCGACCTACACCAGATGCGAGGACGTGTGGGACGCGGCAACAGAAAGGCATTCTGCTATCTTCTCGCACCACCGCTATCTGCACTGCCTCAGGAGTCAAGACGACGACTTGAGGCACTGGAGAACTTCAGCGACCTCGGCAGTGGCATCAACATCGCTATGCAGGACCTCGACATCCGTGGAGCAGGAAATCTTCTTGGCGCCGAACAGAGCGGATTCATAGCCGACCTGGGATATGAAACATATCAGAAGATTTTAAATCAGGCTGTCACCGAACTCAAAAACGACGAGTTCAGCGAACTGTATGCTGAGGAAGTCAAGGAACGATCCGTCACTGGCAACGACTTCATCGATGACTGCACCGTGGAGAGCGACATCGAGATGCTCTTCCCCGAACAGTATGTTCCCACCGACAGCGAGCGAATGCTACTGTATCGCGAACTTGATAACCTCAAGAGCGATGATGAACTGGAGCGTTACCGACAGAGGCTTACCGACCGATTCGGACAACCGCCACAGGTGGCCGACGAACTGATGCAAGTGGTACCACTGCGAAGACTGGGCAGGGCTCTTGGAGCGGAACGTCTGCTTTTGAAGATGGGGCGCATGACACTCTTCTTCGTCAGCAACCCCAACAGCCCTTACTATCAGAGCCAGGCTTTCGACTACATTCTAAACTTCATTGCCACCAACCCAAGGCGATGCAACCTTCGCGAAGCCAATGGCAAGCGCTCCCTCGTCATAAACGACGTGCGCACTGTAGCCGATGCTGTCACCCTCCTCCGCTCACTGTCCACCATAGGTAATTAAACATACCCTGGATTTTCAACAGCAGCGTTGCAGTAAAAAAAATCAGGGTTAGAACGTCATGCGCACCATAAAGCGGATACCATCCTTATGGGTGTTATCATAATGATAGTTGAGACGTCTGACATACTCGACATGAATGAGCTTGAAGATATTATGAATGCCGGCTGAAAGCTCATAATAGGGCTTCTTACTGTCCATCACATGGCAACCCTCAGGGAACATCATGACGATGTCGCTTTGGGCATTCTGCTCAAGGAACGGATTGTTCTTGTCACTCAATCCTCCCCACAGACAGCGGAATCCGATGTACTCGCGCCACTTGAGCTTCTTCAAGAGCGGTATGCGGTTGAATATCTTGCCGTTGAAGTCCCATGAGATATAGAGCGACGCAAAGCGGTCGTTGAGGAACTCCATGTTATCAATAAGCTCGAATGTCTCGTCCTGAATGATATAGCTGAGATTGGTCTCAGGCATGATCAGGAGAGGATAAGGCACCTGGTTCCACTGTATTCCGCCCTTGAGATAACAGTCAATCTTGCCCCACGACTTCATCCAGAAACGCTTGTAGATATTTGCCTCGGTATAGTTGTAACGATAGTCGCCACCGAGGAAGCCCTTGACTCCCAAGGTATGTCCGAGCGTGAACACGGGAGCATCGAGATTAATCTTGAGTCGGCGCTGCTTGGTGTTGATGAACGTCTCACCAGGGGCAAAGCGTAACTCTGCATGGAACTCAGAAGTGCGGAACTTACCGAAATCGAGTCCTAATGCCCCTTCGTTCTCCTCAGCCTTGAAGCCGAGGGTAGTTTTGAATCCCCAGTCTTCCTCCCGTTCGTACTTGATTTCCTGACGGTTGTAGAACATCATTTTATCCACCTTACTCCACTTAAACGAGGTGAAAACATTGTCCTTGTCGGTTTTCATAAACTTGTCCGACGGAGCCATGATGTCGTATGTAGATGATAAGGTTATCGTGCGCTTGGGGAACTCGCGCGGCAAGTACTCCTTCTTGTTGAAAGAATAGACGAGGTCCGCCTTGTAATAGTTTTTCTCGCTCTTCCATCCACGTGCTACATATCCGGAAGCAAACCAGTGGGGATTAAGCTTGGCGGTGGTCTGTGCAGATATACGTGTGCGAAGTCCATCGACGGTGTTGCTGGTGAGCATGGTGTTGATGGGTCCTATATCGACCTTGCTTGGATTGCCTGTCTCGACGAAGTTCTCGATGAGGGCCTTGAGACCAAAGATGATATATTTGAATCCCTTAATCTGCGCGAGATTGTTGACGAAAGCATCCATCTTGCTTTCGCTCTTGGTGAGCGACACCTGACGGTACTGATTCCAGAAAGCCTCGTCGCGCATCATGGCGTCAGCCTCCTTGACCTCCTTGGCCTTACCCTTGAAGAGCTGCTTGGGCAGCGGGTCGAAAGCATAGTCGGATAATCTCGTAGTTCGTATGACGGCAGCCTCCTTGATAAACGAGGCAAGCTTGATCTCAGCAAGCATGTCATCGACAGTAAGCACCCAAGATAAGTCGGGCAGCTGCGAAAACTCCTGTATAACCTTAAGGTTTTCTACGAAGTTGACGTCGCTCTTCTTAGGTATGGTGAGCTCGCATCTCTTGACCTGGTATGAAGAGTCGGCGAGGATGAAGATGTCGCCTCGGAATCCAAAGTCCTGCTGGTTATTTGGGAGGAAGTGGAGGTGGATGCACTTGTCGCGCTCGACATATAGGGTGTCAATGATATAGAATCGATAGAAGGCCACGGCATCCTTGCCTATTGGCGATGTGAATGGATACTGCAATAGCCTCACCTGGTCGTCGTAGATATTGACATCTGTAAAGACGTCCTTGAGCACAGTGTTAAGTATGTCCCCCGTCTGGAAGAGGTCGTTGACACCGGTGGAGTTTTGTCCCTTGACAATGTTTTTCTCGGAATGTGGATGCTTACGATATACTTTCTGCGTGACGGTCTCATCAACGGACACCGGAAGTATGAGCTTACCATTGTATTCACATTTCTCCACCTGGTCTTTGAGCCACGGCTTACTCTTCATTTTTGGCTCTTCGAGAGTCTGTGGAGTGATATTATTGAGTGCGAGAGTGATTTTCTGGTATTTGTTGTACTGATAATAGTCGCGATTGTCGAGGTCTGTGCGCTTCTTGGCCTCGACCACCTTCTTCATCAGTTCCACTGCCGGATTGTTCTTCCGGCTATATCGTCTCCTTTTCGTTTTGACAACAACCTCCTGCAGTGCCTTTGTGTCGGGCTTGAGCTTGACATTGAATGTCGATTTTGTAGAGGAGGTAATAGTGATGGCCTTGCTGACATATCCCACCGCACTAAACGTGAGCACCCATCCCTCATGACGGGCGATGGTGAAATGTCCGTTGATATTTGAAGCCACGGCAACGTTGTGTCCGCGGTAGATGGCGGATGCGTATGGAATGGAGTCACCGGTGGCCTCATCGATGATATAGCCCCTCAACTGTGCCTTCATCGGCAGAACCATTGTAAGGAGGAGCATGAAAAATGTTATTCTGAAAACCTTCAAACCGATACTAATAATTAATAATTAAGAATTAAGAGAAAAACTCTGAGCCAATTATTGAGTTAAGAATTAAGAATTAAGAATTAAGAGATAATGTCAAACCACTCAATGTGGGGGCAAAACATTCTTTCTTAATTCTTAATTTTTAATTCTTAATTTTATAAATAACCAAGTTATTTGTTAATCAATTTCCTCGTCAGCCTCATATCCACCCATCTCACGGATGGCATTCTTCAGCATGGTATATTGCTGATAGAGGTGGTTGACAGCCTCTTCGCCCTGAGTGTAGTCGTGCATGGGAGCCTTGAGGAAGAAACTGAGGAATCGCTGTATGCCATACCGTCCGGCACGTGCGGCAAGGTCGCTTAGCAGGCAGAGGTCGAGACAGAGAGGTGCTGCGAGGATTGAGTCGCGGCAGAGGAAGTTGATCTTGATCTGCATAGGATAACCCATCCAACCGAAGATGTCGATATTGTCCCATCCCTCTTTGTTGTCATTGCGTGGAGGATAATAGTTGATGCGCACCTTGTGATAGTACTGTGTGTCCTCGTCATTGCCATGACCATAGAGGTCGGGCTGTACGTCGGGCTTGAGGATGGTCTCGAGAGTGGATAGCTTGCTGACCTCCTTGGTATGGAAGTTTGCAGGCTCGTCGAGAACGAGTCCGTCGCGGTTACCGAGGATATTGGTTGAGAACCATCCGTGGAGACCAAGGCAGCGAGTGCCGATGATAGGAGCGAAACCGCTCTTGACGAGGGTCTGACCAGTCTTGAAGTCCTTGCCGGCGATGGGCATATGGGTCTTCTCGGCGAGTTCCCACATGGCAGGTATATCGACGGTGGTGTTGGGGGCACCCATGATGAAGGGAGCACTCTCTGTGAGAGCTGCATAGGCATAGCACATGGAAGGAGCCACATGCTCGCGGTCGTCAGCCTTCATAGCAGCCTCAAGGTCGGCGAGGTGATAGTGGATCTTCTCGCATACTGGCACGTAGATCTCAGTGGAAGCCGCCCAAAGCACTACGATGCGCTCACAGCCGTTCTTCTCCTTAAAATCACGTATGTCCTGACGAATGGCCTCGACCATCTCCCAACGTGTCTTGCAGTCCTTGACATTGTCGCCGTCAAGACGCTTGGCATAGTTCTTGTCGAAAGCTGCCTTCATGGGCTTGATAGCCTCAAGTTCGTCCTTTACGGGATTGATGTCCTTCTCCTTGAGCACCTCGGCATACATTGCTGCCTGATAGGCATTCTGAGGATAAACATCCCAGCATCCGAAGACGATGTCGTCGAGCTTTGCCATTGGCACTATGTCTGCATAATGCAGATATTTCTTGTCATCACCACGACCAATGCGAATCTTGTCATACTGAGTCATGGATCCTACGGGCTTTGCAAGTCCGCGACGTGTCATGAGGACACCTGTCATGAATGTTGTGGCCACGGCACCGCAACCCACAACCATGATACCTAATTTGCCGTCAGCCGGCTTTACATTAGTTTGCTTCATTACAATTTAATTTTTTATACGTTGATTTTTATCTGTTTTCAATAAATATATGCCATTCAAGTTTTTTCAGTATAAAAGCAGTTCCCTTAGGTCGGTGATAACCCAATCGGCAGCATCGCCATTGGGTATGTCGGGAGTCCACCCCCGGCCTATGAACCATACGGTCTTGAATCCCGCATTGTGGGCGGGTACGATATCCTTGTCATAGCTGTCGCCGATGACCAGCACATTGGCGGGGGCGGTCACCCCCATCTTCCTCATGCCAATACGGAATATCTCGGGGTCAGGTTTCCTCACTCCCACCACTGCCGACTCGATGACGTTGGGACCGAAGACGGAATGGAAGCCGCCATCGCGCAGCACCTTTCGCAGATTGCCATAGAAATTGCTTACCACGGCTATCTTGGTGTCCTTTCTCATTTTCTCCTTACGTGTCTTGATGACTACCGAGAGGATTATCTTGGACTTGTGCACCTCCCACTCGCAGACCTCCATAAGTCCATCTACAATTCTCTTATGCCAGTCTGCGGGTGTGATATCCTCGCGGCGGTCATGGATATATTCCAACTGGAGGCTTATCTTCTCCATTATCGTGCGGCGAAAGGAGAATGTGGACTTTATGATGGGATTACGTCCGAGGGTTCGCTCTCCATGGACATAGGCTTCGCGGAAAAGTTGCTCGTCAATGGGCACACCAACCCGCCTGTATGTCTGCCACATAAGCATACCCCAATGTATGCCACCGGTATCGAGGGTGCCGCCATAGTCAAAGAGAAGTCCCTTGAACATAGAGCTGTTGAGCAAGCAATGAGCAACAGGCTGCTTGTGGAGGTTGACCTTGCGCTTAATGATGTGCATCACCATGTATTCCGCAACCTCATCAACACATCTGGAGAAACTGGGGAAGTCATTGAGGTCAATAACATACACCTTGCCGTCGGAAGTGACAATCATGTCGCCTCCATAGATAGCCATGCCATTGAGCTTGCGGCTTATCATGTATTCTATCTTGTCCTTGCAATCCCTTAACCATTTGTCGTCTGAGATATACGACATAGCCACCGACATGGAGTCAGAACAGGCATCGTCATCGACGAAATGGCTGGCAAACTTCATGTCGCCGTCCTGACGTGGGCAGTAGCAGCGGAAGAAAGGAGTGTCAAGCACGCCGTAGAACTTGACGAGCGTACCTTTAATATGCGCGCACGTATATACATCTTTAATACCACGACTCTTCATCGATTCCACGGCCTGGTCGCAACTGACGGTGTCTGGAGCATAAATGATGTCGGACTCGCACTCTGTATAGCCAAAGTTTTTCTTTACCCAATAGCCGTCATTACCTTCCTTTGGAGCGGCATTGATGCCGCGGCTATGTGAGATGATGTCCATCAGGAGTCTTCGGTCCTGACACTTCTCAACTCCCCAAGGATTGTTGACGACAATATAACGGGTGGAAACCTTCTTAAGAATGTCGAGCACACGTGGTGAACGGGCCATAGATATATATATGTCACCTTTGACATCAGGAGTGAATTGTTGTTCATTCACTGTCTTGACGTCAAAACCGCTACGAGTCAGTAGTTCGCATATTTTTTCTAATATTCGGGCATCCTTGTCAACCGAATTTGGGGAATAACATTCTGCCCTACTTATAGCCACAATCATATATATAATCTAAGTGCTTTTTTTAGTTGGCGACAAAGTTATACAATAAAATTGGAATACAAAAACTTTTTAACCAATTTTATTGTATGATAAAGGCATTAAACGTAATTTAATTACTTATCAACCATATTATCGGAAAAATTGAACATTCTTATTGAATTATTTTGGGAATATTAATCCAGAAGGTAGAGCCCACTCCTTCCTTCGACTTGACCCCTACCGTGCCTCCCAAACTATAGGCATAGGAGCGGCATACGGACAATCCAAGACCAGCCCCCTGAACAAAGTCGTCGAGCTTGACAAAGCGGTCGAAGATACGCTCATAGGCAGTCTCGGGTATGCCTTTGCCCGTGTCGGAGCAATTGATGAGCACATGATTGTCCTTGTCATCGATAACCGAGAGGACGACACGCCCATGCGAGGTGAACTTGACGGCATTGGAGAGGAAGTTGTAAACGACCTCGCGTAGCTTGGCATAGTCAGTATGGAGCAGGATCTTATCCTCATAAGGCTGTAGCTTGATTTCAATCTCCGGGTTGACATTATTGCCGACAAACTCGTCGGTAAGTCCCTGTAGCATCTCCATCAGACTGAAGTCGCTGACATTCAGCTTGACATCATGCGACTCTGCCTTGGAGATGGTCATCATCTCCTCGAATATTTTCAATAGTTTCTGATTATTCTCCTTGATGATGGCGATAAGTCCATCACGCTCCTGTGCATCACTGACAGTGGGCAGGATGTCGGAGAATCCGACGATGGCGTTGAGAGGTGTGCGCACCTCATGACTGATATTGTCGATGAAGGCCGTCTTGAGCCTGTCGCTCTCCTCAGCCTTGTTGCGCGCGTCGATGAGCGCCAGTTCCATTTCCTTAACCTCGTCAATACAGGTGGTTGTGCCGACAATAACCACGGGTTTGCCCTTGTCGTCGCGCTCAGAGATGGTGGCATAGTCTTCCATCCAGTGCTCGCGGTCGTTCTCGGAGAGTGTCATGCGATACTGCTGATGATACGTGTCGCTCCTGCCGCTTATCAAGTCGCGTAGGGCCTCGCGTATTCGCTCCACGTCATCAGAATGCACCAGGTCATAGAAATCATCAAGCGATGCCCCTATGCCTGGCACCCACAGGTCGGTTCGGCTGCGATAGTCAGTCTCAAGACTTACTACATTTGTCTCCACGTCATATCTCCATGTAGCAAGATGAAGAGCCTTCAGAACGAGTTCATGCTCCACACCATGCTTGCGCATCGACTGCAGGTGATTGAGTTCGCGGGTCATCTGCTTGCGCTCTCGCCATTGAACCAACAGTCCTCCAACAAACAATGAGAAGAACAAAACGACACATAGGAGCACTATGATAAACGTGCGGCTTCCATTGTCTGCATATAATAATAATGTACTAAAATCCATACGTTGTCATTTAAAAATGGTCATTTCGAGGGCAAAAATACAAAATATTTTTGTAATAATGGAAAAAAATCGTGTTTTTTTTTGTATTTTCTATGAAAACCATTAACTTTGTACCCAAAATATGAGTTTTAATAGTTGAAATGGGTAACTATAATCACAGTGAGGCACTCACACGGACGGTAGAAATGCTGTCGCAACCGAAGTCGCTCGAAGGTCTCTTCCACCGACATCAGGAAGGTAATCCCCTACCCTCTGGCAAGGTGCTGGAGGAAATAATCGAATTGTCGAGATCCATCCTCTTTCCGGGATTCTTCGGCAAATCGTCAGTAAACACGAATACCATCAGATACCATATTGGCGCTAACGTCGAAAAGCTATACAAGCTGCTTTCCGACCAGGTATTGGCGGGACTATGCTTCTCGTGCGACACATGCCCCAACCATGGACGTCACTGCCGCGACAAGGCGAAGGACATCGCCGCAAGGTTGGTGGAGCGGCTGCCAGAAATACGGCGTGTGCTCGCCACTGACGTGGAGGCAGCATACAATGGTGACCCCGCTGCTGAAAACTTCGGTGAGATTATCTCGTGCTATCCTGTGATAAAAGCCTTGGCCAACTATCGCATCGCTCATGAGTTGCATCTTATGGATGTGCCGCTCATCCCTCGCATCATATCGGAGATGGCACACTCAGAGACGGGTATCGACATACATCCCGCCGCCACCATCGGCCATCACTTCACAATCGACCATGGCACGGGTGTCGTGGTGGGAGCCACGTGTATCATCGGCAACAATGTCAAGCTGTATCAAGGTGTGACCCTCGGAGCAAAGAGTTTTCCGCTCGACGAACTGGGTAATCCTATAAAGGGCATCCCGCGCCACCCGATAATCGAAGACAATGTGGTGATATATTCGAATGCCACCGTGCTCGGACGAATCACCATTGGCGAAGGTGCAGTCATCGGAGCCAACATGTGGGTGACGGAGAATGTGGAGCCGAGGACAAAGAGAGTGATTTCAGTGGACAAGTTGACGAGTTGACAAGTTAATAGATTTATCGGAAGTAAACAGACTAATGTTTTTAACTTCCTAAACTTCTTTAAGTTCCTAAATTTAAAAACAGAAAAAGAAATTTGAATAATATAATAATGGAAAAAGAATTTGAACTGATCGCAAAAACATTCATGGGACTGGAACCTGTATTGGCGAAGGAATTAACACAATTAGGTGCCAACGACGTGCAAATCGGCCGTCGCATGGTGTCGTTCACGGGAAACAAGGAATTGATGTATCGCGCCAATTTCCAATTGCACACGGCAATCAGGATTCTAAAGCCCATCACCCACTTCAAGGCGAGGTCGGCGGATGATGTCTATGAGGAGATAAAGAAGGTCGATTGGACCGAATATCTCGACAACAACAAGACATTTGCCGTTGACTCGGTGGTGTTCTCGGAAGAGTTCCGCCACTCTAAGTTTGTGGCTTACAAGGTAAAGGACGCCATCGTTGACCAATTCAGGGAGAAAACCGGACAGCGTCCGAACATCTCCGTGGCCAACCCCGACATACGCCTTAACATCCACATCGCTGAGGACAAGTGTACACTGTCGCTCGACTCATCAGGAGAAAGCCTGCACCGCCGCGGCTACCGTCAGGAAAGCGTTGAGGCGCCACTCAACGAGGTGCTCGCCGCAGGTATGATACTCATGACGGGATGGCAGGGCGAAACAGACTTCATCGACCCCATGTGCGGTTCGGGCACACTGCTCATCGAGGCAGCACTCATCGCACATAACATGGCTCCGGGCATCTTCCGCAAGGAATTTGCATTCGAGAAGTGGACGGACTTCGACAAGGATCTCTTCGACTCCATATACAATGATGACTCGCAGGAGCGCGAGTTCAACCATCATATCTATGGCTACGACATCGACATGAAGGCTGTCAATACCGCCATCATGAATGTCAAGGCAGCTGGGCTGTCGAATGACATCTCTGTCAAGAATGCCGACTTCAAGGACTTCACCCAACCGCAGGAGAAGGCCATCATGGTGACCAACCCTCCATACGGCGAGCGCATCTCCACACCTGACCTTCTCGGCACGTATAAGATGATCGGTGAAAGACTCAAGCACCAGTTCCTCAACAATGACGCGTGGATACTGAGCTACCGTGAGGAATGCTTCGAGCAGATAGGACTGAAACCCTCATTGAAGACCCCGCTGTATAACGGCTCCCTGGAGTGTGAGTTCAGGAAATACCAGATCTTCGACGGCAAACTGCGCGACTTCCGCTCAGAGGGCGGCATCGTGAAGACCGACGAGGAGAAGAAGATGATGAGAGAGAAGCACAGGTTCAAGAAAGAGCGCGAGTTTAAAAAACGACTCACGGAGACCGAGGAAAACGAGGAAGGCGACATCCGCTCATTCGTGTTCCACAAGCATGAGCTGCCATCGTCAGAAGGCAAGCGACAGCGACGACGCTTGGGTGACGACGACAATGACCGCAAGGGCAAGCGAGGCGGTGACAGAGGAGGCGAACGCCGCAAAGACTTCAACCGCCGCAAGGACTTCGACCGCTCTAAGCGTAGCTTCAACCGCAGCGGTCACGAGCGTTTTGACCGTAGCGGCAAGGGACGGAGGAACAACAATGACTTCGACTCTTTCGACGACTGATTTTTTGCGACAACTGACTTTTTTGTGAACATACATGATCATGAACAAGACATTTGCAACCATAGCATTCACTGCACTGATGACCATGACATCCAACATCCCCACACAGGCTCAGCAACTCAAGGAGCTGACATTGGAGGAACTGAACTTCGGAGGCGTGAATTATCGTAAGTTCGTGCCGGAAAGACTAAACTCCACATGGTGGGGCGACCAATTGATGTATCAGGACATCGACGACGCAGGTATGATCGACATGAAGACGGGGAAGAGAAAACCCCTCTTCTCGCTCGACAATGTCAACTGCCTACTCGACGGCGAGACCATACGCACTCTGCAATATGTCAGCTATCCCTATCCCGGACAGACATTGGCTCTCATCACCAACGGACACATTCGGCTGCTCTACAACTGGAAGACGGACAGGATAGAATGGCGACAGAACTGCAATGGGGAGACGGAGACCCACTGGAACGCCACGTCACGCACCTCGGCTTACGTCAAGAACGACCAATTATGGGTGACCACACAGGACGGCACCACCCGCCAAATAACCACCGACGGCAGTAGGGATATTGTCTATGGACAGGCTGTCCACCGCAATGAGTTTGGCATCGAGGAGGGAATCTTCTGGGCTCCCGACGGCAAGCGGTTTGCCTTCTACAGGATGGACCAGTCAATGGTCACTGACTATCCTCAGGTGAACACCTTCACAAGGGTGGCAGAGCATGAACCCGACAAATATCCTATGCTCGGCATGACAAGCCATAAGGTGACGGTGGGAATATACGACGTGGAAGACGGCAAGACGACATATCTCGATGCCGGAGACCCCACCGACCGCTACTTCACCAATATATCATGGTCGCCCGACAGCAAGACGGTGTATATGTTTGAACTCAACCGGCTGCAAAACGACTGCCATCTCGTGACATACGACGCAGCGTCAGGAAAGAGGACGGAAGACCTTTACCGTGAGACAAGCAGCAAATACGTCGAACCGCTGCATCCCATACAATTTCTGCCATGGGACAACAACGAATTTGTCATGCAGAGCCAAAAGGACGGTTTCAACCACCTTTATATATATAATAAAAGGTCAAGGAAATGGCGCCAGCTCACCGTGGGACACTTCGTAGTGGAGGAGCTGTATGGCTTCAACACCAAGGCCAAGTCAATAATCATCGGCTCCAATGAAGCTAATCCCATACAGCGCAATATCTATGCAGTGGACGTGAAGACCGGCAAGCGAAAGGCCCTCGACAACGGCAGAGGTTCTCACTATGCCACGCTGAGCAAGAGCGGACAATGGTTGGTTGACTCATACAGTGAGCCCGACGTGCCGCGCAATGTCGATTTGACAGCTACGGCATCGGCAAAGTCAATCCGGCTTCTCACCGCCAAAGACCCATGGGAGGGATATGTTCATCCCATCTTCGAATCAGGCTCCATCAAGGCTGACGACGGCACCACCGACCTATACTGGCGCATGGTGAAGCCCTCCGACTTCGACCCGACCAAGAAATACCCCACAGTGGTATATGTATATGGCGGTCCCCACGCCCATAACGTGGAAGCGGCATGGCATTGGTACAGCCGTTCGTGGGAGACTTATATGGCACAAAAGGGATATATCATCTTCATACTCGACAACCGTGGAAGCGAAAACCGCGGCATGGCTTTCGAACAGGCCACATGGCATCAGCTTGGCAAGGTGGAGATGCGCGACCAGATGAAGGGTGTGGATTATCTCAAGTCACTGCCTTACGTGGATGCCGACCGCCTCGGTGTGCACGGATGGAGCTATGGGGGATTCATGACCATATCGCTGATGACCAACTATCCTGACGTGTTCAAGGTGGGAGTGGCAGGAGGCCCCGTCATCGACTGGAAATGGTATGAGGTAATGTATGGCGAGAGATATATGGGCACTCCCGAAACCAACAGACAGGGCATTGAGGCCTCATCGCTTCTCCCCATGGCCAAGAACCTCAAGGGCAAACTGCAAATCATCATAGGAATGAACGACCCGACCGTAGTGCCACAACATGCCCTGCAGTTTATCAATGCCTGCACGGAATGTGGCACACAGCCCGACTTCTTCGTCTATCCCGGAGAAGGACACAACATGAGGGGACACAAGAGCGTCCATCTGCATGAGAGAATAACCCAATACTTTGAGGACTATTTGAAATAAAAAAAACGTTATTATGAAGATATTATTATTAGGTAGCGGCGGCCGTGAACACGCCCTGGCATGGAAAATCTCGCAGAGCGAGAAAGTGGAAAAACTATTTATCGCCCCCGGCAATGCCGGTACAGGCAATTGTGGCGAGAATGTAGCCATTGGAGTGAATGAATTTGACAAGATAAAGGACTTCGTGGTCGAAAACGCAGTGGACATGGTCGTTGTGGGACCAGAAGACCCATTGGTGAAGGGTATATACGACGACATGAAAGCCGACCCACGCACCAAGGACGTACCAGTGATAGGACCGTCAAAGGCAGGTGCCGTGCTGGAAGGCTCCAAGGACTTCGCCAAGGCATTCATGCAGCGACACAACATCCCCACCGCAAAATACCAGACCTTCGACGGCACAACCCTCGAGGAAGGACTGAAGTTTCTTGAGACACTCAAGGCACCCTACGTGCTGAAGGCCGACGGCCTTTGTGCCGGCAAGGGTGTGCTGATTCTTCCCACCTTGGAGGAGGCAAAGAAGGAACTGAAGGAAATGCTTGGCGGAATGTTTGGCAACGCCTCGGCAAGAGTGGTCATCGAGGAATATCTCAGCGGCATAGAGTGCTCGGTATTCGTGCTCACCGACGGCAAGCACTATCAAATACTGCCAGAGGCAAAGGACTACAAACGTATCGGTGAGGGAGACACCGGTCTCAACACCGGCGGCATGGGCAGTGTTACCCCAGTGCCTTTCGCCACCAAGGAATGGATGCAGAAGGTAGAGGACCGCATCATACGCCCGACCGTGGAAGGACTCGCCGAGGAAGGCATCGAATACAAGGGATTCATCTTCTTCGGACTCATCAACGTGGATGGCGAACCGATGGTCATCGAATACAACTGCCGCATGGGTGACCCTGAGACGGAGAGCGTGATGCTACGTCTGAAAAGCGATATCGTCGAACTGTTCGAAGGAGTGGCACAAGGCAACCTCGACAAGCGCGAGGTGGTCTTCGACGAGAGAGCGGTGGTATGCGTTATGCTCGTCAGCGGCGGTTATCCCGAAGCCTACAAGAAGGGCTATCCCATCACGGGCATCGACACCGTCGAGGGAAGCATCGTCTTCCATGCAGGCACTGCCATCAACGACGGCAAAGTGGTGACCAACGGTGGGCGCGTCATCGCCGTGAGCTCCTACGGCACGGACAAGGCGGAAGCTCTGAAGAAGAGTTTTGAGCAGGCACAGAAGATTAACTTCACCGACCGCTACTTCCGCCGCGACATCGGACAGGATATATAATCATCAGGAACATTGGAAAAGCGATTACAAAACAAAATATCGGAAAGCAGGATCCTATTGCCGTCGATGGCCCTGACAGCCACTGTGGTATGGTTGCTGTGCGGACTCATCCCCAATGAGCTGTGGATGCAATTCGGATGTTTCGTCGTTGCCACCTATCTGATGGTGGAACTCAACAACAGCAATGCGCTCCTGCGTATTTACAGCCGGATGGTGTCGTGCTCGTTCATCATGCTTATGTGCTCGGCATGCTTCCTGTTTCAGTCGCTACATGCCATGGTGACGGCGCTGTGTATGGCAGCGTCCGTCACTTGTATGTTTCATACCTATCAGGACAGGTTGTCAATGGGATGGACATTCTATGCCTATATGTGTATAGGTATATGTAGCCTACTGAATGTACATATACTATATATGCTGCCCATAATGTGGCTGTCGCAGCTTGCCTACATGCGGTCGCTCACCATCCGCACGTTCTTGGCGTCGATGCTCGGAGTCATCTGCCCTTATTGGTTTCTGATGGTTTACCTAATCTTCAATGACCAACTTGAAGCTTTTGAAACCCATTTCGGACCTCTGCTGCACTTCGGGCCTATAGCCGACTTCAGCGACATATCCGTGCATACAATGGTATCATTGGCTTTCGTGGTCATCACCGCCGCCATCGGCATAACCCATTACCAGCGCAAGCGACAAAACGACAAAATCCGCACCCGCATGTGCTACGACACATTCATCATCCAAGACCTGACGGCCCTGGTGCTCCTTACACTCCAACCTCAACACAGTGAGTTGCTGCTGACGTTGATGATCCTCAGCACATCTCCATTGGTGGCTCATTATATATCACTCACCCATACACGCCTTACTGACATCACATTCCGAGTAATGACATTGGTGGCTGTGTCCCTGAGCATAATGAACATAATGCAACTAACTTAAATAAAATCAATTAAGTCAAACAAGAACAAGAAGGAATAGAATATGATTGACAGTATTATAGCATTCCTGATGAACTATGGCTACGTGGGAATGATGATAGCCGCATTTCTTGCCGCCAGCATACTCCCTTTCAGCAGTGAGGCTGTCATGGTGGGGCTGCTCGCCGCAGGTCTCGACCTGTGGGCATTGGTGGCATGGGGCACTGTGGGCAATGTGCTCGGCAGCCTCTTCAACTACGGCATCGGACGAATGGGCAAGATGGAATGGATAGAGAAATACCTCCACACCAAACCCAAGGACCTGGAGCGCGCCAAGCGATTCATGGGTGGCAGGGGAGCATGGATGGGACTCTTCTCGTGCATACCGGTATTGGGGGATGTCATTACTATCGTCCTCGGATTGATGCGCGCCAACTTTCCTATCTTCGTCATCAGCGTGACCATCAGTAAACTCGTGAGATACGTCATCCTGATGATGGCTGCCGGAACAGTCGTGTCGTGCACATCACCACATGTCAATGAAGAGAAGACCATCACGGTGAGCATCGAGCCTCTCAGATACTTCACAGAGTCGATTGCCGGCGACCGTTTCACGGTGAAGACAATGGTGCCGCAAGGCAGCAGCCCCGAGACTTACGAGCCAACAGCACGCCAAATGACCGACCTTGCCAACAGTGTCGTGTATATCAAAGTAGGCGACCTGGGCTTTGAGCGCACATGGATGACGAGGCTCACAGCCAATGCACCTCACATCTCGGTGGTCAACTCATCCGAGGGTATCAGTCGCGAGGGCTTGGACAGCGATCCTCACGTATGGATGTCGGCCGCCAACGCCACCGTCATCTGCAATAACATATACCAGGCCCTCAGGCGTATCGACGCAAAGGACTCGCTATACTATCGTCACAGGCTTGACAGCATCGTCAACGTCATACACAATACCGACGACTCGCTCCGCTCACTCATCAGTGCAAGCGGCATGAAGTCATTCGTCATCTATCATCCCGCCCTCACCTACTTCGCCCGTGACTATGGATTGAAGCAGATAGCCGTGGAGAGGGAAGGCCATGAGCCTTCGGCTGCCGACCTTCAGAGGGTCATCAACGAGGCGAGGGCAAACCATACGGACATAATGTATGTGCAGAAGGAATTTTCCAACCGCAACATCGACGTCATCACAGATGCCATCAAGGCCCGGCATAAGGTCATCAACCCGCTCGGCTATAACTGGCCGGAGGAAATGCTTTGTATCACACGACAATAAGACCCAACAACCATGGCAATAAGACTCAACAACGTGTCTGCCGGATATGACGGCAAGATTCAGCTACGGGATGTGTCACTCGACATCGCCGACAATGACTTTCTCGGCATTGTGGGTCCCAACGGCGGCGGCAAGACCACATTGCTGCGAGTCATACTCGGACTTCTCAAACCATATTGCGGACATATCGACTTTCTCGACAATGAGGGAATCCCACTGACACAACGGCCGACAATGGGCTATCTGCCACAGACACGCAGCATCGACAGGGACTTCCCCATCTCGGTATGGGAGGTGGTGGCATCCGGCCTTGACTCACCCCGATCGCTCTTTGGCAGATACTCACCCCCGCAGCGCCGCCTCGTGGACGAAACGCTCTCCACCACTGGCATCAGCTCCCTCGCCCGACGTCCCATCAAGGCATTGAGCGGCGGACAACTCCAAAGGGTGCTCTTCGCCAGGGCCATCGTGTCGCATCCCGACATACTCATACTCGACGAACCTGAGAACTTTGTTGACGACTCGTTCGAGCGGTTCATGTATTCCACCATACGACAATACAACAACGACTCCACCGTCATAATGGTCAGCCACGACAGACAATTTATCGGGCAATACGCAAAAAAAACAGTGGAAGTGAATGAAACAGTGAAGATTTTGAGTTAAAAAGACTGAAACATGCCGTAGGTCTGAGATAATTTCGTAACTTTGCAGGCTGAAAATAAATAATTCATAACATAGAATAAAACAGTAAAGATGAAACAATTCAGAATTGTGGACAACACCATCGGCTGGCTCTCCTTCCTGATAGCCGCCTTCGTGTATTGCTCCACCATCGAACCGACAGCCAGTTTCTGGGACTGTCCTGAGTTTATCTCTACAGGTTATAAGCTGGAGATAGGCCACCCGCCCGGTGCCCCCTTCTTCATGCTCACCGCCAACCTGTTCTCACAGTTTACAAGCGACCCGTCAGAAGTGGCGCGAATGGTCAACATCATGAGTGCGCTGCTCTCAGCCGCCACCATCTTGTTCCTCTTTTGGAGCATCACCCATCTCACCCGTCGTCTGCTTCTTCGCAATGACAGCGAGATGACTCTCGGCAAGATGATCAGTATCGAGGCATCAGGTCTTGTGGGCGCACTCATCTACACCTTCAGCGACACCTTCTGGTATAGCGCCGTCGAGGGCGAGGTATATGCCTATTCCTCGGCATTCACAGCAGTGGTGTTCTGGCTCATACTCAAGTGGGACGAACATGCCGACGAGCCACATAGCGACCGCTGGCTCGTGCTCATCATGTATATGACAGGTTTGTCCATCGGTGTCCACCTGCTCAACCTGTTGTGTCTGCCCGCCATCGTCCTGGTGTATTACTATCGCAAGTATCCCAACCTCAAGGGCAATGCCGACCTCAAGGGTTCTCTCATAGCCCTTGGCATATCGGTGGTCATTCTGGCTGCCGTGCTCTATGGTGTCGTTCCCGGCATCGTGAGAGTGGGAGGATGGTTTGAGCTCTTCTTCGTCAACGCCCTCGGATGTCCTTTCAATACCGGAGAAATCATCTATATCGCCCTTTTGGTGGGCATCATCATCTGGGCAATCTACGAGACATACAACGACCGCAGCGAGAAGCGCGAGAACATCGCCTTTATTGCCTCAGTGGCCATGCTCGGCATACCGTTCTATGGATTCGGTTGGAGCTCGGTGGTCATCGGTGTCATCGTACTTGCCATCCTGTGGTTTGTCATCAGTTACAAGCGCAAGGGCGTGGCTCTCGTTAGCTCGCGCATCAAGAACACCTCCCTGCTCTGCATGCTGATGCTGATGATCGGATATTCCAGTTATGCGCTCATCGTGATTCGTTCGTCCGCCAACCCGCCCATGGACCAAAACTCGCCTGAGGATATCTTCACCCTCGGAGAGTATCTCAGCCGTGAGCAGTATGGCTCGCGCCCGTTGCTCTTTGGACCAGCTTACACCTCACAGGTCAAGTTGGAAAAGGACGGCGAATACTGTCGCCCCGTATCCACCAAGGGTGCACCGGTATATCAGCGCAAGGACAAGGCATCAGCCGACGAGAAGGACTTCTACTTCGAGGTGCGCACCAAGGATGAATACCAATATGCACAAAACATGCTTTTCCCGAGAATGTACAGTTCGACTTATGCCTCCGCCTACGAAAGCTGGATGGGCGGCGTCGAGGGCAACGAGCAACCATACGACCGCTGCGGCGAGATGATTATGGTGAAGATGCCGACACAGTTGGAGAACATCCGCTTCTTCCTCTCATATCAATGCAACTTCATGTACTGGCGATATTTCATGTGGAACTTCGCCGGACGCCAGAACGACCTTCAGGGCAACGGCGAACTCGAACACGGCAACTGGATTACGGGATTCAGCTGGTTTGACAACTGGCGACTCGGCGACCAGAGCAAGTTGCCCGATGACCTGAAGAACAACAAGGGTCACAACGTGTTCTACTGCCTACCGCTCTTCCTCGGTCTCATCGGACTCTTCTGGCAGTCGCTGCGCAAGGGACAGAAAGGCATCAGGCAGTTCTGGGTGGTCTTCTTCCTCTTCTTCATGACAGGATTGGCCATCGTCATCTATCTCAACCAGACACCTATGCAACCACGCGAGCGCGACTATGCCTATGCCGGCTCATTCTATGCCTTCGCCATCTGGTGCGGTATGGGCGTGGCTGCCATCATCGACGAGATTACACGACGCATCAAGGGACATGAGGCTCTCGTGGCTTCCCTGGTAGGTATCGTTTGTCTCTTGGTGCCTGTTCAGATGGCATCACAGACATGGGATGACCATGACCGCAGCGGACGATATACATGCCGCGACTTCGGACGCAACTATCTTATGTCGCTTGAAGAGAAAGGCAATCCCATCATCTTCACCAACGGCGACAACGACACCTTCCCGCTATGGTACAACCAGGACGTCGAGGGACAGCGTACCGACGCACGCGTCTGCAATCTCAGCTATCTGCAAACCGACTGGTATATCGACCAGATGAAGCGTCCTGCCTACGACTCGCCCTCACTGCCCATCAACTGGAACCGACTGCAATATTGCGCCGGCACAAATGATTACATCCAGGTGGAGCCAGGCATGGAGGAAACGATCGAGAATCTCTACGAGACCTATCCCGACGAGGCGCGAAAGATGTTTGGCGACAACCCCTTCGAACTTAAGAACGTGCTTAAGTACTGGGTGCGTGGCGAGGTGACCAAGGAGCAGTCGGAGGTGATGCAGGTGCTCACAGGAGGCGTTGACACACATGTCATCCCCACCGACACAGTATATGTCACCATCGACAAGGAGGCAGTAAGAAAGAGCGGCATGCTCATGGCAGCCGACACCATCCCCGACCGTATGGTTATCTCGCTCAAAGGCAAGAGGGCTCTCTATAAGGGCGACCTGATGATGCTCGAACTGATAGCCAACTGCAACTGGACACGTCCGATATATGTGGCGCTCACCGTGGGCGAGGACAACTATATGAATCTGGGCGACAACTTCGTACAGGAAGGACTTGTCAACCGCATCACTCCCTTCACCACCAAGAACACCAGTGCAAAGAACTTCGACACCAAGCGTACCTACGACCGCATGATGCACAAGTTCCGCTTCGGCGGATTGGAGACACCGGGCATCTATCTCGACGAGACAGTGATGAGAATGTGCTGGACACACCGAAAGACTTTCGTCCAACTGGCCATGAACCTCGTCAACGAGGGACAGGACAAGAAGGCAGGCGAGGTGCTGGCATACCTTGACAAGCACATACCTGAATACAATGTGCCTGCCAACTATTTCTCCGGCTCTCTCGACGAGGCAAGGGTGTATGCCCATATAGGACAAAAACAAAAGGCAATACGCCTGTTCAAGACACTCTTCAACAAGTCCCTACAGTATGCCAAGTGGTATTGCAGTCTTGAGGACTTCCGCTTTGTCAATGCACAGCGCGAAACCCTCACCCACTTCTATATCATGCAGCAGATACTCGTGGAAGCCGAAGACATCGACAAGAAGTGGTCAATGGAATCACAGAAGGTTCTTGGGGCTTTACTCGAACAATATCGCTCAAAGGGCGGGAGCTTCGGTGATGAAGGCTAATAAAAAAGAAAGAAATGATTATTGAGCAACCGGCAATATGGCTGCGCTGGTTATATCCCAGGGCAACGTGGAGAATGGACCGTCATGAGAAGGCAGTGTATCTTACCTTCGACGACGGTCCCATCCCCGAGGCTACCCCATTCATCCTCGACACCCTCGCCCAATTCGGCATCAAGGCCACCTTCTTTATGGTAGGCGACAACGTCAGGAAACACCCGGAGGTGTTCCAGATGGTGGTGGATGCCGGTCACCGTATCGGCAACCACACATTCAACCATATCGGCGGTTTCAAGCATTCAATACATTTCTACAGTGAGAATGCAAGCAAAGCCGACCAGCTGCTTCACACCAACCTCTTCCGCCCGCCACACGGGTGGATGCGTTGGGACCAATATGCATGGCTCGGTCGCAAATATCGCATAGTGATGTGGGACCTCGTCACTCGCGACTATTCCAAGTGGATGACTGCCGAGGGTGTGGTCAACAATGTCAAGCGATATGCCCGCAATGGCTCTATCATCACCTTCCACGACTCTCTGAAGAGTATTGACAAACTGCGCACTGCTCTTCCCGAATCAATCAAATGGCTAAAGGAACAGGGATATGAATTCAAGGTATTTGACTGAAAAGATAAAAGCCGAGGCTCTGAGTCTCGGCTTTTTTGCCTGTGGCATCGCGCGTGCGGAAGCTGTCGATGACACCACCGCCACGACCTACCGCCATTGGATTGCTGAGGGGCGGCATGCCTCCATGCAATATCTCGCCGACAATATCGACAAGCGGCTCGACCCGCGACTGCTCATGGAGGGTGTCAGGTCAATCGTATGCGTGGCCCTGTCATACGCTCCCTCTGAACTAATCCCCGACGGAGAGTACCTTATTGCCCGCTATGCCTATGGCAAGGACTATCACGACGTGATGAAGCAAAAGCTCCATTCCTTGGCTTCCGCCTGCGGCATCACCACCTACCGCGCCTTCTGCGACACAGCCCCGGTCTTGGAACGATATTGGGCACAACGTGCAGGATTGGGATGGACAGGACGCAACCGCCAACTCATCATCCCACATGCCGGAAGCATGTTCTTCCTCGGCGAACTCTTCGTCACCGAGCAACTCGTATATGACAATCCATCACCCAACCGCTGCGGCAACTGTCATGCATGTATCGACACCTGTCCCACCCATGCCTTGACCGACGGCTCGGCACCACATACTACAAAGCCGGCATCCGATTGGCACGACTCGTCATTATTTGATTCAAGGAAATGTCTCAGCTATCTGACCATTGAGCATAGAGGTGACTTCACCCCATCTCAATGCGAAGCAGTCAAAGGCGCCAACAATGAAGGTAATTATATCTATGGTTGCGACCGGTGTCTGGACGCCTGTCCGTGGAACCGATTCGCCGTCGCAACCGCCGAACCTCTGTTCCAACCGTCTCCCGCCCTCTTGGCAATGACCAAGGAGGCATGGCACGGTCTCACATTGGAGCAATATCGGGCACTCTTCAAGGGCAGCGCTGTGAAACGTGCGAAATACGATGGGTTAATGCGCAATATCCGCATTCAAACAATCACCGATTAAACGGTGATTTCTCCCGACCCATAACAACGGTGATGTTGCTCGTCATAGACCACACAGAACTGCCCCGGAGCCACACCATGAATCCTTTCCTCGGAATGAATGACATACACTCCATCACCGCGTGACTCCACCTTAGCCTTATGCCACTCGGGAGTATGACGTATCTTAAACGTCACCCGCTCAGGCATTTCGGCAACAGTAAGGAAATGGAAGTCATGCACGGCAAACTCCTGACGATAGGCTGTGGCAGGGTCATAGCCATGGGATACAAACAGGATATTGCGCTCCACGTCCTTCTTGACCACAAACCATGGACCTCCGCCAAAGCCCAAGCCCTTGCGTTGGCCTATGGTGTGAAACCACAATCCCTTGTGACCGCCAATCCTGCGTCCTGTCTCAAGTTCGACGACATCACCCGGACAATCGCCAAGGTATCGCTCAATATAATCATTATAGTTGATCTTGCCCAGAAAACAGATGCCCTGCGAGTCCTTGCGCCGCGCATTGACAAGATGTTCACGCTCGGCGATGGCCCTCACCTCATCCTTCATGTAATGGCCTATGGGGAAGAGAGCCTTCTTCAATTGCCAGTCATATATCTGAGCCAAGAAGTCAGTCTGGTCCTTCACGGGGTCAGGACTGGTGGTAAGCCACTTACGTCCGTCTATTATCTCCGTCTGGGCATAATGTCCTGTGGCTATGAGGTCATAGTCATGGCCGCGCTTCTCATGAAACGCGCCAAATTTGATGAGCCTGTTGCACATCACGTCGGGATTGGGCGTATAACCCGCCTTCACCTTTTCCATAGTATATCGGGTGACATTATCCCAATACTCCCTGTGGCAATCGACCACTTCCAGTTTACATCCGTAGCGACGCGCCACGGCAGTAGCCATCTCCAGGTCCTCCTCCGACGAGCAGTCCCACTCCTCCTTTTCCTCTGGGCCGATTTTAATATAGAAACAATCGGGATGCAGTCCCTGGCGCGCCAACTCATACACGACCACCGAACTGTCAACACCTCCTGAAAGCAACACTGCAATATTCTTCATTCCTAAGCCTTCACTAAACATCTAACTTCTGTATTTACCTTCCTCCTTGTCCTCCATCATGCTGAGATACGACTGATAGCGGCTTGCGGCTATATAATGCTCCTCCAAGGCCTTTATCACCGCGCATCCCGGTTCGTGGGTATGAGTGCAATTGGAGAAACGGCAGTCTTTTGAAAACCGGAATATCTCCTTGAAATAGCTCGTCAGTTCCTCGGGTTCAATGTCAAATGTGCCGAACCCCTTAATTCCCGGTGTGTCTATGAGATAACCGCCTTCGGGCAGCTGTAGCATCTCGCTGAATGTAGTGGTGTGCATACCTGCGTTATGTGCGTCGCTGATCTCCGCCGTGCGCAGGTTGGCTTCAGGTAGAAGCCTGTTGATGAGCGTACTCTTCCCCACTCCGCTATTACCGCTCAGCACTGTGGTCTTGTCGCGCAACATCGCCTCCAAAGCCTCAATGCCCTCACCGGTTATTGCCGAAACCTGCACACATTCGTATCCCACCGTTTCATACAGCTCCGTCATCATCTGCTGATAATGACGCTCCTCAGGCGTAAGGCGGTCGGTCTTGTTGAACACCAGGATGACCGGTATGCGGTATGCCTCGGCAGAAGCGAGGAACCGGTCAATAAAAGTAGTGGAGGTCTCCGGATAGTTGACCGTCACAACGAGTATGGCCTGATCGACATTTGCGGCAATGATATGACTCTGCTTCGACAGGTTCGACGACTTGCGGATGATATAGTTGCGCCTGTCATGAATGGATGTGATAAAGGCTGTTCCCTCCTGATTAGGCACGATGTCCACCCTGTCACCCACAGCCACGGGATTTGTGCTGCGGATGCCCTTCAGGCGGAAGTTGCCCTTTATCTTACAATCAATAAGCTGGCCACCGTCATCAAGTCTGACGGTGTACCAGCTTCCTGTATTCTTAATTACTAATCCAGTCAACAAATAGTTCCTAATTAAAGATTTACACGGTCATGATTTCCTTCTCCTTGGCTGCGAGAAGGTTATCGACAGCCTTTATCTGCTTGTCGTGGATTTTCTGCAGGTCGGCCTCAGCGTCCTTCTCAAGGTCTTCTGAAAGTCCGTCCTTGATGGCCTTCTTGAGCTTGTCCTTGATGTCGGAGCGCACATTGCGAATCTGCACCTTCACACCTTCGCCAATCTTATTGCACTGCTTGGTAAGCTCACGTCGTCTCTCCTCCGTCGGCACAGGTATGCCCAAACGGATAATCTCGCCATTGTTTTCAGGTGTGATACCCACATCTGAGTCCATGATGGCCTTCTCGATTGCACGTATCTGCTTTTTGTCCCATGGGCGGATAGCTATTGAACGCGGGTCGGGAGTTGACAGGTTTGCCACCTGGTTCAGAGGCACCATTGAACCGTAGGACTCCACCTTGATACCGTCGAGGATGGCGACATTGGCACGTCCGGCGCGAATGCGTGCGAGTTCCTCTTCGAGGTACATCACAGCCATCTGCATTTTTTCTTCAGCTTTGCTGAGTGTTTCTTTTACGTCTATCATAATTAGTATGTTTTTTGTTTGTCTATCGAGTGTTTTTTGTTTCGATGCACAAAAATACACATATTATCGCAAACCGCCAAGGATAAGGCAAAACATTTTTGTTTTTTTAAGAGATTTGCAAATACCCTCCCTAAGTGTTAAGAAACCTAATACGCCGTTTTACCTATCCTAAAACGGCGTTTTCCATTTCGTAAACCTTAGCTTCATGTTTTGCTAACCACAGTCCTCCTCACCCTCACGGAGGAAAACGCATTTTGGCTAAATCATACTCAAACCAAGTATGACAAAATGAATATCAGACTAAAGAAAACACGCTACAAGTGAAGGCTTTACGAGTATAATCCAAATCTTAAACTTCTTAAACAGGTTTGCAATAAGTTTGATTTCTCTGGGAACAATTGTCGGAACATTACTAACTTTGTACCCACAGACTGAATAAAAACAGATAAAATTGAAGAAATATGAAGGTAATTGCAGTATTGAGAAAAAGCAACTCACTCGTGTATATCAGAGTGACGTTTGGCAGGGATAAGGATGTCAAGGTTTCAACCTCCATGCACATCGACCCCATCTATTGGGACAGCAAAATCCCCGGTTACAAGAACACGAAGAAAGTGCCTAAGGAGGTGCGTGAGAAGTTCAACAACACGTTGAAGGAAATGATAGCGTATGTGGAGGCGAATGTTGACAAGGATGTTACCTGCCCTGTTCTGACAGCCATCATTGATGACTTCCTTCATCCAGACCGAAAGAGCAAGGAGAATACCAAGGCTGAGGACACTACTCCGTGGGGAAGCGGCTTCTTTGACAGAGCCGAGCAGTATCTGACCGAGTTCAAGACAAAAAACGCAAGCGGAATCCGTGCCGTGTTCAGAAGGCTTGAACGGTTGGAGGCATGGAAAAGGGAAATGGAAGGTGATACCGATTTCAGGTATGAGGTTTCCACCTTTGGAGCGGAGCAGCTGGAGGAGTATATGAGATATGTGACGGAGGAGTACGACCTCTATGTGAAGCATCCCGACTTCTTCGCCAAGTTCGAGCTGTACCACTCCACCATGCGCCCCTCTTCCAAGAACTCCTCTTTTAGCGGAGGACTTCGGTTGAAGGCTTTTCTCAACTGGTGTGTCAAGAAGGGCTATACGGACGATGTGTCTTTCCGGCAGGTGCAGACCCACGGTCATGTCTATGGCGATGCCTACTATCTGACTGTCGAGGAGCGCAACCAAGTCTATCAGTGCCAGTACGGACGCAGCTACCATGCCTCTCTTGTAAGGGACATGTTTGTCTTCCAGTGCCTTGTAGGGTGCAGGATGGGCGACCTGTTCAATCTGACACGCAGCAACATCATTGACGGATGGCTGGAGTATATTCCTGGCAAGAACCTGAATAACGGCAACACCGAGCTTGTGCGTGTGCCTCTATGCGACACAGCCAAGGAGATACTGGCAAGATACAGCCATGTCTCGCCACGTCTTTTCCCTGCCATCTGCGAGGCTCAGTACAACATGTACATCAAGTTCGTGCTTGACTTCGCTGGCATACACCGTATGGTCACTGTGCTCAATCCTCTGACCAGACAACCCGAACAGAGGATGCTCTGCGATGTGGCAACCTCCCACACGGCACGCAAGACTTTCATCGGCAACCTCTATGCCAAGGTGAAAGACCAGGCTTTGGTTTCCTCACTCACGGGACACTCGCCCCAGAGCCGTGCCTTCCAGCGTTACCGCACCATCAACGACTCCATGAAGCGTGAGCTGATTGGCATGTTGGAAGAGTGATTTCAGCACCTTATATATAATCATTAGATATATACATACTATGAACGTAACAGCATTTGTAAGGCAGACCGCCACTGCCAAGAAGAAGGCAACCATCTATATCCGTGTTCGTGACAATGACACCAAGACCGACATCAAGGCGGCAACGGAACTTTCCATCAACCCAGCCTACTGGGATGCGGACAGGCAAGGCTACAAGAGCCGCGTGACGATGGTTCGTGACGAGGAGCGCAGGACACTGAACGATGCCGTCCACGACCTCTGCCGCACGGTGTCGCAGGAATACTTCAAGGGCGCAACGAGCGACTGGCTGAAAAAGACCATCTTCTGCTTCCACCATCCGAATGCGTACAAGCTCACACAGGCTACTGTACAGGAAACAAGGCTTTCAAAGTTGGTGGAGGAATATATCTCGCACAAGGACTTCGACAAGCGGCAAGCTACTTCTGTAAGGGGACTGGTGGGCAAGATTGAGCGTTTCGAGAGGTTTCAGCGCAACGTCCGCAAGAAGAAGGACTACACCTTGAATGTGGACAATTTCACCGTGGATGATTTGGAAGCCTTCCAGCATTATCTCATTCATGAGAATGAATACTATCACCAATACCCGCAACTCTATCTGGGCATGGATAAGTGGACAGCAGGAACGAAGCGTTCGGACAACACGCTGCATACGGTATTCACCCGACTGAGGACAGTTGTAAGGTGGTGCATACACCAAGGCATCACCAAGAACAACCCCTTTGACGTGTTCGAGATACCCAAGGCCATCTTCGGCACTCCGTTCTTCCTCACCATCGAGGAGCGTGACAGGATATGGAGCCACGACTTTTCTGACAGCCCTCATCTGGCCATGTTCCGTGACATGTTCGTCTTCCAGTGTTTCATCGGCTGCCGTTTCGGCGACCTGATGCGTCTGACCAACGGAAGTGTCATTGACGGGGTGCTGGAGTATATTGCCCACAAGACAATGAAGCACGATGCGAGAACCATACGTGTGCCACTGAGCAAGACCGCCATGACCATCTACGAGCGATACCGAGGTATCCCCACCAAATCGCTGTTTCCCCACTACAATGTGAGTGACTACAACAAGGGCATCCGTGAGGTGTTGCGGACAGTGGGCATCAACAGGATTGTCAGCGTGCTCGACCCGGTGACGAGGCAGAATGTACAGAAGCCGCTCTATGAAGTGGCAACCTCCCACACGGCACGCAAGACCTTTATCGGCAACCTCTACAAGCAGGTGAAAGACCCAAGTCTTATTTCCTCCATGTCGGGACACACCAACGGCAGCCAGGCATTTGCCAGATACCGCACCATTGATGACGAGATGAAAAGGGAACTTATCGGGATGCTCGACTGACAGGATATTTGCCAGTATTGATGCCGCATTCGTCTGGCAGGAATATTTTACGAGAGACTACGGCTGGAGGGAATTTTGGCTGTACACAAGTTGTACCAGTTTCCCCTGTCGCCTTTACAGTACAAGATTGTTTCAGGATAACTTTTTTAGATTTATGGACCTACTAAGCATGATAGAAGCAGGCGGCAAGATGAAGATCGAGGTGTCGAGTGACGACCTTGTTCTCTTTGCCGACCGACTTATTGAGAAAGCGATGGAAGCCAAGGCACTCATGATGGAGCAGACTCCCGAAGATGAGACCTGGCTGAGTACGGATGAAGTTGCCAAGATGTGCGGTGT
>JAXEKN010000030.1:0-17778 GCA_034101015.1 Prevotella sp.
AGGTGCCAATGCCTCCCACCAACGGGGCGAACAACGGATAGAGCGAACCTGTGGCGGCAGCAAGTCCGCCGGCAATCACTGTTATCATTCCAGCATAATCCATCACGGTGGAGAAGCCTACAAGACAGATGACTGTTATCAGCGTTGCCTTGAGTCCCTTAACGGTTTTCCACAATGTCTTGAAGATGCCGCTCACGGATGCTCCCTGGATGAGTCCGCCGATGAATGTGCCGACGAAGAGCAATACTCCAGCATGGGTGAGCCAAGAAATCTTATAGTCGCTGATGCTATCCACGGGGAAATGGATTGTTGTGACAAGGGCACTGCTGAGTGTGGCACGAAGTGAGGGGAACAGAGGACTGGTGACAATCACCAAGAGGAGAATGAGCAGATATACGCTCCATGCATTGAGCAGTTCACCAACACTCGACTTCTGTTGGTCGACCGTCTCCTCTACTTTCTCGCCCTTGACAAAGCGTGCGGCAATGACAATGACGATAATCGAAAGCAAACTACCGATGATAGCCGGCGACTCGGCTCCCATATAAAGGGCGGCGGCATACTGGCTGCCTAACGACACTGCTCCCACTACAAGCGAGAGGATGATATTCTTGAGCAGAGCCTCCTTGCGGCTGTCTGCCATATATACAATAATAAAGGGTATGATGAACATCAGCGGTGCCAACTGCAGCACGATATTCGCGGCAAGGGTATTCACGTCGAGACCGGTCTCGTTGGCAAGCACGATGACAGGAGTACCAATGGCACCGAAGGTTGTTGCCACACTGTTGGCGATAAGGCAAACGACAGCCGAGAAAATAGGTTTGTAACCGAGACTGATGAGGATGGCTGCCGGGATAGCCACTGCAGTACCGAAACCTGCCATTGCCTCAAGGATGCCACCGAAGCCCCATGTCATGAGCAACACCTGAATGCTGCGGTCGGTGGAAATCATCGAGAACTGGCGCTTGATAACCTCCATCTTGCCAGTGAGCAGGAGGGTGTTATAACTGAATATTGCCATCAGGATGATGACGAGGATAGGCGATATTGCCTTTGTGGCTCCATAGAGGAAGGAGAACGACATATCGTGGAACGACATGCCAAAACCAAAGACTGCGATCACAGCAGTAACAACAAGGGTGATGAGACTGCTACGGTCGCCAGGCTGCTTGAACACTGCCATCAGCAGTATAAGCAATGCAATAGGAATTAGAGATAATAAGATTTCCATTATGTTTTATATTAATTAATTACCGGTACTAAATACTTTGCCATAACATAACCTCCGCCGATGAGCCATACGAAGAGGACTGCGGCAAGGATAAACGGTTTGGCTCCTGCCTTCTTAAACTTCTCGATACTGGTCTCGGCTCCCAAGGCTGTCATCGCCATGGTGAGGAGGAAGGTGTCGAAGGTGTTGATGAAATCAACGAGAGACTTTGGCAGAAGGTCGAAACTGTTGAAGCAGATGACGACGAGGAAGAGAATGGCAAACCAAGGGATGTTGATCTTGCCCTTGCCGCCCTCAGCTGCCATAGAGGGATTGTTGCGCATCTGACGGGCCACATCCCAAGTGAGATAAAGCAATACGGGCACGAGCATCATAACGCGAATCATCTTGACGATGATGGCACAACTGCTTACCTCGGGTCCCATGGCATTGCCGGCTCCCACAACGTGAGCCACCTCATGCACGGTGCTTCCTGCAAAGATACCCATCGCCTGAGGGTCGAGATCGAACACACCTGCGCGATAGAGAGCGGGATAGAGGAACATTGCCGTAGTACCGAAGATAACTACCGTAGCTACCGACACTGCCGTCTTATATGGCTTGACACGTAATGCCGACTCGGCACCCAACACTGCAGCCGCACCACAGATGGCAGAACCTACTGAGGTAAGAAGGGCTATGCCGCGGTCCATCTTCAACAACTTGCCAACAAAGACACCTAACAAAATAGTGCCCACCACGACTATGGCATCGATGATGATGGCAGGAAGTCCAACAGCTGTTATATCCTGAAAGGTCAATCTGAATCCATAAAGGATTATACCAAAACGCAGCACTCGCTTGGAGCAGAACTGTATGCCTGGCACCCACGTCTCAGGCAGATTGTTACGGAGACTATTGGCATAGAGCATACCAAGAATAATACCGACTATCATCGGACTGAATGACATTGCCCTCACCCACTCCATCTCGCCGATATAAAAGGCTGCGCACGAAAACAGCACCATGAGCAGCACTCCATGCAGCATACTGCTGCGCGATTCAGAAATATTCATTTGCGTTTGTTTTTGATAAAAAACACAGAGACACAGAATCACAGAGTTTTTATTAATAAGTTATCTTAAGTCATAAAAAACTCTGTATCTCCGTGACTCTGTGTTTAAATAATATGAATTACTTATCCAAGAGGATGTTCATCATCTCTACGGCAGCCTTGGCAACTGATGTACCAGGACCGAAGATGGCGGCAACGCCTGCCTGATAGAGGAAGTCATAGTCCTGTGCGGGGATAACACCACCGGCGATTACCATGATGTCCTCGCGACCCAACTTCTTCAACTCGTCGATGAGCTGCGGAACGAGAGTCTTGTGACCAGCGGCAAGAGAGCTGACACCCACAATGTGAACGTCGTTCTCCACAGCCTCGCGTGCAGCCTCGGCGGGAGTCTGGAACAGAGGTCCCATATCCACGTCAAATCCGCAGTCGGCATAACCTGTTGCCACTACCTTTGCACCACGGTCGTGACCGTCCTGACCCATCTTGGCAACGAAGATACGTGGACGACGTCCTTCCTTCTCTGCGAACTCCTCAGTGAGCTTGCAAGCCAAATCGAAGTCGCTGTCGTTCTTACTTTCTGATGAATACACGCCTGAAATAGTTCTGATTACTGCCTTGTAACGTCCTACGATTTCCTCGCATGCGTCACTGATTTCTCCCAATGTACAACGCAACTTGGCGCACTCTACAGCCTGAGCCAACAGGTTGCCCTCGCCTGTGCGCACGATTTCGGTGAGCTTTGCAAGAGCTGCCTTGCAAGCCTCCTCGTCGCGTGCTGCACGCACCTTGGCAAGACTTTCTTCCTGCTGCTTGCGCACTGCGGTGTTATCTACCTCGAGGATGTCGATAGGATCCTCATGGTCGAGGCGATACTTGTTGGTACCGACGATGGTCTGAACACCTGAGTCGATACGGGCCTGTGTGCGGGCTGCAGCCTCCTCGATACGCATCTTGGGCACACCAGTCTCGATAGCCTTGGCCATACCGCCAAGTTTCTCGATTTCCTGGATATGCTCCCAAGCCTTGTGAACGAGTTCGTTGGTGAGAGTTTCCACATAATATGAACCAGCCCATGGGTCGATGTGCTTGCACACCTTGGTCTCGTTCTGGATATAGATCTGAGTATTACGTGCAATACGTGCAGAGAAGTCGGTGGGCAGGGCGATAGCCTCGTCGAGGGCGTTGGTGTGGAGTGACTGGGTATGTCCCAACACAGCTGCCATAGCCTCGATACAAGTACGACCCACGTTGTTGAATGGATCCTGCTCGGTGAGCGACCATCCTGATGTCTGTGAGTGTGTACGCAAAGCGAGCGACTTCGGGTTCTTGGCACCGAAGCTCTTCACAATCTTTGCCCACAACAGACGTCCGGCACGCATCTTGGCAATCTCCATGAAGTGGTTTACACCGATAGCCCAGAAGAATGACAGACGGGGAGCGAAGGCATCCACATCGATACCGGCATTAACACCGGCGCGCAGATACTCCATACCGTCGGCAAGAGTATAAGCCAACTCGATGTCTGCTGTTGCACCAGCCTCCTGCATGTGATAGCCGGAGATAGAGATTGAGTTGAACTTAGGCATGTTCTGCGAAGTATATTCGAAGATGTCGGCGATAATCTTCATTGAGAATGCGGGCGGATAGATATAGGTGTTGCGCACCATGAACTCCTTGAGGATATCGTTCTGGATAGTACCTGCCATCTCCTCGAGTTTTGCGCCCTGCTCCAGACCTGCCACGATATAGAAGGCGAGAATAGGAAGCACTGCTCCGTTCATGGTCATGGACACTGACATCTTGTTCAATGGAATACCATCGAAGAGGACCTTCATGTTCTCCTCATTGCAGATAGACACACCAGCCTTACCTACATCACCGACCACGCGCTCATTGTCGGGGTCGTAGCCACGGTGAGTGGGGAGGTCGAATGCCACTGACAGACCTTTCTGACCAGAGGCGAGGTTGCGGCGATAGAATGCGTTGGACTCCTCAGCTGTGGAGAATCCTGCATACTGGCGGATGGTCCAGGGGCGGAAGGGGTACATCATTGAATACGGACCGCGGAGGTAGGGAGGAATACCGGCAGCGAAGTCGAGGTGCTCCATGCCTTCGAGGTCTTCTTTTGTATATACGGGCTTTACTTCGATATGCTCAGGAGTCTTCCAGTTGGGAGCGATACCGTTAGCCTTTTGCCACTCGGCACCATTCTCATTCTTGATGCCGGCGTAAATATTGATATCTTTAAAATTCTTTCTCATGACTATTCAAAACATTAGATTCCCAATTTCTGGTTATACTCTTTAAGTGTCTCGAGCACATTGCAGCGGACATGGATGAAGTTCTCGATGCCGGCAGCCTTCAAGTCGTCCATGCAGGCGGGAGCACCAGCCACGATGAACATGGCGCGTCCGTCGAGATACTTGAATGCGGGAACGGCATACTCAGCATACTCATCATCGCTCGAACAGAGGACAATGATGTCGGCACCGGCAGCCAAGGCAGCGTCAACACCCTCCTCTACGGTCTTGAAGCCAAGGTTGTCAATCACCTTATAGCCTGCACATGCGAGGAAGTTGCAGCTAAACTGCGCACGAGCCTGACGCATGGCGAGATTGCCGATGGTGAGCATGAATGCCTTGGGAGTCTTGCCGCTCTCCTCCACTGCGATGCGGAGGTCTTCGAAGTCGGTAGCGAGACGTGTGGCTGAAATCTTCTTAAGCGGGGTTTCCTCAGCTGTGGAGCATGAGCAGCAGCACTTGCGGGCGCGCTTGCCGTCGGACAGTTCGGTGAAGTTGGGGAATTGGTTGGTGCCGAGCAGGAACTCCTTGCGCTTGGCGGCGTCGCCATGGCGCTTCTGGTTGGTGGCGTTGATGTCGTCCTGTACTGTGCCAGCCTTGGCAGCAGCGAGGAATCCGCCCTCGTCCTCCACCTTGAGGAATATCTTCCATGCGGCGTCGGCGAGCGAGTTGGTGAGCTCCTCGATGAAGTAAGAACCGGCAGAGGGGTCAACGACCTTGTCGAAATGGCTCTCTTCCTTAAGCAGCAGCTGCTGGTTGCGGGCGATGCGCTCTGAGAAGTCGGTGGGAGTCTCGTAGGCTTCGTCGAACGGACGCACCACGATTGAATAAACACCGGCAAGAGCAGCCGACATGGTCTCGGTCTGGCTGCGGAGCAGGTTGACATAGCTGTCGAACACTGTCATATTATAAGTAGAGGTGGTAGCGTTGACCATCATCTTGCACGCACAGTCACACTTTGGCTCATACTGCTTGACAATCTCTGCCCAAAGCAGACGGGCGGCGCGGAACTTGGCAATCTCCATGAAGTAGTTTTCGGAGATACCCATGTTGAACTTGATCTTGCTGGCGGCGAGTGTAGGCTCCACTCCTGCCTCTACCATCTGCTGCAGATACTCATTACCCCATGCCAAGGCATAGCCCAACTCCTGCACGATGTATGCTCCTGAATTATTGAGCGACTCGGAGTTGACAGCCACGCAGCGGAAGTGACGATAGTCCTTGAGCAGTTCGACCAGTTCCTTGGTCTTGGCAACCATCTCGGATGCGTCCTTGCCCTTCATAAGAATCTTCTCGATGGGATCGAAAGCGATGGAGCCGTTGATCTTCTCCTTGTCATAGCCCTTCTTCTCAAAGTAGGCTACGAGTATCTCGGCCAGCTCGACTGAGTGACACTGGCATGTGGAGAAGTTGATGTCGATACACTCCAAGCAGATGCCTTCGAGCAGTATGTCGATAAACTCGGCGCTCACGTCGCTGCCCTTGATCTTGAATCCCAAAGAGTCGATACCCTTGTTGAGAATGTCAAGAGCCTTGGCGTTGGCAGCCTTGGCATCATCGGCAACGATGTTCTGGCGCACACGCCATACATTGTCGTCTTTCTTGTTACCACGCACGAATGGGAACTCACCCGGAAGGGCGTTGGGAGTGGCGAGACCCTCAATGTCCTCTCTGCGGTAGAAGGGCTGCATAGCGAAGCCCTCGTTGGTTCTCCAAACGAGTTTTTTCTCAAAGTCGGCACCCTTTAGGTCCACTTGGATTTTGTCAAGCCACTCCTGCTTTGAGGGGGCCTGAAACTCGGTGAAGAGTTTTTCTCTGTTTGACATAGTTGTTTTTATTATATTGTTTGTAAGTTTATGCCTTTGGCAATAAAGCAATCATTTTGCCGTGCAAAGGTAATGGTTTTTTCTGATTTTTGGAAAAATATTAGTAGAAAAAGAATAATAATTAGTGAAAAATTCAAAAAATTACGTTTTTTACGAAAATTGTTGCACAAAAATTATGGTTTGAGCATTTTATTTGGTAATTTTGCACCTTGAAATCAAGTATTAAGAATTACGACTTTATGGAATGGCTAATTAATCTGTTTGTATCACCCGATTCGGTGGCTCACATCGCATTGCTCTATGCGATGGTAATTGCCATAGGCGTATATCTCGGAAAGATAAAATTCGGAGGTATTGCCCTTGGTGTGACTTTTGTGTTGTTTGCCGGTATTGTTGCCGGCCATGTGGGCATGACTGCCCCAAGTAACATCCTCACCTTTATCCAGGACTTCGGTCTAATCCTGTTTGTCTTCATGATTGGTCTGCAGGTGGGTCCAGGCTTCTTTGAGAGTTTCGGCAAGGGCGGCATCACGCTCAACATGCTCTCGATGGCCACTGTGGTTCTCAATGTGGGTGTGATGTTTGCATGCTACTACATTTTCTTCGACACTAACGACCCTGTCAACCTGCCAATGATGGTGGGTACCATGTACGGTGCGGTGACCAACACCCCAGGACTTGGTGCCGCCAACGAGGCCCTCAACTCTGTGTTTGCTGAGGGTACAGCCCCGCAGATAGCCTCTGGTTATGCCTGTGCCTATCCTCTCGGCGTGCTTGGCATCATCGGAGCCACAATAGCCATCCGTTTCATCTGTCGCATATCACTCACTGAGGAGGAGAAGGAACTGGAGGCTGCGGAGGCTGAGGATACACATGTAAAGCCCCACCAGATGCACCTTCAGGTGACCAACTCCTATCTGGCAGGGCGCACCATACTTCAGATACACGACTTCCTCAACCGCGACTTTGTATGCTCCCGACTGCTCCATGACGGTCATGTGACCATCCCCAACCGCGACACCATTCTCGAATTAGGCGACCAGCTCTTCATCGTGTGCGCAGAGGCCGACGCAGAGGCTATCATCGCCTTCATCGGCCCGGAGATACAGGTGGCATGGGAAAAGACAGACCAGCCCATGGTGTCGAGGCGCATACTCGTCACAAAGACATCGATCAACGGAAAGACTCTCGGACAGATGCACTTCTCAAGCGTATATGGTGTGAACGTCACTCGTATCACACGCCAGGGCATGGACCTCTTCGCATCACCGCGTCTGCCGCTGCAGGTGGGCGACCGCGTGATGGTGGTGGGTCCAGAAGACCTTGTCAACCGCGTGGCTGACGTATTGGGCAACTCGATTAAGCGCCTCGACGCCCCCAACATCGCCACTATATTCATCGGCATCCTCGTGGGCATCATCTTCGGTTCGCTGCCTATCGCCATACCAGGAATGCCAGTGCCAATGAAATTAGGTATCGCCGGCGGACCGCTTATCATCGCCATCCTCATCGGACGTTACGGATATAAAATCAAGCTCGTCACATACACCACCACCAGTGCCAACATGATGCTGCGTGAGATTGGTCTCGTGCTCTTCCTTGCATCCGTCGGCATCAAGGCGGGCGCAGGATTCTGGGACACAGTGGTACAGGGCGACGGACTGAAATATGTATATACCGGTGTGTTCATCACTGTCATACCTATATTAATAATAGGTACGCTCGCGAGACTGAAGTACAAGTTCAACTACTTCACCATCATGGGTATGATTGCGGGTACATACACCGACCCACCAGCACTGGCATATGCCAACCAGACATGCTCCAAGGAGGCTCCTGCATTGGGCTACTCCACCGTATATCCATTGAGCATGTTCCTGCGCATTCTCGCGGCACAACTGACGATCCTACTCGCCTGCGGCGCGTAGGAAATTAAAGAATTAAAATATTAAAGTAATATAATAACGTATCAAACAATGGACAAATTCGGATTATTGCTCGGCGCTATGATGCTGACTTCACCGATGGCGATGCAAGCTCAGATTGAGAACAGCATCAAGATCAATGAAGTCATGACCAACAACAGTGCCAGCCTGAAAGACGAATACGGACAGAGTGAGGCGTGGATAGAAATTGCCAATGTGTCGCACACTACGTACAACATACGCGGCATGTATATCACCACCGACCGTTCCGTACTCGACGAAAAGATGAGTGTGCCAGAGCGCGTGAGCAGGATGAGCGTCATCCCCAACGGGGAGCCTCGCACTGCCCTTGGTGCCCGCCAGCACTTAGTATTCTTCCTCAATAGCAACCCAGCAAAGGGTGCGCTGCATCTCACAGCCAAGGTTGACTCAGTCAAACCGGTATGGATTGCACTTTACAATGGTAACGGTGTGGATCTGCTCGACTCCATCACAGTACCGGCCATGGCTGTCAACCAGTCGTATGCACGCCATAAGGAGGGTTGCGACCAGTGGGACGTGAAGCCCGCAGAGGCTGTCACACCAGGTATATCCAACTATATCACTGTAGAAGAGACCAAGATTGCCAAGCTCAAGAGAGAAGACCCCCACGGATTCGGTATCACCGTGATGGCAATGGGCATCGTGTTCTTCTGTCTTGCCCTGCTCTTCGTGTTCTTCACCTTCTTCGGTATGTTTATGGAATACCTGCGCAAGGCTGCAAAGTTACAGCCTATACGCGCCGGCGTCAAGACCGTGGAGAAGACCATGGAGGTGGCATCAAAGACATCCACCATTCTTCAGGACGGTCTCAAGCTCAAGGGTATCGACAAGGAGGTATATATCGCTGTCATCTCCATGGCACTCAAGCAGTATCAGGACGATGTGCATGATGTGGAGAGCGGTATCATCACCATCAAGCCGAAGAACACCGACTGGAATCAGGAGCTCCCGCAGATGACACAATTCCACGAATAAATTCGTGGATATTAAAAAAATTAAAGAATTAAAAGATTAAAATTATATATGAACAAGTATCAATATAAAGTACAGGGCGTCGATTATGACGTCGAAATAGAAGAGGTGGAGGGCAACCTCGCCAAAGTATCTGTTAATGGCGTTTCATTCGAGGTGGAACTGAAGCGCCCCATCAATCCCGCACACGCTATCAAGAAGCCAAAGGTGGCTGCTCCCCAGCCAGCAGCTCCGCGTCCAGTGGCTGCAGCTCCCGCAGCAGCACCGGCCGCAGCTCCCGCAGCTGCCGGAGCAGGCAACCCTGTCAAGGCTCCACTGCCTGGCACTATCTCGTCAATCAATGTCAAGGTGGGCGACCAGGTCAATGTAGGCGACACCGTGCTCGTGCTCGAGGCCATGAAGATGCAGAACAACATCGAGGCTGAATATGCCGGCACTATCACATCAATCGTTGTTAATCCCGGCGACTCGGTAATGGAAGGTGCCGTGCTGCTCACTATCGGATAACTTTGGCTTATGAGTTTTACAGATTTCATAGTTGAGAACTTTTCAGAGTTCCTGACCTACACTGGTTTCGCCAATGCCACGGCAGGCAACCTGATAATGATCGTGGTGGGTGCCATACTCATCTACCTTGCGATAAAGAAGGATTTCGAACCCCTGCTGCTCATCCCCATCGGCCTGGGCATCATCCTCGGCAATATCCCCTTCCGCGCCGACGCCGGTCTCGAAATCGGACTATATGAAGACAACTCTGTGCTCAACATCTTCTATCAGGGTGTGAGACAAGGATGGTATCCACCATTGGTGTTCCTTGGCATCGGTGCCATGACGGACTTCACCGCACTTATCGCCAACCCAAAGTTAGTGCTCATTGGTGCAGCCGCTCAGTTTGGTATCTTCGGAGCATACATGGTGGCGCTTGCCTTGGGCTTTGAGCCCAACCAGGCTGCCGGTATCGCCATCATCGGCGGCGCTGACGGTCCTACCGCCATCTTCCTTTCATCCAAGCTTTGCCCCAACCTCATGGGTGCCATCGCCGTATGTGCATATTCATATATGGCACTCGTGCCGCTGATTCAGCCCCCATTGATGCGTCTGCTGACCACCAAGAAGGAGCGCGTCATCAAGATGAAGCCGGCACGTGAGGTGAGCCAGACAGAGCGCATCCTCTTCCCCATCATCGGACTGCTTCTCACCACATTCATCGTGCCTTCCGGCCTGCCTCTTCTCGGTATGCTCTTCTTCGGAAACCTTCTGAAGGAGTCGGGCAAGACCACACGCTTGGCCAAGACTGCCGGCTCTGCTCTCAACGACATCGTGGTGATGCTTCTCGGTCTGACAGTGGGATGCTCCACACAGGCAAGCGAGTTCCTCACCCTCAACACCCTCTTTATATTTGTTGTCGGTGCATGTGCCTTCATGGTTGCCACCTGCTCAGGTGTATGCTTCGTGAAGCTGATGAACCTCTTCCTGCCCAAGGACAAGAAGCTCAACCCCCTCATTGGTAACGCAGGTGTATCTGCCGTGCCTATGAGCGCACGTATCAGTAATAACCTCGGACTGGAATACGACCGCCACAACTTCCTGCTCATGCATGCCATGGGCCCGAACGTTGCCGGTGTGATTGGTTCGGCTGTAGCTGCCGGAGCATTGCTCGGATTCCTGTCGTAGGAGAATAATAAAAAGCCTCACCCCCTGCCCCTCTCCAAGAGAGAGGGGAGGTAATATGTCTGACAAAAACAACATGATGTCTGAGAACCATTACGAGCAATACTATTCATCTACCCTCTCTCTTGGAGAGGGGCAGGGGGTGAGGCTTTCCATCATCGACCCCAATACGCTTGCATCCATCGGCCTTAAGACGATATTACAGAATATCATGCCCATAGCCCAAGTGGATACCTACGGGTCGTTTGCCGAACTTCAGGCAAACAGTCCGGAAGAGTATTTCCACTATTTCGTGGCAATGAACATCGTGTTGGAACATCGGTCCTTCTTCCTTGAAAGACGCCATAAGACCATTGTCCTTACGCTGGCCATTGACGAATCGGCAACACTCACCGACTTTCATTCACTATGTGTCAACGTACCAGAAAAACAACTCGTGAAATCATTGCTCGCACTCGAACAGCATGCACATGCCAAAGGACGCAACCTCCCCCCTATCCCACAACACACTCAGAACAACACACTCTCCGACCGCGAGATTGAGGTGTTGTCGCTCGTGGCACAAGGATTTATCAATAAGGAAATTGCTGACATGCTCAATATCAGCATGCCCACCGTGGTTAGCCACAGGAAGAACATCACATACAAACTAGGAATGAAATCCATATCCGCACTCACCATCTATGCCGTGATGCACGGATACGTCGATATAAATAAGATATAAATGAAAATGAGCCGATACCCGGGCTCGAACCGGGGACCTATTCATTACGAATGAATTGCTCTACCAACTGAGCCATATCGGCATTCCCTTGCTAAATGCGGGTGCAAAGATACAAATATTTTTTCATTCCCACAAATAAATCACATATATTTTTTAAAAATTTCACAATTAATACGTAAATGATTAAACATATATCCGAGAAATTGCAGTTGCACACACACAATGTGCAGAACACCATCGAACTCCTCGACGAGGGGTGCACCATTCCATTCATTGCCCGATACCGCAAGGAGCGCACCGGATCGCTCGACGAGGTGCAGATAGCAGCCATCAGTGACATGGCAGCAAAATGGCGCGAGATGGAAAAGCGCAAGGAGACCATCCGCAAGACAATCACCGAACAAGGGAAGATGACTCCCGAACTGGACAAGCGCATCAACGAATGTGACAATGCAGAGACTCTCGAAGACATCTATCTGCCATATAAGCCCAAGCGCCGCACCAAGGCACAGGTGGCCCGCGAACAGGGGCTCGAACCGCTCGCCACTCTCATAATGCTCGGTCGTGAACAGCGACCGGAGGAAGCGGCAAAACGCTTTGTCAAGGGAGAAGTGAAGTCGGCTGCCGACGCCATCCAAGGCGCACAGTATATCATTGCCGAGACGGTCAGCGAGGACGAACGCTCCCGACAGACCGTCAGACGTCTGTTTGAGCGCAATGCCATCATCACGTCCAAAGTCGTCAAGACCAAGGCCGACACCGAGGAGGCTGCCAAGTACAAGGACTACTTCGACTGGCAGGAACCGCTGCGACGCTGTCCTTCACATCGTATGCTTGCCATGCGACGGGGCGAGGCTGAGGGCATACTGCGTGTGAGCATCTCCACCGACGATGATGAGTGTATGGAGCGACTGAAGCGCAACTGCGTGAAATGCCAGGGACGATGCGCCACCCTATATCGTGAAGCTGTGGAAGACGGATACAAGCGACTCCTGCAGCCATCCATAGAGAATGAGTTTGCCGCACGTGGCAGGGAGAAGGCTGAGGAGGAGGCAATACGCGTATTTGCCGACAACCTGCGCCAGCTACTGATGTCCGCACCGTTGGGACAACGGCGTGTGATGGGCGTTGACCCCGGATTTCGCACAGGTTGCAAGATTGTGTGTCTCGACGCACAGGGCAACCTGCTCCACCATGAGGCCATCTTCCCCCACCCCCCGGTGGCAAAGCGAGCTCAGGCTGCCGCCACCATAGAGCATCTCGTGGAGAAATACGGCATAGAGGCTATGGCCATCGGCAATGGCACGGCCAGCCGTGAGACTGCGGCATTCATGAAGTCGCTCCATTTCAAGCATGAGGTGAAGCAATTTGTAGTCAGCGAGGACGGCGCGTCGGTCTATTCCGCCTCGAAGACCGCCCGTGAGGAATTTCCCAACGAGGATGTCACGGTGAGAGGAGCGGTGAGCATCGGACGACGACTGATGGACCCGCTGGCCGAACTGGTGAAGATAGACCCCAAGAGTATAGGCGTGGGACAATACCAGCACGATGTCGATCAGACCAAGTTGAAGAAGTCGCTCGACCTCACCGTGGAGAGCTGCGTCAATTCCGTGGGCGTTGACCTCAACACAGCCAGCCAGCACCTGCTCACATACGTCAGCGGCCTTGGTCCCACCCTCGCCAAGAACATCGTGGAATATCGACGTGCCAATGGAGCTTTCACCTCCCGCAGCCAACTGATGAAGGTGCCAAGGCTCGGTGCTGCCGCATATCAGCAGTGTGCAGGATTCCTCCGTATATCAGGTGCAAAGAATCCCCTCGACAACAGCGCCGTACATCCAGAGTCATACAAGATTGTTGAGACCATGGCCCGCGACCACAAGTGCACTGTAGCCCAACTCATTGCCGATGCTTCACTGCGCAAGAGCATTGAGCTTAAGAGATATGTCACCGACACTGTGGGTATGCCCACCCTCACCGACATCATGAGCGAGTTGGAAAAGCCAGGCCGCGACCCTCGTTCCCAGATTGAGGAGTTTGAGTTTGCCGCAGGCATAGAGAGCATCGGCGACCTCTCGGTGGGGATGGTCCTTCCCGGCATAGTCACCAACATCACCCAGTTTGGTGCCTTCGTGGACATCGGTGTTCATCAGGACGGACTGGTACACATCTCACAGTTGGCCGACAAATATGAAAGCAATCCTGGCGATGTGGTCAAGCTCCATCAGCACGTCATGGTCAAAGTGACTGAGGTTGACGTCCGTCGCAACCGCATATCGCTGACGATGCGAGGTGTGTGAGGACACAAGCCAAAAAGGTCGTACTCAAATAAATGCGAGGGACAGGTACATTGGTTCTACAGGACAGTGACTTATCATCTGTCCTTCATTGACGATAAGGTTATTAACCTTGCGCCACTAAGGTTAATAACCTTGCGGCGTTAAGGTTAATAACCTTATCTAATGAAAGCCCTAACTGCAAATATGAAAAACACTGTTATTTCACAATCTGCTTACGACCGTTACGGATGACTATACCCTTGGCATTTGCTCCTACCTTCAGACCTGAGATATTGTATGTCGCATTGCTGTGCTTTGCGTCACTGCTGTCAAGTTCTACATTATTTATTGCTGTCACTTCCTCGGCTGTCTGTGTATTGAAGCGGTAGTTGTTGAACTGCACAGCTGAACTCTCGTCAACATCGTAAAAAGCGAAAAATATGTTGCTGTATGTCTTGCCGGAAGGAATCGTCTTCGACAGATCGACCGTCACATCACTCATAGTGGCATTGTCGAAGTCAACCACAGCAAGCGGTGTGCCATTCATTCGTCCAGAGAATATCTTCATAGTGCCCTTTCCCTTGATGCTGACCGTCACAGAGCGTGCATCCTCCGGGAATATCAGTCCGCGCACCATCGTCCAGTCGCCTGAGTCAATGTCCGTCACGACGCATCCGTATTTCGTTGTCTCAATCACATTCACGCCTGCACAGTTTGCCATGGTCTCAGCCTCCACAAGCTCGTTGGCACGTGGACACTTATCAGCCTTTATGGCTGGCCCGGCATCGTCCATTGACGCTGTGATGTTGACACTTGGCAGGCTGACGTTTGCCTTGTTGATGGAAATGCCACGATAGCCACCTGATATGCCGTACTTAGCCTCAAGATACTGGGTATGGTAAATCATATAGAATTCATTGCCGAACTTCTGCAGATGGCTGTGGTTGTTACCCCATGGATATCCGAAGGTGCCGGGATTCTTAAGTATCTCGCCCTTGTACTCCCATGTTCCGTTGACAGGATCGTCAGTTGTCATTGCCAATATGCTGCAATTGCCAGGACAAGGATAGTTGCCACGACCGTCATAGTTGTTCCAGTCAGCTGAGTTACAGCTCCATCCACCACTGTATGAGAAGACGTACTTGCCGTTAATGTAGTTGAGTTCGTTAGCCTCGAAATGGAATGGTGCAGGTATTGGCAGGATGCTTCCGTCAAGCGATATCATGTCCTTGCCAAGCTTCACTATGCGTGCGTTGCCCGGCATGAGTTTTGTGCCAGTCTTATTAGGATCGCCACCACCAAAGGTAAGCCATGCCTGACCGTTATCGTCAATGCAGACACCTGGGTCGATGATGTTGCTCTGGTTTCCGCGTCCAGGTGTCGTCCAGTCTATCAATGCCTTGCCCAATGGGTCTCTCCACGGACCTGTTGGCGATGTAGCGGTGAGGACTCCTATACCCGATGCGGTATTGGTGTAGTATAGGTAAAAGTGTGTCTTGCCGTCTTCTTCCTCTCTGCTCACCACGCTTGGTGCCCACGATGTTGCAATCCATGGCGACAGTGACTTAACTTTGATGATGCCGTGGAATGTCCAGTTGACCATATCGGCAGTACTCATGCACACGAGTTGTGTAATCTTGCCGTATGTATTAGTCGTCTTGTTGCCCGTCGTGTTAAGTTCCTGCTGGTCGTTTGTGCCATAGACATAAAGGCGGCCATTGTATTCCACCGCTGTTGGGTCTGCACAAAGATTGTATGGCAGGACTGGATTGACTGCAGAGTTTACCTTGTAGGCTTTGTTCATTGTCTGTGACATGACAGGCTGCGAGCAAGCCATGACCATAAATGTAATAAACGGAATGATTCTTCTCATAATGTTAGTTCGTTAATATTGTTTTGTTTTGGAATAATATTCTGAAATTATACGTACATCAAGTTCATTTATAGATTGAATTGACACTATTTGAGTGCAAAATTACGAATAATAAATGACAATACGCACTAATGTTCAAGAAAAAGCCATTTATTTAGCAAAAAATAACAATTATTTACTCAAGTTACAAGATTAGAACTGTGGGTGCTGATTCTTCCATTTCAGCACCCACTGCTTAAATAGATTATTCTTGACAAAAGAAGCAAAAAAACAGTATTTGAAAAACTGTGAAATAGAACGGGATTTATGAGCAAATAATGGGAGTTTTGCTCGATAAAGATGCCCGAAAGAGCAAAAATACTTTACTTTTCGGAACATAAAGTCTATGGACGTACGTCCAAGCGTCCACGGACGTACGTCCTAAGGTGGTATGCACGTACGTCCTAAGGTAGTATGCACGTACGTCCTTGGAGCTAAAGACGTACGTCCAAGGAATTTCAAGGCTGTATTGGAGTGAAAAAACGGTGTTTTTTACTCTCTTGAGATTCGTCTATATGGAAACGATTTCCTTTTTCTTCGAAATACGGCAAATATAAAAGACTATTTACAATAAAAAAAACATACTAACAGATGAACATACCACCTTGCAGCATTAGTATTGAAGTCCACCGTTTCCACCTGTTCCGCAAGGTTGGTGGTGGTGGTAGAAACTTAACTAGTTTTGCCATAAGAACCTAAATTCCGCAGCACTTTAGTTTAACTTTCTTTATAAGTACCTGAGCAACTTTTTGTTGCTCAGGATTTGGCCATGTCAGATTTTTCACTTACCTTAGTGCTGCAAATCAAGACAAGCAAAAATCATCAATGACGTGGCAAAGGTACAAATAAAATCTGAGAAAATCACTCCTTTTGGAGGAAAATTTCACGTGAGGGAGCATTTTCCCCGTTTTGTGGATCCGGTAATCGACAAAGTCCTGGGACTTCGGTGCTCATCGTTCGGCTATCAAAGCGCGAGATTATGGGTTCTTTGAGGGTGCACTTCAGTACGTAGGTTCGTTATTTGTCGCGAATCAGTGGTACCTGTCCCTATGACCCGAAAGTAACAAATAATTCTTAATCTGCAAAATTTCCGGGGATTTATTTGCTGATTTCATGGAAAAGTATTATCTTTGCGACCAAAAAGCGCGATATGGCAAAATACATTAATCCTTTCACCGATGTCGGTTTCAAGAGAATCTTCGGACAAGAGCTGTCGAAACCGCTGCTGCTCGACTTCCTCAACAGCCTGTTCGAGGGAGAGAAGCACATCGCAAACTTGACATTCCTCGACAAGGAGCAACCAGCCCTGTTTGAGGAAGACAGGTCGCTGATATACGACATATATTGTGAGACCGACGACGGCGAGAAGATTATAGTAGAGATGCAAAACAAGTCGCAGCCATTCTTCAAGAACAGGAGCATATACTACGTGTCGGAGTCGATAGCCCGCCAGGGAGAGCGAGGTTCGGCATGGAACTATGCGATTGACTCGGTCTATCTTGTGGCATTCCTCAACTTCAGCCCGATAGACTTCAAGAAGCAGTTCCGCACGGATGTCGTCTTGGCAGAGAAGGGCACCACGGAGCAGTTCTCCGACAAGTTGCGGATGATATTCCTCCAGCTCCCGTTGTTCACGAAGGAGGCCGATGAATGTGAGAATCAAGTAGAACGTTGGATTTATTTATTAAAAAATATGGAAACACTAAACAGATTACCCTGGGCGGCTCAGAGTGCCGTATTCCAGAAGCTTGAGAGCATAGCCGATGTTGGCGGCATGACCCGTGCCGAGCGCCTGCAATACGACGAGGCTCTGAAGAAATACCGCGACACCATCAG
>JAXEKN010000053.1:0-19175 GCA_034101015.1 Prevotella sp.
AAGGCCTTCATACATATTTTTATTGCTGCTACGATTCATAGTGCAAAGGTACTAACTTATTTTCAATCATGTATCGTATAGCGACAGTTTTTGAGTTAGCATCCGTATGCCCTCCTCCACAGGGTTTGTCGGGTGCGCCACTTTTTAACAGATTTACGACAAGAGTTGGTAATTGACTAAGCAATCTGTGATAGTAGCTAAAAATTCTGTTGCCAGTTCCCAAAAATTCTGTTGCCAGTTATCAAAAGATCATTTGTTAGCTTGCAATAAGACACAAGGATGGCTATCTTGATACAAAGAGGATGGGGTTCTTGATACAAAGAGGATGGGTAATCCATTAACCACAAAGATAGGCATTAATATGTGTCCAATTCCTACCAATTGGACACATTTTTTGTATCATTTAGCTTGTCTCTCGGTTTTTTTTGCTATCTTTGCAGTTTGAAAACTAAGGGGAGATAATTTCAATTATTATAATAAATCATTATGAGAAAAAACAATCAATCAAATCTACATCATGGCAGGATGGCACAGATGCTCATGCTTCTGCTCTTCCTGTTCACGTCGGTCGGAGGCTATGCAGCCACAACGACCTACACAGATGACTTCGTGGGCGGACGCACCGACTTCCGCGACGAGTCTATCTACTTCGTGCTCACCACCCGATTCTATGATGGTGACAAGTCGAACAATGCCTATTGCTGGGATCATAGTAAGGCCGGCAATGGCATGGACGCCGAATGGCGAGGCGACTTCAAGGGACTCATCGAGAAGCTCGACTACATCAAGGCCTTAGGCTTCACAGCCGTATGGATCTCACCTGTGGCTGAGAATGGCTCTGGCTATGACTACCACGGCTATCATCCCATCGACTTCTCGAAGGAGGACATCCGCCTACAGTCGAAGGCCAATGCCATGCTCGGCATTGCCAAGGATGTCACATTCCAGACGCTCGTGGATGAGGCTCACAAGCGAGGTATGAAGATTATCCTCGACATCGTGCTCAACAGCACCTGCAACTTCGGAGAGGCAAATCTCTGCCAGTTGTTCCGTAAGGACTATAATGCTGTATTCGAGGGAGACCTTGATGCCTCAATGATTCCTATCACGGTGAACGACACCGACGAGAAAGGCAATCCTGGCAAGTTGGCGGCTGATTATTCGTCGTTAACAGGAGTTGGTCAATACAATTCAAGATTGGCAATGATGAAAAACTCAGATGGTGAAAACCACGACAGCCATAACTATTGGCATCATTATGCAGGCATGAGTTTTAGCAGTTTTCCGGTAACAATGGGTCAAATAGCAGGAGATTGTGTTGACCTCAACACCGAGAATCCCGCGGTATATAAGTATCTGCGCGAAAGCTACGGACGCTTCATCGAGATGGGCGTGGATGGCTTCCGCATTGACTGTGCCATGCATATCAGCCGCCTGACGTTCAACAAGGCTTTCCTGCCATATTTCCATGAATTAGGTGAGCAATACAAGTCAAAGCGACTCAACGAATGTCCTTTCTTTATTTATGGAGAGGTCGCATCTCGTTTTTCTACAGTATCAAACAGAGAATCACTGCCTTCGTCGCCTTATTATTATACCTGGCAATCAGACGCTTCGCTTTTATCAGAATGGAGCGACGATGCCACATTCTGGGACGACAAGGAGGTCTTTGGAGATACAGATGTGACAGGAATGGGTAATATCGGACTGGCATATACTGAATACAGAACTGCTGGCAGCGAGGCCGACCAGCCCACATCCGATAATGCCTTGCTCAATGGCAACGTCTATCACACTCCCAACACCGGTCAGGCTTCGGGCATGAACGTCATCGACTTCCCTATGCACCGCTTGTTTGGCAGAGCATCCGATGCTTTTGGCATTGCCAAGACTGGCGACCGACTTTATAATGATGCCACATATAATGTGGTGTATGTTGACAGTCATGACTATGCCCCGGAATATCCATCTGAACAAACCCGATTCTCCGGCGGCACCGTAGCATGGGCCGAGAATCTCGACCTTATGTTCACCTTCCGTGGCATTCCCTGCTTGTATTACGGCAGCGAGATTGAATTCAAGAAAGATTGTGTTATTGATGTCGGTCCTAATGCTCCTCTCAAGAATACCGGCAGAGCCTATTATGGCGGCTATATCACCGGCGACGTGACTGCCACAGGCTTCGGCTCATACAGCGATGCCACAGGTAATATGGCAGCCACACTCTCCAAGCCTTTGGCTCGCCATATAGCCCGACTGTCGCAAATACGCCAGCAGATTCCAGCCCTGCGCAAGGGACAGTATTCCACTGAGGGCTGCGACGGCACCATTGCCTTTAAGCGCAGATACACCAATGGCGACATCGACAGCTATGCCCTCGTGGCCATCTCGGGTGCTGCTACCTTTACAGGCGTACTCAACGGCACATACACCGAGGTGATAACAGGTCAGACCGTGACCGTAAACGACGGCACATTGACATCGCCTGAAATAGCAAAGGGCAACATGCGCATCTATGTGCTCGACGGCACAGGCAAGATTGGCGAAGACGGACCATATCTCTTCAATGCCACTGCCGCCACCGCCATCGAACTAACATACGACGGACACGAAGAGGACGACTGCGAAGAGGCACCCATAGATTGCAAATTGACTTTCTCTCCTGCATCCGACACTTTCACCACAGAGACTCTCGACATCACCATCACACCTACGAACCAAGTGGCAAGCGCTTGGTATAAGATTGGCGAGGATGGCACAAAGACCGACATCACCATTGGCGGAGAAACCAAAATCACCATCGGCGAGGATATTGAGTCTGGAGACATCGATATATATTACGGATACACCAGCGTGTATGGACTCGAATCTAACAGAAAGGTTACATATCATAAGTCTGTCAGCACCACTCCAGGCTATGGCGAAATAACCATTTATGTGAAGGGCGAGAAAGCTCCGCATTTACATGCATGGGTCGGTGAGGGTTCAGAAACGACGCTACTCACTGCTTGGCCAGGCATACAAATGACAAAGACAAAGACCTTCAACGGCGAGAAGTTCTGGTATTACACCATCTCGGGGTATAATAGCATCAACTATATCTTGAGTCTCGCTGGTAGTGATATGTCTAAGAATCTCACTGCCGACGGCGACCGCTATCATGATGAGAGTTGGAATGACATCACCGACGAGATGAAGCCTGCGCCCGCTGATATAACCATCTATGTCAAGCGAGATGAAGCTCCGAATATATATGCCTGGGTTAGCGGAGAATCAGGATCGACACAACTCACTGGCATTTGGCCAGGCGCAAAGATGACGGAGTCAACAACCATCAACGGCGAGCAATTCTGGTATTATACCATCACGGGGTATGATAGCTTCAACTATGTATTAAGTAATGGTGGAAATTCGCATAGTGTCGATTTCACTGCCTACGGAGACCGTTATCACGATGACAATAGTACAAGTTGGAAAGACATCACCGACAAGATAACAGGCACTCCCACAAGCCTAACATTAACTGTTGCAGGAGACGAGGCCTTGCTTGGTGCTGGATGGGATATGACAAATACCGAATGTGACATGACTACGAAAGATGGCAAGACCTATACGCTCACCCTGCTCAACCGCACATTGGCGGCAGGAGATTATCAGTATAAGGTCTGCCAAGACCATGGATGGGAGACAACTTATCCTAATAATGAAAATGCTGTTGTGACTATCCCTATGGACGGAAAATACGACATCACTTTCACATATAATGTAGGTGACGACAGTCCGACCGCAACAATCAAGCCATCTGAGGGTGAGACATTTGTGATATACAACGCTCAATTGTTGAGTCCTCAAGGAGTGACAACTGATCTGACGACAAAAAGAAGTGAAGATGGAATATGGACATCAGAACTCGCACTTAATGAAGATGGTGAATACACCATCACCGTTACTGGAAGCGACAACTCCTCATATCAATACAAATTCACTCCAGAGGCAGGACTCCCATATCAGATGAATTTCAATGAGAAAACAAATGAAATCTCCGTCTCTGTCTTGACTTTCACTCTTACCGTTGTGGGAGACGAAGCCATGCTTGGTGCTGGATGGAATCCAGCAAATACCGAATGTGACATGACTACGGAAGATGGCAAGACCTATACGCTCACCCTGCTCAACCGCACATTAGCGGTAGGAGATTATAACTATGTAATCTGCCAAGACCATGGATGGGCGACGACTTATCCTAATAATGGAAATGCAGTTGTGACCATCCCCGCCGACGGCACATACGACATCACATTCTGCTATAAGTATGGTGATGCAGCGCCAACGGCAGTGGCCACGAAGTCAGGTATTTCCACTGGTGTAGATAGCATTGGAATGACAGACATGGATTCCAAGCATAATGTCATCTTCGACCTTCAAGGCCGCAAGGTGAGCAAGCCTGCAAAGGGTCTCTACATCATGAACGGCAAGAAGCTGTTTGTCAGATAAAGGAATCAGCTATCATTATATGAACTAAAGCCTTTGTATGTCCGTTCCAAACCTTTGAACGGACATACGAAAGCTTTGGATGGACATTCTCGATACTTCATATACTTGGGTGATAAAATTAAACTTGCCGCAAAGATACTAATTATTTTCACTTTCTCACCATTTCCCATACCACTCCACCTGGAGGAGACTCCTTAGGCTTTAAGCCCGCCGCGAACTTTAATTCTTTAATATTTTAATTCTTTAATTTACTTCGGATTACATCCGAAGGACTCTGTCCCCACTCCTTGGGAGTCATGCCAAGACGGTCGCGGAAAAGGTTATACAGTTGCGAGCGGGAAGAGAAGCCGCAGGATGCCGAGATGGCCTCGTTACTGTATTCCGGATGGTCGAGCAACATCTTCTTAGCTGCCTCCAAACGAATATCGGAGAGCCACACACGGAAGGTGGTGTTAAGCCGCTGCTCAAAATAGTCGGTGAGGTCGCGACGACTCACGGTGACACACGCCGAAAGAGACACCAACGACACATCGCGCTCCTGATAACCATTCTGCCTGACCCACAAATCCAACCTACGCTCAATCTCCATCGAACGCTCAGTTGACAATAAGGTCTTCTCAGGATCCACTGTAGGCTCATCATCCATCGTGCGAAGCATGGAAGTGTTAAAGCCAAGACTCACAAAGTTCACGACAAACAGAAGGATGGCTACATAATAAATCGGACCAAAAATCCACAACACATCGATGGAAAAGATGGAAAAAGGCAGAAAGAAACCCATCACACACAACAGGTAAAAGCCGATACGGATATAGCTGACATAAGAACGGAGGTCGCTACTGGTTGCTGCCTCAACCTTGCGGTATGTGCGGCGGATCTCACGCATCGGGATGAAGATAAAGAATATCATACAAGCCAAAAAGAGAGCGTCCATGGCCCAAAGGAAGACACCAAGATGAAAACTGTCCACAACCGACCATCCAATCAAGAAAAGCGCCAAAATCAATAAATAGCCGCATACTCCCACATAGAGAAATTTTCTCAGCATCTCACGACCGCACTCCAAGTTGGCCACGGCATAACAAACAAGGAATGCCGCCGGAGAATAAAACAGAATGTTGAAGGCTGCTCCGACATCATCGCCGCTCGCCCTCAGATTGAACGCCATCTGAAGGAAATAATGCATGGCAAGGACCGACATCGCACAGACAAGCAACCAGCGCGACTTCTCATATTGTGCGAACCGTTCCTTTACATATATCTTGGCGAATGCAAGAAACAGTATCATCACCATATTGATGAGCATACACCCAAACTGCAATAAAAACAATGAATAACCTTCCATACTTCCAGTTTTTGGTGCAAAAATACAAATTATTCCTAATACCCCAAAATATTTTATCAAAAAGAATGGAAAAAAAGCAAAAAAAACCGCGGGGAAGACCCCCACGGCTTTGAAAATGGAATAATATGGTGTATTTTGTGTTTTAGCGGTGCAAAATTAGCCATTAATTTGGTCAATTAGTAAAAAATGGCAAAAAAACATGTCCGATTCCTACCAATTAGACATACAATTCATAGGAATCGGACATTATTTCTTTGACTTCTTTAACTTCCTAATACTCAATATAAGGTGAAATGCGCTCCAAGTCCCTTTCGGTGAAGTCGCGGCATGTGGACAGTTGGCGGATGTCGCTGATCTTGCCATAAAGGCGACGATAGTCGGTAATGGCCTTGGCCTGATAATAGTTGATATAGGGGTGGCGGCGCAACTGTGACAGCGACGCAGTATTGGCATTCAGACGGCGGGGAGACACATCGCCTATCGTGACATAAGGGAGAGCTTCCTCAGGAAATCCATCAATCTCAAGCAATTGGCCGACATCAACATATCCTCCAAGACGCTCGCCATACTGAACTATCTTGCGGGCATACCAACTGCCGATGCCCGGAATACGCTTGAGCGACGTGGTGTCGGCACCATTCAGGGCTATGTGCTCGCCTTCCGAGAGCTTGTCGGAATGCCTGACCTCTTTTTTATAAGTAGGCTCAGAAATGTGTGGTTTCATCGGTTGGTTGTATGTTTTTCCCACGTATTCATCAGCCGACATGGAATACTCCTTTGCAATCCTGATATAAGGCAGCAACTGTTTGTATTGATGGGCTGACAGACCATACAGTCGAGCAAAATCCTCCGGTCGGCGATATATGCCGCCGTTGGCACGATAGCGATAGATATTCCTTACCTGCCACGGTTGGAGACCGAGGGCGAGCAGATGGGTACTGTCGGCGGTATTGGGGTCGAACGGGGCGAGCATCACCTTTCGTCCCTCCACCGCATAATACTTCGGCTGGTCCTTTTTCTTATCCACCGCCATCATATCATCGGGTTGCTGCCTGCCATATCTGGCAAGTAGGAGCAGCAGTCCGCATCCTATGAGGATCATCGCCACAATGGTGATAGCCGCCTGAATGTCACGTTTCGTATAATATCTTTTCAGCATAGGTCATATATTATTCGGCGCAAAGATATTAATAAAAACGCAAATACGCAAGCATTTCCTGCAAAAATCCGTCTTAATTCATGGAATTTAAAACAAATGTCCATTTGGAGTTGTCGGAACTGAAATCATATTCCGCCAACGTCGGTGTACTGTCGGCAACGGAATATATGCAATAGCGGGTGTTGACACCGTCGATTCCGGGTATAGCCTTTGGCATGATGCGGTATGTGCCGTCGGTGAGTTGTTCGATGCGCCATAACTGTTCGGGGGAGCCGGTGAACTCATCCACCGTGGACAGTTCCTTGTCGGCAGTGGCAGCCAAGGCACGGTTGGTGCCCTCAATGGTAATCTTGAAATATGGATTGCTCAGATAACCGCCAGCCTCGGGCACCGGAGTGACGGTCCAACGCTGGTGAGGCCTGAACATATTGTCGCCGGCACGGACAGGAATCGCTCCATCCGGCCATGTCGCCTTGACATCGTCGAGCTTTTGGAGAGGAAGCGGCGAGGTGGGCTCGTTGGGGGCAATCTTCCACCACATCCTCCTTTCCTGCGGTATGCGCACGAAATCCACCGCCAACTCCAAGGCATAGCCCCTTCGCTCCGACAAGATGGAATATGTGCCGCCCTTGAACTGCTCACCGGCGACAGGCCAGCCATTGCGCCACAACAGCGGACGAATGGCAAGCACACTGCGGCCACTGCGGTTGAAATCAGCCTCAAAATGGCATGACATCACCTCTACTCCGTCGTCAAGGACGGTTCTGCCGAAATGTCCGGCTCCGACCATATTCGGCTCTGCGGCAATGACCATCTTTCCGCCGCCCTTCAGCATGTCGCGACCGACATTGTCGAGATAAGGGCCTGTGACCTTGCGTGAACGGCCCACGACGATATTATATGTGGAGTTGACACCGTCGCAGCATGTGCCATGGGTGCCAAGAAGATAGTACCAGCCGTCGCGATAAATCAGGTCGGTGGCTTCACAGTCGATGGCTATGTCAAGCTCCTTGTTGCCCTCAACGCGCTTGCCTGTCTTTGGGTCAATCTCGATGAGACGGATAAACCCGAAGTATGTGCCATAGGACACCCACAAGCGGCCGGTTGTTGGGTCGAGGAGCAGTCCGGGGTCGATGGCGTCATTGTCCTCAAGGTCGGCGGAACGGACCACCTCGACCGGTTCGGAAAACTTGAAGTCGGGCGAAGAGGGGTCGAGGGTCTTGTTCCACATAGTATATATTATGCCGCAGTGACCGCCACCAAGACCGCCGCCAGTGCCGCCATATATGACAAGGTATCTGTCGCCTATCTTCAACGCATCGGGAGCGGCACCGCCGCCGGGGCGCACTGCCCCGCCTTTCCAGCTCCATCCGTCCTCGGAGACAAGACCACCGCCACCGGTGCCGAAGGTATAGTATTTGCCCTCACATTCGGCGAGTGTGGAAGGGTCATGAATCCATGGCTGACCAATTTGTGCCTTTGACACCGTAGTGGTCATCATCATTGCTGCCATTGCAGCTATAGTTGTATTTCTCATCTTATTCTAATGTTCTTTACGGGGTTTCCCTTCTCGTCAATAAATCTCACACAGAAATCACTCATTCCAGGACCGTTGATCACTGCACCGCGAAGGATGTTGACACCCTTCTTCAATGTGACACGCTGCGACATACAGTCGTCGGCCACCATACGGCGGTCGCCTGAGAGCATCAGGGTCTGAACGCCATTGAGCCACCACATGGATGCAGAGTTGGAGCCGACGGAAAGACGCACTCCAGGGATGTCCTCGTCGCACTCTATCACTGTATATGCTAAGAAGATAATGCCGTAATACTGTTTGTCGAGTCCAGTGGCAAAGCGGAAGAGCTTTACGTTGTATAGCTTACTGTCTAATTTATGCCACTTCAACTTCTGTTTTCCCGCCTTTACCTTCTGCCCGTCTTTCGGGGCGTCAGTGAACTGTCCCTTAAAATACTCCATCGTGAGATGCTCACGCAAGTAGGAATCAGTAAAGACGGTGTTACCGCGATTGGGTTTGTCGATAGGTTCAAGCAGGGTCCATCGGCGGATAAAGCCTTCACTGTCCGGCGTCATGACCTCAGCCGTGGCGGGAGTGAAATAGTTGTCAATGGAAGGTCCCTTGTCGGTGACCTTCCACTTTTCCCTTTGTGAATGCATTGCCACTGACATCATCAGCGCAAATGCCATAAGCCAATATCTGTTCATCAAAATACAACTTCAAGTTTCTTAAGATCTTCCGGCCGCGAACTGTTGCCGACGAATACCTCATACTTTCCGGGAACGGCACGCATGGTATTGGTCGAGGGATCGAAGAGAGTGAATGTCTCCTCGTCGAGGTTGATGGCAACATTCTTTGTCTCCCCGGCCTTGAGGCTGACACGCTCGAAGGCCTTGAGGCTCTTGAGCGGTCCGTCAACATCGTCGCAGCGACGCACATACACCTGTACTACTTCCGTGCCTTCACGATTACCTGTGTTCTTTATTGAAAAATGAATAGTGAATGAAGGCTTCTCTTGTGTATTAGAACTTTCATTCTTTGATATTTTAATATTTTCATTTTTGAATGTGGTATAGCTCAGGCCATAGCCGAAGGCATAGAGGGGGTCGGAGAAATAGCGGTATGTGCGACCCTTCATCGAATAATCCTCAAAGTCGGGCAACTGGCTGCTGTTCTTATAGAATGTCACGGGGAGCTTTCCCTGCGGGTTGTAGTCTCCGAAGAGCACATCAGCCACGGCTGTACCTCCCTCCATACCGGGATACCATGCCTGGACGATGGCGGCACAACGCTCTGCCTCAGGAGCAAGGGCGATGGCTGAGCCGGAGCAGTTGACGAAGATGATATTCTTTCCGGCCTCGGCAAGATGGCGAATGAAATCGCGCTGAACCTTGGGCAGTTCGATGTGTGTGCGGTCGCCTCCCTTGAATCCATCGATCTTCACTGGCATCTCCTCGCCTTCAAGTTGCGACGAGATACCGCCGACGAAGACCACTGTCTCTATGCCCTTGAGCTTGTTGATGGTCTCGTCGTAGTCGATGGGCAGTTCCTCGCCGATATTCAGTTTCATATTGGCAGCCCATGTCTTGACGGTGTGGTAGGCCAGTTGAACCTCATATTTCTTTCCCTTCTCCACGTCGAGCTCGAAGCGCATCGGCTGGTCGCGCCATGTACTGTCGGCGGCGAGGGTCTTACCGTTGACCTTGAGCGAGAAGGCTCCTGTATATTGCATACGGATGACAGCCTTGCACGTCTTTTCAGGGATGAAAGTTGTCTCGTAGAGAGCTGAGAAATCCTCCATCTTCACTCCGTCGGCAAAGGTATGCTGGCCGTTGGTCGTCACTGCGATAGGATTGACATAATATTCTTTGGTGACCGGTTTGCCGGAGCGTGTAGTATTATTCCAGAAAGTGCCGCGAATACCTTTTTTGCCGTCGGCAGAGCATCGGGTCAAGAAGCTGTTGACAACTAACTCCTCGGTGAGGTCGCATCCCTTGAGATACTTCACATTCTTCTTTCCCACCTTGGCGCGTATTCCGTCGAGGATGGTGACGGTGGAATTGGGAGTACCATTATAGTTGCCCCACATCATGGGGATATTGTCGGCGTTAGGACCGATGACGGCGAGCTTCTTACCTTTTTTCAAAGGCAACATTGCATTGTCGTTCTTCAGCAGCACCATAGTCTGTCTCGCCATATCGAGCGACAGTTGTCTATGCTCCTTGCAGCTGAGGACGGATGGTGAGATCTTCGACCACTCGCAAGCCTCATGTTCATCCATCTCCCCGAGTTCAAAGCGGGCTTCAAGCAGTCGGACCACATGCTTGTCAATCTCCTTCTCGCTGATCAGTCCACGCTTCACAGCCTCTGGCAGTTTGGCGTAGGCATATCCGAAGCCACACTCCACGTCGGTACCAGCAATGACACCCTTGGCAGCGGAGTGATATGGTGTTGACGATGTCTTGTGATTCATGTGGAAGTCGGCGATGGCACCACAGTCGCTCACCACCATATACTTGAATCCCCACTCGTCTCGAAGGATCTGCTGAAGGAGTTTTGTGCTGCCGCAGCAAGGCTCGTCGTCCCAGCGTTGATAGGCACACATCACCTCGCGCACCTTGGCTTTCTGCACCAGGTCTTTGAATGCAGGCATATATGTCTCCCAGAGGTCGCGGGGTGACACATTATTAATATTGGCGGTATGGCGGCTCCATTCAGGACCGCTGTGTATGGCATAATGCTTGGCACAGGCAAGGAGCTTGCGATGCTTTGCTGTTTCAGGTCCTTGGAGTCCGCGGACTACAGCCTGACCCATGAGCGAGGTCAAATACGGGTCTTCGCCGTAGGTTTCCTGTCCACGTCCCCATCGTGGGTCACGGAAAATGTTTACATTGGGAGTCCACACCGAGAGGCAGTGGAAACGTGTGGTGGGGATACCGTTGAGATATTGTTCATTCCACTTGGCCCTTGTCTCGTCAGAAGCTACGGTGAACACTCGCTCTACAAGAGGCACATTGAATGATGCCGCCATACCGATGGGTTCGGGGAAAACGGTCACATTGGCCTGATTGGCAAGTCCGTGGAGAGCCTCGCTCCACCAGCTGAACTCCTTGATACCCAATCGCGGTATTGCCGGAGATTCGTCACACATCAGGTCGGCCTTCTCTTGAAGGGTCAGCCTTGAAGTAAGGTCCACAGCCCTTTCGTGAGCCGTGAGATTGGGATTCTGATACGGCCACTGTTGAGCCGTAATACTGCTGCATATCATCAATGCCACAGTTAATAGTTGGTTTCTAATCTTCATTATCTTATTGTTTTTGTTAATAAATTCAGATATTATCAGCGGTTAGAACTGTCGATTATGCGATAACGTCCGCTGAGGTGCATCAGGGCGAAGAGACGGACAAGACCGTCGTAGTAGGCATCGAAATAGCCGTCGTCGTAAGGCACATGACGGGAATTCCACAAACGCTCGATAAAATCGCGGCTTTTCACATGAGTGGCTGCCAGGGATGCTGCTGCCGATGTTGCTACAAAGCCGATGGAATGGCGCAATTTCTTATAGCCGCCCGCTTCGAGGATGTCATCCGGCTCGGTGCCGTCGATGTTATATTGGTCGAGGAAGGTGTCAATGCCTTGGGAATATAGGAAGTCCTGTATGCGGTTGGCATACTGTTGCTGCCACTCGCGGTCGGCACACGACCAGGAATAGTCCATGGCAATGTTCATCGGCACTCGCCATGAGTCATATCGGAAGGCATCGCCAAGGACACCGCCACGATGCAAGAGCGAACCGTCGTAGTTGCTGTAGTCTGGATTGAGCCCGGTGACTGGGTGGATGGCGTTGTGGAGATACTCGCGGGCAGCCTTGGCGCAGTCGAGCCAGAACCGGGAGCGTCCATCCTCCGCATATTTCGCCCATATCTCATAGAATACGGGGATATGATAGGAAGGGTCGGTAAACTGTCCTCCCCACGGGTCGGGAGTGAAGGTGATGAGCTTGTGCTGGATGTTGATGAGCGGTGCGGCATCCGACATGCCTGTCTTCTGCATCGAGCAATCAAGGATATTCTGAGCCTCGGCGAGATAATTGATACCGGTATCGTTGCCCCAGCGGTTGGAGGCGAAGAGGAGCGACGTGACGAAATAGAGTTCGCCGTCGGATGCTGCGCCTTGGGAATTTGGACTGCCGTCGGTCTTGAGGCTCCAACGGAAATATCCCTTTCGCTGACCGCTTTGGTGCTGCATATAACGCTTTGACCATCGCCACAGGCGGTCGAAGATATCCTTCTTGTCCCACTGCACTGCTATCATCATACCATATGACATTCCTTCGGTGCGAACATCATGGTTCTTGATGTCGGAGATATAGGCCATGGAGTCGCCCACCTCGAAATACACCTTGTCGGGACCGGTGAAGAGACCGTCGAAAGCCTCTTGCAACTTCGCGTCGATGGCTTTCTCTGAATAACCCATCTCAGCGAATAAATTGCGATATTTTCCTGATTTCATCGCCCCCTGTTGCCATGGAAGCATGTCGAAGCCGATGTAATCAATCTCTGTATTATTGCCTTTCATAAGCATCACGTTGATGTCATTAATTCCCTTGGGAGACGCCTTAACCTTCACTCTAACGTCGCGCCATTGGGATGACTTGGGAATGTCAACCATGGCGATGAGTTTTCCGCCTGCTTTTATGGCTATACGGGCGGCGGAAACGGACTTTGCCCTCACGACAACCTCGCTGACAGCCTCTCTGCCAAAATCCACCCTATTATAATCCACCGACGCTCCCTTTCGGGGAAAAACGGTCTTCCAACCCGCAAAACGGGCGGTTTCATCGAGGAAGGCGATGGATGCGCCGCCTGATATGCGGCTGTAGCGGTCAATCTGAATCGGGGAGCGGGCTGATGATACACCGACTCCACGGAGGGTGGGAACGACAGGGCGGATGGTACCGTCGGCATTAAAGAAGAGTGAGTCGCAACGTGCGGAACGCAGTTTGTCGAAATCGGGAGAATAGTCGTTGTGGTGATAGAAGAGATACCATTGTCCCTTATACTCCACAATGGAATGATGGTTGGTCCAGCATGCCACGGGAGATTCATCCATGATGACACCCTTGAATTCAAACGGGCCCATAGGCGAATCGCCCATGGCGTAGGCAAGGGTCTCGGTGGAATCGCGCACCCAGGGAAAGGTGTAATAATACTTCCCTTGGCGCTCGAAGACGAAAGGACCTTCCTTGAATCCCTCTGGCAATCCCTTCACCTGCTCCGGCTTGGAGTCGAGTTCCGTCATATTGTCCTTCAGGCGTGCCATCCACATTCCCATACCTGCCCAATAGATATACGACTTGCCGTCCTTGGGGTCGATGAGTACACAAGGGTCGATACCGTTGAGCCCTTCTATCGGTCGCCACATGGGGCGGAAAGGTCCTTCGGGACTATTGGCTATCGCCACTCCCACACCAAAGCCTTTCTTGTCGCCGCGAGGAGCGGCGGGGAAATAGAAATAATACTGCCCGTCCTTCTCCACACAGTCGGGAGCCCACATGGCATAAGAATTGCGCTTCACCCAAGGCACTTTGTTTTGGGTCACTATCACACCATGGTCGGTCCAGTCGGTGAGGTTTTCGGACGAGAAGACATGATAGTCTTCCATCGAGAACCATTTCTTCTCTGGCTCCACAGGACTTACAATGTCATGCGAGGGATAGACATACATCTTGCCATTAAACACTCTTGCCGTGGGGTCGGCAGTAAATTGGTCGCGAATGATGGGATTCTGGGCCATCATGTCAATGGCCGCAACGCTCATCATTGCCAAAATTACTGTTGTCTTCTTCATTATTAAGGATATATTATTTTATTTGTGTGCAAAGTTACAAGTTTTATTTTATTCGGAGGATGATTTTTGTTACATATTCATCCAGAAATGTTACATACAGGAATGTCCCATCGTCAGCAATATCGTTAATTCTGTGTTAAATATCAAATAATATAGTTGTAGAGTCAAATATTCTTTGTATTTTTGCAGCGGAATTTAAATGTAATCTACTAAAAAAAACGGAAATGAAAAATCTTATTTGCACACTACTGCTATTATGCGTTTCATTGGGCATAAACGCAAAGGAAATCTATGAGCTGTCGGCCAACACTTGTAAGGCCGAGTCGAAATCCACTGGTCCCTGGGCTTTCGACAACGGTTGCACAATCATGGCATCCGATGCGTCAAAAACATACCAGACAGCCAACGGCGGCATCAAGTACTCCGTCGGCGTACAATACACCATCACACTGCCCGATGGTGTGGCCATCAAGCACATACGCATGTCGGGATATGACAACTATGCCGAACAGGACAGCTACATAGCGGAAATCAACGGCAAGGAATATTCCTCCACGGACATCGTGTTTCCACAGAAGACAGCAGACGGCACGGCGACCAACGTGACAAGGGACATCGCTCTCGACACCGACGCCACCGGCTCCATCACCTTCACCCCGCAAGGCAAACAGGTGGTGCTGACCATCATTCTCTATGACTATGATCCCAACGACGATAAGGAAGACCTTACGGAGGGACACAACACCAACCTGTTCTTCACACCAAAAGAACAGATGGAAAACATCAACCGCGCACCAGTGGCTCTGCCTGCATCTGGGGGCAAGGGCAACTTCATCAGTTGGCGACTGCTTGGCACTGACTCGCCTGCCACCAAATTTGACATTATGAGAAACGGCACCAAGATTGTCGGCGGACTCAAAGCCACCAACTTCACGGACAAAGAAGGAACGACAACAAGCAGCTATGAAATCGTGGCAACAATAGACGGCAAAGAGACTGAGCGCACCAAGGCATTCACTCCATGGGGCAACATCTTCCTCAGACAAACACTCGACCGACCTGCCGAAGGTATCACTCCGAGAGGCGAGAGCTACACCTATTCGCCCAATGACTGCTCAACGGGTGACGTTGACGGCGACGGAGAGTATGAGCTGATTGTCAAATGGGACCCATCCAACTCGCATGACAATTCGCAGGTGGGATATACCGGAAACGTGTTCCTCGATGCATATAAGATAGACATGACTTCGGACAAACCAGAGAAACTCTGGCGCATTGACCTCGGAGTGAACATAAGGGCTGGCGCTCACTACACACAGTTTCTCGTGTATGACTTCGACGGCGACGGAAAGGCTGAAATGATATGCAAGACGGCAGCGGGAAGCAAGGACGCCAACGGGAAATACGTCAGCGAGGCTGCCACCGACGAGGCAATCAAGACTGTAGATAACTCCAAGGACTGGAGAAACTCTGACGGCAAGGTGAAGGGCGGACAAGAATGGCTCACCGTGTTTGACGGCGAAACGGGCGAGGCCATACACACCGTATATTACAATCCCAACAGAAACGGAGGCATCGGCGGCGAAGCTGGATGGACAAAGAACTGGGACGACCGTTCGGGCAAGACCGACAAGGAATACGGCAACCGCGGTGAGCGCTATCTCGCCGCAGTGGCTTATCTCGACGGTCCGAAGGCCAATCCGTCGGCTGTGATGGTGAGGGGATATTACACCTATTCTTATATATGGGCGGTGGATTTCGACGGCAAGCAGCTCTCAACCAAGTGGCTGCACGCATCGGACAGCAAGACTGCATACAAAGTGACCAAGGGCGACGGTACATCCAAGACATATACAGCTCCTGTGCCTACGGGAAGGACAAGCGGCAGCAGGACTGCATACGGAAACGGCAACCATAACCTCAGCGTGGGCGACTACGACGGCGACGGCTGCGATGAGATAACACTCGGCGCATCGGCCATCAACAACGACGGCACACTGCTCTACTCCACCGGTTATGGCCATGGCGACGCCCTCCATGTAGGCGACATCGATCCCGACCGTCCTGGAATGGAGGTGTTTACCGTGCATGAGGAGTCGCCATACGGATGGGATCTTCACGATGCCGCCACAGGTGCCATTATATGCAACAGCGACGGTTCGGGTGACAATGGAAGAGGCATCGCACTCGACCTCATCGGTTCGAATAGAGGTTATGAGTTCTCATCGTCGAACAACCGCAGCCAACTCAACGCTGCCGGAGAGGTGGTATGCACCAAGAGCACCTCGCTCAACTTCAGATGTTACTGGAACGGCGACTTGCAGGACGAACTGCTCGACGGCAACACCATGGACACATGGAACGGAAGCGCCACAACACGACTGTTCACACTGTACAACTACGGCAACTCATCCACATGCAACAGTACGAAGAAAACTCCCAACCTCACCGCGGACCTTCTCGGCGACTGGCGTGAGGAGATCATCCTATGGGACTCGTCAGACGGTTGCACACTGAATATCTTCACAACCAACATCGCAACGGAATACAGAGTGCCTACCCTTATGCACGACCACACCTACCGCATGGCCGTCGCATGGCAAAACAGCGGTTACAACCAGCCACCGCATGTGGGTTATTATCTCCCCGACTATGTTGAATACCTCGACGAACTCACCACTGGCATCAACGACATTCAGACTGCCACCACCCCCGACTCTGATTCCGGCTCCATATACACTCTGCAAGGTATCAGAAGCAACGGCAAGAAATCCGGTATATACATAAAAGGAGGGAAACTGTGCGTTATAGAGTAAAAAATATAGCGGCTCTTCTGCAATTTAGTTAAGAGGACATGTACTATCACGAATAATACAATGTATCATCGCGCAGCCACTGGGAGCATGGGCGTCTCTCCCGTGGCTGACGCGCTGAGTAAAGTATTTTCTACAAAATTCCATTTGACCGCACGTTGGATAAAGTAACCAGTCCATGTATATACATCTCCAATCGCAAGCCAAGCCATTCATTCACGTTCATCAACCGTTCATTTTCCCCATATTTCATTCAATTCTATTCACTTTTCATTCAACGTCGTTCAAAGCTCCCTTGCACGTACGACCAAGCACTCCCTGCACGTACGTCCATAGCACCTATGCACGTACGTCCACACACCCTTTGAACGTACGTCCATAACACCTTTGAACGCACGGACAAAACCGCCACATACATCCGATGGCAATCTGTAAAATATATTCCTTCTCCTTTCCCGCAATAGGAGCAAGGAATCCCCTCCTTCTTCAAACGCTGCGCAGCCTCTGGGAGCGTGGGCGTCCCGCCCGCGCCTGACGCTCTTTGTCACATGTCACATGGGATTTTTGTCGTTAAGGTACGCAGGTTATTATAATGGAAATGGGGTTTTGGAAAAAAGAGCACATTATATAATTATGTTCAAAGATACGAAAAAAAATCAATACTGAAAGAAAAACAAGGGATTTTTCGTATTAACTTATCTTTTCCAATGCTCACCTCTCCACCCATCTCGTAACCCTTATGCTTATCTCATACAGGAGGTATAATGGGATAGTGACCAAGATGAGGGTCATCAGGTCGGGTGGGGTGATGATGGCTGCCACAAGCATAATGATGAGGAATGAATGTTTACGATACTTCGAAAGCATCTTGTTCATGTTCCGAAAGAACGCAACTTACTGAACATGAACAAGATAAAATATTATTTGAAATCTCCTGGTCCATATAATCCGAAATTAGGATCTTTTTCCGCTTGCCATGTTCTCAAACGAATAAGCGGTTTATTGATGTCATTAATATCTACTATGAGAAATAGATAACCCTTATCTCCATAATTGGATGAATAGTAGTCCTGCGAGATTTGTATGGCGTATGTTTCACCACCTTTGCCCAATTTAATAACATCATTATTTGCAAATCTGATGTTAATAAACTCATTGCTTGAGAAACAACGTTTCAGATTCCTAAGGTATTGGTCTTTTGTATATCCTCAAATCCGCAACCGCCCTCATAAGATGACACAGAGGTCAAAAAGGTAGCGGCACAGCGGCAAAAGAGGGCGCAACGCAGCAAAAATCGCCACAAAGACGCATAAAATCCCCTTACCCCACCACGCGACTTGAGGCAATACGCAGAATCACGACCATAAGTTGTCGGTGTTATCCAAAGTCATTCTGGAACACATTGGCATAAGCATTGTTGCATGAATAGATATTCAGCACATACTTCCTTGATGTCCTGACCCATTTGGCTGGCACAGAGATGAACTTAAAGACAAACGTCTTGATGCGGCTTGTTGCTTTGAGTCCGAACCTCTTCACGTCAAGCCTCGCCATGATGAATTTATAGAAGTTGCGTATGAGTGCCATAAGCAGAAGAAACACCGTGTTTTCTCCCATAAAGGATTTTGGAAGCCTGTTCCAGCCGAATCCGTTATTCATATCATCGAAGATGCGTTCCTTCCCTCCACGGAGGTTATAGAATTCGACAATCTCTTTCTCGGAAGACTCGTAGTCATTTGTAAGGATGCAGCGGTAGGTGTATTCTCCTTCCCACAGGTCGAGTTCACCATCAATTCGCTTCTGCCTTTGGATTACAAGACGGTATGCCTTGCCTTGCCATTTCTCAACAAGAATGGAGTTCAATTCAAACTCAATGCCGCCCAGTTCCTCCTTCTTCCACCCTCTGAGCGCAAAGATGTCATCGTAGAGCGAACCGCAGCGGTTGGCGCGGATATAGAAGGTCTTGCAGTGTTTAGCAATCTCTTCCACTATCTC
>JAXEKN010000076.1:0-15628 GCA_034101015.1 Prevotella sp.
ACGGTCTATACGGCGACGTCCACTACGTGGATGAGCATGACCTGAAGAAGACGGTGAGATACTACAGCAGCAGGATGTTCCGAAGGTGGTGGATGAGGATGGGATTCATGCCGGCTCACCCGTCGTTCTACTGCAAGAAGGCGGTGTATGAGCGGTATAAGCTCAATGCCGAGGGCATCGAGGGCTTCAAGGGCAAGAAGGAGTGTGCCTACTTCAACACGTCGTACAAGATAGCGGCGGACTTCGAGATGATGCTGCGCTTGGTGTTTGTCCACAGGATAAGGACGATATACGTGGGGAGGGACTTCGTGACGATGCGCACGGGCGGTGCGTCGTCGTCGGGGGCAGCGTCGCACCGACAGATCAACCGCGACCACCGCAGGGCGTTCAGGGAAAACGGTGTGTATAGCAATTACTTCCTTATCTCGCTGAGGTATTTGTATAAGATAGGGGAAATCGCTTTGTCCTTCGGAACGCGTTCCGAAGGAAATTAAAGGATTAAAGAATTAAAAAATTAAAGAACTAAGTCGCTTCGCGAAATTAAAGTATTAAAAAATTAAAGAAACAAAGAACTTAGTCCTTCGGAAACACGTTTCCGAAGGATATATTATTCTACGGCGAAGTAACTGTTGAGCTGCTGGATGGAGTCAGAGTTGACATCGGTGATGTCACTCTTGATCTCACCGTGCTCCATGAGGAGGACGCGGGTGGAGATGTCCACAGTGTGTGTGAGGTTGTGGGAGGAGACGATTATGGTGGCTCCCGTGGCCTTGCAATAGTCCTCGATGATGTGCTTTAGGATGTTCTGACTCGACGGGTCGAGGAAGTTGAACGGCTCGTCGAGGATGACAAGACGCGGGTGAAGCATAAGGGCGGAGATGATGCCCACCTTCTGCTTGTTGCCCGCGGAAAGGTTACGTATGAGCGCATTGCGACCAAAGACCTCCTCGCCAGTGAATGAGGCGAAGGTTTCCTGGGTGCGCTTGTCCACCTCCTCTTGAGAGATGGAGGCTACCTTGCCTATGAAGGCAAAGTACTCCTCGGGAGTGAGGAAGTCGATGAGGAAGCCGTTGTCGATGTATGCACCGGTGAATGTCTTCCATTCCTCACTCTGCTGCACGTTGATGCCGTCGATGAGGACAGAGCCTGTGTCGGGCTTGAGGAGGTCGAGGAGAAGACGGAACAAGGTGGTCTTGCCGGCACCGTTGTTGCCGACAAGACCGATAATCTCTCCATTGCTCATCGAGAGCTGTGGTATGTCGCAGGCGCATTTCTCGCCGAACGACTTCTTCAGATTTTGTATTTCAATCACCTCTTTAATTTTTTAATTTTTTAATTTTTTAATTTTTCAAACTATTCCTCTTCCGTGGCAGTTCTTGAACTTCTTGCCACTGCCGCATGGACATGGGTCGTTGCGTCCGGGAAGTTTGTCCTTGATCATCGGCTGCGGACGGCGCTGCTGTGGCTCACGGGTGTCGTGGGCGGCGGCGGCAGCCTGGTTGGGATCCTGAAGCTGCTCCTCGTCGAGGTTGCGCTTGGTCTCAGTATATTGCTGGCGCTGCTGCTGCGGACGCTCCTGTGGAGCCTCCTGCGGAGCCTGCTGCATCTCGGGGATGCCGCTGCGCATGAGTATGGAGACAATACGGTTGTTCATATTGTTGACCATGTTGTCGAAGAGCTTGACGCTCTCGAGCTTGAAGATGAGCAGAGGGTCCTTCTGTTCGTATGATGCGTTCTGCACGCTGTGCTTCAGTTCGTCGAGTTCGCGGAGGTTCTCCTTCCATGCCTCGTCGATGATATGCAGGAGAATCATCTTCTCAAACTGCTTGACGATGGTCTTGCACTCAGAGTCGTAGGCCTCCTTGAGGTTGCAGGGGATGTTGTACATACGTCGTCCGTCGGTGATGGGCACCATGATACGGTCGAAGCGGTCGCCCTGGTTTTCATATACCTGCTGGATGATAGGCATGGCGACAGCCTGTATGCGGTCGGTCTTGCGCTTGAAGGCAGCCATGGTCTGCTGGAATGAGCTTTCCGCGAGGTCATCGTGCTTTTCGTTGTAGAACTGCTCCTGAGTGAACGGCACCTCGATGCCGAAAATGCGTATGAACTCCTCCTTGCATCCGTCGTAGTCATTATTTTCGATGATGTTGACCACTCGGTCCCAGATGGTGTTGGAGATGTCCATGCCTATGCGCTCGCCCATGAGGGCGTGGCGACGCTTCTCATATACGACAGTGCGCTGCTTGTTCATCACGTCGTCGTATTCGAGCAGGCGCTTACGTATGCCGAAGTTGTTTTCCTCCACCTTCTTTTGTGCGCGCTCGATGCTCTTGGAGATCATCGGGCTCTCAATCATCTCGCCCTCCTTGAATCCGAAGCGGTCCATCACGCTGGCGATACGCTCGGAGGCGAAGAGACGCATGAGCTTGTCCTCAAGAGAGACGTAGAAGACAGAAGAACCGGGGTCGCCCTGACGTCCGGCACGTCCACGGAGCTGACGATCGACGCGGCGGCTCTCATGACGCTCCGTACCGATGATGGCGAGTCCGCCTGCTGCCTTAACCTCGGGCGAGAGCTTGATGTCGGTACCACGTCCCGCCATGTTGGTGGCTATGGTGACGGCACCGAGTCCGTTGGTGCTCTGTCCGGCGAGAGCCACGATGTCGGCCTCCTTCTGATGGAGCTTGGCGTTGAGCACCTGGTGAGGTATCTTTCTCATATTCAGCATCTTCGATAGAAGTTCTGAAATCTCTACTGAAGTGGTGCCGACGAGGGTGGGTCGTCCGCTCTCGCGCATCTTCACAATCTCGTCGATGACGGCATTGTACTTCTCGCGGGCAGTCTTATATACACGGTCGTCCATGTCCTTGCGGGCAATGGGGCGGTTGGTGGGTATCTCCACAACGTCGAGCTTATAGATGTCCCAAAACTCGCCCGCCTCGGTGGATGCCGTACCGGTCATACCGGCGAGCTTGTGGTACATACGGAAGTAGTTTTGCAGGGTGATGGTGGCAAAGGTCTGTGTGGCAGCCTCCACCTTGACGTGCTCCTTGGCCTCGACAGCCTGGTGGAGTCCGTCGCTCCAGCGCCTTCCCTCCATGATACGTCCGGTCTGCTCATCGACAATCTTCACCTCGCCGTCAATGACCACATACTCGTCGTCCTTGTTGAACATGGTGTAGGCCTTGAGCAATTGCTGAAGAGTGTGCACCCGCTCGCTCTGTACGGCATAGTGGTTGAGCAGCGCATCCTTCTTGTCGAGGCGGGTCTGGTCGTCGAGGTTCTCATTCTCCAGAGCAGAGAGCTGCGACGCGATGTCTGGCAGCACGAAGAGTTCCTTGTCGTTGACCTGCTTGGCGAGCCATTCCGTACCCTTGTCGGTGAGGTCGCACGAGTTGAGCTTCTCGTCAACGACGAAATATAGCGGCTCGACACATTCCGGCATTCGGCGGTTATTGTTTTCCATGTATATCTCCTCGGTCTTGAGCATTCCCGCCTTGATGCCCTCCTCAGAGAGGTACTTGATGAGAGGCTTGTTCTTGGGCAGTGACTTATGCGAGCGATATAGCGAGAGGAATCCCTCCTCAAGGAGCTTGGAGTCGTTCTTGGCCTTGCCTTCGGATATCTTCTGCTTTGCCTCGGCGAGGAACTGCGTGGCGAGCTTGCGCTGCACATCGACGAGTTTCTCCACAAGCGGCTGGTACTCCTCGAACATCTGCACGTCGCCCTTTGGCACAGGACCGGAGATGATGAGCGGCGTACGCGCGTCGTCGATCAACACGGAGTCAACCTCATCGACGATAGCATAGTTGTGAGAGCGCTGCACGAGGTCGTCGGGCGAATTGGCCATGTTGTCGCGCAGATAGTCGAAACCAAACTCGTTGTTGGTACCGAAGGTGATGTCGGCGCGGTAGGCATTGCGTCGCTGCGGCGAGTTGGGTTGGTGCTTGTCGATGCAGTCCACCGACAGTCCGTGGAACATATAGAGCGGTCCCATCCACTCGGAGTCGCGCTTGGCGAGGTAGTCATTGACAGTGACGACATGGACGCCGTTGCCCGTGAGGGCGTTGAGGAAGACAGGCAGGGTGGCAACGAGCGTCTTACCCTCACCCGTGGCCATCTCAGCAATCTTGCCCTGGTGGAGCACACATCCGCCAAAGAGCTGCACGTCGTAGTGGATCATCTCCCACTTGAGGTCGTTGCCACCGGCAGTCCAGTGGTTGTGGTATATGGCCTTGTCGCCGTCGATGGTGATGAAGTCCTTGCGCGGGTCGCCTGCGAGCTGGCGGTCGAAGTCAGTGGCGGTGACGACGGTCTCCTCATTGGTGGCAAACCGCTTTGCGGTCTCCTTGACGATGGCAAACACCTCCGGCATTGCCTCGTTGAGCTTTTCCTCGAAGATGTCGAGGATTTCCTTTTCAATCTTGTCAATCTGGGCGAAGAGGTCGGCACGCTCGTCGATGGGCGTGTCCTCAATCTTAGCCTTCAGTTCGTCGATTTGGGCGCGCTTATCGTTGGCAGACTCCTGAATGGCTTTTCTTATTTCCTGAGTCCTTGCCCTGAGGGCGTCATTGTCGAGTTTCTCTATTTCGGGATAGACAGCCTTGACCTTCTCCACGAGCGGCTGGATGAGCTTCATGTCCCTTGTTGACTTGTCGCCGAAAAGCGACTTCAATAGTTTTGTAAAATTCATATCTTTATTCTTTTTTTATTCCTATAATTAAAAAATCCGTGCAAAGTTACGAAAAAAAATCCGTAATCGTGCATAATTCGTTGATATTTTGCGTTTTTTACGTCAAAACAGTGGTTCTGAGGTGCAAGCATTGGGTGCACGGATGCGAATTGACTTGCAAATGGTGGGTGCGATGCGATCGACGGTGACGTTGGAGTCGATGCGTCCAGGAGTGACTCCTGCCCCAAACATTATTATAGGAAAAGGAATGAAGACAGCCGACGAGAGGCGGTTGTCCATATTGTCCTCATTGAGTATTCTCCATCCGGGGTTGACCTCTACGAGGATGTCGCCGCACCGCTCGGGGCTGTAGCCGTTGCGTATGCGCGAGATGTCGTTGTTGGCGTTGGCCTGCAGTTGCAGTCCTGTATATACGTTGCGTATGCCCTCGACCATACCGAGAAATTCCCTTGCCCTCTGCGCAGCGTCGGCGAGTGAGATACGCTTCTGTTCGAGGAGCTTGTGGTTGAGGTATATCTGATTGCCCATATAGGCATCGACATACCTGGCCTGTCCCCACAGAGCCCCGTAGTACATGTTGAGCAGGTTGGCGGTGCGGTTGATATAGAATATTCCCGTGGGCACTCGGTATTTGGCATAGTCATTGCCGTCCTCGTCGCTGTATCCCGTGGACGTGACGACATACATGACCTGCCCCTTGCCGAGTATGAGTTCGATGCCGCTGATGAGGGCTGCAATCTGCTTGTCGAGCCTGACGTATGTGTCCTGCAGTTCGAGTTGGCATTCCCTGACCGTCTTGTGGTCGAAGTTGCCGGCATAGTATGTGATGTTGAGCAGGTCGGTGATGCCGTCCTGTCCCATCTGAGTGCTGTTGATACAGTGGAGCGCGGTCTTGGTGATGTTCTCGTTGACGAGTGCGCTGGCCTTGTATTCCCGGAACCGTCGGTCGCTGGTGAACTTATGGCTGAAGGTCTTCTGTGCGCTTTTTGCCATGAAGTAGGTGAAGTCGCCCGTATAGTAATTGTCGGGAGTCCACTCCTTTCCCGCTATGTTCTTGAGAGCAGGGTTGAGCTTGTTGTATTCCTTGACCCATTTGGGCATGTCCTTGGAGAAATAGTTAGAAGCGCACCATTCCCCCGACGAGTCGTCAATCCAGATGGCGGCGTCGGCGGCATGTCCGGCGGCGAGGATGGCAGCATCCTGTGTAGGTGCGATGGCTACCACCTTGGCTGCTCCTTGCGTGTACATCTTCAGTTCGTCGCCAATGGTCGATGTCATTAGTTTTTCGGGCGACATCCTATCGACGCAGAAAAAGGGCCGCAGGGTGTTGCGGTCGAGCCATCGTTCGCCCACTATACTATTATAATAAGGTGTAGTGCCTGTGACGATGGCTGAGATGGCCGAAGCGCGGTCGATGGGGTAGAAGGGGTATGAGGCATTGCTATACACCTTTCCCTCGGCGAGAAGCCTCTTGAATCCGTAGCTTCCGTAGAGTGGCGAGAACGCCTCCATATAGTCGGAGCGCAACTGGTCGATGGTGATGTTGACGACCAGTCGCGGAGCTGACTGAATGACCTGTGCGTCCATACGTGCGGCATACGCCAAGGCCACAAGGAGTGTTATTGAGAATTGTCTTTTGTTCATCTTAACTTAAAGTGTACTATACATCTTGACGCCAGGGCAGCTCCTACGCAGAACATTCCCTCGGCATAGTCCTGGATTATGCCCCCGAGGAAGAACAGGGAGTACATGACGACGGCAATTCGCCAGAAAGTGTCGTCGTCCTTCTTGCGCCATAGTCTTGGCAGGAAGAAGAGCGGCAACGGGTTGAGCAGCAGCACCTGGAGGTTGGTGCTTGTTGTGGGATGCTGCGAGAAGAGCATCGCGAAGAGCAGTATGCCCGCCAGTCCGGAGAGGGTCATGAGCAGAGTGTCCCATAGTCGGAAGACGGTCTTGCGCTGCAGTTCGACCACCATGACGGCGATGGCGATGACCAAAAGCAGCAGACTGCATTCGAAGGGAGTGATGGGGAAAGGCTGTTCGATGATTTGCACTCCGCCTTCCACGGCGCATCTCGACTCTTTGACCAACTGTCTGTATTGTCCGTCGCGGAGTATGGTGGCCCTCTCTGCGTCAATCATCATGTATTCGGGCAGGAACTGCTGTTGTCGCCCGTCCACCTCGCGGTCGGCACCGAATCCGAGGATAAGGTCATTGCCGAAGGTGGCCCACGGATATTTCTCTGTGTATTGTCGGAGCATGTCGCGATAAGAGCGTGGAGAAGCCGACTTGTTGTAAGTCACCTCGCCGACGAGGTTCTTCTCGATCATGTCCCTTGCCCTGGTGGTGCAGTTGTCGTAGAGGCAGTTGTAGCGATATACCCTGTTTTGCGGCTTGTAGTTGTCGGTGAGCGCGCGGTATATGCTCCTCTTCTCCTCTGGAGTGAAGTTGATGACTTGCTCAGTGACCTGGCTGCCGCGCCGCTCATATTCCTTGACGAAATATTGCATGGGGCAGATGCCGAGTTCATAGTCGGTGAGTCCGAAGATGAACTTCAGGATGAAAAACTCCTGCCTGAAGTTGAACACGCCGTAGTTGAACGTCATGTCAACGCCCGTCCTCAGGTCATGATACCTCAGGGCGGTGTGTCCATATAGGCTATAAAGCTCCGTTCCCGGGGAACAAGTGAGCAAACTGACCTCCACGGAGTCTTTTTCCGCGGAAGAAGCACTTGCGTCATTTTCTGAAATGACGTCCTGTGCGAGAGCTATGTGGCTGACAATCAGTGAAAAAACACCGACAAATAGCCATCTGTATGTATTTTTTAATGTTTTCACGGTGCAAATTTAATGTCTTTTTTTTAAAAAACATTCGATTATCTCGATTTTTTTCAATAATTTTGCACCCTGAAAATGAATTTAAGTAATGAAACTGATTGTTGACGCAGGAAATACATGCATCAAAGTGGTGGTTTTTGACGGTAGGACACCCGTTGACATCACCCGGATAGACGATGGCGACGCCACGCGTCTGACCGACTTCGCCGCCCGTTATGACATCGACGGTGGCATCGTATCGACGGTGGTCCGTCTGTCGGATGAGATGGAGAAGGCCATAGAGTCATTGCCCTTCCCGATGATGCGCTTGGTGCCTGGCGAGACCCCGGTGCCGGTGAAGGTGTGTTACGCTACGCCCCGCACCCTCGGTGCCGACCGCTTGGCGGCTGCCGTCGGGGCATACGTGCTTGGCGGTGGCAGGGATGTGCTCGTGATTGACATAGGCACGTGTATCACCTACGACTTTGTCACAGCCGCCGGGGAGTATCTTGGCGGTAACATCTCGCCCGGTCCGCGACTTCGCTTTCAGGCCCTTCACGCATATACCGACCGGCTGCCGCTGATAGACCGCCGCGGGGACTTGCCCGACATGGGCACAACGACCGAAACGGCCATCCGAAGTGGTGTGGTCAACGGCGTGAGACGTGAAATAGAGGGGTATATAAGTGATTTTTTATTAAAATATCCCCGTCTTTTGGTTTATTTAACGGGAGGAGTGCGTCTTGATTTGCACATTTCAGAAAAAATGCGCATCTTTGCAGACGAATTCTTAGTGCCGCGAGGATTGGTGGAGATTCTTTTGATGAATTGAAGGGGAGATAAAAGGAGATAAGGGGAGATAAAAGGAGATAAAAGAATATTAGAAAGAACATATAAATTAATGAAGAAGACAATAATCAGCGCATTAATATGCGCAATGGTGGTGACCGCATCTGCACAGAGCGGCACCAACTCGCCCTACAGCCAGTATGGGCTTGGGGTCTTGTCCGACCAGTCGCAGGGATTTAACCGCGGTATGGGCGGCGTGGGAATAGGCATGAGGTTTTCCAACCAGGTGAACACCCTCAACCCCGCCTCCTATTCGTCGATCGACTCGTTGACGATGATCTTTGACGCAGGTCTGTCGGGACAGGTCACAAACTTTAAGGAAAACGGCGTGAGGCTGAACGCCAACAATGCCGACTTTGAATATGTGGTCGGTTCGTTTCGCCTCTTCCCGAAGGTAGGTATGTCCTTCGGCGTGTTGCCCTTCACCAATATCGGCTATAACTACAGCAGCCAGCGTGTGGTGGGAACAGACCAGAATGGTCAGGCCACATCAATGTCAACGGAGACACATCAGGGTTCGGGCGGTATCCACGAGGCGTTTGTGGGTGCCGGATGGAACGTGTATAAGGGTCTGTCGTTGGGTGCCAACATCGGTTACCTGTGGGGTTCTTACGACAAGTATGTCACCGTGAGCAACAGTGACGCATACGTCAATACCGTGCAGAGGACATACAATGCCAATGTCCACAGTTATAAGATTACGCTCGGAGCGCAGTGGGAACAGAAGTGGGACAAGAACAATGTCACCACGTTTGGCGTGACCTACGGTATCGGACACAGTCTGAACAGTGACCCGGAACTGATCACCACCATCACCAACCCTCAGACCAGTGTGACCACCTACGACACGGTGCGTGTGGCCGACGGGCTTCATCTGCCCTCAACATTCGGTGTCGGAATGGCATGGACTTACAAGAACTCGTTCACAGTGGGTCTTGACTACACCCTTCAGAAGTGGGGGTCGTGTGACTTTCCGGAGATGGACTCCAATACGGGCAAGTATATCATGAAGAGCGATGTGCTCCGCGACAGGCATAAGGTGACACTCGGTGCCCAGTGGATACCCAATCCCACAGTCCGCAGCTTCTTCAAGCGTGTGAACTACCGTATGGGTGTGTCATACAACACTCCCTACGTGAAGGTCAACGGAATGGATGGTCCCAAGGAGATAGGTGTAAGCGCCGGTTTCGGTATTCCCATCGTCAACAAATGGAACAACCGCTCCATGTTTAACATTAGTGCGCAGTGGGTGCATGCATCCGCCAAGCATCTTATCACTGAGAATACATTCCGCATCAACATCGGACTGACATTCACGGAGAACTGGTTCATGAAATGGAAAGTGGAGTAGGTCGATTCGCGAAGCCTAGGTCGCTTCGCGAAATTAAAAAATTAAAGAATTAAAAAATTAAAGTTTGAATCTTATATATATATATAATAAGGTGGCGAAGGCGGGAAGTGTGCTGCTCTTCTGCTTGTTTCTCCTCATGGCGTCATGCTCAGAGGAGAAGGAACACGTGGCCCCGGCGATACACGACCGCGACTCTGTGTCGATGATGACAAGCTACGGGGTGAACACCCTTATCTCAGACTCCGGAGTGGTGAAATACCGCATCGTCACGGAGCGATGGGATGTTAACACCATCAAGAACCCCTCGCGATGGACATTCATCTGCGGAGTCTTTCTCGAACAGTTTGACGAGAAATACCACGTGGAGGGGTATATACAGGCCGACACTGCATGGTATTACGACCAGCTCAAGCTATGGGAGCTGCGGGGACGTGTCCGCCTGCGCAATGTCAACGGACTGCGTTTTCAGAGCGAGGAGCTCTTCTGGGACGGCAAGACACATGAGCTATACAGCAACCTCTACTCGCAGGTCATCACTCCCGAGCGCACCTTGGAAGGCACATATTTCCGCAGTGACGAGCACATGCGCCACTATACGGTGAGCAACTCCAAGGGCTCGTTTGTCAGGGGCGACATGGATAAGAAGGAAGAGCCGGCAACAGCCGCAGACAGTGTGAAACAGCTGCGCCCGAAGGCGACGCCACATAAAAAGACAGTACAGCAATGACAGACACAGTAATAGCCCTGATAGCATCAATGGTGTTCTCCGCATTCTTCTCAGGCATGGAGATAGCCTTCGTGTCGAGCAACCGCCTGTTGGCGGAGATGGACACAAGCGGCAGCCCGAGCCAGCGAGCCATCAGCTTCTTCTACCGCCATCCCAACAACTTCGTCTCGACGATGCTTGTGGGCAATAACATCGCATTGGTCATCTACGGTATCCTCTTTGCGAAGATTTTCGACGCCACACTGTTCAGTCAGCTTGGCGACGGCGAGCGAGTGACTGCCGACACCATCCTCTCCACCATTGTGGTGCTCTTCACGGGCGAGTTCCTGCCCAAGACCATCTGCAAGAGCAATCCCAACACGATGCTCTCGCTCTTTGCCCTGCCCGCCATGGTGTTCTACGTGGTGCTCTATCCCATATCCCGCTTTGCCACCTTCCTCTCACGCACTATGCTCTATCTTATGGGCGTGAAGATGGAAAAGTCGAAGGAAGGGGCAGGCTTCACCAAGGTCGATCTCGACTATCTTGTGCAGAGCAGCATAGACAATGCCAAGGACGACGAAGATATCACCGACGAGGTGAAGATATTCCATAATGCCCTCGACTTCTCCGACACCAAGGTCAGGGACTGCATGGTGCCGCGCACGGAGATAGAAGCGGTGGATATAGACGAATGCACCGTGGATGAACTGCGCAACAAGTTTATCGAGAGTGGATTCTCAAAGATTATCGTATATCGCGACGACATCGACCATATCATAGGCTACATACACTCCTCAGAGATGTTTCGCGCCCCGGAGAAGTGGAGGGAGAACATACGCACACTGCCCTACGTGCCCGAGACCATGGCAGCCAAGAAACTAATGCATATCTTCATGCAGCAGAAAAAGTCCATCGGAGTCGTAGTCGATGAGTTTGGAGGTTGCAGCGGACTGGTGTCGCTTGAGGACATCGTGGAGGAAATCTTCGGCGACATAGAGGACGAGCATGACACGAGCAACTACGTGGCACGCCAGACCGAGGACGGCGACTATCTTCTGTCAGGGCGTTTGGAGATAGAGAAAGTAAACGAAAAATTCGACTTGGAGTTGCCCGAAAGCGACGAATACATGACCGTGGGCGGGCTCATCCTTCACGAGTATCAGTCGTTTCCGAAATTGAACGAAATAGTGCGAATTGGTGACTTTGAATTCAAAATAGTGAAGTCAACAATGACCAAAATAGAGCTTGTGAGGTTAAAAGTAGTGAAGAAATAGAGATTTTTTCTCTTTTTCTGCGGATATTTGATATAATTTTTGTAATTTTGTGCGCTAAAAGACAATATAAAATAAAAAAACAATAAAAAAGTAATGGCAGCAATTGGAAAAATCAGAAAGAACGGCGGATTCCTAATCGCTATTTTAGGTTTCGCCCTTTTCGCTTTCATCGCTGAAGAGGCATTCCGTTCCTGCGAAGCAGCAGGCAACGAGCAGCGCCAGCAAGTAGGCGAAGTGTTAGGCAAGAAAATCTCCGTACAGGAGTTCCAGAATCTCGTTGACGAGTATCAGGAAGTTATCAAGATGACCCAAGGACGTGACAACCTCACTGAGGATGAACTCAATCAAGTGAAGGATCAGGTGTGGAACACCTTCGTCACCAACACAATCCTTGAGAAGGAATGTGAAGAACTGGGCCTTACCGTCACAGACACCGAACTTCAGAACATCATGAAGCAGGGTACCAACCCGATGCTTATGCAGTCGCCTTTTGTCAATCAGCAGACAGGACGCTTCGACGCATCAATGCTCACCAAGTTCCTCGCTGACTACAAGGCCATGCAGCAGAATCCCCAGAACGCTCAGATGGCTGAACAGTACAAGAAGATTTACGACTATTGGAAGTTTATCGAGAAGAACTTGCGTCAGCAGACTCTAACCCAGAAGTATCAGAGCCTTCTGTCGCACTGTCTCCTGAGCAATCCCGTATCGGCCAAGATGGCCTTCGAGGGTCAGAACGAGGAGAGCGACGTGCAGTTGGCATCCATCGCTTATTCCACTATTAACGACAACAAGGTGACAGTCACCGACGCCGACCTCAAGGCCAAGTATGAGGAGCAGAAGCCGATGTTTGAGCAGTTTGTCGAGAGCCGCGACATCAAGTATGTCGATTTTCAGGTTCTTGCTTCCGCAGCCGACCGCAAGGCTCTGATGGCCACCATGGTTGACGCACAGAAGAAATTGCAGGAAGGCGCCAATCCCGCCGAGGTGGTTCGCAAGGCGCAGTCGCAGATAGCATATTCCGGTCTCGCCGTATCGTCGAAGGCTTTCCCAATGGATATCAAGGCAAAGATTGACTCAATGGCAGTGGGTCAGACCTCCGCTCCCTTCGAGACCGCAATGGACAACACCTTGAATGTCATCAAGCTCGTGTCGAAGGTGACATTGCCCGACTCTGTGGAGTATCGCGCCATCCAGGTAGCTGGTGCCACAGTAGAGGCTGCCCGCAAGACCGCCGACAGTATATACAATGCAGTTAAGGCAGGCGGTGACTTCGAGGCTATTGCCAAGAAATATGGCCAGGAGGGCAAGGCTACATGGATGACCGGCGCAATGTATGAAAGTGCGCAGACCATTGATCCCGAGAGCAAGTCATTCATCGAGTCAGTGGTGAACCTTGGTGCCGGTGAGGTGAAGAACGTGGAGTTCCAGCAGGGCAACATGATTGTCCAGGTGGTTAGCCGCAAGGCCATGACCGACAAGTATGTGGCAGCTATCGTGAAGCACACAATCGACTTCTCTAAGGCAACATATTCCGCAGCATACAACAAGTTCAGCCAGTATGTCAGCGAGAACCAGTCAATAGAGGCTCTTGAGAAGAATGCCGCAAAGTTTGGCTTCAAGGTATTGGAGCGCAAGAACATGGTCAACTCCGAGCATTTCGTGGCTGGTGTACGTGCCACACGTGATGCCATGAAGTGGGTGTTTGAGGCCAAGAAGGGTGAGGTGTCACCTCTGTATGAGTGTGGCAACAACGACCATCTGATGGTTGTCGCCCTTACCGCCGTTCATCCCAAGGGCTATCGCGACCTTGCCGACGTGAAGGACATGCTGAAGCAGGAAGTGATCCGCGACAAGAAGTTTGAGGAGCTCTCCAAGAAACTGGCCGGTGTGAACAGTATTGCCGCTGCAAAGGGCAAGGGTGCACAGGTGACAGAACTCAAGCAGGTGACATTTGCCGCCCCGGCGTTTATCTCTACATTGGGTGCCAGCGAACCCGCCATCAGCGGTGTAGTGGCAGCAACGAAGCAGGGTCAGTTCTGCCCCCGTGTCATCAAGGGTAATGCCGGTGCATATATGGTGCAGGTGGTGAAGAAGGCCAAGCGTCAGGGCGAGAAGTTCGACGCCAAGGCTATGGAGAAACAGCTTCAGCAGCAGGCTCTTCAGGCTGCGGGAATGTTCATGCGCGAGCTTAACATGAAGGCAGAAGTTGTTGACAACCGCTATTTGTTCTTCTAATAGCGTATTGTCAGAATAGATACAGGCATGCCCCCGCTTCAGCATTGGAGCGGGGGTATTGTGATTTTTTGGGGAAGTTAAAGAAGTTAAGGAAGTTAAAGAAGTTAAGTAAGTTAAAGATATATGAGGAGAAAAGAATTTTTCGGCTTTGCCGTGGCAATGGCTATGACAATCACTGCCAATGCACAGAACGGGGGAATATCCCAGAAAATGATTTCAGAAATTGAGAGTAAGCAGAAGATGACACCGGCTGAGAACGCTCTCGCCAACGCCATCGCTTCCAACAGTATAGACAACCTGGCGAAAAACAGACTGAATGCGGCCCAGTTGGACACCCACTTCAGTGTGGAGACACCCAAGCAGTCGATTACCGACCAGAAAAGTTCTGGCCGATGCTGGATGTTTAGCGGCATGAATGTGCTAAGGGCAAACTTCGCCAAGCGTACGGACTCGCTGAGGGTGGAGTATAGTCAGGCATACCTGTTCTTCTACGACCAGTTGGAGAAGGCCAACCTCTTCCTGCAAGGTGTGGTTGATACTGGCAAGTTGCCTATCGACGACCCCAAGGTACAGTTCTTCTTCAGGCACCCTCTCAATGATGGCGGCACCTTCTGCGGTGTGGCTGACTTAGCAGACAAGTATGGCCTCGTGCCCAAGGAGGTGATGCCCGAGAGCTATTCCAGCGACAATACGTCCAAGATGGCAAGGCTCATCTCGTCGAAACTCAGGGAAGACGGTTTGGCACTGAGGAAGATGGTGGCTGAGAAGAAGAAAAGCGCAGAGATAGAGAAGGTCAAGACCAGTATGCTCAGTGAGGTATATCGTATGCTCGCACTGACCATCGGCCAGCCGCCAAAACAGTTTACTTATGCACATAAGGACAAGGACGGTAAGACTGTTGGAGAATCCAAGACCTACACACCGATGGAATTTTTCAAGGAGACCGTGGGCGAAAAGATCAACGGCACCTTCATCATGGTGATGAACGACCCACGCAAGCCTTATTACAAGACTTACGAGGTGGAACTCGACAGACATACCTATGACGGACACAACTGGAAGTATCTCAACCTGCCGATGGACGACATCGAACAGATTGCCATAGCCTCGCTCAAAGACGGCCGTAAGATGTACTCGTCGTACGACGTGGGAAAGATGCTTGACCGACAGAGAGGTTACGGAGACACGGAAAACTTCGACTATGAGTCGCTCATGGGCACCACATTCTCAATGACCAAAGCAGAGAGAATCATGACCTTCGACAGCGGTTCGACACATGCCATGACACTGACTGCCGTGGATCTCGACGCCAACGGCAAGGCCAAGAAATGGAAGGTGGAAAACAGTTGGGGAGCATCGTGGGGACAGCAGGGATGTATGATCATGTCCGACAGATGGTTCAGGGAGTATATGTTCCGACTTGTTGTCGATAAGAAATATGTGTCGGAGGAACAGCTGAAGCTTTATGAACAAAAGCCAATCATGCTGACTTCCGAGGACCCGCTGTTTCAGATGGAGAATTGACATTCTCCATCTGATATTAAAAAATTAAAAAACTTTAGTTTCGCATGTGCTCAACTTTTTGGAAGTTAAGGAGTTAAGGAGTTATCGCTCCCGTTGGTCGCTGGGAGTTAAGCCATTAGTTTGGAGCATTGGATATAAGCGCAACAACATTTGGCTTAACTCCTTAACTCC
>JAXEKN010000083.1:0-29079 GCA_034101015.1 Prevotella sp.
CACAATTTCTATAAGACCATCATTAGCAAGCTTGACACCAAGGCTTTCGGGCTCAAGGAAACGAGTCGCATAAAGGCTTTTGTCTTCAGATTCATCTCCGTACCTGCCAAGTGGATCTTGACTGCAAGGCAATACGTGCTGAATATCTACACAGAGAACCGAGCTTATGCAAAACCCTTCAAAACTGGATTCGGATAAAGTCCGTTCCTTATGGTTTTAATCTGCGTATTGCCTCAAGTCGCATTGTGGGGTAAGGGGATGGTGGCTACATATTGATGTTGTGCTGTTGCTTTTTACTGAAAGCTGCTACTAACGACTCATAAATCTACCCTTAATCGTGTATTGGATGATAGTTGCGGATTTTAGGGAGATAAAAAGCGCATTCAAACGTACCGAATAATAAAAAAAAAGGTGACGTAAGACACGTCACCTGATATTGGTAGAGACCCTTATGTGAACCCGATGGGATTCAAACCCATGACCTTCAGAACCGGAATCTGACGCTCTATTCAGCTAAGCTACGGGTCCATTCCAAATGCAAAGGTAAGGCTTTTTGTCGAAATCACCAAATATTTAGCGAGAAATTAAGATTAATTTAGAAACTATTTCATCATCTCGCGCACAGCACGTTCAAGCTGGCGGTCGTAGCCGGAGATATAGTCCTCTGGAGTGTTATACACCTCGATGTCGGGATAGAGGGTACTGTTCTCACCATAAACGCCGTCCATGCCGCGGCATCCCACCTGCGGTATGCCAAAGACGAGGGAGCTGTCCATGAGCCTCTCCCACCATACTGCAGTCATCGTGCCTGCAACAGGAGCACCGATGAGCTTACCGATGCCGAGTGTCTTATACACCCAAGGGAATCCGTGGCCGTTGCTATAGTCATCCTCACAGATAAGCACGCACGACGGCTTTGTCCACTTGTTATAAGGGTCGCGTCCTATGTATTGTCCGCGAGGCACAAACTGCTGGTATTCCTTACCCGCGAGAAGGGTGCAGAGGTCATCATGCAACCATCCTCCGCCGTTATGACGCTCATCGACAATGACTGCATCCCTATTGCGGTTGCTCTCGCTGAGCAGTTCCTCATAAACCTTCCGGAAACTATGGCTATCCATCGCCCTGACATGGACGTAGGCGATACGGCCGCCAGAGATGCTGTCCACGAAATGTCTGTTGCGCTCAACCCATCGTTTGTAGAGCAGCTCTTCCGTCTCTCCGGCGGAGATGGGTTTGACAACCACCTCGTCACGTCGTCCCTTGATGCCAATACGCACCTGGCGTCCTGCCTTGCCGTCGAGCAGGCAGTTGTAGTCGGCACGTGCGAGAATCTTCACTCCATCAATACTCTCAATAATGTCGCCGGCCTTCACTCCTGTGGTCTTCACGTCGAAAGGTCCGCGGCGTATCACTTCCTTTACCTTCAAGCCGTCGCCTTCCCAGGTCTCGTCGAAAAAGAGCCCGAGGGATGCCGTGCGGAGGGATGCTCCTGAGGCATAATATCTGCATCCGGTATGCGAGGCGTTGAGTTCGCCAAGCATCTCTGAGAGCATCTCGGCAAAGTCGAAGTTATTATTGATATACGGCAAGAAACGCTCGTAGGTCTGGCGTTTTGCCTCCCAATCTACTCCGTGCAGATTAACATCATAGAATTTGTCCTTTACTTGTCGCCAAATATGATCGAAGAGATATTGGCGTTCCTCATAAGGCTTGTAGTTAAACCATGCTTCGAAGTCGATGTTCTTGATGGTGCCGGAATTGAGGTCCACCTTCTTTATACCGTTGCCGCAGACAAAAACATTCTTTCCTTCCTTGTCCATCAACATTCCACCGGCTCCTATGCCCTTGGAGAGAATGCGATTAGAACCTTCTCTAAGGTCTTTCACCCATAGGTCGGCTCCAGCCTCGAAGGATGTGACATAATAGAGCTTAGTTCCGTCTTTGGAGAGGATGGCATCACGAAGGTTGGAGGAATTGTTGGTGAGGCGCACTATACGGTCGCGGCAGTAGAGGGTATCTATAGCGATTGGCTTGACCTTCTCCACCTTCACCACGTCGTTCTTCTTGTTCTTATCCTCTTCTTTAGCCTTCTTCTCTTCTTCTTTCTGTTTCTCCTTGTCGTTCTTGTCGGCTATCTCCGCCTCTTCCTTTGACATATTGAAGCGCTCGTAGGCATCGAGGTCAAGGAACATCAGGTAAGCATCATATTCCGCTCCCCATGAGCCATGACTGCGATAGCCGGCGCGGTCGGAGGCGAAGAGAATGGCCTTTCCGTCGAGCGACCAGCTTGCCCCTGCCTCGGAGTATCCGCTATTGGTGAGGTTATATGGCGGCAGCTTGCCATCGGCATCCACGATAGCCACGTCGTTGCTGTTCCATCCGCCGCCTCCCTGATAGCAGGAGAGAAGCCATCGGCTGTCGGGACTCCACTCAAACCACAGGTCTCCGTCTCTATAGGAATAGTTATTACTGCCGTCGAGTACGGTGATGACCTCATGCGACTTAAGATTGATGACTCTCAGGTCGGCGCGGTTCTCAAAGTATGCCACATAATTACCGTCAGGGCTGTACTTTGGCATCTGTGATGTCTCATTGCCTGTGGTGAGCCTCTCCTCAGTAAACTCGTTGGCATAAGTGAAAGACTTGTCATCCTTGTTCTTCAGTGAGGTCTGATATATCTGCCACACTCCATCCCTCTCGGCGGCATATACAAGGCTGCGTCCGTCGGGACTGAAGTCAATGTCCCGCTCCTGCTGCGGAGTGTCTGTGATGCGCTTGGTTGTGCGGTATTCCACGGATGTGACATACACGTCGCCGTGCATCACAAAAGCGATCTCCTTGCCCGAGGGTGAGAGGGCTATCTCACTGGCTCCCAAACTATTGATCTGTCGGCGCAAGTCCTGGTCTTGCTTATCGGCGATGATGGATACATTGAGCTTCACCGGCTGTGAACCGTCTGTAAGTGTGTAGATCTCGCCATCATATCCGAAACATATCTTCCCGGAGTGCGCCACGGAGAGGAATCTCACAGGATTACCGGCAAAGCGTGTGAGCTGTCGCGGCTCTCCTCCTTCTACCATATTATAATATATATTCGAGGTGCCATCCTTCTCGCTGAGATAGTAATAGGCGGTGCCGCCGGATGTCCACACGGGGTTACGGTCTTCGCCCTCGAAGGTGGTTAGACGCTTATAGTCCTTGCCTTGTCTAAGCCAGATGTCTCGGGCGATGGGTGAAGTGTGGTGCTTTCTCCATGGATCCTCATAGCCTTTGTTGTCATGATAGAGCACGTCGCCACGTCCATTAATGCTAATGTCCTCCATAGGAAGAGTGGAATACATCACGGGGCGATGAGCGTCGATATCGACCTCATATACCTGCGAGTAACTTCCGGAGAAGATGATTGACTCGGCAGAGGGCATGACGGATGATTTGAAAAGGATATGTGTGTCGTCGCTCCATGTTATGGGCGTCTCGCCGGCACTGTTGGTGGTGAGGCGGCGTGGCTCCCCTCCGCAGGCGTCGATGACATATATGTCCATCGAGCCCTCGCGGTTGGAGGCGAAGGCGATGCGCGAGCCGTCGGGGCTCCACACCGGCTTATAGTCGTATGCCATATTGCTTGTCAACTGGCGTGCAGTGCCGCCCTGCGAACTGACGCAGTATATATCGCCCTTGTACGTGAAGGCGATTTGGGTACCATCTGGAGATATCGACGGATACCTCATCCACAACGGATTTTCTTGAGCTATAGCAGCAGTCGCCACCATAATCATAATTGTTAGCAGTGATTTTCTCATATTCATTGTATCATTAAATTCAATTTCCCTCCAATAAGTCCTTGAGGTTATTCTCCTCGCCCACAACCCAGATAATGTCGCCCTTCTGGAAGCGACGGGCGGGATGGACAGGTGACAGATTCTCCTTGCCTTCCTCCAGTCCGACCACCATGCAGTTATACGTGCTGCGTATGCCACTGTCGCGGAGAGTCACGCCAATGAGCTTACTGCCTCCGGAGATGACCATTTGGCGTAGGCGCATCTGCTTGTGCTCGATGTCGGGGTCAGAGCCATATACCTCGCGGCGCACGGTTTCCGCCATCTTGGCCAACTGGCTGTCGGCACCGATGACCTGCAAACGGTCGCCGGGGAAGACTATGGTCGAGCCATCTGGGATGTTGAGGCGGCGGTCGGCGCGCAGTATGCTACTGACGTGTACGCCAAAGCGCTGACGCAACTCCAACTGCTGGAGCGTGAGTCCAGACCACCGGGAGTCCATCGGTATGTCGATGTCTGACATGTGAACGTTACGGTCGAGGAGATGCCCCTCATAGAGCGGACGCTTGCGTCCGCGTACCTGGGCGTCGATGTCGCGCGAGCGTAGGTTCTGCACGAACATTCGCTCTAAGCGGATGCTGCTGTGCTTGAGGCTGCGCGAGAGTATCATCAGCAGCACCACAGCCACAGCGATGGCAATGATTAGGGCATTGGCGAAGCGGCTGAGATAATTGCACACGTAAAAGACGAAGCTGCTCGCTATGACGACCCTCACGATGATGGTGAAGATGAGGGGCAGATGGTTGATGCGACTCTCCGCCCACAGCGACTTGAACTCCTCGCTATGGTTTTTCTTCATCACCATGGCGCGCAGGAAGGGGGCTATGAGCAGTATGGTCAGCGAACCGCAGATGAAGTTGGCGGTCCAATGCCATCCTGGCAGGAGATGGCGGATGAATGGCAGGAAGAAGTTGAGCATCAGGGCCACTACGGTGATGGAGAGGATGCTGTAGATGATGGTGTTGACGACCATCTGGCGGAGCAGGCTGCGCCAGTTGTTGGGTGCAGTGCGACCGGAGGGGTGCGACAGCGTGATATGATTGAGCATGGAGATGATGCGCGGGGGAAGATGGCGGTCGAGCATACGATAGGCGGGTTCGGAGGCGCGTATCATATAGGGGGTGAGGAAGGTGGTGATGACCGACACCGCCACCACGACTGGATAGAGAAAATGGCCTATCACGCCGAGCGACAGTCCGAGACTGGCGATGATGAAGGCAAACTCGCCTATCTGGGCCATTGAGAATCCGCAGCGCATGGCTGTCTTGAGGGTCTGGCCGCTGAGAAGATACCCGAAGGAGCCAAACAGGCTCTGACCAAGGAGAATGGTGACGACAAGTGCGGCGATGGGCAGTGCGTAATCGACAAGCACGGAGGGTTCGACAAGCATGCCTACGGAGACGAAGAAAACGGCACCGAAGAGGTTCTTCACCGGCTCGACAACCTTGATAATCTTTTCCGCCTCGACGGTCTCGGCGAGGATGCTGCCCATGACGAACGCGCCAAAGGCACTGGAGAAACCCACCTGGGTTGAGATGACTGCCATCAGGCAACATAGACCTAAGGAGACGACCAAAAGGGTCTCGTCGGATATTAGACTGCGCACCTTGCGCAGGAAGACCGGCACGAGCGATATGCCGACGACAAACCACAGGATTAGGAAAAAGCCGATGCGCAACACGCTGCCAATCATCTCGCCGCCGTCGGGATTGCTGCCCGTGGCGATAGCTGAAAGCATCACCATCATCACGATGGCGAGCACATCCTCAAGAATAAGCACACTCATCACCAAAGAGGCGAAATGCTGCTGGCGCAGGCCCATGTCGTCGAAGGCCTTATATATGATAGTGGTGGAACTCATGGCCAGCATTCCTGCGAGGAAGATGCAGTCCATCTGGCTCCACCCGAAGGCCTGGCCCACAGTGACACCGAGCAACATTATGCAGAAGATGATGGTCAGCGAGGCTATCACGGGGGCTGCACCCATCTTGAGTATTTTCTTAAAGGAGAAGTCGAGACCGAGGGAGAAGAGAAGGAAGATGACACCGATGTCGGCCCACGTCTGTACGTCGGCACGGTCGATTACTGACATGGTGTAGGGCATCTGAGGGCTGACTATAAAACCTGCGACGATATATCCCAATACGAGCGGCTGCTTGAGCCGCTTGAACAATAAGGTCACCGTTCCCGCCACAACGAGAATGAGCGCCAGGTCCTTCACTAATTCCGGTAGTTCTGCCATATAATTATGTTTTTGAATATTACTGTCTGCGCCAACGAACTTTAATATTTTAATATTTCAATATTTTAATATTTCAATATTTCAATATTTCAATATTTTAATTTCATTCCGCAGGAATGACCTAGTACCACTGCACGGCATTGCTGTAGCTGCTTCGCTTGTCATACTTGAGGGCATCGGTGAGCGTGGCGGCATTGCAGCGGAAAGAGAAGTTATAGCTGGTATAGGGCGCGAGCACCAACTGGCACGACATATTGAAGCAGTGGAGGTCGCGACCAAGCGAGGCGGTGGTCATTGAGATCTTCTTGTTCTCGAAGTCATAGCCCGAGGAGAAGCTGATGTTCCATCCGTCGGACAGGCGGACATTGCCTGAGCAGTTGAGCGTCTGCGAGAACTTGTAGGGATAGCGCATCTTGTCGTAGTTAAACTGTCCTCCGGTGTTCTCGCGCATGGAGATACCATATCCGAAACTGAGCGACCAGGGCATGCTGAACTTCATGTATCCGTCATCATCTGTCTCCGCCTTGCCTGCATTCTCCTTGCGTGCGCCGCGCTGACCCTTCTGCATGGTGTCGTCCTCATTGGTCTCGCGGTTGAACTCGTCGTCCTCCTCGTCGTCATAGTCATCTGAAGAGCCGCGTCGGCGGTTTTTGTCGTCCTTCTTGTCCACCTTCTCTCCGCGGAGCCACTTGAAGAAGTTTGTCACCTTGGTGTTGTCGAGCGTGTAGGAAATATTCTGCGACATGCCCTGAAAACGTCCGAACTTGCCCATGCCCCAGAGGGTCTTGTGGTTGGAGACGTATGGCCGGCCATTCTCGTCGAGTTCGTATGCATACGATGCGAAAACGGCATTAAGATTGAACGTATAGCTCTTGGTGAGCTTCAGACGCAGGCGCGTGCTGAGGTCGCTGAGCGGCCGGATATCAGTGGCAAAGTTATATGACATGGACGCTCCGAGTTCGTCTATAAGACTTATTTTCTTGACTCCCGTGGAGTCGGCGTCGGACTTGATCTTCATTTCGATGTTGTTTGAGATATCCACAGAGAGGCTCTGGGTCTTGCCCTTGCCTGGCACACCATAGAGGCCGTTGGAATATGGCGAATACTCGACGAGCGACACTGAACCGTCGGCATTGGTCTTTTGGTAGGTCTCGTAATAGCCATAATGGCTGGTACTGAAGTCTGGGGAATAGTTGAAGCTGACCTGCGGGGTGATGACATGGCGTATCATCTGTATCTTCTCGCCGAAGAGTTTGCGCCATGGCTGGTAGAATACATACATTTTGGTGGATGCCGAGAGGCTCATGCTCCAGTTGTAGATATTATAGAATCCGTCGATGGTGTCGGTGACCTCAGTTTGTCGGGTGTCGTCCCAAGAACGCATGATCTTGTTGGTGTACATGCGGTCGGTGAAGTTGATCGAGGGATTGATGTTGATATAGTTGAATAGGGTGAAATTTCCGCTGATGGGAATGTTGTGCTGAATACCGTTGCGCCAGTCGCGAGTCAGGGAAGAGTGCATCAGCTTGTCCTCCTTGGTGTTGATGGAGTTGGAGAGCTGTCCAGTATAGCTCATTGATATCTTCTCGTACCATCGTTCCTTGCCTGCCATCTTCTTGCGTTTGAAGGGATAGAATCGGCTGATGGACACGTTGAGGTCGGGCAGGGTCATGGAGATGGTGGAGTCGCGCATGTTCTGGCTGAGGTTCATCGTGGTGCTGAGCGACATGCCGATGCTTGAGAATGTGGTGCTCATTGACACTGACGAGGTGCGCGTGGTCTGCGAGTAGCTTTGGGGATTGTACATCGACGTGAGGTTGTTGCGCTCATAACTGCTTGTGGCGAAGTTGACCGATGCAGATATTGTACGAAAGGGGTTGGCCTTGGCGTCCTGACGGTGGCTCCACTGTATCTTGAATGACGTCTGCTTCATATAGTCGGGCATGTTTTTCTCGCCGTTGATGGTGTTTTGGTATGAGGCGAAGAATGAGCCGCTATACTTGTATCGCTTTTTGTAATTGGATGCGGCTGAGAGTCCCCACGAGCCCTTGGTGTAGATTTCGCCGAGGAGCTTGAGATCCATCTTGTCGCTGATGGCGAAGTAGTAGCCGCCGTCGCGCAGATAGAAACCGCGTTCGGTCTCATCGCCATAGGTAGGCATGATGAGTCCGGAGGAATAGCTCTTGGTGAAGGGGAAGAAGCCGTAGGGCAGCGCAAAGGGCAGCGGCACGTCGGCCACCACGAGATATGCGGGTCCGAAGACAGCCTTCTTGCCTGGTGTGACCTTGGCGCGCGACATGGCAATGTAGAAGTCTGGATGTGGGTCGTCGCATGTGGTGTAGCGGCCGTGCTGGAGGAAGAGCTCGCCGTCGTTATTGCGTTTTGATAGCTCTGAGGTCAGATAGCCATCCTCCTGCTGGGTATAGACATCGCTGATGAGTCCTTTCTTCGACTTGAAGTTGAATGACATGCGGGTGGTCTCGTAGGTGTCCTTACCCATTACGAAGACGGGGGTTCCGAAGGCCTTGCCGGTGGAGTCCTGTCCGCCCTCGGCGTGTACGAGACTGCTGTCGAGACACATGAAGATCTTCTCGCTCTTGAGGTCCATATCCTCGTATTTCACATTGGCGTCGCCATAGAGATGGGCCATACCCGACCCTGCCTCGTAGATGAGCGAGTCGTTTGCGACGTAATGCACGGGGGCGTCGATGCCGTTTTTCTTTCCGCGGTTGATACTGTCAAGGCGGATGGAGTCGTCGATGGCCTTGTTGTACTTGTATATGGCGAGCTGCAGCGAGTCCATCTTTGTCGTGTCGGGTCCTTCATTGTGTCCAATGCTGAGGGAGTCGCCCAAAGGTGCTGGCATGGCATTCCTTTTCCTGTCCTTGGGAGAGGGCAAGTTGTCACCCGACGCCAACACGAAGATGAAGGCGAACAGCAGGATGAATATCGTTGTTAATTTTCTCACGGGTGCAAAATTACTGATAATTCGGCTAATATCGTTAAGCTTTCAGTTTTTTAACACTCTGTTTCCAGCATTTTTGCCCATTTCAAGAATTTTTCGACACCTTTTTGTCCAAATTTCGCCAGACTGTCGGCAGTTTGGCTCACTGTGCGCACACGTTCGGGGTGTGACTTGGAATAGAATTTGTCGGCATAGCACACCACGATTTCCTCCATTGTAACAGGTTCGAGACCGGGCAGCCCTGTACCGGTATGGCGCTCACATATCCGGGCTATGTCGGGATAACCCTCGCGCCGCATAATCTCGCCTCCTATCCGCCCGTGGTCGAGATAGGGGCGGGAGCCATGGCAGTGGATGCCCGGGGCGTCGGTGGCATATATGCCGATGTCGTGAAGCCAAGCCCCATCCTCGACCAACTGGCGGTCGAGGTGGAGCTCGGGATGTGCATCGACTATCCTTAAGGCGCGGTCGGCCACGTCCTTGCTATGGCGCACGAGAAGGCGGCGCAGCTCGTTGTCTTCAGGATAGTATTTGTCGAATATGTCTTTTACGTATGGTTTCATTATTGTTTCCTCTCAATCCATGCAATGGTGTCGCCACGGCGAATCACCTTGCCCTGCTTGCCGACAATCTCGACAATCTTGCCGCCGAGGGCGGCGGGAACGGGCATGATTTCGCCCCACTTGGTCTGAATATGACAGAGGATGTCGCCCTCATTGTATTCCTTGCCGATGAAGGGTTCGAGGGTGCGGGCACACTCGCCGTCGCTCGGAATCTGCCAGTAGAGATGGCCTGCTTCAGGAGCGATGACGGCATCAGCCTTGGCATGCTTGAAGGCGGAGAGCTGTTCGGGCGAGAGTTGTGCACCGAGCTTCGCGTCCTTGGCCTTCTGCAGGTCAGCGAGGAAGTTTTTCTTGGCCTGTCCACTCTTGTAGTTGCGATACTGTTCAGGGTGCATGGCCAGTTCGAAGAGTTCCTCGTCATCCTTGCCGCAGTCCCATCCATTGTCGGCCATCTCCTTGCGGAAGTCGTCGAGGGCGTTGGGGATGAGGGTGTGCGGATCCTCGTCGGTAAACTGTCGCTTCTGTTTCTCAGCCAGTTCAATGAGCACGGGGTCGATGTCGCCTGGCACCTTGCCGCTCTTGCCGAGGATCATGCCCCACATGGAGTCGTCCATCATGACGAAGCGTCCCTTGCCCTGCTCGATGGTGAGGAGGTTCATCAGCGCGATGTTCTTGACATACTGCGAGAATGGGGTGACGAGTGGTGGATAGCCCACACGGGGCCATACGTATGCCACCTCGTCGAAGAGCTTCACAAGCATGTCGTCGATGGACAGTTCTGCCTCGCCCTTGCCCTTGCGCAGCTTGTTGATGATGCTGTGGATGCCGCCGAGGTCGGACATCATCGAGCCCATCATGCCGCCAGGCAGTCCGCACCCAAGAAGCAGCGACGACATGTGCTTGTTGGCGGGGTTGATGAAATAGCCCAACCAGTCGTCGATAAACTCCTGCGTGAGGCTTCTCGCGTGCATGTATGCGTTCATATTAATATCTGCCACCTCGAAGCCCTCATTGCGCAGCATGCTCTGAACGGAGATGATGTCGGGATGAACCTTGCCCCAGCTGAGCGGCTCTATGGCGGTGTCGATGATGTCGGCACCGTTATTGCACACTTCAAGTATGGAAGCCATGGAGAGACCCGGACCGGAATGTCCGTGATACTGGATGATGACATCGGGATGGTTGGTCTTGATCTTCTTGGTCAGAGCGCCAAGCATTGCAGGCTGACCGATGCCTGCCATGTCCTTAAGGCATATCTCGGGAGCTCCCGCCTCGATGAGTTTGTCGGCGATGGCGCTGTAATAATCCACGGTGTGGATGGGCGACGTGGTGATGCATAGGGTGGCCTGGGGAGTCATACCGGCCTCGGCAGCCCACTTGATGCTGGGGATGATGTTGCGCACGTCGTTCAGCCCACAGAAGATGCGGGGGATATCAACTCCCTGTGCGTGCTTCACGCGATACATCAGCTGACGCACATCATCGGGCACGGGGTACATACGCAGTGCGTTAAGTCCGCGGTCGAGCATGTGGGTCTTGATTCCCACCTCGTTGAAGGGCTTACAAAAGGCGCGAACGGCATCATTGGGGTTCTCGCCGGCGAGCAGGTTCACCTGTTCGAATGCTCCACCGTTGGTTTCGACTCGCGCAAAGCATCCCATGTCGATGATGGCTGGTGCGATGCGCTCCAATTGGTCCTTACGTGGCTGAAACTTGCCAGAGGACTGCCACATGTCTCGATAGACGAGACTAAACTGGATTTTCTTTTTCATACCTTTCTATGTTTTAAATCCCTAAATATGCTGCAAAGATATGTAAAATATGAGTATCCACCAAATTTTTTTTCATTTTTTTTTTGGTCATTACGTCAAAATAGAGTAACTTTGCCGCAAAATTTATACTAATATGAAAAAATTTAGATTATTTTCAATAGCATTGATTGCCTCAACAGTCATTACCACGGCATGCGGAGGAGGCAAGGACAGACAGAAGGAAGAGAAAATACCGGCGACGGACACACTGGCCTATTCGCTGAAGAAAAACGCTCCAGGCGACTCCACGCTCTATGGACTGGCATGCGACGGATGTTCGGACTCGGTGGTGGTGTTCCTCCCCTACTCCGGCGGCGACCCAGTGACTTATGAGATTATCGACGCGCGTATGGCTAACAAGGTGTTTGGACATCCGAAGATTGGCGACAGGCTGGCACTGACAATCAACCCTAAGGACAGCGACGAAGTGATGCAGCTCATCAACCTCGACCAGCTGAAGGGCAAATGGTGCAATATGTTCATGCCGCGGTTCAGGGATATGGACAAGTTGCCGCCAAGGGTGCGCCGCCGTATGATGGCTGACATGCCCGACAGTGTGCGACAGAAGTTTCTCGTGCCGAAGGAGTTTGGTTTCGAAATCAAGGGACAGAGCAGTGTGATGCCCGTGGGAATGCCTAAGCGTGCGGAGACCAGCGACGAAATGTCGCCTGTGGAATATCCGCAGCAGAAGCGATATGAGGAGTGGCGCATATACAACGGTCATCTCTTGCTCGTCAACAAGAAGGGTATTGACACCACGGACATCGTCATGCTGACTCCGGACACACTCGTGTTGCAGTTTAAGAATGGGCAGCAGGGTTTTTACAGGAAATGATATTTTTAATATTAAGGAAGCTAAGGAAGTGTCTATAACTTCCTTAGCTTCCTTAACTTCTTAATCTTCCCAAAGATGATGATTTAGAATGGTCGGAACCCTCCTCCCATAGGCGGACGGTTGCCCATGCGTCCCATACCCTGACCACCAGGACCGCCAGGTCCGTGGGGAGCATTCTTGCGCATCTCCTCGCGGGCTGACTTGCCACCAAAGACATTCAGGCGATAAACAACCTTGATCATACCGTAGCTGTTGATGCTGTTGTACTCCGTGTCGCTGCGCATCATAGCCGAGATTGAGCGGCTGATGGTGCTCTGCTGCTGAAGGATGTCAAACCACTGGAGGGAGACGGTGAGCGGACTGCCCTTGAGGAACGACTGCGATAGTTGGGCGTTCCAAACCAGCTCGTTGGTGTTCATCGAGGCGTCGCTATAGCCTCTTCGGCTGTTCATGCCGATATTGGTGGCGAGGGTCATGCCCCAAGGCATGGTGACGTTGACATTCGAGCCATAGGAGAAGTCCCACGTGTCCATATTATTTTGGGGTTGCATCTCATTGCGGGTATGCTGATAGTTGAGCGTACCGGTAAGTTCAAACTCCAGCCAACTGTTGCGCACACCGGCGGTGAGGGTCTCACGGATGCCTGTGGTGTTGACTGTGTTGCGGTCGGCAACCTCCTTGTTGTCGAGGTTGAGATAGCTCACGCGGTGACTGTAGTTGAGGTCGGTGGAGGTGTTGGTATAGAACCGTCCGAGGGTGTCCAAGGCGGTGTTGAACATGAATCCGCCCGATGCGTTCCAGTTGCCGTTGATATTCTCAGGCCTTGAGGTTCGTCCTCCCGTCACGGGGTCGTAGGTGACCATCTGGCTGATGGAGTTGCGCGTGTTGGAGAAGTTGGCATGCACCATTATTGCCCTCTGCATCTTCTCTATATAATTATTATAGAAGAGACTGAAAGAGTTGGTGAACGATGGTTTCAATCCGGGATTACCCTTGGAGATATTGAGCGGGTCGCTGTCGTCGGTGATGTCGAGCAGATCGGTCATGCTGGGCTGTGACGTCGAACCGCGATAGTTGATGCGCAGCTGGCTCACCTTGGATATCTTCCATCTGAAGTCGGCGGTCGGGGTGACGTTGGTCACGGTGCGGCACGTATCGACATATACACCCTGATAGTCCTGAATGAAGTTGGTCTTCTGGGGCTGCACGTTGAAGCCCACGTTGAAGTTATACTTCTTGCGGATGATTCTCAACTGCACCTCCATGTCGTGGATGTAGTTCTTATACTCGGAATAGCGGCTGAGGTCGTCGTCGAGATAGCTCTCAAGGGGCTTGCCGAGATTTGACAGGCGGTTGAAATAGCTGTCCCAACTGCGATATGCGGGTGTGAGTCCGTTGAAGAAGTCCTCGCCGAGGTCGGAGAAGTCATAGGTGGAGCGGTCGCTCTTGGTGCGGTTGTATCTGAACTGATAGCTCAACTGCAGGAATGTGGCCTTCCATAGCGGTTCGCTATATGTGATGCGCGCCTGATAGCTGAACGTCTTCGAGGGGGTGAGGTTCCAGCGGTTGGTCTGGTATGTGGAGTCCTGTCCCGCAGCGTTCTGTATCTGGTAGAGATGCACGTTATTGAGCGATAGGCTCTTGTTTTCCGAGTCCTTCTGGTTGATGTTGAAGCGCAGGGTGATGTTGCGTCCCGTTGTGCTGAGCTTGCGGTTGACTTGCAGCATGGCGCTGTAGTTCTTTGAGTCGGAATAGGTGATGCCGTTGCGCAGGCTGTGGTTGACCATCACGGAGTCGGCGGCTTCGAGTATGCCAAGGCCCGTATCCGACAGAGGGTCGTCGGTATATAGATATGGGTCATAGCTGAATGTTGCCGACTGCGACATGGTGCGTCCGTCATTCTTTGAATATGAGAAGTTGGGACGGAAGAGAATGTTGGTCATAGTGTCGGGCTGCCACTCCAAGCGCATGTTGGCATTCCAAGAGTCGCCGCGTGTATAACTGTTGCTGAGCGAGTTGGAGAATGAACCCTTCTGACTCACGAAGTTCTCGGATGATGAGCGCGAGGCCACATCGCCGTCGCTGTGGTTCCATCTGACATTGGTGTTGATCTTCAGCTTGTCCTTCTCCTCATAGTTGAGGTTGATGCCAACCATCTTGTTGGCGTTGAGTCCGTTGCGTGCGCCGCCAAAGCGTCCGCCGCCACCACCGCCGGGAAATCCCATGTCATTGGTGTTGTTGGCATTGAAGAATCCCATGATTCTCATCTTGTCGGTAAATCCGGCTCCCATGCCTCTCACGGCATATCGTTTTTCAGTACCGGCTCCGGCATCAATATTTGAGAACATACCCTTGTTCATGCCTCTCTTGATGCCGAAGTCGAGCACTGTTTGCTCCTCGCCGTCATCGATGCCCGACACACGTGCGAGGTCGCTTTTCTCGTCGTATGCCTTCACCTTCTCGATGACTGAGGTGGGCAGGTTTTTCATAGCGGTCTTAGTATCTCCTGTCATAAATTCCTTGCCATCGACAAGTATCTTCTTGACTTCCTTGCCATTGATGGTAATCTTGCCGTCGTCGTCAACCTTGGCGCCGGGGAGACGCTTCACCAACTCCTCGACAACGGAGCCTTCAGGCACACGATAGGCGGCGGCATTATACACGAAAGTATCCTCCTTGAGTACCACCTTGGCGGCATTGGCAGTGACCACGGCGCCTTGAAGCATGATGGCGTCCGACTTCATCTGCACTTTGCCCAAAGACACGTCCTTGCCCGATACGGTGATGTCCTTGACATAGTTCTTGAATCCCACACACGACAGTCTGAGGATGTACTTGCCGTCAGACGGTGCGTTCACGCGGAAGTTGCCGTTGATGTCCGTGACAACACCTTTCACAAGCGTACTGTCGCGCTTCATCAGTTTCACTGTGGCAGAGGGTAGCGGTTCGCCTGAGTCGGCCTCCACCGCCTTGCCCGAGATAGTCCGTTGTGCCCCCGCTGTCAGGGCCACAATCAAGAGGACCATGGTAATCAATGCTTTCTTCATACAAAAATAAAAAAATATTCGTCCAAATTATCATTATCTGACTTTTGGACGAATATATATGTCAAAGGTTTAATCCTTCGGGGATAAAAAATTATTTTTTTAACTAATCAGTCTCGCTTGTCGCCAAAGATACGGAGAAGATAGATAAAAAGGTTGATAAAGTCGAGATAGAGAGTCAGCGCACCGAGAAGGGCCAACTTCTGGCTTGTCTCGCCAGCATCGGGAGCCTGAAGAAGCATCTGCTTGATCTTTTGGGAGTCATAGGCTGTCAGACCGACAAACACCAACACACCGATGTAGGAAATTATCATCGTCATCATACTGCTGCCGAGGAAGAGATTGACTATCGTGGCAATGACCAGACCGATGAGTGCCATAAAGAGAATCTTGCCCACTGAGGTGAGGTCGGTCTTGGTGGTATATCCATACAAGGCCATGGCACCAAAGGTGGCGGCAGTGATGAAGAAGACGCTCGCTATGGACGACATCGTGTAGATCACGAATATCGACGACAGAAGCGCACCGTTGATCACGCTATATGCCACAAACATCAGCGTGGCGGTGGAAAGCGACAACTTGTTGATGGCAGCACTCACGCCGAACACCAATGCAAACTCTGCTATCACCAAGCCCCACATTATGGCCGAATTGCTATAAATGGCATTCAGTATGCCGGGACTCGTAGCCACTCCGTAGGCTGTCAGGCCAGTGAGCACCATGGCGAGGGTCATCCATGTATATACCTTGCGCATCAATACCGGAAATGCCACTGACATATCCAGCTGGCGGTCGCGCGACACCGCATCATAACGAAAATCATTGTAATTCATAATTCTTCTTTTTCTTTTCTGATAATGTACTAATTTTATATACTCTTTGAGATTTCAAGCGACAAAGATACGCTTTTTCTCCCAAATAAAGCATTTTTTGAAAGATATTTTAATAAGTTTAATGATTGATAAGAAAAAATACTTTGCCATATCGACATTTTTGACTAATTTCGCAGCCAAATAGAACGAACACCCTAATTTATTAATAATATGGAATACACTATCAGAACAGCAAAAAAAGAAGAGGCCGGGAGAATAGCCCGACTCATCATCATGGCAATGACAGAGGAGTGCTGCCTGCACTTTTGCGGACCACACCATGACATCGATGACTTCCACAGGGTGATGACACGACTGGTGGAGAGAGACGACACGCAATACAGTCATCTGAACACTATCGTGGCATGTCCCGAAGACCAACCCGACAACGTGGCGGGGATATGCGTCAGCTACGACGGCGGACACCTGCACAGGCTCAGACAACCTTTCATCGACACTGCCAAGGAGGAGTGGGACATGGATCATAGCGGCATACCCGACGAGACGGAAGCGGGAGAGCTATATCTCGACTCGCTCGCTGTCGATGAGAATTATCGGGGACAGGGTATCGCCAGCATGCTGCTACGTGCATCCATCGACAAGGCCAGGAAGATGGGACTGCCACGCACAGGACTGCTCGTCGATGTGGGCAACCCGCGCGCTGAGACACTATATTATAAGGTGGGATTTCGCAATGTCGGCACCAATTCGTGGGGAGGACATGGGATGAAGCACTATGTGCTTCACAATTAAAGAATTAAAGAATTAAAAAATTGAAAAATTAAAGAAACGAAGTTCGACAAAGTCAATTAAAAAATTAAAGAATTAAAGATATGAAAGTTGGATTGTTTATTCCTTGCTACGTCAACGCCATATATCCTGAGGTGGGCGTGGCAACCTACAAACTGTTGAAGCACCTGGGAGTGGATGTGGAATATCCGCTTAATCAGACGTGCTGCGGCCAACCGATGGCCAATGCGGGATTCGAGCGAATGGCAAAATCCGAGGCCGAACATCTCGACAGCCTCTTCGCCCCCTTCGACTATGTCGTCGCTCCGTCGGCAAGTTGTGCGGCATTCGTCAAGATCAACTACCCCCGACTGCTTCAAGGCGAGCATGAATGTATGACATCCAAGAAGATAATGGATGTCGTAGAGTTTATCCACGATGTTGTCAAACCGACAACTATCCCCGGCAAGTTTCCGCATGTGGTGAGCGTCCACAACTCCTGCCACGGAGTGCGCGAGTTGGGATTGTCATCCCCGAGCGAGCGCAACGAACCGCGGTTCTCCAAGATTAAGGACCTCCTCGCCATGGTAGATGGCATCACCGTCAAGGAGCCCGAGCGAGTGGACGAGTGCTGCGGTTTTGGCGGTATGTTCTCCGTCGAGGAACCCGACGTGTCGGTTCAGATGGGCACCGACAAGATTGAGCGTCACATGGCCACGGGAGCCGAATATATCACCGGTCCCGACTCGTCGTGCCTCATGCACATGCAGGGAATAGCCAAGCGCACGGGCAAACCCATCAAGTTTATTCACGTAGTACAGATTCTTTCAGCAGGACTTTAAGATTATGAGCACATTACACAGCAAAGCCGCCGAGGCGTTCCTCAAGAATGCCGACAAGGCGAAATGGCACGACGCCACCTTCTGGTCGGTGCGAGCCAAGAGAGACAATATGGCGATGGGTGTTGACGAATGGGAACAGCTACGCGAGAAGGCCGACCTCATCAAGCGCCACACCATCACCCACATGGACAAATACCTCGAGATGTTTGCCGACAATGCCACCCGCAACGGGGTAATCGTGCATTGGGCGAAGAACGCACGCGAGTTTAACGAGATTGTTCTCGACATACTTCAGAAGCACGACGTCAAGAAGATGGTTAAGAGCAAGTCGATGCTCACCGAGGAGTGCGAGATGAATCCCTATCTCGAGCAGCATGGTATCGAGGTGGTTGAGACCGACCTTGGCGAGCGCATCATCCAGTTGATGCACTCCAAACCGAGCCATATCGTGATGCCTGCCATCCATATCACTCAGGAGGAGGTGGGCCAACTCTTCGAGAAGGAGTTGGGCAGCGAACCGGGCAACTACGACCCCACCTATCTCACCTATCAGGCACGCCTCAGCCTGCGCAACGAGTTTATCACTGCCGACGCCGGCATGACGGGAGCCAACTTCGGAGTGGCTTCCACTGGCGACATCGTCGTATGCACCAACGAGGGCAATGCCGACATGTCAACCTCCATGCCCAAGCTCCACATTGCCGCCATCGGCTTGGAGAAGGTCATCCCCGACTACGACTCGCTTGCCGTCTTCCAACGCCTGCTCTGCCGCAGTGCCACGGGTCAGCCCACCACCACCTACACCTCGCATTTCCGCAAGGCGCGCCCGGGTGCCGAGATGCACATCATCCTCGTGGATAACGGACGCAGCGACATCATAGCCTCCAAGGAGCACTGGCAGACATTGAAGTGCATCCGTTGCGGTTCGTGCATGAACACCTGTCCCGTATATCGTCGCTCGGGCGGATATTCCTATACATATTTCATCCCCGGCCCTATCGGCATCAACCTCGGCATGATGCGCGACCGCTACACCTATCACGACAATGTGAGCGCATGCTCGCTATGCTGCTCGTGCGACAATGTGTGCCCTGCCAAGGTCAACCTCTCCGAGCAGATCTATCTGTGGCGTCAGGAATTAGAGAAACTCGGCAAGGCCAACCGCATGAAGAAGATGATGAGCGAGGGCATGAAGTTCATCTTCGACCGTCCCGCCCTCTACTCCACCGCGCTCAAGTTTGCGCCCATCGTCAATGCCCTCCCCCGCTTCGCCAAGTACAATGGCCTGAACGCCTGGGGCAAGGGTCGCGAACTGCCCGAATTTGCCAAGCAGTCATTCGAGAGTATGTGGAAAAACGGAAAAGTGTAAAAAAGAAAGATTATGAACAAAGAAGAATTATTATCAAAGATAAGAGGCAACATACGCGAGACGTATGACATGCCCTCACTCGACGACATCAAGGCAACAAAATACGAGGACAGCCTCAAACAGTTTATCAGCATGAGCGAGACCGTTGGCGGCAAGGTCATCCAGGCAAAGCCCGAAGAAGACCTCAACGACATAATCCGTCGCGCTTATCCCGAGGCAAAGGTCATCTCGTCCAACCTGCCCGAGATAACCATCGCCAACCGCAACCCCGACACCGTGGAGGAGGCCAAGGACCTCAACGGCACCGACGTGGGCGTCATCCGTGGCGTACTCGGAGTGGCCGAGAACGGTTGTATATGGATTCCCCAGACCATGAAGGAGAAGGCCGTATGCTTCATCTCCGAATATCTCGTCATCATCCTCGACCACACCAAGATCGTGGATAACATGCACGAGGCCTACCGTCTCATCGAGATGAACGACTACGGCTACGGCACATTCATCAGCGGTCCATCCAAAACTGCCGACATCGCCCAGGCTCTCGTCATGGGTGCACAGGCTGCCCGCGGAGTGACCGTGATACTTGAGTAATCAATTCCAGTTTCGGGAGTAAAAACCTGTCGGAAATCCGCCTACTGTAGGGTCTTACCTCGTGTAAGACCGCCTATGCGCAGCCTTTCGTTGCGAAACCTGCCGGGAATTCGGTCTTACACAAGGTAAGACCCTACAAGCGGACGTTTTCAAAAATACAATCATTTGTCTGCCGCCACTTTCAATATTCATTTTCTTCCTTTTTGGTGGAAAAAATGTCTAATATTACCTTATTTTATATATTTTACCACTCATTTCAAATACAAATTGAAAGTTTTTTTGTAATTTTGCCGCTGAATTTCAGTATAAAAAATAAAAAAGATGAGGATAAGACAACTTCTTTTGTTCGGATTGGCGGCACTCTCGCTCACATCCTGCTTCAAGGACGAAGCCCCCAATGCCGAATGTGACATCACCAAGGCATGGGTAAGCCTTGAAGGCGACAAATGGCAGGAGATGTTCTTCAACATTGGAGACACCGCTAAAAACGTGATGTATTCCGACAAGAACATATTCTTTATCAGACGACCTGACGCACCTCTCGACTCAATATGCCCGAAATTCCAAATCACAGAGGGAGCAACCATATCACCGGAAAGCGGAAGCCTTCAGGACTTCTCAAAAGGACCAGTGAAATACACCGTCACATCACAGGACGGACAGTGGACAAGGGACTATCTCGTATATTTCATACTGCCGGAGATACCCACACACTACTCGTTCGACAACTCTGGCTTCATATACAACGACCCCAATACGGGAGCCAACTACTGCCGATGGTATGAACAATGCCCCACGGGCGACGACACCACAGTCGATATGGAGGTCTTCGCTAATGCAAATGCGGGATTCGCACTGAGCAACACCAAGGCAAAAGTGGAGGACTATCCCTCTGTGGTCGATGAGGGATTCCACGACAAAGGAGTCAGACTGACCACATGCAGCACTGGAGCATGGGGGGCACTGGTGCGCCGCCCACTGGCTGCCGGTAACTTCTTCATCGGCGAGTTTGACGTCTCGGAGGCTCTCAAAAACACACTCCATACCACACGTATGGGAAGACCGTTCCACCGACTGCCATACAAGGTGACGGGACTATACAAATACAAGGCCGGAGACGTGTTCTGGAAATATGTCAACTACAAGGTTGAGGAACACCCAGAGATAAAGGACCGCGCCGCCATATATGCTGTACTATACCGCAACCGCGACGCACAGGGCAACGAGGTGATGCTCTACGGCGAGGACTCAAAGACAAATCCCAACATCGTCGCAATGGCGGAAATGGAGGACATACCGGAAACGGATACATGGACACCATTCGAAATACAATTCGAATACTTCAAGGATATCGACTATGACATCCTGAGACGACAGGGATACAGCCTCACAGTGGTCTTCACATCAAGCACCGACGGCGCCTATTATGAAGGTGCGCCGGGAAGCACTCTTTATATCGACGACGTGGACATCCTATGCATGGAAATGGAAGAATAATTATATGCAACATACAATGAAAAGAATTATCATACTCACAGCACTCGTGGCCGCCGCTATCACATCATGGGGATTTAGCCTGCCCGACAGCCTCAACTATGACGTCCGCATAGGATATAACATAGGAGGTACGGCTCCCGTGGGAATGCCGGCAACCATACGCAAGCTCAACAGCTATGACTTCCAGCCCAACATCACCCTCGGATTCGACATACAAAAGGACCTGTGGGGGAAATGGGGTCTCATGGCGGGAGTGAGACTCGAAAACAAAGGAATGAAAATCGACGCCACGGTGAAAAACTATCACATGAAGATGGTACAGGCAGGCAACGAACTGGAAGGTATGTACACCGGACGACTCGTCACCGACTGCAACCTGTGGATGCTCTCCGTGCCGGTCATGGCAACACTGCATACAGGGCGATGGCTCATCAAGTGCGGACCCTACGTCTCGTATGTGGCAACACGCAACTTCAAGGGACATGTCTATGACGGATACCTCCGTACAGGCGACCCCACCGGCGACAAGGTGGACATGGGACCCGAAGGAGACGACAGCCCCACATACGACTTCAGCGACGACATGCGACGATGCCACGTGGGAATGCTTGTCGGTGCGGACTACCGCATCGGACAGCGCGTCGGTATATATGCCGACCTCACATGGGGGCTCAACGGCGCATTCCATTCGTCATTCAAAACCATTGAGCAGACCCTCTACCCTATCTATGGCACTATCGGTGTGACATACAAACTGAAATGACAACAACAACATTTTTTTAATAAAGAAAGGATAATAGATTATGAAGAAATTATTTACTTTGGCTTTCGCAAGTCTTATGTCGCTCAGCGCAATGGCTGAGGACTACAAATGCGACCTGGCCGTGACTGTATTCGGGACACCAAGCCCATATCAGCCATGCACCATCTCATGCACCAAAAACGCATCGGGAAAATATGACATCCAGCTCAAGGACTTCTTCTTCGGAGACATTCCCGTGGGCAACATCAACATCAACGACATCGATGCCATCTTCGACACCGACGGAATCGTCTATCTCATCACATCACAGGACATCAACCTCGAAGGCGCATTCGCCACTCTCGGATCATTGCCCAGCACACTCGAAGGATATATCATCGACGGCGACATCCTTGTCAGCCTGAAGATACCCATGGTGGGAGTCAACGTGGCTCTGACAAGCCGACCCACTTCACTCTACGGCGGTGACTTCGAAAACTGGCACAAGGCTTCCGATGCCGACGAGCCCAACGGATGGCACACCATCAAGAGCGGTACTGGCAAATTCGCCGCATTCGGCAAGGCATGCGCAGCCATCTCCGACGACGTGCCCACAGGATCCACAGGCAATAAATCGGCAAAAATATCATCATCATCAATCTATGGTATCTCTGCCAACGGCACCATCACCACTGGACGAATGAACGTGGGAGCATTCACCGCCACTGACCCCGCCAACAATGTATATGTCAACTGGGAGGATGAAGCTCTCGACGGCAATGGCGACCCGTTCCACAACAAGATGGTGGGCAAACCATCGTCAATCACACTGTGGTATAAATTCAAAAACGGCAAGGACAACACCAAGCCTGCACTCGTCCGCGCCATAGTGCTCGGCAACGGATACTATCAGGACCCCGCACCTGCCGGCACCGAATATGACAACGTGGTAGCTATCGCCGAGAAGACTCTCACCGCAACCGACGAGTGGACAAAGGTGACCATACCATTCGACTATGCCACATACGCCGCCAACGAGGCTGAGCCAATGACATGTCTCGTCACATGCAACACCTGCAACGAGGCAGGAGGCGGTTCGAAGGACAGTGAAGACACGGACATCCTCTGCGTCGATGACATGACTCTCAACTACGAGCCGGTGCCAACAGCAATGTATATCTTCGACACTCCCGTGACAGGATTCACGGCCGACTGCACAGAATACGACATCACACTGCCTGAGGCTCCCACGGAGGACGACATCGACTTCGACTGCGTCGATGACCTCAACTATGCTGTTCTCACACATTTTGACGAGGCACAAAACGGCAATCCTGCAAGATTGGTGGCCAATCTATACAGCGAAGACCTGAAGACATTCAAGACATACACATTCAACGTAAACATTGACACTGCCATCGACGGAATCAATGCCGACAACAACACCTCTGCCGCAGGACGCTACAACATCAGCGGACAGAAGGTGGGCAAAAACGCACGCGGACTCATCATCACACGATATGCCGACGGCAAGGTAGTCAAGACTGTGAAATAAGCAGCTATCCCTGACATCCACATAATAAAGTAGGAGGTAAACGCCAATCACATGCGTTTATCTCCTACTTTCACGTTTACTGACCTCTCACTACACCAAACGTGCTGTTCGGCATGTCAATGCAAAAGGGGACATTATAGGGGACATCGATTTTTTCAATATGCCATTAAGTAACAAGAAAGAAAGGATATTACACAGAGAAGGAATTATGTCGGGCAAGCATACGTGAGTTGGAGGAAATCTATGGTGATGTTGTGATGACATAATGAAACAAAATGCGCCTCCTTTACCTTTTTTAATACAGAAAAACTTTCTATTTGGATTATTTTTAGTAACTTTGCGCCCATACAATGTGAGAATGACTTATGCGACAGTTGGATGGATTAAGATTTAATGCAAATACAGGGAACAATGAGTAAAGAAATACAATTCCTATTATATAGCCTTCCCAACGAAGAGGGTAAGGTGCAGGTGGTCATCCAGAACGAGACCATCTGGTGTACACAAAAGACTATGGCGCAACTTTTCGGTGTGCAACGTCCTGCTATTACCAAGCACTTGGGGAATATCTTCAAAGAAGGTGAGTTGGACGAGAATGTGGTATGTTCCATTTTGGAACTAACCAATGAACACGGAGCTATCGAAGGCAAGACGCAAACCACCCCTACAAAGTTCTACAGCCTTGATGCCATCATCGCCGTAGGCTATCGGGTGTCATCCTTAAAGGCAACTCGCTTCCGTCAATGGTCAACAAAGATTCTGAATGAATACATCAAGAAAGGTTTCGTGATGGATGACGAGCGGCTGAAGCAGGGCAAGGCAGTCTTCGGAAAGGACTATTTCCGCGAATTGTTGGAAAGGGTTCGCTCTATCCGTGCCAGCGAACGACGCATCTGGCAGCAGATTACCGACATCTATGCCGAGTGCAGCATCGACTACGACAAGAACGCTCCCACCACGCGCGACTTCTATGCCATGATACAGAACCGCTTCCACTATGCCATCACTGGTCAGACGGCAGCGGAAATCATCTATACAAAGGCTGACCACACCAAGGACCACATGGGTTTGACCACATGGAAGAATGCCCCCGGCGGACGTGTCTTGAAGTCGGATGTGACAGTCGCCAAGAACTACCTGCAAGAAAAGGAAATCCGACAGTTGGAGCGTGCCGTATCATCCTATTTTGATTACATTGAAAACCAGATTGAGTGGCAAAACGCCTTCAATATGGAGCAATTTGCTGCAAGTGTCGATAAGTTCCTTACGTTCAATGACTATAAGATTCTTCCCGGCAAAGGACGTATTTCTGCTGCACAAGCCAAGGAAAAGGCTGAAAGTGAATACGATATTTTTAACAAGACCCAACACATCGATTCTGACTTCGATAAGCAAATCAGAGGGATGTTGGGGGATAAAAAATAGAGGACAAGTCTTTTTTTAATACGGTGTGATATCCATAGATTTTCCACTCGCTGAGTGGAAAATCTATGGATATGATTGACGATGACATTTTGCAATCACTGACTGCAAAATCTCCAATCCACTTATCATGAAGACAATATTACATCATTCAGCAGGAACTTACAGCAGAAGGACGTGCATGATACAAATCAACGTGGTCCTAAAAATTTATCTCCATTAAGATGAATCATGTGGTCAGGCATATCGGCAATCCAGACTTCTGTTTCCCAAGCCAATTGCTCTGAGAATTTTTTAAATGTGGCAAAGTCAAGGAATGCTGTAACATAAATTTTGCCTGCTGTCACATTGCCTGTCATTGATTCTATTTCAATAATACGTTTTGGATCCATTGGGCCAACTGACGTTACAGACTCCACGAAGTATATCCAATGTTTGTCCTCTCGATACAGAACAACATCAGGCATTTTATCATGCAAGGTAATTTCAAATCCCAGTTGGGACAACTTCTCTATGTTTTTTACCATATCCTTCTGGATGGTGTCACCAACATACAAGCATTCAGACCCGGGGGCAAATCTTGGAGCAAACTCTTCAATGATAGCTTTCTGCAATTGGTTATGCTTGCCTGGACTAAACGTAAAGTCTTGGTTGTTTATTTTGACAGGCATCTTTAGCATTTTCTTTTTTGAAGCATACAGATTGGATAGACTATCATGTTTTGAAAGGAATAGTGTTAAAGAAACATTATCTTCCCCAACACATCCATCGCTTTCGTCCATGTCCTGAATAACTCTTAAAAACTCCCCCGTGATGCGATAACGATAATTTGGACTATTGGTGGCTTTACCATTATCCTCAATGAGAGCAGCTGTCCTAAATGGATGCATCGCCTGTTTACGAAACGTTTCTCTGGAATTTTCAGCATAAATCACCCCATAATTATCTGCAATAAAAACAATCACATCGTGAATCCTTATCCAATCATTCGTTGCTTGACAACATGGTGTGTCTTTCTTTAATTTCGCCATAGCCAACAATGTTAAGCAACAAAGAGTGCTTTGCTGCTTTGCAGGCATTTTTATCTGCTCTAACAGTTGTCTTGCTAATTCTAACTTATCCATTTGCTTAATATCTTATTACAATTGAAAACCGACAACTCCTTGTGCATCAATTCTCTGCCCATTTCCTCAATTATTGCTCTTTCAGGAATGGGGATTTGATTGATTTCCGTAGAATTGACCTGAGTTGATCCATTCAGTATTCTATAATAGCAGTCATATAGTGTGGAGTTCAGCAACACATATAGACCATATGTGATACAAGGTGAATCACACTTTATGAAGTTCACCTTGTTTTGAGTACTAATATATTCAAATTGCGAATATCTCTGTTTTAGGAATATGCCACATTGCAGTCTGCGTTCCTCTTCTTTGGAAGTAAAACGCTTCACCAACAGGAAATCACTGTTCTTCTGCAAATAACTTTCTCTTTCAGTTTTGATAACTTCACCGTCTTTGCCTTGTGGCCAAATTACTCTACCCCCTTTGATGTGTTGGGAGTACAACAAAGGATAAGCCCCTTCTTCCATTTCATTTCGCAATACCTCCCGAGTTCTGAAATCCACGATAAGACCTGTCTGCATCTTCAGGTTAATTTCGGGAAGAGTCTTGTCAAAGTGATTTATCTTTTGAAGTACCTCAGCATCTTCCTTATTCGTAACCAAATATACATATTGGTTCTTGCCAACTACAGTATCGTATGGTGTGTCAAAACTTCGCACATCTGAGAAATCTGATGTCGAGGATGTTGTTATGCGAATGGTTGAAGGCTGTTGCAGTGTTTTCTTTACCTTTACGATAATGGTTTCCTGCAAGACTGATTCCCCATCAAACACCTTGTCCCGACTTTCAAACAAATGTATGTCTGTAATTACGCAATTATTAAATAGGTATTCCCTAAACTTTTTGAAGTATGCCCCCGAAGTCCAAGACCTTGGCACGATATATACCAGTTCCTGATTCGTTTTCAAATTGTATATACCCATTGCCCAAAACAAGAAATAAAGGTTGGGCGCACCATGGCAAACAGCAGGCATCGACTTTGCCTCTACAGCATCTTTCGGTATTTTCAAATACGGGGGATTGCCTATCACATAGTCATATAGACTCTCATCCTCTCTGAAAAATGTATCCACACCAAAAGATTGCGACGTTATATAATTCTCATTGATTATAGTAAACGAAATATTTGCGTTGCTCTTAATGATTGTCAGGTTTTCTTCCAACAGAGGCAGTACGAGGCTGTCAGTCTCATAGCAAGTGATATGGATATGACCTTTATAGCCAACTTCAACAAGCCTTTGTACAACGGCTGCCGACAGTATTCCAGTTCCTGCTCCAGCATCCAGCAAACTCATTTGAGGTTTTGTAGTGTCAAAATCGAAGAGAGAAGCCATATACAGAGCCGTAGTCACGTTCGTAAAGAACTGACCATACTTTTTCCGTTTTGCTTTTGGCACTGCATTCATGAAACGGTCTGTATTCTCAATTATCAATTTAATCATACTTCATCGTTCTTTGTATTATCAACAATCAATTCTTTGAGTTCAACCGAAGGCTGTTGGGCTATTCGATAGTATTTTGGGCGCAAAGATACTAAAAAATCTTCAAAATATTGCATTACACGCTAAAAAGTAGCAAAAAATATTTTTTTAGTCCAAAGTTTACAAATACAAAACATCATTTCAAACATTAATAGCGATTAAATGAAGAGGCTTAAATTTTTCCCCAAGTTGGGGAAATTTTTATCACGTCGAAGGCTCCAATAGAACTCAATCTTGTCAAACTCACGTATGCTTGCCCGACCTCAATCCTTCCATATGCAATATCCTTTCGTCATACACAGCCTCGTCGTCTTCGTCGATGAAAGGGTCGTTGTCGCGCTGGGGGGCGGCTCTTTCGAGAGGCACCCGTGGGTCAAGCAATCTTATACACGTCTCTATCATATTCTTTGTCGCCTCATCGATTCTGCCCGAATGGCTGTCCTTTTTCTTGCCAAATTGTGTCTTCATTATTGAGGTCACACTGGCTCCCTTTGGCAGCTCTATGAACTTCTTGCCGCACAGCAATGTAAGTATCTGCTGAAGCACTGCGGAAGAACCTGTCCACTGAATGCCGCACTGATGTGGCTTGCCATTGAAAAACAGTTGAAACGAATCAACGTCAATGCCTTGAGCTATCCATTCTTTAGCTGATAAACCTCTCATAAAGGCATCAATTCTCTTTGCCTTGTCCGTACCGTCATACAGATATTTCAATGTATGGCAAACGGGAGTGTTGCCATCGGAATTATCATTTTCGTCCTTGTCTTCCTTCGCTCTTCCTCCGCTCTTCCTCCGCTCTTCCTCCGCTACCCAAACCAGAAATAGCGGACATACAGCGGAATGACATTTCCACCATCCTGAAACATTTTATTACACCTGAGTAACTATTCAGCTAATCCTATGTATATTAACACAAAGAATGCAGAGTGCCGAAAGCATGAAAACTACAATGACACTTGTCGTTACTTCTGGATAGAGCATCCTTTTGACAACTGAACAGAGCATCCTTGTAATGACTGTATAGGGTGTTGATGTGGAATCTGAATGCCTATGGTTGGGATATCCCAATGGCTGCCTTCGTGGTGTTCAATGAGCTGACAAACGAACTTTTGGTAGTTAGCAAACGAAACTATGGGAACTGACAAACGTATTTGTGGTTGTTGCCAAACCTCGCCCCAATGGTTGTACAACAAAAAACAATGCCTCCACGCGTGGGGCTGCAGCATAACCGTTGATTTGCGCCACTGCCTTCTGCCATTGCTCTTCGGCGGCTTCCTCGGTATAGTCTTTTTTCGCCATGTATTTCAGCTATAAGATGTAGCTGTGCTTGGCCTGATAGTGGGTGAGGTTGGGCAGCATGAAGAAGTCGCAAAAGCCGTGGGCAACCTCCACCTCGGGAGCGGTGTAATATTACAAACTCAACTTTCGCAAGTAAGGATAATAGTTGGTAGTTAAGGAGTTAAGGAGTTAAGGAGTTAAGGAGTTAAGCCAAATGTTGTTGCGCTTATATCCAATGCTCCAAACTAATGGCTTAACTCCCAGCGACCAACGGGAGC
>JAXEKN010000011.1:0-2928 GCA_034101015.1 Prevotella sp.
CTTGGTTAAATAAAATAAAGTACTTACATTTGCACCCAAATTCAACGGAAACAAGAAAAAATATAATAAATACATGAAACAAGAAAACAACAAAAAAGCTATCAGCTTGAAGACACTCACGAAGAGTAATGTGTGGGATATCCAGGAAAATGACATTTTCCGTATGTTGGATGGTATTGAAAAGGATACCGAAGCAAAAGAAAACATCAGGAAATATGTGGAAATAATCAAAACGGCATTCCTGCTGGAAGAATTGAAGGACGATGCTGCCTTGCTCAAGAGCAAATACGAGAAGATGGGATACAAGATAACCATTATCGCATTTGACGAGAAGAACAAGATTGTGTGGGCAATAAAGAAACGTCCTATTGCGAGGGTGTCCGACCTAAGCTATGAGAACATCACACATATCTCGGCTGCCAAACTGTGCGAAGTACTTGGACGCAACTTTGGAGGCGGTTGGGACTCGCTGTCGCAGAGCATCAGAGACATTATCGAGAGCGGATTTGACATCTCCACCACTACCCTACCCACCAACCGACTGCACAAACCGGGCGGTATGTACGACAAGAAGGTCAACGACGGATATGAGGTGCTTGAAGTGCCTAAGGGTACATGGACAGAGGCTATCTTCGTAAAGGTGAAACCACAGCAGGAGAAGCTTCGCATGCAGTTCCCAACGCATGATGAGGACGAGATTCCAGAAGACACATTCAACCGTCCGGATGAGGATGACATAGAGATAAACGAACCCACAGACTTTGACGATGACGATCTGAACGAGGATAACTACCGCACTACGTTCAACCTCAGCGAGGGGCTTGACGAGGATGCAGAGGGGCTCGAAATTGCTGACGAGGAATAATCACGTCAGTTTTGACTGTCATGTGGATGGTCAGTTGACCGTCATGTGGAAGCAACCTTGCTTCACCTCATATTTAATATAACAGCGTTTTTGCTGACGAAAGTCGCGGAGGACTTCGGAGAGTACCCATTTCAATGTGTCGTTGCGAACGGCACGACGAGCGGGACCTTCGGGGTCCTCCACTGTTATATAACGGTTATAGCAAAGGTCGAATGTGGTGCCATAGAGATGACAACTGTTCTCGGTGGCATTCTGGTTGCGGTTGCGCAACTTCTGAACGTCATCCTTAGTGCGCAACACACTTGTGACGATTATCTTGTGCAGAGGAATACCCTTGATGGTGAGAGAATCGAAGAAAGCCCTGCCTATATCCTGAAGCAATACCGAGGCACGAGGCACCAGATATGGGATGCTGTTGTTGAGCTTGTCAACATGAAAATAGGGATTGGCACCAATATATACAAGTTCCTTCTTGCGCGACTCAGCATCCTTGCGGTCTTTAACGGGTTTTACTCCATATTTGGACGCTGCCGCCATCTGAACACTGTTACTGTCGGGGAAGGTGGTCTTAAATGTAGGAACACTGTATATCCTGTTTTTCAAAAGGGTGCCGTCGGCTTTATACCATTTTGAGGATACCAGTACTTTTGAGGCTGCAGATGAAGCTAATTCATCAGCAGTAGATGTATCCTTTTTATCGGCTGCACAGGAAATACTGTCGGGCTTCTCTTCCACTGATGACACAGGACGAGCAACACCTGGAAACACTAATCTCACAAGTGCAAGAAATGCCACCGTTGCGGCAAATACCTGCAGATATCTATTCTTTGTAATCTTCATTTTTCTCGTATTTTTCTGCAAAGGTACTTCTTTTTCTGAATAAAACAACAAAAATAAGCTGAAAAATTTTGTAGTATGGTTGATTTGATGTAATTTTGCAGCAAAATTAGAAAATTATAATATAAAAAAGGCTGAAACATTGATTGAGAAACATATTGTACTCGAAGATATCGACCCGGTAATCCTATACGGAACTGGCAACAATCATCTGCAGATGATAAGGGCTCTGTTTCCTAAACTCAGGATTGTGGCGCGCGACAATGTAATACGCGTTTTAGGCGACGAGGAGCAGATGTGCGCCTTCGAGGAAAACATTGAGACTATGAGAAGGCATGTGCTCAAGTTCAACCGTATTGGTGAAGAGGACATACTGGAAATTGTGAAGGGCAAGAAAACCACCAACGAAATGCCCGAGGGGGTGGTGGTATATACTATGGCTGGCAAACCGGTGAAACCGCGCAGCGAAAAGCAACAGCAACTCGTTGACGCTTTCAACCGCAGTGACATGGTGTTTGCCGTGGGGCCCGCTGGAACGGGTAAAACTTATCTGAGCATAGCACTTGCAGTGAAAGCACTCAAGGACAAGACGATAAAGAAAATCATACTCAGTCGTCCTGCCGTTGAAGCGGGAGAGAAACTGGGATTCCTGCCGGGTGACATGAAGGACAAGATTGACCCTTATCTACAACCGCTATACGACGCCCTGGAGGATATGCTCCCTGCTGCTAAACTGCAGGACATGATGGAGAAGCATGTGATACAGATCGCTCCATTGGCATTTATGCGAGGACGAACACTCAGCGACGCCATCGTAATACTCGACGAGGCACAGAACACCACTTGCGCCCAACTCAGGATGTTCCTAACAAGAATGGGATGGAACTCAAAGATGATCATCACCGGCGACATGACCCAGATTGACTTGCCAAGCCATACCAAGAGCGGACTAAAGGAGGCGCTTGAGATACTTAGAGACATCGAGGGAATAAGTGTAGTGGAATTGGGACAGAAAGACATTGTGAGACACAAACTTGTGACCCGCATAGTAAATGCATACGAAAAGAACGAAAAACAAAAAATACAAGACAATGAAAGCATTAACAAGAACTGACTTCAATTTTGAGGGACAGAAGAGCGTGTACCACGGAAAGGTGCGCGATGTGTATAACATCAACGACGACATCATGGTTATGGTCGCCACCGACAGAATATCGGCATTCGAC
>JAXEKN010000016.1:0-35312 GCA_034101015.1 Prevotella sp.
ATCACTTTTGTGATTCCCCCAATTTGTCACTTTTCGAGGGTGATTGGGGGTTTTTCTTATCATCTACAAAGATACAAAATTTCTATCACATTGAGAAATAGATAGTTGTAAAAAATCTTAATATTTAACGACACTCCCTAATTAATGATACATATGACGTTTTTGCAAAACTTTAATCCTTTTCTGTTTTCACAATATTTCATACGGGAAAACGTCCTGTTTTTGTAGGATGTTTAATTTGAATGCTTCTATTTGACAATTTTATACGATAAATAGAACTATATCGCTTTATTGCCAAATCATCTCTTTTTAGATTAAGAAGGAATATTATCATTAGAAAATACATCACTTCATAAAATGGTCCACCATGTGGGACAAAATCCATCCAAAATATTATGTAAAATGTGATTGTATTACGTATGACCGTTTTTCTTAAACAAATATATGATAATATGCAAAGAAGGATTGTATAAACTGCTCCGTACATCAAAACGAACGAACGCCAAGAACAAATATCCAATCCATTAACCAATTTGAGATATTTTTCCTCTCCAATACCGAACCAAACTCTATCTGAATAAAATACGGGATCTACCATCATTTCGGCCGCGATACTCTCCCTATTATTACCCACAATTCCTGTATCTTTGTCAAATACCAATCGTTCCATTATGTATTCTCCTACAACATTATTACCATTATTATAAGTCAAAGCTACTGCAATGCATAATGATAGGATTATTATTGTTATGATGGTATATTTTATTGTCTTTGATATATGACCTTCTCTGCAAATTGTTGATATTATTGTACCTGTAACCAACAAAACATAGCCCTCTAACGACAAGGTAAATAATATTGCTATAGCATATACAAAGGAACTCTTCTTTGTGAACCTGAACTTATTAAGAGCCAAAAGACATATACATAAAACTGCAAAATATCCAGGCTCAACAGTACATCCCGTAAACCTGACTCCATACCTGAAACAATTAGTGTATATATAGAAATAATTGTTCATATCATATTGATTGTAACTTATTCTTTCATAAGGCAAGGATAAACCTAACAGATTTGTATAAATATACAAAGCACAACTTATTGAAATAATTACAAAAAAGAATTTATCAATAGACTGGGCTACAATTCTCAAATCTTGTCGTCGAATCAATAATAATGTCAATATTGGAAGTCGAGATAGAAATGATATAATAACATTGCCTCTTTGGGAAATAATTACGCCCAAAACCAAAATAAGATATATGACAAAGGATGAAAAAACCAACTTCTTTTTATGAGGATAAATAATCACAAAAAAGAGCATTGTCATCATACCAAGAAGTGATCTAAACCCTGGCAAGAAGACTAAAGAAAACAAAGAATGTGCTCCATCAAGGATTAATATTATCAGACAGATGATATATAAGTTAAATGATTTACTATTCATATGAGGCAAATTGAATGTATGAAGAACTATTTATCGAAATAGGGAATTTTATATTTGTCCAAATTTGAAATTGCTCTTCCAAATAATAAAGAATAAACTTTATATAAAATAAAGGAAATAACACAAACAACAATTATAAAGCATAGTATTGTTGCCAGTGATACTGGTATCCATTGTCTTATGACTGAAACTGTATCAACAACGATAAACAATTTGGTATGAATCAGATAGATAGTAAAAGCACAAGTTGCAAACGTATTTATTATGCTTGATTTGATTCGTAATTTCTTAAATAGAATAAATGAATAAAAAGTCATCCCTATTACAAATATATTACTATACCATCTTGCAATATGCCATGGGGTTGAGTTTATTGGAATTAACCTTAGGCAAAAATCGATAAGTATCATAGCAATTAACCCATAAAAAGCATGTCTTAAAGACATTTTTTCATCGATTTTATTTAGGCGAATGCATGAACCAACACAATACATAAGGATAAAAGTAATAATATGATACCCTGCAAAATCACCACAACGTCCTATGGTGCTCCATGCTTCATAATATTTATTTACTGACTCTATTATACCTAAAACCATAGGCCAAATAGAATAAAATGTTATAAAGAAGCCCAAGAACCATTTCCACTCTCTTCTTGATAAATTTGAAATGATCAAGTTAATATATGGTGATATAAAAAACATCACCAAATAAAGTGTAACAAACCAACTATAAGGAACAGCGCTCCAAACAAAATCTTTTATTGACCAAGTATGATAACCCAACAATGTTAATATAGAATATAATACAATTCCATAAAAACTCATCTGAATAATCAGGCTTATAGGTTTTCCTAAAGTACGTTTAGAAGACAAGCAAGAAAAGTACCCCATAATAACCAAGAAAACATTCACTGCACAAGCCACAGGAGTTCTTAACGCGTCATACACTACAAAAGAAGAACCTTGTAAATTGCCAATGTCACCATCATTTAAAAAGTGACTAAATACAATACCTGATGCAGCTATAATGCGTAATAATTCAATACCTGACTCACGAGTCGTTTTACTATTCAAATTCATCTGTCAGTCATTATTTCTAAATTTCATAAATTCATCATAATCACGAATATAATCGTCTTTTTTGTATATATCCGAGGCGAGTACCATACATACTGCTCCAGATGAAAAATCCTCAATATCACGCCATAATCCTGGCTTTATATAAAGACCCTGATAAGGGCGATTAAGGAAAAAAGAGCGTTTGCACTTACCGTCATTAAGGGTTACTGTGAAAGATCCTGATGCGGCAATAATTAACTGACTTAGATTACGATGAGCATGAGCACCTCTATTCTCGCCACCAGGAACATCATAAAGATAGTAAACACGTTTAACGTCAAAGGGTAAAGTAATGCCATTCTCTACCACTGTAAGGTTGCCCTTACGATCACTATGATGGCGATCTAACTCCACCATTGTACAATCAAATACATTAAATTTCGCCATTCTGCTTTAATCTAAAAAAATCCTCGTAATTGCGAACATAATCTTCTCTATTATATTCAGTTGACGCAAATTCTAAAGCCAAGGAGTTAGTGGAAAAATTTTCCATCTCGCGCCAAAGTCCCTTTGGAATAAAAAGACCGTAGTAAGACCTATTAAGTGTGAATGTCTTTTTCTCCTTTCCATCATCAACAGTAACATCAAAACCACCTGAAATGGCAATAATGAACTCATCTGTATTTATGTAAGCGTGACCTCCTCTATTCTCACCACCAGGGACATCATAAATCCAATATGTCCGTTTAATCTCGAAGGGAATTTGATTATTCTGCTCAGCAAATGACAGATTACCACGAGGATCACTGAATTTGGGCAGTTCTACAAACTTGACATCATTTAAATTTGCCATATTTTTTTTTATTAATTAATGATAATAACAATGCTTTTTCTGTATTTGAAAACCCTATAATAAACATAAAGACCGCTGTTGAAAACATAGCAATGCATACATTAGCTATTGTCAACATAATATTGTCCTCAAGTAAAGTATTAATCCAATAGAAAACGCCATAAGCAAAAAAGCACATTGCACATGGCAGAATCACATGACGATAATATTGTCCTAATGGAAGTCCACACACTTTTTTACAAATTAGTGTTATAGTAAAAATATGGATTAATTCCGTTACTATTAATGATAGTATTGCGGTATAATAAGGGAGACCTAATTTGAGTAATACATATGACATTGGTACTGGCAGAAACAATATTATACCTTCAGATATCTGATAATACTTTATATCTCCTTTACCCGAAAACAACATGTCAATAGGCATATGAAGTGACCTTACTTGAGATTGCAACATAATCAACACAAGGAAAACAGTTGTATATTCGGGCACATTACCCAACCAAAAAGTTAATATTCGCTCCGTTAGAAATGTTATGGCAATAACCAATATCATTTGAATCATGAAATAAATCTTTGATGAAAAGAATGAAAAGTTTATTGCTTTATTAACATCACCTCCTGCATATGTCTTAACTACAAATGGTTTAACTACTATTGTAATATTACCAGTGAGTTGATTTAGTGCTCCAACAACATGTTGAGTTATACCACGAGCCGCATTTACAACAGGACCTCCAAATACGTTAAGTACCATATTTAGTCCATTATTAGACACAGCATTAGAAGTGTTTCCTAAAAAAGCCCAACCAGCGAATTTTGACATACGAACGAAATAATCTCTATTGAAATTCTTTGTTATGTAACATTCCCCAAAGTGTTTCCGACAAAAAATTATATCTGTCAGCAATACTCCGATTGAAATCACCATCATCAAGAAACCATAAAGAATAAGTTTGTCTGTATCCCAAATGGACAACATGTAACAGATTCCAAGTTTAGCCAAACCTTCGAAAATTGAAAGATATGCATAGAAATCCATACGTTCATGTGCAATTATACAAGCTTCAAAAGGAATACAAAGAATAGTGATAAAAGTAGTAAGTATCGAAAACTGCAACACCCAGTGGACAGCGACAAGACGCGAAACATCTACATTGATTTTATATTCAACGAACCATAATCCTACACATTCCGCCAAAACGACAAAAACGATGCCAATAAATAAATTAATTATAAATCCAGTATTGAAAACAATTTGCAAATTTTCAATATGTCCACATCCCATCTCATAATTTAAGAAACGTTGAGTAGATCCGGCAAAAATTGTTTTCAAAGATACAAACATCGCCACAATACTTCCTATTAGATTATATATTCCATAATCATCAACTCCTAACTGTTGAAGTATGACTCTGGATGTATATAGCGATATAATCATCAAGAATAGCATTCTTACATACATGAAAGCTGTATTCTTAATTAATCTTGAACTATTAGATTGATGATGTTTTTCCATTATTTTGAGTTTCTTATCTTTTTAATCCATAGCACTGAATGAAATCTCTCGAGGACTTATTACATATATACATGACTGGGACACATCAACTATGCCATTATTGGGAACTTTCTTTTTTATTCCATCTGAAGTATATATAAATGTTTTGATGTCACATCGCCCTATAAATACTTTTTGAGGAGATATCGACCATAATGCATACACCATTAAATTTTTCTCGTCTCGCCACCTCCAAATATAAATACCATTATCATTAGATATTAAAACAGGATTTGAACATTTTTCTGAAAAATGCGACAAAACATTACGCAACTCATAATATGCTGGTTTAGGATCAAGACTCCATTTTCCAGATGTGTTTTTTATTGAATCTAAATATACCCGTACAATCTCGCCTTCTTTAATATTCTGAAAGTATGAGGGTTCAATTCGAAGTTCTGACGGACTTATGGACTTTATTTTCTTTGTGAATAACACATCGTCAGAATTCGTATTACTTTCAAACCGTTTTTGTTTGACAACTTTTGAGATTGCAACATCTACTACATGAACATACAGACCTGTTTTTTTTAGATTATCAATAACCGCTTTTGAACCTATTCCTAAAGGCATATCAACAAAATTTCTTGTCTTCCAAGGGAATCCAACTAACACTTGATTAAGCGCTTCTCCTTTTGATATAGACCTATTTGTCATGTCATTACGCATAAAAGAAACACTCGGATAAATCACCGACGGTTTTATGATGCCAAAATAATCTTCTCTATTATTAATTGTTTTTTCCCTCGAAAATAAATTACCTCCAAAATCACGGAATGTGTACCAAAAACATTTTTCCGCTCCCATTGAGAGCATTAATAATAGAGAGGGAGTTATGTAATTTGACTGCTGTTTTTCAGTATATTCATAGGTATTCATTCCACATTCAGTAATCCATATAGGCTTATCTGCAAGAGGAGTTGATTTGATCATTTCCTTCATTTCTTCGAAAGACTTTGTAAGACTTACAATATCATCCTTATAAAGGTGCAGACTTACTATGTCGAACAAATCTCTTATCGAAGTTCCATCATTATCTTTATACGAACACATCCAATCGACATATTCTCGACAAGAGGAATTATTGTATATTGCACCAAAAATTGTAATTGCATCTGGTCTAGCCTTTCGAACGGCTAAAGCACCATATTTATTAATTTTCCATAGTGAATTGGGATTATCTACCTGAGGGTTTTGACGTCTCTGAAAATGCATTTCATTGCCAATCTGAAAATATTTGGCCAAAGGCTTGTATTGTTTTCCATTTACATCTATTTTTGTTTTCCCATTATAACGCTTTGCAATAAACTCTATTAAATCTGCAAAAGGTTGTATTTCTTCGTTATTATTTGGCATTGTCGGAAAGACAATAACAAAATCGATGCCATATTTAGTTAAATATGCCAAACTTTCATCAAAGCGGCGTAAACTTTTGTCTTGATTTGTTGGGAGATTTTTCCCCTGCCAATCAATACGCACAAAGTTTATCCCCAGTTCTTTCATAGCCTTTATTTCATCATGTCTAGTATCGTCAAATATATTATATGATACATGTGAATTTATTCCAATTGAAGACTGCCGATAAACATCACATGACAATAATGATAGTATTGATATAAAAAGAATGAGAATCTTGGGATTCATATGTAAGCACTAAATTTAAGGCACACATCTGATTTAGAGCACTTTTCAGTGCTCCATAGTTCAGAGTATTATAAATTAAACGTTTGATTTAACGTGACGTTCTTTACATTGCTCATGCGAAGTTCTATAAATATTCGAACCGCAGAGGCTGATGGGGACGGATTGGGGACGGATTGAACGGACGCTTCTTTTTCCACGTCCGAGGGTCTGCCATCTACCTTCACCTCTACTACCTTTTTGCGAGTGTCCTTGTACCATTTCGAAAAAATGTTGTAAGGTACTTTGTTCTTCAAACAAAAAATCTGTATCGATTCACCATGAGGCAATGCCTCGGTTTGATACTGAAAATAAAATCTTTCTAAATCTTCACTTGTGCACAAAACTATAATGTTTAAAATTCAGCAGCAAAGGTACAAACTTTATTTTATAGCCCTAAATTGAGTGCTTACAAATTAGATTTCCCTGTCCTTTCCACTTCCTCTACCACTTGGAGCAGATACTGACCGTATTGATTCTTAAGCATTGGCTTTGCAAGCTCACGCATCTTGTCGGCTGTAATCCAACCTTTACGGAAGGCGATGCCTTCAAGACATGCCACCTTCAAGCCTTGGCGCTTCTCCAACACCTCGATATAGGTACTTGCCTCGGAAAGGGAGTCATGCGTTCCGGTATCAAGCCAAGCGAAACCTCTGCCAAGAGTCTGGACTTTCAGTTCTCCATCCTCAAGGAATCTCTGATTGACGGTGGTTATCTCATACTCACCACGGGCCGATGGCTTGATGTTCTTGGCTACATCAACCACTTTATTAGGATAGAAATAAAGACCGACAACGGCATAGTTACTATTTGGATGCTCAGGCTTCTCCTCTATACTCAGGCAGTTGCCCTCACTGTCGAACTCAGCTACTCCGTATCTCTCCGGATCGCTCACCCAATAACCAAACACGGTGGCTTTCTTGTCTTCCTCAGCAGTACGCACGGCCTCAACCAACATACCAGTCAATCCTGCGCCCTGGAAGATATTGTCGCCAAGTACAAGGCAAGCTGCATCGTCGCCAATGAAGTCTGCGCCTATGGTGAATGCCTGCGCAAGTCCGTCGGGCGAAGGTTGTTCCGCATACTCAAACTTGACTCCGAAGTCACTGCCATCGCCAAGCAGACGCTTAAAGCCTGGCAAGTCGAATGGTGTGCTGATTATCAATATCTCACGGATGCCTGCGAGCATCAGCACAGAGATAGGATAATAAATCATCGGTTTGTCGAAAATGGGTATTAGTTGCTTACTGATACCTTTTGTGATTGGGTACAAGCGAGTACCGCTACCACCTGCCAATACTATTCCTTTCATAGGGCTAAATATTTGAGTTAATATTATTGATGCACACCTTCAGCGAGTCAGTCCAATAAGGAATCTTAATGCCAAACATGGCCTTTATCTTTGATTTGCTTGATACAGAGTCAGAATCTCACGAATGGCCACTGCGAGGTCATAATATATTTCTTAACTATTTGAATTTATAGTTTAGATATTTAATACAATTCGTCATTAATATCGAAATCGAGAACGGAATCCTTGAGGCAAGCGTGCTTCAGATCCTTCTCGCTGAGAATGGCCTTCTCTACGGGTATGCGCCAGTCAATGCCAAGGGATTCATCCTTGATGCTGATGCCACCTTCAGACTCGAAATTATAAAAATTGTCGCACTTATATTGGAAGACAGCTTTATCGGAAAGAACAGAATAACCATGGGCGAAGCCCCTCGGAACAAAGAACTGTCGATGATTGTCCTCAGTCAGTTCTACGGCAACGTGCTGGCCGAAGGTGGGGGAACCCTTGCGGATGTCAACGGCAACATCAAGGACAGCTCCACGGACACAACGCACGAGCTTGCTCTGGGTGTATGGCATGCGCTGGTAATGAAGACCGCGCATCACACCGTAGGAGGACATTGACTCATTGTCCTGAACGAAGTTGACGGAATGACCAAGAATGGGTGTCACCTTCTCGTCAAACTCTCTCTGGGAGAAACTCTCAAAGAAATAACCTCTCGAATCATTGAATACTCGTGGCTCAATGATGAGAACACCATCGATGTTTGTTTTTATTATGTCCATAACTATATAATTTCCAACAGATTAAAATAACCGATATACTGAGAAGCTGAATGGGACAAGATCAATGCTTGTACCACTCAGCAAAACGCCTCAATCCCTCTCTCAATGGTGTGGATGGCTTATAGCCAAAGTCTTCCTCCAATGGTGTTGTGTCGGCAAATGTGACTGGGACATCACCTGGCTGCATTGGCACAAGTTCCTTATGGGCCTCAAAGTCATAATCGGAAGGAAGGACTCCAGCGCGGACCAACTCCTCCTGAAGGATGGTGACGAAGTCGAGGAGGTTCTCGGGAGAGTTGTTGCCAATGTTATATACCTTATAAGGTGGTATGGGAAGACCATCCTCACCCATCTGCTTCTCAGGTGCATGCTGCATGACGCGCACTATGCCCTCGACGATGTCGTCTATATAGGTGAAGTCGCGCTTGCAATGGCCATAGTTGAAGATCTTAATCTTCTCGCCCTTGACCAACTTGTCGGTGAATCCGAAGTATGCCATGTCGGGACGACCGGCAGGACCATAGACGGTGAAGAAGCGCAAACCGGTGCTGGGTATGTTGTAGAGCTTGGAATAGGCATGGGCCATCAGCTCATTGCTCTTCTTGGTGGCGGCATAGAGGCTGACGGGATTGTCCACCTTATCGTCGGTGGAGTATGGGATCTTCTTGTTGCTGCCATAGACGGAGGAACTGCTGGCATAGACCAGATGGCTGACCTCGTGATGGCGGCAGGCCTCGAGGATATTATAGAAGCCTATGAGATTGCTCTCGATATAGGCATCGGGATTGGTGATGCTGTATCTCACTCCTGCCTGGGCGGCAAGGTTGACGACGATGTCTATGTGATGGTCGGTGAAGACTTTCTCGATGACAGTCTTGTCGGCGATATTGCCCTTGATGAATGTCCATCCACCAAGACGCTCTATCTCAGCGAGACGCTCATACTTTAGATTGACATCATAATAGTCGGTGATGGAGTCGATGCCTATCACCTTGATGTCCTGATAGTCACGGAGCAGTCGCTTGGCGAGGTTGCTCCCTATGAATCCGGCTGCTCCTGTGACAAGGACTGTCTTGCCAGATAAATCAATGTTGTAGTTTAGCATAAATAATATAAAGATTTTAAATAAACCTTGCCCCATCATCAGGATGAACCCAAAAGACCTTGAAGGTGTCGGTATATTCTGGATATTCCTTGAGATACTGCTCTGTGAGATTGCGCTCTATCTCGTCCTTGAAAGCGGGGTCAACAAGTGCGATGACGGCTCCCTTGAATCCTGCGCCAGAGAAACGGCCGCCATAGACCCCGTTCATCCGGCGCATGATCTTGTAGATGGAGATAAGCTCGGGACTGCCACACTCGTAGTTGTGGATGCTGCTCTCGCAAGAGTCGAACGACAACTTTCCGAAGAGCTGGAGATTGCCTGTCTCCCATGCGGTCACTCCCTGACGCACCCGTCGGTACTCGGAATAGAAATGCTCCGCCCTGCGGGCAAATCGCGCCGGCATCATGTCGCGGGTCTTCTCGAACGTATCCTTTGGAATGTCACGGAGGAAGGTCTTGTCGAAAGTCTTAAGCGGCTGCTCCTGATAGGCAAGCATGTTCCATGCCGCCGCCTTGCACTCATAGACGCGAAGATTGTAGTCGCTATTGACAAGGCTGCGTGTGAGGCCTGAGAAGAAAATTCCAATGGTGAAGAGGCCTTTCTTGTCGCCCTGTCGGGCGTGTCCACCGCCAAAGGGTATAAGGCGATAGTCATTGGTGTCGCAGTCGAGAAAGAGGAGCTGGTCCTTCTTGCCAAGGGCGATACATGCCTGGTCGAGGATGCCATTGTTGAGACCGATATACTCGCGCTCAGCCTCGGAGGCTATCTGAACCACCTCGAAGGGCTTGAGACTGATGCCGTTGGCCTTGGCAAAAGCCATGACATAGGCAATGAGTACAGCTGCCGACGAACTGAGTCCGCCGACGGGCAATGAACCCCTGATGACACCTTCGATGCCATAGGCGAGGTCGAACCGCTTCTTCAGGGCATACTTCGCACCGCGGGCATAGTCGCCCCAGTGGGTCTCCTTGACCTCAGTACGCTTGGCAAGGTCAAACTCCACCTCGCCCTCGAATGTCTCCGAACGAAGACGCACCAAAGAGTCATGGCGCACGTCAAACCACAGGTCAACGCCCTTGTCTATCGCGAACCCCGTGACAAGACCATGCTGATGGTCAACATGTGCGCCCAAAGGACACACACGATACGGGGAGAATATATGATACTGATAATTATTTTCCATACTTCAGCTGAGCTTCCTTATATGTGTCAAGTGAACCGATATCAAAGCGGAGGTTGTCGCCGGTGCCTGCCATCGGCCATGCATGCATCACGGTGTGATCGACCATATAATGTGCAAGATTGCCTGGAGCGTCCTTGCCACAGCCATTGTCAACGGAATGGCGTATGAGGTCGAGGTCTTTCTTCAGATATATATAGAATGGTGGAACTGCCCAATGGCTCTTGGGCTCTTCCGGCTTCTCCTCCATATTGACCACCTTGTTGTCGGAGTCGAGCACCACGACACCGGTGCGGCGCAACCGCTCGACGGAGGGCTGTTTGTGGCACATGATACAGGAGGTCTGCTTTGACTTGGCAAACTCCACAAAGCCACGAAAAGAAAACTCTAAGATATTGTCGGCAGCCACCACAAGCAGGTCGTCGTCGAGGTTCAGACGGTCGATGGCGAAGAGAAGGTCGCAAACGGCTCCAAGACGTGTCTCATTGGTCTCCGTGCCGTCGTCAACGATGGTGATGGGCTTCTTCACCCTGTCCTTCATTTCGTCGGCCCACTTCTGGAATATGCCGGCAAACTTGTGGTTGGTGACGATGACATGTTGGTCGATGTCGTCAATCCTGTCGATGTCATCAAGCATACGACCGAGGATGGTACTGTCGCCAATGCTCAGCAGTGGCTTGGGGAAATTGCGTGTCAGCTCACCAAGACGGGTGGCATAGCCTGCAGCTATTACGATGTTCTTCATTGTGTTATGATAATAATTTGATATATTCTGAATCGACCTGGATAGCTGCGGATAGATTGCACTCCTCAAGGTCGATGATAAGACGCTTCACCTTGCTGCCGCGACGGCTCAAAAGACGCCCACGAAAGCCATCAAGACGGCCTCCGACTATCTCAATCTCCTTGCCATAGAGGGTCGGCGACACCTCGTCAAGCGAATAGTATTCCACCTTGTCCAACTCCTTTACGGCCTCCATAAAGCGGGACATGGCCGAATGGCGCACGGTCATCGCCTCAAACTGCTTGCCGCCACGGACATAGCGATACTGGAGTGTGGGGATGGAACTGACAATAGGGTCGAACTCCTCACGTGACTTATGGACAAACAGAAGGTCGGGAAGATAGGGGACGCAGCGCACCACCGGCTTGCCAAACTCGGTGAACACCTTCTGCTTCATGGGGATGAAAAGACAGCCTTCCATATCGGGGCGATCCTGAAGAATCTTATATGCAGGACGCTTGGCATTGGGACGCGCCAAGTCGCGCAATATAAGCCATGGCAAGGTTGTCGGATTTTCTGACTCCATTTTTTCGGTCGGGGGTAGGTTTTCAAGAACTGTCAGAATGACAACTTTCGGGGATTAGGATAATATCTTTTAGTCCTGCCTACTTCTCTTATCATCTGAAACATAGGCAGTTATAAGTTTAAACGGGTAAAGTTGGCCAAACCTGACCAACTTTATGTGAGGGCACGATATCATCACGTTTCTTTCATTCCTATTCTTATTTTGTTGTCAATAATTGTCCAGTTTCCTATAATCCCTGCCAAGATAGAAGGTACGGACATTACAAGGCAAAGGTAAGACTTTATTTTGTAACTGCCTAATATTAGCATATTTATCTTTTAATAAAGTTTAATTTCTTGATATATATCAATACTGCAACTTATTTAAGCATGCTTATTATTTCCGACCATGCCTTCTGCCAATCACGCTGTGCCTCGGTGTATTGTCCCACTGCATCATAATATTGTCGGGTGCCCTGAATATACTCCATTGTGGAGATATTACCTGCGTCGAGAGCCTTCTTCAGAAGGATGGTATTATCGGCATTGCGGAGCACTGCGGCAAAGGCATCGGCTGCATGGTGCAACGATTGCTGGCGCTTGTAGAGAGTCTGCAGACGTAGATAGAACTGGCGATGAGCATCCGTTTGGCGGGCACGTGCCGCCTCAACCTCAGCCTTGGCCTGACGCACACGGTTCTTATTGGCCCACAGTGGAATAGACATTCCGACAGTAACACCCTGATAATTAGAACCGGAGACATACTCTCCAAGGAACCCCACAGAAAACCGGGGAAGACCGTCGGCTCTGTTGACAGCCAACTGCCGCTCGGCGACATTCACCTCCTGGGCCACATAAGCAAGTGCTGGGCTGGTCTTGGATGCCTCGGCATACCATGACTCAAAGTCGGCTGGAAGGTTGACATCGGGATAGACAGAATCGGACAGGACAACAGGCACACCGCCATTAAGGCGCTGCAACTCGCACAATGCGGCATTGCGCTCGGCATTGAAGCGGTTCATGTCAGCCTCTACAGCAGCAAGGTCAAGAAGGACGCCATTATAGTCGATGAGATTGGCATCACCCACATCGAGACGCCGCTTCTGCAACTGCTCTATCTCGCGGGCATTGCGAAGACGAAGCTGGAGCTGGCTGAGCATGGCATTGTAATAGATGACATCCATACACTGCTGGCGCGCCTCGAGCATGATGGCTATGCGGTCGGTCTTATACTGCCAATCGACAAGCTCGTCCTGCTGACGGGCAAGACGGCGCTTGGCACCGCCTATCGTGGCAAGGTCGAACGACTGGGAGGCATTCAGGTCCTTGCGGGAGCCGATACTCGACGGATCGCCCCACAGATAACCAAACTCAACCTCGGGGTCGGACAGGGTAAGCCCCGTGTGATTGCCCAACTTGGCTGCGTCTGCACCCTTGCGCAGTGCCGCAAGGGTGGTGTTGTTTTGTTCGATGCTCTGGAGCACGCTCTCCACACTGTTTTGGGCGAGCAAGCCTAATGCCGACATGACGGCAATGATGGTTACTACGATTTTTTGCATGACGTGTATCTGTTTGTTATTATATACATAATAGGTATGATGAAGGCATTAAGCAATGTGGAGGTGAATAGACCTCCAAGTATCACCTTTGCCATCGGACTCTGTATCTCATTGCCTGGCAGGTCGCCACCCATGGCGAGGGGGACAAGAGCCAATGCCGACGTGAGGGCGGTCATCAAGATAGGATTAAGACGGTCGGCCGAACCGGTCATCACGCACTCCACGATACTCTTGCCCTCAACACGAAGGTCATTATAGCGGGAGATGAGAAGCATGCCATTGCGAGTGGCAATACCAAAGAGTGAGATAAAGCCGATGATGGACGGAATACTGATGACCCCGCCTGACAACCACACCGCCATCACTCCTCCAATCAACGCCAACGGCAGGTTGAGCAGGACAACGAGGGACTGCATGGCATCGCGAAACTGATTGAACAGCAAGAGGAAGATGACAAATACCGACAGGACGGACATTATCAGGAGAGTGCGTGAGGCAGCCTCGGCATTCTCAAACTGTCCACCATATTCTATATGATAGCCCTCCGGCAGATGTATCCCGGAGTCTATACGGCTGCGTATGTCGCTGACCACCCCAGCAAGGTCGCGACCGGAGACATTTGCGGAAATGACCAACTTGCGCGACACGTTCTCGCGGTTGATAGTGTTGGGACCGGATGCCGACACCACATCCGCTATATTGCCCAAAGGCACTGATTCGCCACCTAAATTGACCAAAAGCGAACGGATGCGACTGGCTGTGGAACGACTTTCGTCAGCAACCTTCAGTACAAGATCAAACGACTTGTTGCCCTCATACACCATCGACACGCCCTGGCCTTCAAGAAGCACGCTGACCATGTCGCCAAACTCGGACATGGTGATGCCATAACGGGCAAGAAGGTCGCGACGAGGCACAATCTGCAACTGTGGACGTTCGACCTGCTGCTCCACATTGAGGTCAGCAAGACCTTCTATATCGGAAATCGCACCCTTTATCTGATTACCAAGGGCATACATACGGGATAAATCGTCGCCAAAGAGCTTGATGGCGATATTGGCCTGGGTGCCTGAGAGCATAGCATCGATACGATGGGTGATGGGAGCGCCCACCTCTACGTTAATGCCAGGAATGGACTCAAGGCGATGGCGGATGTCGGACTGCACCTCTTCCTTGCTGCGGTCGGCAAGGACGAATGGTGCCTCTATCTCGGAATTGTTCACTCCCAAGGCATGTTCGTCAAGTTCGGCGCGACCGGTCTTGCGACCCACGGTCTGTATCTCGGGTATGGAGAGCAACACCTGCTCCACCTTATGGCCAATCTTGTCGGACTCCTCAAGGGATATGCCAGGAAGAGTCGATACGTTGACAGTGAATGAACCCTCATTGAAAGGCGGCAGAAAACTGCTGCCAAGGGATAGGAACACACCAATAGCCATGGAGAGCACCACACCCGTAAAGGATAGTGTCAGCCGACGGTGGGCTATAGCCCATTGCAACAGTCGCACATAATGGGTCTTGAGATACAGGGACACTATCGGTTCGCGGTCGGCTTTGGCAGACTTGCTCCTGCCGAGCAGATAACTGCATAGCACGGGGGTGAGAGTGAGAGCCACGACCGTGGAGGCACAAAGCGCGGTGATAAAGGCTATGCCGAGCGGCACAAGCAACCTGCCCTCCATACCTGTGAGGAAGAAGAGAGGCACAAAACTGACTATGATAATCAGAGTGCTGTTGAGAATGGGCAGGCGAACCTCGCGGGAGGCATCATATATGACACTGACAACCGAACGACACTCGCCCTCGGGCAAATGCCGGTTTTCGCGCAGGCGCTTATAGACATTCTCAACATCCACGATGGCATCATCGACAAGAGAACCGATAGCTATTGCCATACCGCCAAGACTCATTGTATTGATGGTCAGACCCATAAGATGAAGCACAAGGATGCTCACCACAAGGGAGAGAGGGATGGTGACAAGCGAGATGACCGTGGTGCGCACGTTCATCAAAAAGAGAAAGAGGACAATGACGACAAACACGCCACCCTCATACAGAGACTTCTTCACATTGTCAATCGAACTGCGTATGAACCGCTCCTGACGATATACGTCGGTGGAGACCTTGACATCCGCAGGCAATGAGCGGCGAAGGTCGGAGAGCGCATCGTCCAACTTTGCCGAGAGGTCAAGGGTGGAGGTGTTGGGCTGTTTGGTGACGGTGAGCATCACGCAGGGCTTGCCACGAAGCGAAGCAACACCGGTCTTGGGGGCGCGGTCGCCTATCGTCACATCTGCCACATCACTGAGAAGTATGGGCATACTGCCATTGCGCTTCACCACTACCTTACCCATATCACGGAGATCGGTGGTGGCACGTATGCCGCGCACTATATATTCATTGCCATACTCATAAAGAACACCACCAGACGTGTTCTGATTCATATCGCCCACAGCGGAAAGGACTTCATTGAGCCCCACGCCATAATGCTTCATTCGGGAGGGAGAGAGAAGCAACTGATATTCACGGACATCACCGCCAAGGACTGCCACCTGAGCCACTCCTCCCGTGGCCAACAGACGCGGACGGATAGTCCAGTCGGCTATGGTGCGAAGGTCGCGCAGCGATGTGGAGTCGGAGGTGAGAGCCACAAACATCAGCTCGCCAAGAATGGAGGACTGAGGACCAAGAGTGGGATTGCCGGCATTGCGCGGCAACTGTTCACGCACGGCGGCTATCTTCTCCGACACAATCTGACGGGCGCGATAGATGTCAGTGCCCCAATTGAACTCAACCCACACGATGGAGAAACCAGTGGTGGAGGAGGAACGCACACGGCGCACATCTGTGGCGCCATTGACTGCGGTCTCAACGGGAAACGTGACAAGGCGCTCCACTTCCTCGGGAGCCATGCCGCCTGCCTCGGTCATCACCACCACTGTGGGGGCGTTGAGGTCGGGGAAGACATCCACGTCCATGGTCTTGGAGGTATATACACCTGCCACCATCAGCAGCAATGCAGCCACAAGAACTGTCAGACGATTATGAAGCGAGAAACGTATTATCTTGTTTAACATATCTGTCTGAGGATTTAGTGGTTATGACTATGTGAAGGAATGACTGCCGAAGCGGATGCCAACTTCACCTGATAGGCTCCACGAGTGACAACCTTGTCGCCATCCGACAAACCAGACACTATCTCCACACGCCTGCCATCACTCTCGCCTGGGGTTACCTCGCGCTTGATAAAAGCATGATCCTCCACCTGAAGATAGACATACTTGACTCCCTGCTCTTCGGTGAGCGATTCCACAGGAACACTGATGACTCCCTGACGCTCACTACCCTGAAGCCATACCTCAGCGAATGCGCCGGAGACGATATGGCCTATATTGTCAAACTCAAACGTCACGGGGACAAACGACGAACCCTCGGATATATTGCGGGCATAGGACAACATACGTCCATGAAGAGCATCAAGACTATATATCTCACGAGAGCCGGACACGCGGAAATTGGCGGTGGACACGGTGGTGAGTATATCCAAATCGGTGGTAGGCACATCGGCACGCAACTGCAACCTGCGACTCTTTGCCACCACCATAACAGACTGGCCCACCGAAACATACTCGCCCTGGCGCACAAGAAGCGACTTGACATAGCCACCCATATTGGCCACTACTGCCACACCGCCTGACGTGATCTGGCGAGACTGGGCCTCATAGGCTATGCGGGCAGTCTCATACTGCATACGTATCTGAGAAAACTCCTTCTCAGACACTATCCTGTCGGCAACCAACTGCTTGGCACGCTCATACTCGGCCTTGGCAGCCTCATAGGTGGCACGAGCCTTGGCTGAGGGGTCGCCGTCTTGAAGATTGCGGGCAGATACATAGGCTACGGTTTGGCCGGCACTCACAGCCGTGCCCTCGGCTATGGAGGCATTGGCAAGGCGAACCACTCCACTGCTTGTGGCCACTACCGTATGTTCGTCGCCTTGCCCGGACACTATCTGACCGCTTACCAGCAAGGCTGCCTTGAACGGCCCTGGATGTACGGTTTCGGCTTTTATACCGGAGTTTTCTATCTGCTCATGACTGAGCACTATCTCGCCGGCATGGGCATGTTCGCCCTCTGCCATTTTATTCTCACTATGATCGTGTGACTGATGGTTATGACAAGCCCACAATGACAGGGCTGCCGCCATCATAATCAATATTTTTATTTTCATGTCTTTCTTAGTCTTATTTACATTGAAGTAACTTATATCTCCTCCTACTACAGCAATATAGGAGGAGCCCTAAGACCATTGACACGGCATAAGTCAGACAACTTATACCGCACGATTTGACATGCCGGCAGCTTACACTTGCCACCGGGATAAATATCTATATTACAAAGGTTTTCACATAATAAGACGCACGGACGCAAGTGTCGCGACATCTCCTCCTCATCGTCTGTCACCACAAAACGGGCGAGACAGCACATCGTCTCGGCCTCGCATGTGGTCTTGTCGCCATGATGATGCTCCACACACACCTCACCCCCATGGTGATGATGGGGGAATAATGGCATCAGTATCACACAGAATACTGATACCATTAATATTATTATGGTGATGCGTTTTCTCAAGGCATTTTTCTGTTGTTATTGACTATAGCGCATCTACCACCTTGCACACATCGGCAAAGATCTCTTCGAGCACACCATAACTCTTGACATAATGGTGCAGACCCTCGTTCTTATACCAGTCGATAAGGGGAGCTGTCTGACTGTTATAAACAGAAAGACGCTTGTTGATGGTTTCCTCATTGTCGTCGGAGCGTCCCTGTTCCTTACCACGATTGAGAAGGCGGGCCATGAGTATATCCTCAGGGGCATACAGTTCGATCATGGCCGCAATGTTATGACCACGCTCTGCCAACATCTTTTTCAGAGCCTCTGCCTGCGGGATGGTGCGTGGGAAACCATCAAAGATGACCCCCTTATGCTCCTTGCCAAAACTGTCATATACCTTGGCGAGGATGTCGATCATCAGTTCATCGGGAATGAGCTGGCCCTTGTCAATAAAGGCCTTGGCTGTCTTTCCCAGTTCCGTGCCATTCTTGATTTCCCCGCGAAGCACATCACCTGTGGAAATATGTCCGAAACCATACTTCTTAATCATCAGTTCACTCTGTGTGCCCTTGCCTGAACCAGGGGCACCGAAAATCACAATATTCTTCATCTCTCTTTTTATTTTAATTATAAATACCTATTTTTATTCTTTAATTGACTTCGTCGAACTTCGTTTCTTTAATTCTTTAATTCTTTAATTTTTTAATTCTTTAATTTTTTAATTCTTTAATTCTTTAATTTTTTAAAGTATATATGTCCCTAAGTCCGCGCGCCTGTTGGTCATAGTCAAGACCATACCCGATGATAAAGTCATTGGGTATTTCAAATGCCACATACTTCAGACTCAAATCAGTCTTGAGACGTTCGGGCTTGAAGAGAAGGGAACATATCTCCACAGATGCCGGATTACGTGTACCGAGTGTCTCAATCATGCGCTTCAGTGTAGTGCCTGTCTCCACAATATCCTCAACAATGATGACATGGCGGTCGGCCAAGTCTTCATTAATACCTATCACCTCCTTCACCTGACCAGTTGACATTGTGCCTTGATAGCTGGCCAACTTGACAAAAGAAATCTCACATGGGATGCTAATGTCACGCATCAAATCAGCCGCAAACACGAACGACCCGTTGAGCACCGCAAGGAAGAGTGGATTCTTGTCTTGATAGTCACGACTGATGGTCTCAGCCACTTGTCTTACTCGCTTGAGTATAGTCTCTTCAGGAATAGACGTGATGAACGTTTTATCCTTGATTTTTATCTCTTTTTCTGCCATTTTACTGCGTTTTTTATAAATTTGTCGCAAAATTACTAAAAAAATCTCATATAATGGTCATTCATTAATATAAATTTTGTATTTTTGCACGTATGAAGATATTTACGAGCGCTCAGATACATGAGCTGGACCAATTTACAATAGAAAATGAGCCGATAAAATCTATCGACCTCATGGAGCGTGCGGCAAGGGCATTGACCCATGCCATTGCCGACAAATGGGACAATTCAACGCCTATTGTGGTGTTTGCCGGACCTGGCAACAACGGTGGCGATGCATTGGCCGTGGGACGTATGTTGGCAGAGCTGGACTATATGGTTGACGTATGGCTCTTCAACATCTCTGGACGACTGTCGGAGGACTGTGCCACCAATCGACAGCGTATCAACGACTGCAAGAAGGTTCACTCAATGACCATGGTGACCCAAGAGTTCGACCCTCCAGTGCTAAGCGAAGACATACTCGTCGTGGACGGGCTCTTTGGGTCGGGACTTAACAAGCCTCTTGCGGGCGGATTTGCATCTCTCGTGAAATATATCAACGCATCTCCCGCCAAGGTGGTAAGCATTGATGTCCCTTCCGGATTGATGACGGAAGACAATGCATACAACGTCAGGGCAAACATCATCAAGGCCAACCTGACATTGACCTTGCAACAGCCGAAACTATCTTTTCTCTTCGCCGAGAACCAGGAGTTTCTTGGGGAAGTGAAGGTGCTTGACATCAGAATAAGCAGCGAGGGCATCGCCAAAACAGATGCCCACTACACCATATTGGAAGAAAGCGACATGAGGAAATTACTGAGGCCACGTTCTCCTTTCGCACATAAGGGGACAATGGGACATGCCCTGATGATTGCAGGAAGCTATGGCATGGCGGGAGCTGCCATACTGGCCACAAAGGCATGCCTGAGAAGCGGTGCAGGAAAGGTGACGGCATACACTCCACGCCAAAACGTGATGATGATGCAGGTAGCGGTGCCGGAGGCGGTGATAATGGTGGGCGACGAAACCTCATTCAACGAGGCTGTTGACACATCCGACTTCAATGCACTCGGAATTGGTCCCGGACTGGGTCAGAGCGAGGCTACGGCCATCGCGCTCATAGCCCAACTGAGACGGACGCAATGCCCCATTGTTGCTGACGCTGACGCGATAAACATACTTGCCAATCACAGGGCATGGGTGCAACAGTTGCCAAAGGGTATCATCATGACTCCACACCCCAAGGAGTTTGACAGACTACAAGGTGGATGCCAGGACACATACGACAGACTGTCGAAGGCACTCGACCTTGCGGACAGACTGCAAGGATATGTGATAGTGAAAGGACACAACTCCGCACTATGCCTGCCCAACGGACATATACTATTCTGTCCCACTGGTAATGCGGGAATGGCCACTGCCGGTAGCGGCGACGTGCTGACGGGAATAATAACGGGACTGTTGGCGAGAGGTTACAACCAGACTGAGGCTTGTGCATTAGGCATGTACTTGCACGGACTCGCTGGAGACATCGCCGCGGATCGGCTCGGCCAGGAGAGTCTTATTGCCAGTGACATTATCGACCATCTGCATCTGGCGTTTAAGGAATTAAAGAGTTAAATCATAAAGAAGACAAGGAGTAATGAATATATGAAAAACTTTTTTATAGCAATGATGCTCTTAACGAGCAGTGCCACCACTATGGCACAAACACAGGTCAGCGAATATCACCCGGGCATGACACCTGAGGGTGTGGTGTATTATCTGCCCAAAACAACTGTCAAGGTGGCGGTGAAAGTGGAAAAAACGTCATTCACCCCCGGCGAATACTGTAAGTATGCAAACAAATACCTCAGAATGAACAACGTGGAGGAAAGCGCATACAACAAATACAGAATCATATCCATAGACATTTTCTCGTATGGAGAGGCTGACAAGTCAAAGGCATACTCAGTGAAACTGAATGCGAAAAGCTCTGCATGCAACATGAAACTGGCTCAGGACGGACGACTCATGGCTGTCAATGCAGATGCCATTCCGGAAACACCACTGCCAAAACCCTTCAAGCCGGGGAAAAGAGCCGAACGTACAGACCCGAAATCACTGCTTAACCAAGAAATATTGTCGGCAGGGAGCGTGATGAAAATGGCTGAACTGACAGCCAACGAGATATACGAAATAAGAGAGAGCAGAAGCGCGCTGACAAAGGGCGAAGCTGACTTTATGCCTAAAGACGGCGAACAACTGAGATTGATGCTGAACAGTCTTGATGAACAGGACAAAGCTCTTAGCAGTCTCTTTTCTGGTACAATAGACAAGGACACCACAGAAGTAACCTTTACACTCACTCCCGACAAGGAGGTGAGCAAGCAGGTGCTGTTCAGAATGTCGGAGAAACTGGGCATCCTGGACAGCGATGACATGGCTGGCGCACCTTATTATATTAATATAAAGGACTTGAGGACTCTGCCCGAGGAAAACATTACCGACGAGAAGGCTGCCAAGGCAAAGGAAAAGGCTGAAATGATGGCCAAGATGAAGGGCAACGGACTATTCGTCAACGTGCCAAGCCGAATGGAGATTACGATATGCCAAGGCAACAAGGAAATGGCTATATACGAAACCACCGCCGGACAGTTCGGAAAGGTAGAACTGATCAGCGGTGACTTGTTCAACAAGCGCTTCACCACATATGTCACTCTCGACCCGCAATCAGGTGCAGTGGACAAAATAGTGGCTGAAGAGCCAAAATAATATTTATCGCATGTGTATGGACGCTCACTTATTTATTGAGCTTCCATACACAACCGTCTTTGGTATCCTTCACTTCAAAACCGGCTTCCTTCAAGGCATCACGTATCTCATCGCAAGTAGCCCAGTCCTTATTGGCACGTGCCTTGGCGCGAAGTTGAATTATCATGTCCATAACCTTACCAAAGGCTTCCTCACGTTCATTATTAGTGCCAGACTTGTCGGCACGCAAACCGAGAATGTCAAAACTGAAGAGATGCATCACCGACTTCAGTTCTTCCATGTCGGCTGCAGATATGGTGGCCTTATGGTCGAGGAGAATATTAACGACATGACATGCCTCAAAAAGATGACTGATGACTATCTGGGTCTGAAGGTCATCGTTCATGGCATCATAACACTTCTGGCGCAATTCAGCGACAAACTTTGAGGTTGACTCGTCACTCTTGTCGGATGGCTTCACACGCTCAAGGTCGGAAATGCCATTCATCAGACGGGAGAATCCCTTCTCGCTTGCTATAAGGGCATCGTTGGAGAAATCAACAGTGCCTCGGTAATGAGCCGACAAGATAAAGAAACGAATGGTCATTGGAGAGAATGCCTGCTGGAGAGATGGATGATTGCCTGTGAAGAACTGCTCCAAAGTGATAAAGTTGCCAAGCGACTTGCCCATCTTCTGGCCATTGATGGTAATCATGTTATTGTGCATCCAGTACTTGACCATTGGCTCTCCCTGACTTGCCACAGCCTGGGCTATCTCACATTCATGATGAGGGAAGACCAAGTCCATTCCACCACCGTGAATGTCAAAATGACTGCCAAGATACTTCCGACCCATTGCAGTACATTCGCAATGCCATCCAGGGAAACCATCACTCCACGGACTGGGCCAACGCATGATATGTTCGGGCGATGCCTTCTTCCAAAGGGCAAAATCAACCTGATTGCGTTTCTCGCCAACACCATCCAACTCACGGCTGTTATTGATGACATCATCGAGATTGCGTCCTGACAATATGCCGTATTTATGGTCTTTATTGTATTTCTCAATGTCAAAATACACAGAACCATTACTTTCATAGGCATAGCCGTTGGCCATAATCTCCTTAACCAGCTCTTCCTGTTCAATGATATGTCCAGTGGCATGAGGCTCTATGCTTGGAGGAAGCACATTGAGCGCTTCCATGGCATGATGGTAGCGATTGGTATAATACTGTGCTATCTCCATCGGTTCAAGCTGCTCAAGACGCGCTTTCTTCTCTATCTTGTCGTCACCCTCATCAGCGTCATGCTCCAAATGCCCAACATCGGTGATATTGCGCACATAACGAACCTTATATCCCAAATGCTTGAGATAACGGAACAGGATGTCAAACGTGATTGCCGGACGGGCATGACCCAAATGTGGATCACCATAAACAGTCGGCCCGCATACATACATACCCACATTTGGGGAGTGTATTGGCTCAAAACGCTGCTTGCTCCTGCTCAGTGTATTATAAACCAAAAGTGTCTGTTCCATTGTCGTCTTTTATTATTTTATTATTTACATCTTCACTATTAGAGTACAAAAGTACAATTATTTTCTCTCTTTACCAAATATATCTGATTTTTTTTCGTTTTTTTTTGTCATTTATTTCGTGGAATGACAAAAATGACGTATCTTTGCAAACAAAATGCTAATATTATGATTTCATTTGATAACGACTACAGTAATGGTGCTCATCCGAAAGTCTTGCAAAAATTAGTTGAGACAAATGAGCTGAAAACCCAGCCATACGGTGCTGACGAATGTTGCATGAGAGCCAAGGAACTCATCAAAAAAGTGTGTGAGGATGAAGATGCCAACATCTTCTTCTTAACAGGAGGTACACAGACCAACGCTACCGTCATCGACTCAATGCTATACCAATATGAAGGTGTCATTGCGGTAGATAGCGGACACATCAACGTGCATGAAGCAGGCGCCATCGAGTTTACAGAACATAAGATTATCGTTATACCAAGCCATGAAGGCAAGATGTATGCCTCTGACCTTAGAAGATACCTGGATGACTTCACCCATGACGGAAGCAATGCTCACTGTGTGTATCCAGGATGCGTATATATCACATTCCCGACTGAGTTAGGCTCCCTGTACAAGGCATCGGAAATATCGGAAATATACAAGGTGTGCAAAGAATATGGTATCATGCTATATATCGACGGGGCGAGAATGGGATATGGCCTTATGTCGGAAGGAAATGATGTCACCCTACCCTTCTTGGCCAAGAACTGCGACGTATTCTACATTGGCGGAACAAAGATTGGCGCATTATGCGGGGAAGCTGTCGTATTTACTCACAACAATGCACACCGCCACTTCTTCAGCATACAGAAACAACATGGCGCTGTCATTGCCAAAGGACGACTCATCGGTGCTCAATTTGAAGCTCTCTTCACCGACAATCTATACTTCGAGATATCCAAGCACGCCATCGATATGGCCATGAAAATGAGGGATATGTTCAAGGCCAAGGGATATAGATTCCATCTTGACTCACCATCCAACCAGCAGTTTATCCTCATGACTCGCCCACAAGCCAATGAGCTGGCCAAAAACGTGAAGTTTACATTCTTCGGACAAACCGCGGACGGCGAGGTAATTGCACGTTTCGTCACCAGTTGGTCAACAACTGAAAAGGAACTGCAAGAACTGGAAAGGTATATATAATATAGGTCGCCCTATTGGCGTGTAATAGTGTGATAATATAAAAAGAAGAATGAAGGATATGCACATCCTTCATTCTTCTTTTATAAATTATCTCTATTTAAAAAGAGATTACTTCTCTTCTTCCTGGGCTGATGGCTCCTCGGAATACTCAATCACATTCTTGCGATTGGCCTGAATGCGATTGTACTCTTCCTTGCTGCCCACGATGAGTTTTTCAAACTCACGCAGACCGGTACCTGCGGGAATCAAGTGACCACAGATAACATTCTCCTTCATACCCTCAAGTTTATCAACCTTACCACGGATGGCTGCCTCATTGAGCACCTTGGTGGTTTCCTGGAATGATGCGGCAGACATGAAGCTCTTGGTCTGAAGCGCAGCACGGGTAATACCCTGGAGTATCTGGGTTGACGTGGCTGCCACAGCATCACGCACCTTAACAAGACGGAGGTCCTTGCGCTTGAGTTGTGAGTTCTCATCACGAAGACGGCGCACTGTGACAATCTGACCCTTCTGCAAATTCTGGCTGTCACCGGCATCCACGACAACCTTCTTGCCCCAGATACGGTCGTTCTCTTCTGCAAAGTCAAGTTTATCAACCACCTCCTGCTCAAGGAATGAAGTGTCACCCGGATCATTGATTTGAACCTTACGCATCATCTGGCGGACTATAATCTCAAAGTGCTTGTCATTGATCTTCACACCCTGCAGACGATAAACGTCCTGAACCTCATTTACGATATATTCCTGTACAGCTGTAGGACCCTTAATGGCAAGAATGTCATTGGGAGTGATCACACCATCAGACAATGGAGTACCTGCGCGGACAGCATCATGCTCCTGAACCAGAATCTGCTTTGACAGAGAAACGAGATACTTGCGCTGTTCACCTGTCTTGGAAGTAATCACAATCTCACGATTACCACGCTTCACCTTACCCATTGACACCTCACCGTCGATTTCAGACACCACTGCAGGGTTGGACGGGTTACGGGCCTCGAAGAGCTCTGTGACACGGGGAAGACCTCCGGTGATGTCACCACCCTTAACGGCAGCACGGGGAATCTTAACCAAAGTCTCACCGGTCTTGACAGTTTGACCATCCTCAACAACGATGTGACCACCCACGGGGAAACTATATGTTCCCACCTTCTCGCCATGAGCATCAATGATATCACATGTAGGAACCATATTACGATCCTTGGACTCTGTGATAATCTTCTCAGTCAAACCTGTGGTATCATCGGTTTCGGCACGATATGTAAGACCTTCCTTGACATCATTAAATCTCAAAGTACCGGAATACTCTGTCACAATGACGGCATTGAAGGGGTCCCACTGGGCAATCTTCTCGCCCTTATCCACAATATCACCCTGCTTGTGATAGAGTGAAGAACCATACGGCACGTTCATCGTGGATAGTACGATATTGGTATTTGGGTCAACGAAACGTACTTCTCCAAGACGGCTCACAACCATCTCGCACATCTTTCCATCCTCATCGAATGGCACTGTACGCAATTCTTCAAACTCAAGTTTGCTGGGGTTCTTGGCAAAAATGGCAGCATTGGCTGCGGCATTGGCTGCCACACCACCGGCGTGGAAAGTACGAAGCGTCAGCTGAGTACCCGGCTCACCGATAGCCTGGGCTGCTATCACTCCGACAGCCTCACCCTTCTGAACCATCTTGCGGGTGGCAAGGTTGCGTCCGTAGCACTTCATGCAGACACCATGCTTGCTCTCGCAGGTAAGCACCGAACGGATTTCAACGCTCTCAATAGGAGAGTCCTCTATTTCCTGTGCCACCTTCTCAGTGATTTCCTCACCGGCAGCAACAATCAGGCGACCAGTGGTGGGATGGATAATATCATGTACAGACACACGTCCAAGGATACGCTCCGACAATGAGGAGATTACCTCATCACCATTCTTCAATGCTGTGCATACAAGTCCACGAAGTGTACCGCAGTCTTCCTCGTTGATGATCACATCATGAGACACATCGACAAGACGGCGGGTCAGATAACCGGCATCGGCAGTCTTCATGGCGGTGTCAGCAAGACCCTTTCGGGCTCCGTGAGTGGAGATAAAGTACTCAAGCACTGACATTCCTTCCTTAAAGTTGGAGAGAATAGGATTTTCAATAATCTGTGCACCCTCAGCACCAGCCTTCTGTGGCTTGGCCATCAGACCACGCATACCTGAAAGCTGACGGATCTGGTCCTTAGAACCACGGGCACCAGAGTCAAGCATCATGAACACAGCGTTGAAGCCTTGGTCAGCCTCAGTCATCTCCTTCATCAACACATTGCCGAGGTCATTATTAACGTGAGTCCACGTATCGATAACCTGATTATAGCGCTCGGTGTCGGTGATGAATCCCATATTATAGTTTTCCGTAATCTGGCGCACCTCCTCATTACCCTTCTCAACGAGAGCCTTCTTGGCCTCAGGGATAATGATATCGTCAAGGTTGAACGACAGACCGGCAAGATATGCCATACGATAACCAAGATTCTTTATACCATCAAGGAATTCACATGCCTCTGCAAAACCAACATGATTGATGACATCAGCAATAATGTCGCGAAGGCTCTTCTTGGAAATGACCTTGTTGACAAATCCAACCCTCTTGGGGACGATGCCATTGACAATGACACGACCGACGGATGTTTCCACCAGATGCTTGTATTCATTGCCATTCTCATCTATGTCAGTCACCATCACCTTCACCTGGGCATGAAGGTCGCAACGACGTTCGTTGTGTGCAATGATGGCCTCTTCCGGACCATAGAAGGTGAGTCCTTCACCCTTTGCACCCGGACGAATCTTGGTAATATAATAAAGTCCGAGCACCATGTCCTGAGACGGCACAGTGATAGGAGCGCCATTTGCAGGGTTGAGGATATTGTGGCTCTGAAGCATCAGTATCTGTGCCTCAAGAATAGCCTCGTTACTCAATGGAAGGTGAACAGCCATCTGGTCACCATCAAAGTCTGCATTGAACGCAGTACATGCCAAGGGATGAAGCTGAATGGCCTTACCCTCAATAAGCTTAGGCTGGAACGCCTGAATACCAAGTCGGTGAAGTGTCGGGGCACGGTTGAGCATCACAGGATGACCCTTCATCACATTCTCAAGAATATCCCATATCACGGGCTCACGACGATCGACAATCTTCTTCGCACTCTTCACAGTCTTCACAATGCCACGCTCAATGAGCTTTCGGATAATAAAGGGTTTATAGAGTTCGGCTGCCATCAGTTTAGGAAGGCCGCACTCACCCATCTTCAGCTCAGGGCCGACAACAATAACCGAACGTGCAGAATAGTCAACACGCTTACCGAGAAGGTTCTGACGGAATCGTCCTGCCTTACCCTTCAATGAATCACTCAGTGACTTCAAAGGACGATTGCTTTCACTCTTTACAGCACTGCTCTTACGTGAATTGTCAAACAAGCTGTCAACAGCCTCCTGAAGCATACGCTTCTCATTACGGAGAATCACCTCCGGAGCTTTTATCTCAACAAGCCTCTTCAGACGATTGTTGCGGATAATGACACGGCGATAGAGGTCGTTGAGGTCTGATGTGGCAAAACGACCACCGTCCAATGGGACAAGAGGACGCAACTCAGGAGGAGTCACAGGAATAATCTTCATTATCATCCACTCAGGACGATTGACATCACGGCTTGAACGGAATGCCTCTACTACCTGCAGACGCTTCAAGGCATCGTTCTTGCGCTGCTGCGATGAATCGCTATTGGCACGGTCTCGAAGCTCATACGACAATGAGTCAAGATCCAAGCGCAGAAGGAGGTCATAGATAGCCTCCGCGCCCATCTTGGCAATAAACTTATTTGGATCGGAATCATCAAGAAGATCATTCTCTGGAGATACTACATTATCAACCAGTTCATTATATTCATCCTCGGATAGAAGGTCGTACATCTGAGAGCCAAGAAGGTCATTGCCCTCTGCATCCTTCTTACCTGCAAGCAGACCAGGCTGAATGACCACATAACGCTCATAATAGATGATGGCATCGAGCTTCTTTGTCGGCATTCCAAGAAGATAACCAATCTTATTGGGCAGAGAGCGGAAATACCAAATATGAGCTACAGGCACAACCAATTCAATGTGACCTGAACGCTCACGGCGCACTTTCTTCTCAGTGACCTCAACACCGCAACGGTCGCAGACAATACCCTTATAACGTATGCGCTTATATTTTCCACAAGCACATTCATAGTCCTTTTGTGGACCAAAAATACGCTCACAGAACAGACCGTCACGCTCTGGCTTGTAGGTACGGTAGTTGATAGTCTCCGGTTTGGTTACCTCACCGAATGAATTTTCCAGGATTTCCTCTGGCGACGCCAGGCTGATGGTAATCTTGGTGAAATTACTCTTTACTTTTGAGTCTTTCTTAAAAGCCATATTTATTTTGTATTATTTTGTCAATACTATTAACACGTCAACTTTTCTACTCGTCAACATTAATCCAGTTTGATGCTCAGACCGAGACCCTTAAGCTCATGCAAAAGCACATTGAGAGACTCTGGTATTCCGGGAGTTGGCATTGGCTCACCCTTGACGATAGCCTCGTATGCCTTGCTACGACCGACCACATCATCTGACTTGATGGTAAGAATCTCCTGAAGGACATGGCTTGCACCAAATGCCTCAAGAGCCCAAACCTCCATCTCTCCGAAACGTTGTCCACCAAACTGAGCCTTACCGCCAAGCGGCTGCTGAGTAATAAGTGAGTACGGACCGATAGAACGTGCATGCATCTTGTCCTCAACCATGTGTCCCAGTTTGAGGAAGTACGTGATACCTACTGTTGCCGGTTGGTCAAACCTCTCTCCGGTCTCACCATCATACAGATAAGTAGAACAGAGATGTGGCAGTCCTGCCTTGTCAGTCCATTCTGCCAGGTCGTCAAGCTTTGCACCATCAAAGATTGGAGTGGCAAACTTCACACCCAACTTCTTGCCGGCTGCTCCCAAGATAGCCTCAAAGATCTGTCCGAGGTTCATACGAGAGGGCACACCCAACGGGTTAAGAACCAAATCAACTGGACGTCCATCTTCCAGGAACGGCATGTCCTCCTGACGCACAATCTTAGATACAATACCCTTGTTACCGTGACGTCCGGCAAGCTTGTCACCAACACTGATCTTACGTTTCTTGGCCACATATACCTTTGCCATCTGAAGAATTCCGGATGGCAGTTCATCGCCAATGGTAATAGCAAACTTCTTGCGCTTCATCTCTGCATCAAGAAGTTTGAACTTCTTCATAAAGTTGATAATCAACTTGGAGATAAGCTCATTCTTATGGGCATCAGCAGTCCAGTTGCTTATATGTATATCACCATATTCCAAGTTCTTCAGAACTGTCATCGTAAAGGTGCTGCCCTTAGTGATAACTTCAGAACCTGTATAGTCCTTGACACCCTGTGACACCTCACCCTCAGTGAGTTCCAATAGCTTATCGATGAGTATCTCCTTGAGATCCTCAACCTTAGCCTCATATTCCTCGTCAATCTTTGCAAGAGTGACCTTATCCTGCATCTTCGACTGACGTGTCTTTATAGCACGGGCAAAGAGTTTCTTGTCGATAATCACACCCTTCAGTGACGGATTAGCCTTGAGTGAAGAGTCCTTGACGTCACCGGCCTTGTCACCAAAGATGGCACGAAGCAGTTTTTCCTCAGGTGAGGGATCACTCTCTCCTTTTGGTGAAATCTTACCGATAAGGATATCTCCTGGCTCAACACGCGCACCTACACGAATGATACCATTCTCATCAAGATCCTTTGTAGCCTCTTCACTGACATTAGGAATATCGGCAGTAAACTCCTCAACACCACGTTTTGTCTCACGAACATCAAGTGAATACTCGTCAACATGTACAGAAGTAAGTATATCCTCACGCACAACGCGCTCGTTGAGCACGATGGCATCCTCATAGTTATAACCCTTCCATGGCATGTAAGCCACAAGCAAGTTACGACCCAAGGCCAGTTCACCATTCTCCGTGGCATAACCCTCAGTCAGGATATCACCCTTCTTCACGCGCTGACCCTTATTGCAGATAGGACGCAGGTCAATGGTCATATTCTGGTTGGTACGACGGAACTTAGGTATGCGATACTCCTTCAGCGCAGGCTCAAAGCTGACAAATTCCTCGTCATCACTGCGGTCATAGAGAATACGTATGGTAGTGGCGTCCACATATTCTATTACACCCTCACCCTCAGCGGTTATCATCGTGCGAGAGTCCTCGCACACCTGCTTCTCAATGCCGGTACCTACAATAGGAGCCTCATTATGGAGCAGTGGCACTGCCTGGCGCATCATGTTGGATCCCATGAGTGCACGGTGAGCATCGTCATGCTCAAGGAAAGGAATCAAAGAAGCTGCGATAGATGCAATCTGCTGTGGTGAAACGTCAATGAGGTCAACATCCTGCGGGGGCACCACGGGGAAATCAGCATCCTGACGACACTTGACAACATCACGGATAAACGTACCGTCATCGCGCAATGGGGCATTACCCTGTCCGATAATATGATCCTCTTCCTCCTCGGCAGTAAGATATACCACCTCATCATTGTTAAGGTTGGCAATGCCATTCTCAACCTTTCGATACGGAGTCTCAATGAAACCAAGATGGTCAATCTTGGCATATACACACAATGAGGAGATAAGTCCAATGTTAGGACCTTCAGGGCTTTCAATAGGACAGAGGCGTCCATAGTGAGTATAGTGTACGTCACGCACCTCAAAGCCGGCACGTTCACGCGACAATCCACCAGGTCCGAGGGCAGAGAGACGACGCTTGTGTGTCACTTCAGCCAATGGGTTGGTCTGGTCCATAAACTGCGACAGGGGATTAGTGCCGAAGAATGAGTTTATGACACCAGATATGGTCTTGGCATTAATGAGGTCTGTAGGAGTGAAGACTTCATTGTCACGTACATTCATACGCTCACGAATAGTACGGTTCATACGTGCCAAACCAATAGAGAACTGATTGCTCAACTGCTCTCCAACAGTGCGCACACGGCGGTTTGACAAATGGTCAATATCATCCACCGCCGCCTTTGAGTTGATCAACTGTATGAGATATTTAATAATCTCAATAATATCTTCTTTTGTCAAGACCCTCACATTCATGTCTGTATCGAGTCCCAACTTCTTGTTTATTCTGTAACGGCCAACTTCTCCCAAGTCATAACGCTTGTCAGAGAAGAACAGGTTTTGAATTACTTCACGTGCACTGGCATCATCGGCAGGATCGGCATTACGCAGCTGTCGATATATGTAGAGCACAGCCTCTTTCTCTGAGTTGGACGGGTCTTTCTGCAACGTATTGAAGATAATGGAATAATCCTGAGCGGAAACCTCATCCTTGTGTACGAGTATGGTTGAGGCGTTACTCTCCAATATATCAATAAGGTTGTCATCGGTAATCTCAGTCTCACGCTCAAGAATAACCTCATTGCGCTCGATAGAAACAACCTCACCGGTATCCTCATCAACGAAGTCCTCATTCCAGCTCTTGAGTACACGTGCCGCAAGACGTTTACCAATATTCTTCTTAAGGTTGGTCTTATTTACCTTTACCTCATCAGCAAGTTCGAAAATCTGGAGGATGTCTTTATCCGCCTCAAAGCCGATGGCACGGAGCAGGGTCGTAACGGGTAATTTCTTCTTGCGGTCGATATATGCATACATGACATTGTTGATGTCTGTGGCAAACTCAATCCAAGAACCCTTAAAGGGAATGATACGTGCAGAATAAAGCAAAGATCCATTTGCATGCACACTCTGTCCGAAGAATACACCAGGTGAGCGATGCAACTGAGAAACAACAACACGTTCAGCTCCATTTATGACAAAAGTGCCATTTTCAGTCATATAAGGAATGGGACCGAGGAAAACATCCTGTATTACGGTTCCAAAATCCTCATGGTCAGGATCAGTACAATACAGTTTTAATTTCGCCTTGAGGGGTACGCTGTATGTCAGACCGCGCTCGAGACACTCGTCAATGGTGTAACGGGGCGGGTCAATATAGTAATCCAAGAACTCAAGAACGAAGTTGTTGCGTGTGTCGGTGATAGGGAAATTCTCGGAGAATACCTTATACAAACCGTCATTCTTGCGTTCTTCAGGCGGTGTATCCAACTGCAGGAAGTCCTTGAATGACTTTAATTGCACATCGAGGAAATCCGGAAACGGCATCGGATTTTTGATGCTGCCAAAGTTTACTCTGTTGTCTATTACTTTTGAAGCCATATATGAATATTTGTTGTCACTTGTTCGAATTGTAATATTCGACAATGTATTTGTTGTCAAATAATACTTATAGTGTCATTAGACACAAAAAGGTTAAGAACCTCCTACTTAGAGGTCCTTAACCGAATTCTATAGTATGATGCTTTATTACTTAAGCTCAACTACGGCACCAGCAGCCTCGATAGTCTTCTTCAGATTCTCAGCCTCGTCCTTAGACAGACCTTCCTTCAGAGTAGAAGGTGCACCGTCAACGAGGTCCTTAGCCTCCTTCAGACCAAGACCGCAAGCTTCCTTAACTGCCTTTACAACCTGCAGCTTAGCTGAACCAGCCTCCTTCAGAACAACGTCGAAAGAAGTCTTCTCTTCAGCTGCGGCAGCATCGCCACCAGCAGCAGGACCAGCGGCAACAGCAACAGCTGCAGCAGCGGGCTCAATTCCATACTCGTCCTTCAGGACTGTTGCCAACTCGTTTACTTCCTTTACTGTAAGATTTACCAATTCTTCAGCGATAGCTTTAATATCTGCCATTTTTATTTAAATTTTTAATTGTTTTTTATTATACTAAATTGACTTAACACTATAATTTTACGGTAACCCGTATTATTCAGGACGCTCGCCTAAAGTCTTCAGCACACCGTGGATGGTGTTTGCACCTGATTGAAGAGCAGAAATAACATTCTTGGCCGGAGACTGCAGCAAAGCCACAACATCTGCGATAAGTTCGTTTTTGCTCTTGATAGCAACCAATTCCTCAAGTCTGTCGGCTCCGACAAACATGCTCTCCTCGGCATAAGCAGCCTTAAGAGCAGGAACACCTTCCTTGGTATATTCCTTGAGTAGTTTGGCAGGAACATTAGCTGTCTGTGTGAACATAACAGCCGTATTACCCTTAAGAGTCTCATAAAGAGGAGAGAAATCAATTTCAGAAGCCTCGAATGCCTTGTGAAGCAATGTATTCTTGACAACGAGAAGCTTGATTTCACTCTTAAAGCACTTGCGACGGAGAGCACTTGTCTTCTCAGCGTTCAATCCAGTGAGATCCACCAGATAGAAATGAGGATAAGACTTCAGCATCTCACCGAGTTCTACGATAATTGTATCTTTTACTTCCTTTTTCATTTTACTAAACTTTTAACGAGTTATTCAACTGATTTAGGATCTACCTTGATACCCTTACTCATAGTGCTTGAGATGAAGATACTCTTCATATAAGTACCCTTAGCTGCAGATGGCTTCAATTTCACGATAGTCTGGATAAATTCCTTCGCATTCTCGTAAATCTGCTCAGGTGTGAAAGATACCTTGCCGATTGAAGCGTGAACAATACCAGCCTTGTCAACCTTAAAGTCAATCTTACCTTGCTTCACCTCTCTAACAGCTTTAGCAACATCCATAGTCACGGTACCACTCTTGGGGTTAGGCATAAGGCCACGAGGACCAAGCACACGACCCAGAGGACCAATCTTACCCATGCATGAGGGCATAGTGATGATAACATCAATATCTGTCCATCCACCCTTGATCTTCTCGATATACTCATCGAGACCTACATAGTCAGCACCAGCTTCCTTAGCGGCAGCTTCAGCATCCGGTGTACAAAGGCAAAGAACACGTGTCACCTTACCAGTACCATTCGGCAGTGAAACGACACCGCGAACCATCTGGTTGGCCTTACGTGGGTCAACGCCCAAGCGTACATCGATATCAAGAGAAGCGTCAAACTTGGTTGTGGTAATCTCCTTAACCAACTCTGAAGCCTCCTTCAAAGAGTATGCTTTCCCTGCTTCAACCTTGTCAGCTACCAACTTTTGATTTTTTGTCAGTTTACTCATTTCTTAATTGAAGTTT
>JAXEKN010000044.1:0-4474 GCA_034101015.1 Prevotella sp.
ACTCAAATTCAACAACACGGCCGACACTGCCATCGACCAGATAAAGCGCAAGCAATATCCCGCAAAGATTGCCGAATACACCGGCGACATCCTCCTCGTGGGCATCAACTACGACCGGGATTCCAAGCAGCACACTTGCAGAATTGAGAGATATTCAATATAGGTTCCAAAGCCACTCTAATGCTAATCCACTGTGAGCCCAATCATTGTATAATAATTCACTGGACTTACACTGGAGGAACACTGGACTTACACTGGAGGAACACAGTGGCTTCACTTTAACAAAAAACACCATTTTGTCAAAAAACCTTCATCCTTCACCTTTAAGGGCAAAAGCCCTTTGTTTATCGGGGTTTCAGAGGGTGAAGGTTGTTGAAAATACCTTCACCCAATCTTCACCATTGATTCCACTTATCTTCCTATTGTCTTAACAATATTGTCTCGGATAAAAAGAGATGGAGGTGAAGGTTGGGTGAAGGTTTCGCGAGTAACCTTCACCTTGCGAAACCCTTATAAACACTGGGAATTCATAGCGATTGGTGAAGGTTGAAGAATAATTCACAAATCCGTCATCATTCAGCATACAGAATGTTCTATTTTTCCCATTTGTGAATAATGAGCAGGCAGGAAGTGACTCCGATCTTCCTTCGCTATAACTTTGCTGTAACTCCGCTTTTTTATTATTGAATTAGCATTGTTCGAATATTCCGAGGAATGGAGGAATGGTTTGAGTTAACCATACTTCGCAACAACCTTGTCGTTAACAGATTTTTATGGATAGTTTTGAATATTTTTCCGTATTTTCTTTTGTTTCTAAAATAAATGTTGTAACTTTGCAAACGAATATTAGTATTTGCGCGTATGGGAGTGTCATATAACGAGAAAGAACAGTCGTTCATGTTTGACTTCGAGCATGACGGCATTAAGGATATTGTCAATCTCACTGGCAATGGATATCAGATAGAGGCATTCGGAAAATGCTTCTATTATGGTTATGAATTTGCCGACCATGTGACAGGAACCACACGCGGGCAATTCATCAAATATTTGAAATTCCAAAAATCACTGCGTGCCAACCCTGATCTCACAAAGTTCATAAAAAGGGCTGTGGATAATCTCAACTCCAAGGTTAATCTCTATGATTACGACCTGGTTATCATGCCCGAATCATCGAGCAAGGTCAATGAGTTTATGCTCCGCTACATTTACCGCTTTGCCCAACCAATGCTCCGTGAGATTGAGTTGGTGAAAGCATTGCCTAAGAACATTTCATTTGATATGGACTCGTATGAGAGGCAATATCTTAATGATGTACTTGAAAACGGACGTCCGCGATACTCTGAGAAACAGAAGGAAGAAGTGAAGAGCACGATTAATGCAATGGTTGAGCTTATTCATCAAAAGGACTATTTCACCATAGCCAAGGATGTCAAGAAAAGCCGTTTCCGTCCCTACATAATGAACTTCCTGAAATTTGCCACGGAAGCTGACGAGCAACTCTGCAGGTCTATTCGTCAGCAGAACATTCTGATTGTTGACGACGTGACGACAAGCGGCTCAACCCTCAACGAGATTCTCCGCACTCTCCGCATACTCAACGAGGACAACAATATCACCATATTCAGCATCATTGGAAGGAAGGATCTCATGGCTGATGCGTATTAACATTATTACGGCGCACCCTACAAAAAATCACAAGAATTCAAAATAAATAATATTATGGGAAGATATTTGGTTATAGGCATTGCCACACAACTTGCTTTCAAAAAGAAAGAAGCAGAGACTGTCTTAGAATCTGTCGAGAAGGCAAAAAAACACGTTACGGAAAACTATGCCCCTCTCGAAGTGTACGACATGACGGAAAACGAGGATTATGTCTCATTCAAATTAAAGGACAAACTGCTTGAAACGGATCTGAAAGACTTCCTCAAGGACTTCTATTCAGACAGACTGTCTTTTGGCTATCAAACAAATGAGGGAGAAAAAATACTTGAAGCTTTGGAAGACATACATACAGCAGAAGAAGTATTATCTATGGCCGATGAAAAATCATGGCCACATTTCCAGTCTGACCCGTATTGGGATTCCATTTACGTTGAGGGCAAATGGAGAAAAGAGATGCAAATTTATGTAAAGGGCATTGACCTTAGCGTGGATGGAAAGATATTGATTGAGTGCACTAATGGATTGTTTGAATACTTTGCATCCCTACTCCGCGAGAAATACAAGAATCATTCATTGTCAAAGACACTGCATGTGACAATCAGTGGGTAAAGTGTCAATGGTGTCAGTGTCAAAGGTGTCAAATGAAAATTGTAGGCTTTATTGCGAAAAGACATCAAAAAATCACGAAACATTTTGCTATGTCGAAATATATTTATACCTTTGCAGTATTATAAACAATAATTGATATGCAGCTGAATTTGGATTATAGCTTATGCGAGGGCTACAAGAGTAATACGCAAAAGATGAGAGTGGTCACAGAAAAGTGGGTAGAACAGAATATGTTCTGCCCCATCTGCGGACGCCCACATTTGCATCACTATACCGCTAACAAACCTGTAGCTGATTTTTGTTGTGAGGATTGCCATAACGATTTTGAACTGAAAAGCAAGAATCAGATAGCTCTTGGTAAAGTGATTAATGATGGGGCTTACGACACTATGATGGAGAGACTCAACGACTTGCATAATCCAAACTTCCTATTCATGACTCACACGGACGAATATGTGAGAAACTTCATTCTTATCCCAAACCATTTTTTCACTCCCGAGATTATCATTAAGCGCAAACCATTAGCAGATGATGCGCGCAGAGCTGGATGGGTGGGATGCAATATCAATATTGCCGACATTCCACAAAGCGGAAAGATATATATTGTAAAAGACGGGGTGGAAATAGACCGTAACAAGGTGATTGACGACTATGCTAGAATAAGGTCGCTGGCAACGAACAGCCTTACTTCAAGAGGTTGGATGCTGGATGTGCTGTCATGCGTGGAAAGAGTGAAAGATGACGTGTTCACACTTAAGGAGATGTATGATTTCTGCGACGAACTTCAGGAAAAGCATCGTGACAATGCTCACGTGAAAGACAAAATAAGGCAACAGTTGCAATTTCTGAGAGACAAGGGTCTTGTGGAATTTTTAGGAAGAGGTAACTATAGGCGCTTGTAATTTATTTATTGTATTTTTGTGATCAATAATTAACAATGTGAGTATTGCATATTTGTCTTATATTAGTAACAAAATTATTGATAATCAATTGTTTATCCAATTGATCTTTTTTGATCACAAAAGTCAAACTATGATCTTTTGTGTATTTTTTCAAGATATTCCACTACCTTTGCAGCCGCAATGGAATATCAGTTGGACATACACAAGGATAAGGCATTTTATGTGTCACAGAGAAAGGATTTCACCCTCATCAAGGGTGACTCGTTCTCTGTTATGCCCGACTTTGACTTTAAGTTCGACATGATATTTGCCGACCCTCCTTATTTTCTCTCCAATGGCGGAATATCCTTGCAAAGCGGAAAGGTGGTGTGCGTGGATAAGGGAGAATGGGACAAGGGGAAGACTCCCGAGGAGATGAGGGAGTGGAATATGCAGTGGCTCGGACTTTGCAGGGATAAGCTGAAGGAGAACGGCTCGATATGGATTTCGGGCACATATCATAATATCTTCTCGGTGGCCGACTGCCTGACGCAACTAGGCTACAGGATTCTTAATGTCATCACTTGGCAAAAGACTAATCCGCCTGTGAATATCTCGTGCCGGTTCTTCACCTATTCAACGGAGTTTGTGATATGTGCGAGGAAATCAAAGAAGGTGGCGCATAAGTTTAACTACGACGTGATGAAACGGCTGAACGACGGAAAGCAGATGACCGACGTGTGGCGACTGCCTGCCATCGGCAGATGGGAGAAGTCGTGCGGCAAGCATCCTACGCAGAAGCCACTCGCCCTGCTGACGCGCATCATACTGGCATGTACTGACGAGGGCGACTGGGTGATGGACCCCTTCTCGGGCAGCGGAACGACGGGTATTGCCGCCAATCTGTGCGGACGACGATTCTGCGGCATCGAGCGCGAGGAGGAGTTCTGCCGTATGGCAATGGCAAGGCGCGAGGAGATAGAGAACCTGAGGATTAAAGCCGACCTGAGAAATCACATTGCCGACCTGCGCACGCTCGGCTCAGAACCTATGCAAGACATATTTGCGTGCGAGCCTGTGGCTGGGGGAAAACTACCATTCGATTAACGTAGTGTGAGATTATCATTTCGTCTGCCTTTTAGAACGTTCCATTATTGCAGTAAACATCGACTTTGCAGATTTTAAATTATAACGGGGAGCATTAGTTTGCTCTGCCTCTATACGCATCTGTTCGAAACGCTCTGCCGACTGACCTGTCAATATGGGTATTGGCCTTGGACTATACATAATCTTATTATATTTCTAATGAACAATTATCA
>JAXEKN010000054.1:0-2174 GCA_034101015.1 Prevotella sp.
GTGCCGTCGTGAGCCGCACGTAACATATTGACATATAGCAACATCAGACTATCATTGTGGTGTTCCTGAATAAGCGTCGGAAACTTAACTCATGGATAAATGACCACATCAATGATGGTTGGCTGCGGCGTATATACATGCGTCGGGATTAAAAGGCCAATCCTAGTATAGCGATAGAAGATGTTTGCACCCAGCAATGGGTGTAGGCATAATTCTTATACTAGGATGGGGTCCATAAGAATCCGACGCTTAGCCCCGGAACACCGTAAGAAGGCGCTTGCACCCTCTTTTTATGTCTGTGTCTGAGGCGGATGTCATAGTGCCGAAAATGCCAGATGATAGTAGGATGGTTATTGCTTACTATCATTTGGCATACGTTTTATGATTACACGTTATCATGCCCGATATTATGCGGCAATGCTATCGCAGAAGAGCGTAGGAGGCGAGTTGGACTCGCTCTCACAGTCGCTTCTCAGTTCGACGGTTGACATCAATCCCCATCAGATTGATGCCGCCCTTTTTGCGTTCCGTTCACCCCTGTCGAAGGGCGTTGTCCTTGCCGACGAGGTGGGATTGGGCAAGACCATAGAGGCAGGTTTGGTGTTGTGTCAATATTGGTCAACGGGCAAGCGCAAGATAATCGTGGTATGTCCAGCGTCACTCCGCAAGCAGTGGGAAGCTGAATTGCAGGAGAAATTTGGTATTCCCAGTGAGATACTCGACACCAAGAATTTCAACTCATATATCAGAGAAGGCAAGAATCCGTTTTCTTCGCGACGAGTGATTATCTGTTCGTATAACTTCTGCTCAAAGCACAAGGGCGACATCGTGACCAATGGTTTCGATCTTGCCGTAATCGACGAAGCCCACAAGTTGCGCAATGTCTATCGCAAATCGTCACATACTGCAGCAGATGTGCGCGATGCCTTGTATGGAGTGAAGAAACTACTGCTCACCGCCACCCCATTCCAAAATTCGCTAATGGAGCTGTATGGGTTGACTTCTGTGATTGACGACCAATTCTTTGGCAGCGAGAAAAGTTTTCGCAACGAATATGGAAAGGGTGAAAACCTGAAGCAGCTGCGTGAGAGAATAAAGAGTGTGTTTACACGCACATTGCGCAAGGACGTGAAGGAATACATCAACTACACCCGACGATTGCCATTAACCCAGAAGTTTAATGCCACCGACAGTGAATATGAACTATATCAGGCAGTGAGTGAGTTTCTGCGTCGCGACGACATCTACAGTGTGCCAGCCTCGCAAAAGAAACTGACCACAATGATTGTGCGTAAGATACTCGCCTCATCCACATACGCCCTCATCTTCACCCTGGAACATATAAAAGAGCGACTAAACAGGATGCTTGCCGAAAACCGTGAGACGGAGTTCTCGGCAGAATGTCTTGTGGATGAAGACGATTGGCAGTTGTATGAGGAAAATGAGGAAGACGCCTGTATGGTGTCGGAGGCGAGCCTGTTTGAAGAAGAGGAAATAGACATTCCTCGTCTGAAACAAGAGATAGAGACCATCGAAGGGTTTATCGACAAGGCCAAGCATATCAAGGAAGACTCTAAGGCCAAAGCCTTGCTCACAGCCTTGGAACAGTCGTTTGCCAAACTGCACGATATGGGAGCCAACCGCAAGGCGCTAATCTTCACAGAGAGCACCAAGACACAGTCATACCTGCGTGAGTTTCTTGAAGCCAATGGTTATGATGGCAAGGTGGTACTTTTCAACGGAAAGGCATCAGAACCTCAGACCAATGATATATATAAAAGGTGGTGTGCGGAGCATGCTGACAAGGTTAGCGGCATCAAGGCTGCTGACCGACGTGCCGCTATTGTTGATTATTTTCAGAACGATGCTGAGATAATGATAGCCACCGAGGCAGCAGCAGAAGGACTCAACTTGCAATTTTGTTCACTCTTAATTAATTTCGACCTGCCGTGGAATCCGCAACGTATAGAACAACGTATAGGCCGCTGCCATCGTTATGGCCAGAAGTTTGACGTTGTGGTAGTAAACTTTATCAATACAAGAAACTATGCTGATGTAAGAGTATTTGAACTGTTGAGCGACAAGTTCAAACTCTTCGACGACGTGTTTGGAGCCAGCGACGAAGTGCTGGGCAAGGCCGACAATATCGACATCGAAAACCGCATTTGGGAGAT
>JAXEKN010000103.1:0-12022 GCA_034101015.1 Prevotella sp.
ACTTTCTTTACCAAGGCATCGTATCTTGCCATCATCAAGTCGAATGCCTTCTTTTCCATTGTTACTACTTCCATATTCTCTGTTTTATTGGTTCAACAAATTCGGGTGCAAAGTTAATGTGTGTATGTTGAAAAACAATGAAAATGAATAACTGTGGCAGTGCTTTTCTGGGGTTTGCCGACCGCTTGGCAAGAAAAATCAAGAAAATTATACGTGGGTCATTAATGAGTTGTTAAACGGGTATTTCTCAAATGCTTAATTTTGCCGCCGAGAAATAAAAACAACGAATTATATAACATTTCAAACGGAATTAGAATGGAAGTAATAACAATGGAAAGTGCAGCCTTCAAAAAGCTGACAGAACAGTTGACAGAAATAGTCCAGTACGTGCGATTGGCAAAAATGGCATTTCAAGAGAACTTTACGGGTAAGGGATTGAAGCCGATGTTGACCAATGACGATGCAGCTAAGATGCTTGGTGTGAGCAAGCGCACCTTGCAGCGAATGCGCTCGGAGAACCGCATTGATTTTATTAAAATTGGCAATCAATGCCGATACCAAGTTGAAGCCATTGAAAGAATGGTTGAGGAACGAACAATAACAAAGGAAACATGAGCATGGAAGATGGAACATTGAGAAAACTGGAGTTATATCTCCATGACCTACACAAAAAGATAGACGGCATCTACGACATGCTGATGTTGAGACACGAACGAGAGACGGAGCAAAAAGGAAGTTCTGCCATCAATGAAAAATTGCTTGACAACCAAGACCTCTGCCTCTTATTTCAAATCTCCCCTCGTTCCCTTCAACGCTATCGCAGTCTGGGAGTGCTTCCCTACAAGCGGCTGGGACAGAAGACCTACTACACGGAGGAAGACGTGAAGCAATTTATCAAGAACAACGTGAAGGATTTCAATCAGGAGAATGTGGAGCATTATATGACTCGCATTCACCAAAAATTCAAATAACAAAAGTATTCACCATTAAACATTTACAATTATGGGACAAAAGAAAAAAAGTGATGAACAGGACGTGCTGGTGGTCCGTGACGAAAAGACGGGCGAGATCAGCGTCGTCGCCGGACTCAGCAGAGACGGCACACCGAAGCGAGCACCCGCCAAGGCGGAGAACACGTCCGACTTTCTGCGTTTTGACCGCAACAGTGACTTGATGGACAGTTTCTTTAGAAACTTCTTCCGCCAGTGCAAGGAGCCAAGCCGATTCGGATTTTACCGCATAGCGGCAGACCAGGTGGAAAACCTGCTTGGCGTGATGAAGGAGTTGCTGAAAGATCCGGAGGCTAACAAGGAGATTCTTTCCGCCCACAAGGTTGACACCTCCAATTATGAGAAAGAGGCAAAGCAATTGGAAGGTCAGGCGAAAGAAACCGCATCATCGGACGATGCGTCCAAGACGCAAGCTAACACAGAAAAAGAGAATGTATCATCTGAACAAACCAACGAAAAAGAGAACGACATGGAACAGAAACCAGAACAGACCGCAACCGAACAGCAGGCACAGACCGCTCCGGGTGTAAAGCAGAACCTCATTAGTGGTAACGATGTGAACCTGCAGGAACTTGGTGCCAAATATGGCATAGACTTCAACAGTATGAATGAGAAGGATATGAAAGCCCTGCTCAACTACGGCAAGACGGGGCTTGTGATTGTGAAGCCGACCTTCGGCGGTGAACAGATAGAGATACAGGCCCGTCTGTCATTCCGCAAGGACGATAACGACCAGTTGCAACTCGTGCCGCATTTCGTGCGCAACGAGCCAAAACTCGATGTCGCTTACAAAGGCTATACCTTCACTCCAGAGGACAAGAAGAACCTGTTGCAGAACGGAAACCTCGGAAAGGTTGTGGATTTCCCCGACAAGAATACAGGTGAGCTGCGTCCTCATTTCATCAGTATCGACCGTCTCACCAATGAGATTGTTGACATCCCGACCAACAAGGTGCGCATACCCGATACCATCGGCAAGACACCTATTACCAAGGACGACAAGAGAGTGCTCTACTCAGGTATTCCGCTTCGCAAGGAGATTGAGCTTGCCAACGGGCGCAAGTTTACACCGCTGCTGCAGGTGAATGTGGAACAGCGTGGCGTGGAGTTCGTGCCTGGCAGCACAAGACAGGCGCAAGGTCAGAAACATAATGGTGACAAGAAGCAAACCGCTGACAAGCAGGAGCAGAAGGCAGAAGGTGATGCGGGCGGCCAGAAGAAGCAGCAAGATCCCAACCACTGGCTCAATGAGGACGGGACCATCCGCCGACTCAACACCTATTTCAAGAAGGTACTGACCGAGCAGCAGAAGGACGACTATGTGGCAGGCAAGACCATCGAGATCAAGGAAGTGCCCAACAAGAACGGCAGCGGTACCTATACCGCCTATGTGAAGTTCGACTTCGACAAGATGCAGCCACGTTCCTACCGCAACAATCCAGACCTCAAACAGGCGAAGGAACAGATTCCGACCAACGAGAACAAGGTACAAGTCGCCGTCAACGAGCAGGGCAAGACCCATGAGGCGACCAAGCACACCAAGGATCCGCTGAGTCCGGGACAGTCTACGCCAAAGAACGAAAAGCAGCAGAAGGAACAGAACGCCGAGGGACAGAAGCCAAAGAGAAAGGCAAGAAGCGTGAAGATGTAGTTGCCGCCACTTGATCCACAGAGTTAATCATCCATCATAACAACCGACATCTGCGACCGTCTATCCCACGGTTGCGGATGTCACAAAAACAACAGACAATGAAGACAATCATCGCAGAGAAACCAAGCGTAGCCAAGGAAATCGCCCACATTGTGGGAGCTGACAAGCGTGAGGAAGGCTATATGCAGGGCAATGGCTATTTTGTGACATGGGCATTCGGACATTTAGTGCAGCCTGCCATGCCGGAAACCTACGGCATGAAGGGATTCCATGCAGAGAATCTGCCTGTGATTCCCGACCCGTTCGTTCTTGTTCCCCGACAAGTCAAGACTGAGAACGGCTACAAACCAGATGCAGGTGTGCTTGCCCAGATCAAGATAATCGGCAAGCTGTTTGACAGCAGTGAGCGCATTATCGTAGCAACCGATGCCGGACGTGAGGGAGAGTTGATTTTCCGATACCTCTATGCGTATCTCGGTTGCCAGAAACCTTTCGATCGTCTCTGGATCAGTTCGCTTACGGACACCGCCATCCGTGAGGGACTTCTGAACCTCAAGTTTGGCAAGGAGTATGACAATCTCTATCATGCAGCCAAGGCACGAAGTGAGGCAGACTGGCTCGTCGGCATCAACGGCACACAAGCCCTGACGATAGCCGCAGGACGTGGCACCTATTCCGTAGGTCGTGTGCAAACTCCGACCCTTGGTATGGTGTGCGAACGCTATTGGGAACACAAGCGTTTCGAGTCGAAACCGTTCTGGCAGGTACACTTCGGTGTGGTTGATGCAGACAGTGGCAATATACTGAAGTTCACATCTGCCAACCGATGGGCAGACAAAGCTACCGCAAGCGATATATATAATAAGGTGAAAGATACCGGTTCTGCCATCATCACAAAGGTCGCAACCAAGCGGAAGGTGGAGAAGGCACCGCTCCTTTACGATCTCACCACCTTGCAGAAAGAAGCCAACTCCCAGCATGGCTTCACGGCAGAGCATACACTCTCCATCGCCCAGAAACTCTACGAGGCAAAGTTCATCACCTATCCAAGAACATCAAGCCGCTATATCTCGGATGATGTATTTGCCACCCTTCCCAAACTCTTCAAGAATTTGGAGAATCATTCGGAATATGGAGAAAAAGTGAAACTCTTGCCTGGCAGTGAGGACTACAGCAAGAATAGCGTGAATGCCGCCAAGGTGACCGACCACCATGCCATGCTCATCACAGAAAATGCAGCCATTGGTCTTTTCAAGGACGAGAAGATCGTTTATGACATGATATTGTGCCGGATGATTGAAGCGTTCTCGGCAGACTGCATCAAGGACATCACATCAGTAACGGCGCAAGTGGATCATGAAGTTGAGTTTGGCATCAGTGGCTCCATCATCCGACAGACTGGCTGGCGAGCGTTGTCGCTCAAGGAAAAGAACAACAGGCAGGACAAGGATGCAGACGCAACAGACAATGAGGTCAAGGATCAAGTCATTCCCAACTGGCAAGAAGGACAGCATATCACTCTTTCTGGCTGCACCATCACGGAGGGTAAGACCAAACCGAAGCCTTTGCATACGGAATCCACATTGCTTGCTGCTATGGAGACCGCAGGCAAAGAGATAGAAGATGATACGATGCGCCAGGCAATGAAGGACTGCGGTATAGGCACACCCGCCACACGTGCCGCCATCATCGAGACTTTGCTCAAACGAGAGTATATGGTGCGCCAGCAGAAGAAACTTGTGCCGACGGAAAAAGGACTCGCCCTGCATTCCGTGGTGAAGAACATGGCGATTGCCAATGTGGAGATGACGGGCAAATGGGAGGCGGAACTTGCCAAGATTGAACGAGGTGAAGCAAGTGCAGACGGGTTCACCCATAGTATCGAAGGTTATACCCGTGAAATCACTGCGGAATTGTTAGGTTGCGACAGACTTTTCAGCCACAAGGATTCCGGCTGCCAGTGTCCTAAATGCAAGCAAGGTACCATGCAGTTCTTCGGAAAGGTAGTAAGATGCAGCAACAAGGAGTGCGGTATGCCAGTGTTCAAGCAGGTAGCAGGAAAGTTGCTCACAGATTCCGACATCACCGACTTGCTTACCAAGGGCAAGACCAGAACGCTCAATGGTTTCACCAGCAAGCAAGGCAAATCATTCTCCGCAGCCATTGCCTTTGACGAGAATTTCAACACGAAATTCGTCTTTGCAGAGCGCAAATCAGCAGAAAAGCGAGGAAATGTGAAGAGATACAAGAAATAGTTTGTACCTTTGCCACCGAAACATGGTTCATAAATGGTGTCTTTATTTAGGATGCTTTTATTTACTGTGGATTAAGTGGCGGCACTCGGAGGGATACCGAGTGCCTTTTTCTTGCTTTCAACAAACATCAACCGCCATCCACGGTTTATTATTCACCACTTAATCCATTCAACAGACAAATGAACAGAAAGAAACAGGCACAGACAGAGCTGTCCTATTACGGACTGTACCTCTTGAACCACCTCAGGGAGAACCGTTTTCCACAAGCCAGCGATGCGGACTTTATCCGCGAACGTGCAGACCATGCCGCAGAAGTATATGAGCAGGCACGGCGTAATGCCCTCTTTGCCGATGCAGCACAAGAGCTTGCCATGGCAGCATTGCTGAAAGGTCTCCGCTTTTCCAAGTACAGCATCCTGTATGATGTTGTTGACAGTGAGTTTCCCCTGGAGGTAGCAGTAGAAGACCAGGAAGCGTTTGTCAAGCACCTCCTGCCTTTGGTTGACAACGTGTATTCCATTTACGACCTCACCGATGACGATTTTGCCCAGTCACCGGACTACGACCAGCTCTACACAGAGTTGACTGGAGCCGTAGCCATTTTCATAGAGTCAAATGGCGTACAATAGAAAACAACGGCTGAACGACAACATCAAGGCGATAGAGACGGCATTCATCCTTGACAGGGAACAGCGCACGCCGACCGCCCGTGAGCGTCTCCTTCTGGAGCGTTATTGCGGATTCGGTGGATTGAAGTGCATCCTGAACCCTGCCAGGGAACTGGCGGATGCCGTCCATTGGGCAAAGTCAGACCTTGAGTTGTTTGCTCCAACAGTGGAGCTGCATAGACTTATCCGTGAAAACAGCAAGAATGAAAGCGAGTACAAACAGTTGATGGACAGTCTGAAACAGTCTGTCCTCACGGCATTCTACACGCCGTCAGCCGTTACGGAGGCTCTGACGGATGTGTTGAAAGAGCATCAAATTATCCCCGAAAAGGTTCTTGAACCCTCGGCAGGCATCGGTGCCTTTGTCGATTCCGTCTTGGATAACAATCCCAAGGCAGACATTATGGCATTTGAAAAAGACCTGCTTACGGGAAAGATACTTCGCCATCTGCACCCGGAGCAGAAAGTGCGCATAGAGGGATTCGAGAAGATAGAAAAGCCTTTCAATGACTACTTCGACCTCGCCATCTCAAATATTCCATTTGGCGATGTTGCCGTGTTTGATCCGTCCTATACAGCCATGAAAGGCATGAGGGCACTTGTCACCAGACGCATACACAACTACTTCTTTGTCAAGGCTCTTGATACGGTAAGGGACGGCGGGTTGGTTGCCTTCATCACCTCACAAGGCGTATTGAATGCCAAAAACAACAGTGCCGCGCGTTTTATGATGCTCTATCATGCTGATCTCGTGTCAGCGATTCGTCTTCCCAACAATCTGTTCACGGAAAATGCCAATACGGAAGTGGGCAGTGACCTCATCATCCTGCAGAAAAATACCCAAAAGGAGTCGCTGCGAGGAGACGACAACCTGCTTGATACCGTCTATAATGACGAGAACCGCATTCCGACAAACAACTACTTTCTGGAGCATCCGGAACGCATTATCCATACAACAGCAAAGTTGGATACTGACCCATTCGGCAAACCTGCAATGATATACACGCATGAGGATGGCGTGGAAGGCATTGCAGAGGATTTGCGAAAGATGCTCCATGAAGACTTTAAGAAGAACCTCAATTTGAACCGATACTTGGGGATAGAGGAAACAAAGGCTGAGGAAGTTAAGGAGGTTGAAGAAACAGAAAAGATAGAAAAAACAGAGAAGATAAAGCCTTCCATTGAGGAAAAGCAGAACGATACGGTAGTATCCTTGCAAAAGCAGGAAAAGCCTACTGATGATGCAGAGCTATCCCAAAAGTCCAATCATCAGCAGCCACCAGTCCAAATGACTCTGTTTGACCTTTGGGGAATGGAAGAAGAAAACCGTCAGGCTGTCCATTCAACGAAGAAGAAAGCAGAGGTAACAGTGGGTGCTGTCGCCAAGAAATTGTCAAGGAAGAAAGCAAGTCCGTTGGTAAAAAGCGTCAATCCGACTTTTGAAGTTGTGACGAAGCCTGTGGAAAAAGAAGAAAAGCCTTCGTTGACAGATGCAAAAGAGCAGGAAACAGCACAGGAGACAAAACCAATCCTGCCTGGTGATGAACCATACGCAAGCATCTCTTGGGAAGAGAATCCGCCAATCAACGGCTTTTACGAGATGATGATGACCATGGCTCCCGAAGACAGGGTGCTGCTGCGCCAAAAGGCGGAACTGCACCGTCAGGAACAGCTCAAGGCTTTGGGCGTTGAAGATACGCTTGATCCGAAGTTCAAGCCGCCGATGGAACCGATAGAAGTTCTCAAAGTTCAAATCGGGCATGGACAGTCGAAAGGGAATGAGGCAAAAGAAGATTCCAAGACTCAGAGCACATTGAAAAAAACAAATCATGAGCGGGAACAACAAAAAGAGCAAGAAAGAAAGCGGGAAGAGCTGGCAAGGAAGAAAGAGGATGCTATGAAGCCCCGTCCATTTGATGAGAAACTGGAAAGTTTTCATCGTGAGGGTTCTATGGTGCTCGACTCTGCCAGAAACATCGGTGTATTGAAAGACCTTACCAAGTATGGTGCTACCTTCATGCCGTTGGATCTGAATATGGAGCAGAAAGAAAAGGCGGTCTTGTATATCACCCTTCGTGATGCCTATCAGAAACTTTACACCTATGAAGCGGAAGAACAGACGGAAAACAAGCAGATGCGTGAGAGTCTGAATGTCTATTATGACGCTTTCTTCATTCGCTTCGGCAACCTCAATGCCAAGCAGAACGTGAAGTTCATCCTCATGGATGCCTCAGGGCGCGACATGCTGTCGTTGGAACGGGTAGAAAACGGACAGTTCACAAAGTCAGACATCTTCGACCACCCGGTCTCTTTTTCGCTTGACGAGGTCAGTCATGTGGATTCTCCAGAGGAAGCGCTCACCGCCTCGCTCAACAAGTTCGGCCGTATCGACTTGCCGTATATGACTGAATTATCGGATATGCCGGAACAGGAACTGACGGAAGCACTTAAAGGGCGCATCTATTACAATCCGCTCATAGACGGCTACGAGATAGCCGACCGCTTCATTGCTGGCAATGTCATAGAGAAAGCGGAGCGTATAGAAGAATGGCTGAAGGAAAATCCCGACCATGCAATCGTGAGGGAGTCGTTGGAAGCCTTGAAGGCAAGCATTCCCGAACCGATAGCCTTTGAGGACCTGGACTTCAACTTCGGTGAGCGTTGGATACCTACAGGTGTGTATTCCGCTTACATGAGCCACCTCTTCAATACACAGGTCAGCATCGTCTATTCCGACAGCATGGACGAATATTCGGCAAAATGCAGTATGAAGACCATGGCCATCACGGATGAGTATATGGTGAAGGGATATTACCGCCACTATGACGGCATGAGTCTTCTGAAACATGCCCTGCACAACACCTGTCCCGACATGATGAAGAGCATCGGTGAGGATGAACACGGCAACGACATCAAGGTGCGTGACAGCGAGGGCATACAGCTTGCCAATGCCAAGATTGACGAAATCCGCAACGGGTTCACTGAATGGCTGGAGGAGCAGTCTGACTCCTTTAAGGAACGCTTGACCACAATGTACAACCGGAAGTTCAACTGCTTCGTGCGTCCGAAGTATGGTGTATGTATAGTATGATATCTTGTCAAACACATTGTAGATGCCATTATATATCGCTTTTGTAACGAATGGATCACTGATATTGTGAAGGTTTTGAAGTTGATTGTAGTTTGTAATCACTGCAAAATTAGGAGTTTCTAATCCTAATTCTCGTGCTGTATCCAATACTTCCAAACGATTCAAGCTCATAGCGTGAGGATTACCTATTTTAATTTTACAATGTTTGTACAGTGTTGTAAAGATATAATCACGAAGATCGTTCATGCTCGTCCACTATAAACTTATCAGGTAAACTTTTTGTGAAATTTTTCATTCCTAACCCACTTCTTCTCCACCAGATAGCCGAAGCATTGAGAATATTAAAAACTCTACCTGTACGAATATTTTTAAACAGAATTTTTTCATTATCTATACCTATTAGCATATTTTCTGCCGTATCAGGCTCTATGATAATCACATCCTGTTTCATCTGTTTTAATCGCTTAGCTACATCTATAGTTGAGAGATCATTTTCATTAGAAAAAATTACTATCATCTTCTTCTGAATTAAGCAAAGAGCGGAGGGGAGGATTGGCTCCTCTTCGTTCTTCTAAATTTAAATATCTACATCACAAGATTTCTGGTCTGCATCTCTGTTGTTGCTTGTTGTACTACAGTTAACAGTTCCAGAATAATCACCAGTGCTACCACCACAAATGGCTAACATGGATTCAACTTCCAGACTATCATGCTGAAAAATTGATAAGTCTATTTTTTTATCCATAGAATGCAAGATTAATCTGTGTCCATATCACAAGTTTTATTGTCACCATCTGCACCTGTCGTACATGTTAAACAACCACAAGTACCAGTATCATTATGGGTATGACCACCACTTCCACCCATGACATTCAACATATCATCAATTTTGATACTAGATACCTTAAAATCAGCTAATTTAAATTTTTCCATATCAATGATGATTAACTTAGATAAAAGCCAAACATGAATCATTTTCCTATTATGCCTTAGACCGTTCTGACCAAGAAAAGGGTAGCCACTTAACTGTCGCTAACGGTATTCCTGCTCCAATAGGGAGTTTTTTCTCTGATTCTGGGAGTTTTTATCTAATGAATTTATATATGGTCCTCTGAGAGAGTTTCACTTTCCCATTGGACTAATTACCAATCTACATCACATGTTTTGTGATCTGCATCACTGCCATTGCATTTGGTCTGGCAATGGACCGTTCCTGACGAATCACTTGAACCACCTGACGTGTGAAGCATTTCATTGACAGCAAGACTGTTCTCTTTAAACTCGGAGAGATTAATTTTTTTCATTGATAACCTTTTTTTTATAGTTAGACAATATGTGTTCTTTTAAGGCATCCACTTCTTCCCATTGGACTAATTACCAATCTTCATCACATGTTTTGTGATCTGCATCACTGCCATTGCTTCTGGTCTGGCAATGGACCGTTCCTGACGAATCACTTGAACCACCTGACGTGTGAAGCATTTCATTGACAGCAAGACTGTTCTCTTTAAACTCGGAAAGATTAATTTTTTCCATTGATACTTTTTTTATAGTTAGACAATATGTGTTCTTTTAAGGCATCCACTTCTTCCTATATCTATTGCTTAAGCAATATCCTATCATATTCCTGTTTAGTTACAGGAAGCATCACTCCTATATCCACGAGCAAGAAAATTCGTTTCCAAAGGACTTTGATGTAATTCTGCTTTTCGGAGTTAGGAAAAGACTCGTCAAGATACGTCAAAGCCTTAATTTCAAACACCTTACGCTCGCAAGCTCTTCCGACTGCCTCAAAAATAATCTTGTCTATTCTCAAGGCAGGAAATGACAACTCGCTATTCCGCAAACCTTTTACTATGATTCTATCATCTTCAAGATGAAAATCAGTAGTTCGCATTATGTAAAAAATCGTATTAGTAGACAGCAGTTGCTGAAGTTCCCAACTTTTACCCAGTGAAGTCACTTCTCGCATGAGTACAGAAATCTTTTTGGGTAATTGTACTTTACCTAACACAAGTTTTCTCATGTAGTCTTGCTCTAATAAAGATGTACATTCTGTGGTATACTCATAGTCTGAGGCTGTAAATATCTCAGGCAAGGCAAACAACCGCTCTAGTCTTTGATAATATTCCGGATAATATCTTATAACGAAAGACTCCATTTTCTTACATACCTGCAATTGCTTTTTATAGAAACCAAGAAGATGTAAGTATTTTCTTTTATCAGGTACTTCATCGAAATTGGCAAAATCATGATATTGATTATCACCAATGTTTTCATGTATAAAGCAGCCTGTAGTTTTGCCTTCGGAAAGCACCATCTCATATACCTCAAATCCGCAACTACGCGCCTAATATGATACAGAAGCGAAAAGAATCTGCATCGTTAGTAAAAAGGGGGCACAGTGCATCAAATGTCACCATAAAGACATATAAATGCCCCTTACCCCACCATGCGACTTGAGGCAATACGCAAAATCACGACCATAAGTTGTCGGTGTTATCCAAAGTCATTCTGGAACACATCAGCATACGCGTTGTTGCATAAACCCCAATCGGTCATTAGAAAAAACTCCTTCAATATGTAAGCACACGCCCATGTTTCTTTGCGTTGTAGACAATCGCAACTTCCTTATTGCTAGGAAATACAGTGTTTTCAAGCAAAAAAGATAGTGGATTTTTCTAATGACCAATTTGGGTTAAAGGATTTCTCTTTGCCGTTCGACACAGAGAAATCCTAATGACCGATTTGGGTTAAATATTGATATTTTGCGCTCAATATATTGTGGCGTAAAAGTAAGCGTTTTACACCCTTATCACCTTATCCGCATGAATGAATCAAGAAGATAATTCTGAGAACTGAGAGAACATATCATGGAGAATTTCTTGGGGTGTTGATTCGTGTGGGATTCTTATACATGATTCATGTCCTAAACATGTCATCCATGGTCACTTCGTTCTGTATCATGTTATAGTAGCTGTTGTGAGCAACACCATTCGTTGTAACCATGACTAGGTGTAACGTGCGTTTGTCTTTTGAAAGTTCCTGGTATGCTTCAATCTTGTTTTGAAGGTTCGTTGCGTAATCCCTGTCGATGGTGAAGACATTAGTAGAATGCTTCATCTCGCATAGGTCTGTAAATCCGTCAGCACGTTGCATCACAAGGTCAATCTGTGCTCCGCGTCTTTCCTCAGTGCCAAGTGAGAACCACGAGCATACGTTTGTCTGTACACCAGCTATGCCAAGTGCGGCCTTAATTTGCGGAACATGCTGAAGGCATACCCGTTCAAAGGCGTGACCCTTCCAAGCATTATGGGATGTGGACGTGAAGGTGTTGGCCCAATAAT
>JAXEKN010000069.1:0-3340 GCA_034101015.1 Prevotella sp.
GCCCCATATTTCCAAGATGATATGCCGCACGAGCGATCACCGCATACAAATGCCTATGACAATGATTGTAGGAGCCATCACCGCCCTTGTGTGCAATCTTTGCTGCACCCTTCCCGCTTCAGGCAGTCTCCTCCCCCTGAATGCCATCACCCCGGTGATAGGAGCCCCCGTGGTGATATATGTAATATTGAAGAGAAGGTGAACAGTGGATACATTGTCACCTTTGGATGATTAATGAGGTATAGTTAATTAATAAATACCTAATATATATAGGTATTTTTGTAGTTTTTTTCTCTTTTATGCCAAAGTATAAAATACTTTTTGTAATTTTGTGCCCATAATTGATAATCCATTTATAAAAAAACCACTATGACTATTGACAACATTAATACTTTGATAGTCGCAGATGAGTCACGCACACTGGAGTTGAAAAAGACGACTGGTGAGCTGAAGGATGGTATGCACACAGCTTGTGCATTCCTTAATACCGAAGGTGGATGGCTCATTTTCGGCATAACACCTAAGTCGCTGAAGATAATCGGTCAGAAAGTGACTGACAATACTCAGCAGGAAATAGCCCAAGCACTTGCGGGATTGGAGCCAATGGTTGATGTCAAAGTTGAATATGTTGACGTTCCCGCTTATCCAGGGAACAAGGTGATAGCCATGCACTTCGACGGATGGGTATGGGGTGAGCACCCGCATACCTACAATGGGTGTCCATTTTATAAAGTCGAGAGCACAACCAGTATAGCCATATACGATGACCGCATAGAAATAGCTAATCCTGGAGTATTTCCACCACAAATAACTCCCGAGAATATAAAGAAGCCACATGAGTCATATCCATATAATCTAAAAATTGCAGAAGCTCTATACAAATCCACATTCCTTGAGAGCTGGGGTTCAGGAGCCAAACGTATTATTGACGCATGCGACAGACAAGGCGTAGAGGAACCAACATGGAAGTGGGACAGCGGTTTTATAATAGTAACATTCAAACGGCATAAAAAGTCTATAAAGTATATATATAAGAAATATGATACTGAAACTGAGACTGTAACTGAGAGTGTAAATGTCCCTGTAAATGTCCCTGTAAATATCCCTGCCAATCTATCAAAACTAAATGATAGACAACGAAATATATACAATGCAATTAAAAATAGCACGACAAATGTCCCTGTAAATGTCCCTGTAAATGCCCCTGTAAATGCGACAAATCTCGCTATATGGTTGAATGTATCTGAGAAAACCATCAAACGCGACCTATCATTTATGCAATCCGCAGGAATAATAAAGCGTGTAGGCAGTGATAAGACTGGTCATTGGGAAGTAATTAAATAAAATGTCCTTTTGGAACAGAATCATAAATGCATTTAGTGGTGCGGACAAACCATCCGTCCACTTGCAGGAAGCGCCACTCAACGCTTCCAGATATGCGTTCGTAGATGTCGAGGTGGGGATAAAAGACCGCAAGATTCATGATATCGGGGCAATTAGACGGGACGGGGCAGTGTGTCATTCTGCCAACAAGCGGGAACTGACAGATTTTCTGAAGGATGTCGATTTCATCTGTGGACATAACATTATACATCACGATGCAAAATATCTCTTTGGAGAAAAAACAGACAGATGGATGCTTGTCGATACACTGTATGTTTCGCCGTTGCTTTTTCCTGAGCATCCATATCATAGATTGTTGAAAGACGACAAGTTGATTAGCGAACAGATTAACAACCCGGTCAACGACTGCGAAAAGGCACGTGACTTGCTGATGGACGAGATGGCGCAATGGGAAAAACTGCCATCAAACATGAAGACAATCTTCGCCACACTACTTCAAGGTCAGAAAGAGTTTGAGGGGTTCTTAGTATTTGCAAATGCCAAGGCTGGAACAAAAGAAAACCTGGCAGAACTTATTCGTTCGGAATTTGACGGCAGGATATGCAAACATGCAGATATGGATAGCATCATCATCCAACAACCATGTGAATTGGCATACGCATTAGCTTTGATTGACACCACCGACCATCGTTCCGTCACACCACCATGGGTTCTGCATAACTATCCGAATGTTGAGAATGTCGTGCGGCTTCTACGCCACAACCACTGCACTGAGGGTTGCGCTTACTGTAACAAGGAACTTGATGTGCATTACAACCTGAAACAGTTTTTCGGCTACGACGAATTCCGTACATACGATGGCGAGCCGCTGCAAGAGCGTGCCGCTCGTGCAGCAGTTGAACGCAAGTCTGTGCTTGCCATCTTCCCCACTGGAGGCGGCAAGTCGCTTACATTCCAATTGCCGGCCTTGATGGAAGGACGTTCGGTGCATGGACTGTCGGTTGTCATCTCACCCCTACAGTCGTTAATGAAGGACCAACTGGATAATCTGGCAGAGAAAGGTATCACCGATGCTGTCACTATCAACGGCCTACTTGATCCCATCAGCCGCTCGGAGTCCATCAAGCGAGTATTGGATGGCGATGCCTCATTGTTGTATATTTCCCCTGAGATGCTACGGTCGAAGACGATAGAGAAAATTTTGCTGGCACGCCATGTAGTACGCTTTATAATTGACGAGGCTCATTGTTTCTCATCTTGGGGGCAGGATTTTCGCGTGGATTATCTCTACATCGGAAAGTTTATCAGCCAATACCAAAAGAAAAAACAAAATAGTGAGCCTATACCCGTTTCATGCTTCACCGCCACCGCCAAGCAAAAGGTGATACAAGACATCTGCGACTATTTCAAACAGACACTCAACCTCGACCTTCAGATATTCGCCTCCACCGCTACCCGCACCAACCTGCGTTATTCGGTAATCCATGCCGACACCAATGAGGATAAATACATGAAGTTGCGCTCATTAATCTCCGAGTCATCATGCCCCACAATCGTGTATGTCTCACGCACCAGACGCACTAAAGAACTTGCACAAAAGCTAACGCGAGATGGTTTCAAAGCCTTGCCATTCAACGGCAAGATGGATGCAGATGAAAAAATCGCAAATCAGGATGCATTCATGAATGACCAAGTGCGCATTATCGTCGCAACCTCTGCTTTTGGTATGGGGGTTGACAAGAAGGATGTGGGACTGGTGGTACATTATGACATTTCAGATTCGTTGGAGAATTATGTGCAGGAGGCAGGTCGAGCTGGTCGTGACCCTCATCTTGAAGCGCGCTGCTTTGTATTGTATAGCGATGCCGACCTTGACAAGCATTTCATATTGCTCAACCAGACGAAACTCAGTATCAGTGAGATACAGCAGGTGTGGAAGGCTGTAAAGGAAATGACTAAGCAACGTATGCGCACCTCTTGCTCTGCCTTGGAAATA
>JAXEKN010000070.1:0-3630 GCA_034101015.1 Prevotella sp.
GCCCCATATTTCCAAGATGATATGCCGCACGAGCGATCACCGCATACAAATGCCTATGACAATGATTGTAGGAGCCATCACCGCCCTTGTGTGCAATCTTTGCTGCACCCTTCCCGCTTCAGGCAGTCTCCTCCCCCTGAACGCCATAACCCCGGTGATAGGAGCCCCCGTAGTGATATATGTTATATTGATGAGAAGGGTTAATTAATTGTAAATATGGTCAATCTCCCAACACCCCACAAAAAATTGCCGTCATCAAGGTGACGGGTGACGCTGAACTGCAAGTATTATCACAAATAATATCCCTGATATATAAAAATTTCCGTCGTTTTCTTGCTGATTCAAAAAAAACTTCGTATTTTTGCAACGGAAATATAGGAATAAATATATGGCAACAATAGAAGAAAGATACATCAGCCTGCTGACCGACTTCGGTTTCAAGCGCATATTCGGCACTGCTCCCAACAAGGACTTGCTGATCAACTTCCTCAATAGCCTGTTCGACGGTAAACAGGTTATCAAGGACGTGAAGTATCTCAACACGGAGCATTTCGGCGACAACGCGTCGTCACGCAAGGCAATTTTCGACGTGTATTGCGAGGGCGAGAACGACGAGAAGTTCATCGTCGAGATGCAAAATGCCTATCAGGACTTCTTCAAGGACCGCTCCCTGTTTTATTCCACATTCCCCATTCGCGAACAAGCCAAGAAAGGTGCCGACTGGGATTTTAAGCTTTCACGTGTATATACTGTGGCTCTTTTGAACTTCGACATGAAGGAGGAAGCCTTCGACAAGAAGGAGATAACCCACACCGTGAAGCTCTGCGACATCAAGACCAACAAGGTGTTCTATAAGAAGCTCGACTTCATATACGTGGAGATTGCCAAGTTCAAGAAGAAGGAGGACGAGTTGGAGACGCTTTACGACAAATGGCTTTTCGTTCTAAAGAACCTATATAAGTTGGAGAGCCGCCCCAAGGCTTTGCGCGACAAAGTGTTCGACCGCCTGTTCAAGGAGGCCGAGATAGCAACGTTCACCCCCGAGGAGCTGCGTGAGTACGAGGATAGCCTCAAGGCCTATCGCGACATCAAGAACTCCATTGACTCGGCGCGTAGGGAAGGACGTGCAGAAGGGCATGCGGAAGGTCTTGCAGAAGGACTTGCAGAAGGGCATGCAGAGGAAAAAAAGGTCATTGCACGAAAAATGAAGTCCAGAGGATTCTCAGCAACTGACATATCAGAGATGACAGGATTGGCGGAGGAAGAAATCGAGGCTTTGTAACTAATGGTTCGTTCATATCTCGATACTAATAATTTTCAAAATCCGTATAATATATAAAGGTAATTTTTGCAGTTTTCCCTCTTTTATGCCAAAGTATAAAATACTTTTTGTAATTTTGTGGCCATAATTTGATAATCGTTTATAAAATAACCACAATGACTATTGACAACATTAATACTTTGATAGTCGCAGATGAGTCACGCACACTGGAGTTGAAAAAGACGACTGGTGAGCTGAAGGATGGTATGCACACAGCTTGTGCATTCCTTAATACCGAAGGTGGATGTAATTTCTTTGACTTACTCGATGCCGGCATGGTTTTCTTCTTCAAATTGGGAAGTAATTAAATAAAAATGTCCTTTGGGAACAGAATCATAGATGCATTGAGTGAAGCGGACAAATTATCTGCCCACTCACAGGAAGCGCCACACTACGCTTCCCGATATGCTTTTGTGGATGTCGAGGTGGGAACCAAGGACCATACTATTCATGATATCGGGGCAATTAGATGGGACGGAGCTGTGTATCATTCTGCCAACAAAGGGGAACTGACGGTTTTTCTGAAGGACGTCGATTTCGTCTGTGGACATAACATCATACATCACGACGCAAAATATCTCTTTGGAGAAAAAACGGACAGTGGGATGCTTGTCGATACACTGTATGTCTCGCCGTTGCTTTTCCCCGAGCACCCATATCATCGCTTGCTGAAAGACGACAAGTTGATTAGCGAACAGATGAACAACCCGGTCAACGACTGCGAGAAGGCACGTGACTTGCTTATGGACGAGGTGGCCCAATGGGAAAGGCTTTCTCCGGCCATGAAGACCATTTTCGCCACATTACTTCAAGGACAAAAAGAGTTTGAGGGCTTCCTCGCTTTTATAAATGCCAAGACTGAAAGGAAAGACGTACTGGCGGAGCTGATTCGTTCGGAATATAGAGGAAAGATTTGCGAACATGCCGATTTGGACAGTATCATCATCCAGCAACCTTGCGAACTTGCATACTCACTGTCTTTGATATCCACCACTGACCACCGTTCAGTAACGCCGCCATGGGTGCTGTTCAACTATCCGAATGTGGAGAATGTCGTGCGTCTTCTCCGTCATAACCACTGCACCACAGGTTGTGATTACTGCAATAAGAACCTTGATGTGCATGTCAATCTGAAACAGTTCTTCGGCTATGACGAGTTCAGGACATACGAGGGAGAACCGCTACAAGAGCGTGCCGCCCTTGCTGCCGTGGAGCGCAAGTCGTTGCTCGCCATTTTCCCTACCGGCGGAGGCAAGTCGCTTACATTTCAATTGCCTGCCTTAATGGAAGGGCGTTCTGTGCATGGACTTACCGTTGTTATCTCGCCTTTACAGTCATTGATGAAAGACCAAGTGGATAATCTGGCAGAGAAAGGTATCACGGAAGCAGTCACCATCAATGGTTTGCTTGATCCCATCAGCCGCTCGGAATCCATCAGCCGAGTATTGGATGGTGATGCCTCACTGTTGTATATTTCCCCTGAGATGCTACGATCGAAGACGATAGAGAAGATTTTGTTGGCACGCAATATTGTACGCTTTATTATTGACGAAGCCCATTGTTTCTCCTCTTGGGGACAGGATTTCCGTGTGGATTACCTCTATATAGGCAAGTTTATCAGCCAATACCAAAAGAAAAAACATAATAGTGAGCCTATACCCGTTTCATGCTTCACCGCCACAGCAAAGCAAAAGGTGATACAGGACATCTGCGACTACTTCAAACAGACACTCAATCTCGACCTTCAGATATTCGCCTCCACTGCCACCCGCACCAACCTGCATTATTCGGTCATCCATGCCGATACCGACGAGGATAAATACATGAAATTGCGCTCGTTGATATCCGCATCATCCTGCCCTACTATCGTGTATGTATCACGCACTAGACGCACCAAAGAACTGGCACAAAAGCTAACGCGAGATGGGTTCAAAGCCTTGCCATTCAACGGCAAGATGGATTCTGACGATAAGATAGCTAACCAGGATGCCTTTATGACTGACAAAGTGCGCATCATCGTCGCAACGTCTGCTTTTGGTATGGGTGTTGACAAGAAAGATGTGGGACTGGTGGTACATTACGACATTTCCGATTCGTTGGAGAATTATGTGCAGGAGGCCGGACGCGCCGGTCGTGACCCTCATATGGAGGCACGCTGCTTTGTGCTCTATAGCGATGCCGACCTTGACAAGCATTTCATATTGCTCAACCAGACGAAACTCAGTATCAGTGAGATACAGCAGGTGTGGAAGGCTGTAAAGGAAATGACTAAGCAACGTATGCGCACCTCTTGCTCTGCCTTGGAAATA
>JAXEKN010000071.1:0-4176 GCA_034101015.1 Prevotella sp.
GGCAATATCAAAGCGACGGGCATACTCCTTGCCTTGAGCTATCATATTCTGCCTCAGGGTAACATCGTTATATACAGAATGTATGGCATCTGCCATTCCCTCCACATCATCGGGATTAACATAGAGAGAGGTAGGACCTCCTGCCTCTTCAAGACATGAGCCGGTGCAACCTATGGCTGGCAATCCACTCGTGATGGCCTCAAGCATCGGTATGCCAAAACCCTCGATACGAGAAGGATAGACAAATGCCGTCGCCAACTTATAAAACACAGGCAAGTCATCATAGTTAACACTATGACGGATATGCAGCAAATGGGATATGCCATTTGCCTCTGCATAACTGACAATCTCGTCAAGATAGGGAGTGCGACGGCCTACTGCCACGATATTCACATCCTCTCCCCTCTTATGCAGCATAGCCACAGCCTTAACTGCAAGCAGAAGATTCTTCCGCTCCTCAATACTGCCTACGTAAAGCAGAAATCTATCCGGCAGATTATGACGTGAGCTCACATCCTTCTTAGTCTCATCCGCAACTTCCTTCGCAAATATTGGGTCGCAACCCTGATAAACAACATCAATCTTCGACTCGCCAATGCCATAATACCGGACTATTTCCTTCTTTGTGAAATCACTGACAGCAATGACCCTATCGGCATTCTCACATGCCCGACGGAACTTATAGTTATATATCTTTCTGTCGATGAGATGGTAATATTTCGGATAATGCAGGAATATTAGGTCGTGGATTGTAACCACACTCTTGCATCCCGCCTTGCGGATATTAAGCGGCAACTCGTTGCTCAAGCCATGAAAAATATCAATCCCGTCTTTCCTTATGTCATCTGTTATGCCGAAAACCCGCCACAGGGAGCGCAAACACCTCCACACCTTAGCGACGGGTAAGCACACCTTTATTTTATCCCTTGAAGGAATCTCGTCAAAGTATTGCATACGTCTCTCATTGGGAATGTATGCCACATACTGATTATCGGGGAAAGACTCCATCAATCCCCTAATCACAAAACGGCTGTAGTTTCCCAGTCCCGTTCTGTTCTGAGCAGCCCGCTTGGCATCAAATCCTATTCTCATCATAGCTTTCTAATGCAAAAGTAATAAAAATAATACATATATCATATTAATAAACCGCCCTTTAACTTTTTTTACCTACATTTATTTGGTTTTAATGATATATTAGCTTACCTTTGCATAAAAAAGTTAGATATGATACCCAAAATAATACATTATTGCTGGCTTTCTGATGAACCTTTCCCCAAAAAGATAAGGAAATGTATGGAAACATGGAAGAAGACACATCCCGACTATGAAATAGTGAGATGGAGCACAAAGAATTTCGACATAAACTCCATACCATACGTGAAGGAAGCATTTGAAGCCAGGAAATGGGCCTTTGCTGCAGATTACATAAGGATGTATGCCCTATACACACAAGGTGGCATTTATCTTGACTCAGATGTCATACTTCTAAAACGATTTGACGACTTTCTCAACAATTCGTTCTTCTCATGCATGGAGTATCATCCCATACAGATAGAAAAGTGTGGAACGATGAATTACATCGACTCCGACGGAAAACGTATAGCCGACAAATATATAGAAGGCATACAAATCCAAGCCGCAGTGATGGGGGCGGAAAAGGGCAACCCATTCGTAAAGGAAGTAATGGATTGGTATAGCGACAAGCATTTCGTTAATGAAGACGGAACCATTTGCACAAACGTATTGTCACCCTACATATATGCAAGGGTTGCAGAGAAAATAGGGTTTCTATACAAGGACATCGACCAGAATCTTCCTGGCAGAATCCACATATACCCGTCGGAAACATTTGCCGGCAACAAGCATGAGGTGACACCTAACAGTTATGCCATTCACTTATGCGCCCACAGTTGGCACATGTCGCCAATGGAAAAAATCAGGAAGTGGCTTGGCATAAGCAAACGATTTAAAAGACAATAAAATTATTATGGGACACACGGCGACAATACTTGTTATCCACGTGAAAGGGCAAAACGAACGAAAGGTTTTCATCGAAAAACAACTTGCGAGAACTGGTATGCCATACCATTTCATTGAAGACGGAAACATCAGTGACTTAACACCCGGAATTCTTGACAGATACTTTATTGACAATGGAAAAGAGGACACTATAAAACGGAAATGTCCTGCTGCAAGTTGTGCATATAAACATATTCTTGCCTTGAAATATATCATTGACAATGACATGCCAGGAGCATTGATATTTGAAGATGACCTCAAAATAAAGAAGAATTTTAATCACATATTCGAACAGAGTATGAAAGAATGTCGGCAAAACCACGCTGACGAGCCTTTCATGATTAATTATGAGGAAAGCAGTCTTCTGCTTGTGCCCAGAAGCCAACGCAGGAAAGGACAGGTTTTGTACAAAGCAACAAGAGACCGTTTTACCGGATGTTTGTATATCAGCAGAAAAGCAGCTGAAGTTATGATACGCGACCTTATGGAAAACAAGACTGAATTCACAAGCGACCGTTTTCACAACCATCTCATAGAAAAAGGCATTATAACCTATTACTGGAGTTATCCTTGCACAGCATGTCAATGCAGTTGCGACGGCAGTATGCCCACGATGATTCCCACAAGGCCTCGCCCTTTCAAACGTCTAAAATGGTTTTATAAAAAAGCATATAAACACTTACTATACCACTTAAGATGAGAAAAGATATGATACAGAAATTCTGGTACACATATATTCGCCATACCCGCAAGAACGCCCACTTGTCATTCTTTATTGTGGGCTTCATACGTTACATATTCCCCAAGACTATTCTCAGGAAAAGACTTCGGGGTATTCTTGGTTCATTGGAAAGAATGTCAGCCTCAGAACAAGAATACATACACAATAGAGTTGATTATTACTGCAAGTTTGCCGATAATATCACTCTGCCCAACGACGCACCGCCATTACGTGAATTCACTTACAAAAAACGTATTTCTTATGTGAATGACTATGTGAATAGCACATATTTCTTTGATGCTTATGAATATACGAGGTTCTTTCCTCTACACTTTAGATGGGCATACAACCCTGGTGACGTGAATTACCTGTTTCCTTTGCCCGAAATAACCAAAAGCCGTCCATTGGTGAAAATGATGGCAACCGCAACAATATTATATTAAATCTTGACAAGGTCAGACACTTCACATGGGTATGCGATCCTTTCAAATGGGAAGAAAAGGAGTGCAAGATTCTTTTCAGGGGGGATACCAATGGTAAACCGAGAAGACTGAAATTTATAGAGATGTGGAAAGACCACCCTTATTGCGACTTGGAAAGTACAGGTAAAATGACCCTCTACGACCACCTTTATTATAAATACATCATGGCATTGGAAGGAAATGATGTGGCATCAAACCTCAAATGGGTGATGTCGAGCAATAGTATTGCCGTCATGCCACGTCCTACGTGCGAGACATGGTACATGGAGGGAAAACTGATTCCCAATTACCACTATATCGAAATCTCATCAGACTATCATGACCTTATAGAACGTATTGAGTATTACGAAAGCCATCCGGAGGAGGCCCAAAAGATTATCAATAATGCTCACGAATGGGTTGCACAGTTCAGAAACAAAAAACGCGAGCGCCTTATATCCCTAATGGTTCTTGACAAGTACTTCAGACTCACTGGACAGTATTGAGACTTCTCAAACCAACAATCTGGCGGAATTTAATACGTATATTCCGCCCAATAAGTTTTTGTATCTTTGTGGCGAATTTCATGACGTCCTGCTCCCAAGAATTGAAAGGCTAAGAAGCTTGCTGGATAATGGCAAGCTACTTCGCTATCCCCTTGCGCCTCTTTATCTCTTCGAGGTCGCCCATATCCACGCGACCTGTTTCCTCGTCATAGCGGATGTTGTACTCGTCATGGGTGCGCTTCCATCGGTTGTGAGTCCAGAGATAAAAAGCAGGTTGGCGACGGATGCTCTTTTCAAGATGACTGAAGTAGCTGCGGGTCAGTTCTCTCTCGGGTTGACTTGCGGCATGCTCGGCCATCAACACGAAACGTGCCATATAATAGCCCCTACGCTCGCGTCGAATATCTATATAATATACGTCCGAGTCGAATTTTCGTGCTATACGCTCTGAACCTGTAAACACTGGGGT
>JAXEKN010000085.1:0-25828 GCA_034101015.1 Prevotella sp.
GCCACCCTCTATGGCTCTTTAGCGTCGTTAATGGTCGTTGCGTGCTCATAAGCATTGCGATGGTCTTAGAATGCCTGTTGTAATGGTCTTATGACTGCTGTTGTAACACTATTACGACTGCTGTTGTAACAACCTTACAACAACAGTCGTAAGACCATTACAACAGCAGTCGTCATGTCGCCTCGCGCGGCCTTCCGCCCTATGGCTCGCAGAGGTATCTCTCGATGAGCCTCACCTGTGCGATGGTGAGGTCGCGCGTGCGGTCGAACTTGCGGTTGTACTTGTTGAGTGCCGCCTTGAGCTCAGGGCAGCGGTTGATCCAGCGGCGCAGCGTGCGCACTGCCTCCGTCGGGGTCTTGTCGGGGAAGTATTTCTGGGCTAATTCTGTTCGTTTCATATTCCATTCGGATTTGTGACGGTACACGAGTACATTTTATAATATATACCTTTTATATAAAATACAATATATAATTTTCTTTTTTTATATGTGTAATTATTCATAAAGTATATATTTCTAAATGTACTCGTGTACCATGTAGTTAAAATGGGAGGTCACAATTGGCTATACTACGGGAACTGTTGATGTCCGTAGCCTCCAGTTCCACAACTAAAAAACCTGTATTCTTCTTCTTTCCTCGCCTTGTTCGAGGAAAGCCATGTTTGTCGAGGATAGCGTTGAGGGCACGTATGCCTATCGGCTTTTTGATATTGCCGTATGCCACGAGCTTTGCGAGTATCTCGGCTGAGGTGAGAAACTTCACCTGGCGGTTCTCGCTGCCCGCCGGCCGCGGCACGTCGAAATAGACGTCGAGCAGCTCCTCCTCGGGCGTGCGGTCGGCGAAGAGCTCCACGTAGGGCGCCATCTCGTCAACCTCGTCGGTGTCAAACCAGTAGTGGTAGCCGCTGTGCAGCAGGCTCACCGCCTCGGCATACATCTCGTCGTGGGGGATGGGTGTGTCGAAGGGCGAGTCGATGCTCTCCACAAAGAAAGGCAGGAAGCGGCGGTTGCCCGTATTGTCTGTAAGGATCTGCGGCTTGTTGCACGAGGCACAGAAGGAGGCTATCCTGCGGCGTTTCTCCTTGACCGAGCCGTAGGGCGCGCGCACGTCGAGGTCGGTGGCGGTGATGAGCTGCTTCAGCGGGTCGAGGTTGGAGTCGGTGAGGCGGTCAAACTCGTCGTAGTTGATCAGGGCGTATTCCGTGCAGCGCAGCTGTTCGTCCTTGTTCTTGAAGTCGGTGGTGGAGATGCGGCAGCGGTAGCGGTTGAGCTCCTTGGGCATGAGGGCGTCGAGCCATGTGCTCTTGTATATGCCCTGCCTGCCGATGAGGATGAGCATCTGCTGGTTGGCCACGGCGGGATTGAGCCACGACGCCACCATGGCCACGAGCCATCTCCTGAAGGCTTCCTCCCACAATTCTTGTATATGCAGTATGGTGGGGTCGAGCCTTTTTTCGGCATTGTCACTTCTCCATTCCGGCTCACCGAGGGCTGCGGGCGGCATCGCCACGTGAACCATCCTCGCCACCTTCTGGATGACGGACTCCCCCGGCTGTTGTCCTGCCGCCTTCTCCCCCACCTTGGAGAGATAGTCGGCAAGGGGATTGTATTCCTCGACGACGTCGCTCATCAGGGCAGAGCGGAAAGTCTGCGGCGAGATGTTGCACTGGCATGCCTCGTTGCATCGGATGAGCATGGAGTTGATGTCGCGGTCGGTGATCTCGTCGTGGCCGCGCACTATCTTGTGGGCGATGGTGTCGAAGCGCAGGCCCTGGCTGCGGATGAAGTCGGCGGCGAGGAGTATCTTCACGTCCTGTGAGCTGCCGTCGCCCTCGCCGTTGCCCTTCGACTTGCGGCGCGTGCGCAGCGACGGCAGCTGCTTCATGCCGTGGTTGGCGCGTGCGGTGCGGTAGCATCCGCGCACGAGACTCGGTATGGGTTCCTCGCCATAGGCGGCCCCATACTCCTCGTCCATCAGCTGCGCGGCGGTCTGCTCGTCCATGCCATAGTCGGAGAGGAGCATGGCGAGGGCCACGAGATAGTTGTTGCGGTTGCCGAGGCGGAACTCGCCCACGCGCGAGTTGTTGACGCATCCCTGCGAGAGATGAAACACGCGCTCGGCGTCCCACTCCTTGGGCCATGACTTCTCGGTCTGCGGCTCCTTGTTGACCGTGGGCGAACGACGGTCGCGGGGCTTCACGGCGAGGGTCATATCGACCTTGAGCGGCTCGGCGTCGGGGTTGAACCATGCCTCGGGGTCGTGGCATAGCGATGAGCCGTGGGTGGGCTCCATCACCGCCTTGTCGTAGTCGGCGACGACGGCATTGGCGATGGTCTCGTTGCCCTGCAGGAATGCCTGGCGATACACCTCGTCCGACATACCGCTGTTGGGTATCTGATAGCGGTAATAGACGTGCAGCCCGCCGCCCCCCATGCTGACGTGGTAGAGGGCGACGAAGGGCAGTTCCTGCAGTCGGCGCCTCACCTCGTCGAGGCGTTCCGGGGCGATGCCGTCGAGGTCGCACTGACACCAGAGGGTCCACTCCTTGAAGCATTCCTTGGAGCGTCCGCCCTCGCACCGCGCCGCCGGCAGGAGCATGGGGAAGTAGCCGGCCTTGAGCTCCTTGAGCATCTTGGCGGGCTGGCGGGCCGCGATGGCCTTGCGGTAGTTTTCGGTGGTCTGGCGGAGCACGTCGTCGCGGGTGATGATCTCACGGACCTGCTCGATGCTCACCTGGCGGAAGGTGAGGGTGGTCTTGCAATTCGGGTAAAGCTGAAATTTCATACTCGTTGTTTCGTTAAAGATTAAAAGATATAGTTTTGTTGTCGCAATGGCATTGCCATTTCGCTGCAAAGATACCAAAAAAACGAATATGCTCCAAATAGTGTTAAAGTGATATTTCCACCTCCATATAGAAGTGGAACTATGTTAAAAGAATTAACTGCAATTATAAATATTTAACGCAATAAAATATGATAAAGATTGATTCCAGAATGCTTTCCGCCTTATTGGTGGAGGCTATGTCAGAGATTTATGTCCTTGAGGGCATCAATGCTGCCGAGTTGTTAATCCCTGAAGTTGTGGGCAGCCGTGCGGCTCTCAGCCGTCTGCGCCATGGCCAGCGCAAGGACGAGTGTGAGTATCTTCATGCCCTGCGCGTGCTCATCGCCCGTCTGCCGTCAGCCAGGCGCATGGACTATGAGCGTCGCTTGGGGAGCATACTGCTCGACTGCGTATAAAAAGACACAGAGAAACGAAGTTTTTTAGATACAAAGACGATAAGCGACTTAAAAGTCGCCACAAAGGCTTGCAGTGGGAAACTTTGTGGACTTTGTAAGCAGCTTTGCTGCTCTCTGTTTCTTCCAACAGGAAAAAAAGACTTTGTGTCTCTGTGTTAATTATAATACCAGCTGAATAGTTGCTAAATGCGCCCCGAAACGTTAAACTGTCATAAATATGAATAAATATCGGGGCATTTTGATGCTAATATGAGATAAAAATCGTATCTTTGCAAAAGCAAAGCTGCAAGAGTTGGAGCTTAATAAAGGCACTGGTCAGTTGCAAATCAGGGATATACATTATGTAAATATAGAAAAACGTACAACATGGCAATTCTGCCAGTTGCTTGACTCAAAATATTTATCTTCATCAAAAAGAACATTTGGGGATTGGCTTGCCCTTGCCCAGCAATACAATTGGATAAAATGACAAAAATAATACTTGGTGATTGTTTGTCCGAACTTAAGTCAATTAAAGACAACAGCGTTGATTTGATCATCGCGGACCCTCCTTATAATGTGGGGAAAGACTATGGAAACAGTAGCGACAAACAGGATTTTGAAGAATACATAGAGTTTACCCGCAATTGGCTTGCAGAATGTCGCAGAATATTAAAATCGAGCGGTACTATATATGTTTTTATTGGATTCAGGTACATATCATATCTATATCAAATAATGGAAAAAGAATTGGGCCTGAATTTTATAAATTGGATAAGTTGGCACTATACACAAGGAATTGGAAAGACAAAGGGCTTCTCGCCTCGTCATGATGATATACTGATGTTTTCGAAATCCGAGAACTACAAATTCAACCTTGACGCAATCAGAATACCACAGAAATACTACAGAAAAATCAATAATATGAGAGGAGCCAACCCAGGGGATGTTTGGGAAATATCTCACATACATTATTGTCAAAAAGGAAGACAACCACACCCAACTCAAAAGCCCGAGGCTCTGATAGAAAGAATGGTATTGGCTTCAAGCGATGAGGGTGACTTGGTTGTTGACCCCTTTAGTGGCAGTGGAACCACGCTGCGTGTGTGCCAACAGTTGAAAAGAGAGGCTATTGGCATTGAGGTTAATGAACAATTCGTCGAGCAGACCAAGGAGAGGTTAGCATGCCCGTTTGAGGGATTTGACAGTATTGATGAAAGGATGCTACGTGTGCCTAATGATTTGAATGACTTCAAGATAAGAAAGGAATATATACAGAACCACGTGGATTGGTTTCTTAGAAATCACCCTGACAGAATACCTGCTTTCCTGAATGATGTGAAAGAAAAATACTCCCACAAGGACAAGATAATCCAGACGGAACTGGCGTTTGATGACTAAACACTCAAAACTGGAAGTAGATAAAGGGCTGGATGGTGGAGCTCTTGGTCTGAATCACGATGAAGATGGTGGCGGCAAGAAGGATGGCCGACAGGACAATGCCACCACGGAGGATGACGCGCTGGAAAAGACGCTCGGCTGACTCGGGTATGAAATGCGTGAGATAGCCGAAGGCAATCATCCCAAACACCCACGGATAACCGGCCACGACCTGTGGCAACAATTCGCCGTGAAACTGGGTGACTATCTTGGTGAGCATCAGCCACGAGGCATCAAATGACGTGTTGCGGAAGAAGACCCACGCCAGGCATACGAAATGGAAGGTCAACACCATAGAGCCAATGCGGCGCCACCCCGAAGGACTGTAGTCGCGGGCATGGCAGAAGAGATTGCCACGCAGCCACTTGTGGACAGCAAGGGCCACACCGTGAAGCCCGCCCCAAAAGACGAAGTTGAGACTCGCGCCATGCCAGAGTCCGCCAAGCAGCATGGTGACGACAAGATTGACGTAGGTGCGAAAGATGCCCTTGCGGTTGCCGCCGAGGGAGATGTAGATATAGTCGCGAATCCATGACGACAGGGAGATATGCCATCGGCGCCAGAAGTCGGTGATGCTCACACTGGAATACGGCGAGCGGAAGTTCACGGGGAAATGAAAGCCGAGCAACAGGGCAATGCCGATGGCCATGTCGCTATAACCGCTGAAGTCGCAATAGATCTGCATGGCATAGCCATATACCCCGAGGAGGTTCTCAATGCCGCTATAGAGCGAGGGATTGTCGAAAATCCTGTCAACAAAATTCAAGGATATATAATCACTGATGACGGCCTTCTTGAAGAGTCCGATGATGATGAAATAAACACCGCGCGAGAACATCTCGGGGGTGACGGCGAGGGGCTTGCGTATCTGCGGGGCAAAGTCGCTGGCACGCACAATAGGACCCGCCACGAGCTGGGGGAAGAACGACACATAGAAGGCATAGTCGAGGAGCGACGGCATCGGCTGCAACTTGCCGCGATAGACGTCGATGGTGTAGCTCATGCTCTGGAACGTAAAGAAGCTGATGCCCACGGGCAGGAAGATGTCCCACGGCTGGAAGTTGTGGCCAACCATATCTGCCCACATACCCGCGAAGAAGTTGGCATACTTGAAATAGCCCAACAGTCCAAGGTCAAACAGAAGGCTCATAACCAGCAACATCCGACACCCCCACCCGTTGGCCTTCGACGAGCCGGAGCAGCATTTGTGAATGGCGCGTGCAAGGAGATAGTCGGAGAGCGTAACCACCGCGAGCAACAGGAAAAAGTATCCGCTGCTCTTGTAGTAGAAATAATATGAGAAGAGGGTGACAAACGCCAGGCGGAGAGTCCTCTGATGCTCCAAGAGCATATAGACAAAGGAGAATCCGAGAAAGAGGACAAGAAAAAGCCCGCTGCTGAATAGCATCGGTTCGGTCGAGTTGTATGTCAGTTCTTTAATTATCGAGTCAATCATTCCGCAATAGCTTTAAATATGTATCTGGCCATAATCTCCCCACCCTTGAAACTGAGGTGGGCATAGTCCTTATTGGCTAATTTTTTTTCAACTAATATCTTCATGCTCTCCCTGCCTCCCATCGCCTTGAAGAGGTTGAAGAAGGCCACATGACAGTTGGCGGCAAGAATCTGCTGGTAGGCCACCAACGACTCCACTCCCTTCATCGTGGTGATGCCTGCATCCGTACGCTGGTCGCGGTCGGGGATGCTCACCACGAGTATGCTTGCCTCGGGATAAGCCTGCTGCAGGTGGGTTATGGCCTTCTGCATCTTTGATATGTATGCCTTGTAGTTGGCGGCATGGGCTTTCTCGCTTGCCACGTTAAGTCCGAAGTGGATGACAATAAGGTCGTAGGGACGGACACGGGCAAACTGGCGCAATGTCTCCGCCGGTATGTTGGCAAGGGTGAACCCAGCCGAGCCCCTCATGCTGAAATTGTCGAGTATGACGCCATGGCGCGACTCCAACGCCACTCCAAAGAGATGGTTGGCGCCGACGACATTGGAGAAGCCATAGGAGACCGACCTGCCCGACGACGGGGTGACGACAGTCTGAACACGGGCCGACGGGGCGATGACGTGAACGGTAGAGTCGGCGGTGACGGTCATGCCACCTTGTGCCCTCATATAGAGCGTGGCGGTATGCCATGAGGCATTGTGGGCCTTGAACCTCGTGGGCGTCACCTTGAGCGAAGCCCCCTCGCCCACTCCGAAATATCTCTGGCTGATGCCCTCCAACTCATGCAGGTAGGGGCGTTCCACCACTTCATGTGAGGTGAGTCCACGGCTTTCCACCTTCACAGTGCGGCGAAACCCTCCGAGCTTGTCAACACAATCCACCCATCCCACTCCACTGCCGCCATACTTGGCCTGAAGCATCTCGCGCAGGTCGCACGTCACTATGTCGCCCTCGATGAACGAGTCACCATAGTAGGCTATGCGCAAGGGACGCCCGAGTGTGGAGATATTGGCAACGGCACGGTTGAAATGAGACATTCCGCCCCTGCCGCCTTCTGAAAAGTCGAGTATGTCGGGAGAAGACGGTTTGGCGGGCATGGCATTGGCAAGCGAGTCGCCCCGGGCATTCATGGCTGAATCGACACATGCCGTCGTGGGAATCGGCACCGAGGGGATGACGTCGATGGCGTCCCTCTCACGATACACCTCGGGCAGTATGTCGCTGAGAATGTTCACTCGTCTCAGCGGTATGTCATATATATATAAGGTGGGAAGGAAGTGGAGGGCAAGAAGTATTGCCACAGTCAATCCCACCAGTATGAATGTTCTTGATATCTGGTTCATATAATCACCTTTGAAAACGGCGTGCAAAATTATACAATAAAAACGAAAAAAAGGAAAGAAAATGAATTTATTTACAAAAATAATGCAATTTGCGCAAACGTTATCGCTTTTTATCGCAAAAAAACGACAAAAAGTAATGGTATTCACGATTTTTTTATTACCTTTGCGCTCGATTTTGAATAGAGAGTAAAATATCAATAGAAATAATTATGGTTAAAATCACAAAAGAGGCCGCACTCGAATATCACGAGAATGGCAGGCCCGGAAAAATCGAAGTAAAGCCCACCAAGGCTTATCGCACACAGACAGACCTTAGTCTGGCATACTCGCCTGGTGTGGCATTTCCATGTCTTGAGATCCAGCAGAACCCCGACGACGCCTACAAATACACCGACAAGGGCAACCTTGTGGCTGTGATCAGCAACGGCACGGCTGTACTCGGACTTGGAGACATCGGAGCCATGAGCGGCAAACCGGTGATGGAAGGTAAGGGATTGTTGTTCAAGATTTACGGCGGCATTGACGTCTTCGACATTGAGGTGGCAGAGAAGGACCCTGAGAAATTCTGCGAGGCAGTGGAGAAGATCGCCCCAACATTCGGAGGCATCAACCTTGAGGACATCAAGGCGCCTGAATGCTTCTACATCGAAGAAAGACTGAAGCGCACGCTCGACATCCCAGTGATGCACGACGACCAGCACGGCACAGCCATCATATCGGCCGCAGGACTGAAAAATGCACTGGAGGTCAACGGCAAGGACATCAGCAAGGTGAGAATCGTGGTCAACGGAGCAGGAGCAGCCGCCATCTCGTGTACAAAGCTGTACGAGGCTCTCGGCGCACGCCGCGAGAATATCCTGATGCTCGACTCAAAGGGCGTCATCACAAGCGACCGCCCCAACCTGACGGAGCAGAAGAAATACTTCGCCACCGAGCGACGAGACGTGCACACCCTCGAAGAGGCTGTCAAGGGAGCAGACGTCTTTGTGGGACTGTCAAAGGGCAACGTGCTGACCAAGGACATGGTGCGCTCAATGGCCGACCAGCCCATCGTCTTCGCACTGGCCAACCCCGTGCCTGAGATCAGCTATGAAGACGCCATGGAGAGCCGCCCCGACGTGCTGATGTCAACAGGACGCTCAGACTATCCCAACCAGATCAACAACGTCATCGGTTTCCCATATATCTTCCGCGGTGCGCTCGACGTGCATGCCACAGCCATCAACGAGGAGATGAAACTGGCCGCTGTGTATGCCATCGCCGACCTTGCAAAGCAGCCTGTGCCCGACGTGGTCAATGACGTGTATCATGTCAACAACCTCACCTTCGGACCTGACTACTTCATACCCAAACCGGTTGACCCGCGACTCATCACGGAGGTGTCGGCAGCTGTGGCAAAGGCTGCCATCGAGAGCGGTGTGGCACGCAAGGAAATCACCGACTGGGATGCATACAAGAACAGCCTTCGCGAACTGTTGGGACAGGAGACGAAACTCACACAGAAACTCTATGACACCGCACGCAAGCACCCGCAGCGCGTGGTCTTTGCAGAGGGTATTCACCCCACCATGCTTAAGGCAGCCGTACAGGCAAAGGCTGAGGGTATATGCCAGCCCATCCTCTTGGGCAACGACGAGCGCATAGAGAAACTGGCCAAGGAGCTTGACCTGAGCCTTGAGGGCATCGAGGTGATCAACCTAAGACATGACAACGAGGCTGAGAGACGCGAGAGATATGCACGTATCCTCACACAGAAGCGCCAGCGCGACGGATATACATACCAGGAGGCCAACGACAAGATGTTTGAGCGCAACTACTTCGGAATGATGATGGTAGAGACGGGAGAGGCTGACGCCTTCATCACTGGTCTCTACACCAAATACTCCAACACCATCAAGGTGGCAAAGGAGATTATCGGAATACGTCCGGAATACAAGAACTTCGGCACCATGCACATCATCAACTCGTCACGCGGACCTCTCTTCATCGCCGACACGCTCATCAACAACAACCCCGACACAGAGAAGCTCGTGGACCTGGCAAAACTGTCGTCAACGGCTGTCAGCTTCTTCAATGAGAAACCGGTCATCGCCATGATCAGCCACAGCAACTTTGGCTCGGACGCTACTGAGGGTACTCTCAAGGTGAGACGCGCCGTGGCAAGACTGCAACAGGAATGCCCGGAACTCGATGTGGACGGTGAAATACAGATCGGATTCGCACTCAACAAGGATATGAGAGACGAGACGTATCCCTTCAGCCGACTCAAGGGCAAGGATGTCAACACTCTCGTCTTCCCCAACCTGACGTCAGCACGCTCATCATACAAGATGCTGCAGGCAATGAACAGCGACGTGGAAATCATCGGACCCATCCAGATGGGACTCAACAAGCCTATCCACTTCATCGACTTCGGCTCGTCAACACGCGAGGTGGTCAACATAGTGGCGGTGGCTGTCATCGACGCCTACGTTGACAAGGTCAAGAGCCGCATCAACACGTGTGCATGCCATAAACCGGCGGAAAACTAATTTTTTGCCAAACAGGTACGCCCCGTAGGGGCAAAAGCGCGACACTCAAATGATTGTGTACTAACGCTTTTGCCCTTGCAGGGCGTTTTAATGGTGGCTAACTCACCCGGGGCGTTGCCCTGGGCTATTTGCTGCTGCCCCTTCGGGGTGTGCCTTGGACATTACTTTCACGTTTACTTGCAACTTAACAAAGCGTAAACCTTTACGTTTAATTAACGTCAAAAATGATACGTATTTCAAAAAAAAGCACTACCTTTGCAGCCGAAATCAAGTCATTATCACATCTGCTTGAAACAAAACAAAAAACAAAAGATTATATGAAACCACTAAACAAACAATTCGCTCCAAAGAGCGTCATGCCTGAAAAGGTCATTCAATTTGGCGAGGGTAACTTCCTTCGCGCTTTCGTTGATTGGATTATATGGAACATGGACCAAAAGACAGACTTCAACGGTTCGGTAGTAGTAGTACAACCCATCGAAAAAGGTATGGTCGATTGGCTCAATGCGCAGGACTGTCTATACCACGTCAACCTGCAGGGACGTGAAAACGGCAAGCCCGTCAACACACTCGAGCGCATAGACGTCATCAGCCGTGCACTGAACCCATATACCCAGAATGCAGCATTCATGGCACTTGCCGACCAGCCGGAAATCCGATTCGTCATCTCCAACACCACTGAGGCCGGAATAGCTTTCGACCCGTCATGCAAACTGGAGGATGCACCCGCAAGCTCATACCCCGGCAAGCTCGTGCAGCTGCTCTACCGCCGCTGGCAGACCTTCAACGGCGACCCCACAAAGGGACTCATCATCTTCCCCTGTGAGCTGATCTTCCTCAACGGCCACGTGCTCAAGGACTGCATCGCCAAGTATATCGACCTGTGGAAGCTCCCCAAGGAGTTCAAGCAGTGGGTTGACGAGAGCTGCGGCGTTTATGCCACTCTTGTTGACCGTATCGTACCTGGCTTCCCACGCAAGGAAATCGCCGAAATCCAGGAGAAGATATCATATCGCGACAACCTCGTCGTTCAGGCTGAGACCTTCCATCTATGGGTTATCGAGGCTCCAATGTCGGTGGCCAAGGAATTCCCAGCAGACAAAGCTGGACTCCACGTGCTGTTCGTGCCTTCAGAAGAGCCCTATCACAAGCGCAAGGTGACACTGCTCAACGGTCCTCACACTGTACTCTCGCCTGTGGCTTTCCTCAGCGGAGTGAACATCGTGCGCGACGCTTGCAACCATGAGGTAATCTCTAAGTATATACATAAGGTGCAGTTTGACGAACTCATGCAGACCCTCGACCTTCCGATGGAAGAGCTGGAGAAGTTTGCCGGCGACGTGCTCGAGAGATTCGACAACCCATACGTTGACCACCAGGTGACAAGCATCATGCTCAACTCATTCCCAAAATTCTGCGCACGTGACCTTCCAGGTGTCAAGACTTATCTCGAGCGCAAGGGAGAGTTGCCAAAGGGACTCGTGTTCGGACTTGCTGCCATCATCACATACTATAAGGGCGGAAAGCGCGAGGACGGCGTGGAAATCGTACCCAACGACTCGCAGGAAATCATGCAGCTGCTCAACGACCTGTGGGCTACCAACGACACGCAGAAGGTGACCGACGGTGTGCTCGGAGCTACTGACATCTGGGGCGAGGACCTCAACAAGATACCCGGTCTCAACGCCATGGTTAAGTCTGACCTCGACATCATCCAGTCGATGGGCATGCTCGAGGCCGTGAAGACAATCCTGTAATTGGCGCCCTGAAAGAGCAGCAAGCGCAATATTCGCCCTGAAAGGGCAGCAAGCACCTAGCCCAGGGCAGAGCGTAGCGACACCCTGGGTTTAGGATGAGATTTGTTATATACGCCCTGAAAGGGCAAAAGCGTTAATACATTCAAGGAAATATAGCGCTTTTGCCCTTTCAGGGCGATTTTCGTGCACACCATTAATCCCAGGGTGTCGCTTCGCTTTGCCCTGGGCTATGTGCTTGTTGCCCTTTCAGGGCGTGCTTAACGGTCGATGGTTAAGGGAGTGCTTTACGGCCGATGGTTAAGGGCATGCTTAACGGCCGGCGGCCTTTGGTTCAGGGCGGACCTGCCAGAAGGTTTAAGCAAGTTGCGAATAGTTACCCGAATATCTGTTATATATTAAATGTTGTTAAATAATCGGTGTAAATAGAACAACATACTTGTTTTTTTTGTAACTTTGCAACGATTTTGGGGATATTATCCCCTATTGTATTGATTATCAGTTAGTTAATATATATAATAGGTATTTTTTAAGATGAGACAATTAAAGATTCAGAAGAGTATCACAAACCGTTCGAGTGAAGCATTGGACAAGTATCTTGTGGAAATCGGCCGTGCACCTCTTATCTCCATCGACGAGGAGATAGAACTGGCACAGAAGATACGCAAGGGAGGTCCTGAAGGCGAGAGAGCCAAGGACAAGCTGGTCACAGCCAACCTCAGATTCGTCGTTTCGGTGGCAAAGCAATACCAGCACCAGGGACTCACTCTTACTGATTTGATTGACGAGGGTAACATCGGCCTGATCAAGGCCGCACAGAAATTTGACGAAACAAGAGGATTCAAATTCATATCCTACGCAGTGTGGTGGATCAGACAGAGCATCCTGCAAGCCATTGCAGAGCAGAGCCGCATCGTGAGGCTGCCTCTCAACCAGGTTGGTTCGCTCAACAAGATCAACCACGAAATCAACAAGTTTGAACAGGAAAACCAGCGCCACCCCTCAGTTCAGGAGCTGAGCGCAATGACAAAGCTCGACGAGGAGAAAATAGGCCAAAGCCTTATGGCCGACGGACATCACGTCTCAATCGACGCACCATTCCAGGACGGAGAGGACAACTGTATGCTCGACGTGATGGCAAGTGGCGACGACAGCCGCACGGACAAGACGGTAGATCACGAGTCTATGGCCATGGAGCTCAACAATGTGCTCAATAAGGTACTGAAGGACAGGGAGATAACCATCATCCGCGAATGCTTCGGTATAGGATGCCACGAGAAGGGACTGGAGGAAATAGGCGACCAACTGGGACTGACACGCGAGCGTGTGAGACAAATCAGGGAAAAGAGTATCGCCAAGCTCCGAGACAGCGGCAATGCCAAAATCCTTATGAAGTACTTAGGTTAGTCCGCAATATGCTTGGCATACGGTGGTCTATAAAAAGAATATGGATGCTGGGCATACTGACAAGTATGTCCAGCATTTGTTTTGGAGGCATCACCGATAATGATGAACTCCTGCTCGGACGTATGTTTGACTACAGGAGAAACTACGCAGCGGACGTATCAGACTCCACACGGAATATCTACATGAGATGTCACGTGGATGTAGAAAGACGCAATCCAGCTCTGATGCTCGTGCCGTCGCTCTACAGCATATCAAGGGGAAAAAGACAATATCTCGGAGAAAGCTACGGAAGCATCAAGTTTAAGGACATACGCAACTTCAATATACAGAAGGAACTGCAACTGACCACCATACCACACAACAGGGAGATTATGCCCACCATCGCACACTATCTCCTGCCTGATATCTACGGCATGGAACTTATCGACGGCAACGTACTGTCGCCATTCAACCGCCACAATACCCTTTACTACTTCTACAGGGTGTCGGAAGTGAGCCATCTATATAGTCTCGTGACGTTCATACCAAGGGCGCGAAGCACACAACTCGTAAAGGGATTCGCTCTCGTCGATAATAACACTGGACGAATCATCAACGCCAAACTCACGGGAGAATATGACATGATAGCCTTCACGCTGAGCATAAACATGGGACAACCACCTCAAAACACGTCTATCCTGCCGATGAACTGCCAGTTGACCACTCAATTCCGGTTTGTAGGAAACAAGGTGAAAAGCGAGGTGAGAGCACAACTGACAGAGTGGCGACCCCTACCCGACTCGCTCATGTCTATTGACATCAAAAAGGCCATGGCATACGTCAGACCATACCAAATGACACATAACGAGAAGACAACATACATGGAGGCATTAGGCAACGACACCACTAATAACGGAAAGTCAGAGAGGAACAGCAAATGGGAGTTTCTCGGCGAACATCTCTTCAACAGCCATAAAGCCTCCAACGACAAAGCGTCTGTAAGACTGTCACCGCTGCTCAACCCCCTCTACTTCAGCTATAGCGGCCATCGGGGACTGGCATACCACCTGAAGATTGGAAGCACATGGGCATTCAACGACGAAAGCTCAATAACATTCACTCCCAAAATGGGTTACAACTTTAAGATAAAGCAATTCTTCTATGACACACCGCTGAGATTCATCTTCAACAAAAGGCATCAAGGATGGATGGAAGCGGGTATCGCAAACGGAAACAAAATCAGCAGCATAGACATGCCAGACATGCTCTTTGACGACCTCAACTCACACTTCTCCATCAACTACATGCCTTGGAGAAAGATGCAGGCGACAGCCACACTACGCTATCACCGCAGGACAAGCGACGAGGAACAATACAACAGTTTCGCACCATCGATAACACTCACATACACCCCGTCGAAAACTATGCCCACATTCTCGGTCAACTATGAAAGAAGCATCAAGGGACCAATGCGCTCCAACATGGAATACGAGAAGATAGAGATGGACGCTTCGTACAAGAGGAAGATGCAGATGCTACGCATACTGAACATCAGGGCGGGATATGGACTGTACACCAACAGAAAAACATCACAGTTCATCGACTTCGCCAACTTCCACGAAAACTACCTACCCGACGGATGGGACGACGAATGGGCAGGAGAGTTCCAATTGCTCAAAAGCAGATGGTACAACACGTCAACACACTACTTCCGCGCCAACGCATCATACGAAGCGCCACTAATGCTGCTGGCATTCATACCAAAGATAGGCAAGCACCTGGAATCGGAAAGGATATACCTCGGAATAGCCAACCTCAGCAACACCCGCCCATACACCGAACTGGGATATGGTGTGAAATCAAGATACATCTCAGCCGGACTATTCGCAGGGTTTCTCAACCAGCAAGTACAGGAGGTGGGAGCAAAACTCACCGTGGAGCTGTTCAGCAAATGGTAATGACACCAAAATGATGATGACACTATAAACACTAAATAACATGAACAAAGCATTAACTGTCTATAAGGCGAGCGCAGGAAGCGGCAAAACCTTCACACTCGCCACAGAGTATATAAAACTGCTCATTGACAATCCCATGAGCTACAGAAACATTCTCGCCGTGACATTTACAAACAAAGCCACGGAGGAGATGAAAACACGTATCCTCGGACAACTATACGGGATATGGCAGGGACTGCCTGACTCCGACTCATACCTCGACGCCATACGCAAGACAATGACAGACATACAACCCGAAGAGATAAAAAGGAGGGCAGGCACAGCACTAAACCTGCTGCTACACCACTACAGCTACTTCAGGGTGGAAACCATCGACTCATTCTTTCAAAGCGTGCTGCGCAACATGGCACGCGAACTCGACCTCACCGCCAACCTGCGCATCGAGCTCAACGACGGACAGGTAGAAGAGTTGGCTGTGGACAAACTCATTGAACAACTGAAAGTTGAGGATGATTTGATGAAGTGGATATTAAACTACATACAGGACAATATCGACGACGACAAGTCATGGAATGTGATAGCACCACTGAAAGCATTCGGAAAAACAATATTCCGCGACTACTACAAGGCGGAAAGCAAACAACTGAATGCAGTCACGTCTGACTCCAACTTCTTCAGAAAATACATCGAAAGCATCAGAGAAGACACCATAAAGGCAAAAAAAGCATTCACCGACATGGGGAATGACTACTTCAAGGCTCTCAACGACAACGGGCTGACTGTGGATGACATTGCAGGAAAGTCAAGAGGTATATCATCCTTCTTCACGAAGATGCGTGACCTAAAGTCGCTCGACAAACTCATCAACAAGACTGCAATGGATGCTGCCCTCGACAGCGAGAAATGGGTATCAAAAACCCACCTCGACCCGGCGAGGGTCACCAGTGTGGCTGAATCCACACTGATGCCAATGCTTAACAAAGCCATCAACGAGGCTCCGCAATTATACAGGCGGATAGTGTCGGCACAGGCCACACTGAGACATCTCAACGAACTGCGACTATTGGAAAGCATAGAGAGAAAGGTGAGACAGCTCAATGAGGATGCATGCCAATTCCTGCTCAGCGACACTCAACAGCTGCTCCACTCACTGATCAATGACAATGACTCGCCATTCATATTCGAGAAAATTGGCTCGATGCTTCAGCATATCATGATCGACGAGTTTCAGGACACAAGCACCGTGCAATGGCAGAACTTCAAGGTGCTGCTGCAAGAGTGCATGAGCCATAAAGACGCACACAACATCATTGTTGGCGACGTAAAACAAAGCATATACAGATGGAGATCGGGCGACTGGAGACTGCTCAACAACATCACAGGGGAATTTGACAACAGTGACAGAATGGTGGATGTCACCACTCTCGACACCAACTACCGCTCGCAAGGCAATATCATCCATTTCAACAACAAATTCTTCACAAAGGCGGCAGAGATAGAATGTGACACCATCAAAACCTATCTGCCCGAAATGGCACAACAGCTCAAAAAAGCGTATGCCGACGTCACACAAAAGATACCGAAATTCAGGGAGATGAAAGGCGAAGTGGTTGTGGAGATGCTGCCCAACGGCAAGGACGATGACAACAACTATATCGAAAACACCCTCATGGAGGTGGAGGGAATAGTCACTGACCTGATTGACAACGGCGCCACGCAGGAAAGCATCGCCATTCTCGTGAGAACAAACAAGCACATCCCGCTCATCGCCGACCACTTCGCACGCAACTGCCCAGAGGTGGAAATTGTCAGTGACGAGGCTTTCCTCATGGGAAACGCCCTCGCACTGAACATTATCACTCAGGCTCTTCACTTCATAACACACCCCGATGAACAACTGGCACTCGCCATACTGGTGAAAATGTACCTTTCCATCGACAAACCGGAAATCACGGACAACGATATCCTCATGGACGAGACTGCACTGAAGAGACTATTGCCAGCCGAATACACGGAAAATATCGACACGATGGCAACATTGCCACTCTTCGAACTGGTGGAGAATATCTATGCATTGTTTCACCTCGAAAGACTTGACAATGAAGCTGCATACCTATGCGCCTTCTATGACGAACTGACACGATTTGTCAGCAACAAGTCGGGAAATATTGACGACTTCGTAGAGGAATGGGACACAAACATAAGAAGAAAAACCATTTGTGGCATGGGAAAGACCGGAGTCAGAATACTGTCCATACACAAGAGTAAGGGACTGGAGTTTGACAATGTCATCATACCCTTCTGCGACTGGCGCAACGAGATGGCGGGGTCGCTGCTCTGGTGCCGTCCGGAAGCTGAGCCATACGACAAACTGCCTCTCGTCGCCGTGGACTACAAAAAGGAACTCGCCGACTCCATCTACAGCCGGCACTACTTCGCCGAGAAAAGCCAAAACACAGTGGATAACCTCAACCTGCTTTATGTGGCATTCACACGCGCAGGAAATAACCTGTATGTCATATCACAAAGAGGTGCATCCGACGCACTAAGGGCGCAGCTCGTGGAATCGACAATGACCGCACTGGCACACGAAATGCCCGAGATGACGCAAACGGGCATGGAGGATGAAATGTCGCCATTGGTGTTCAGCTTTGGGGAGCGTTATATCAGCAAAAAAAAGAGCAAGAAAGCAACCGACAACGTAATCCTCAAGGACTCAATACCCATAGATGTGGAAATGGCCGACTACAATGCCAAGGTGGAATACAGGCAAAGTAACAAAAGCCGCCAATTCATCGAGGGCGAAGATGAAGAAAACAATGGTTATCTGACTCTCGGAAGCATCCTGCACAATGTCTTCTCGACAATCCGGAACATTGATGACATTGACTCAGTGCTAATGCAACTCGAACAGGACGGAGTGATATATGACGAACTGTTCAACCGCCAGCGCATCTTAAACATGCTTCGCAAAAGACTCACTCATCCAAAGGTGGCGGAATGGTTTTCAGGCAAATGCCAACTATACAACGAATGCACCATCCTATCAATGGACAAAGACACCGGCAACGTCATCGAACGACGTCCGGACAGGGTGATGTATGACGGAGAGCAGATGACCGTCGTTGACTTTAAGTTTGGCAAACCACACGACGACTACCATGACCAGGTGAGGGAATACATGCAACTACTGCGGGCTATGGGCTACACAAAGGTCAGGGGATACCTGTGGTTTGTCTATTCCAACAATATCGAAGAGGTGATATGACGGAGATAAAAGAAAGCAAAAACAATAATGAAAACTGAAAATAAACAAAAGATCATTATGAAGACATTTCTCGAATATGTAGCTATAGACCTGATAGACAGATTCGGCACGGACCTGTCGAAGGTGGCAGTGGTGTTCCCCAACAAACGAGCATCGCTCTTCCTCAATGAATATATTGCCCAATATGCAGGAAAACCGGTATGGAGTCCGGCATACATCACGATAAGCGACCTGTTTCGCTCTCAGTCACAATTGGTTGTGGCCGATCCGATAAAGCTTGTCTGCGACCTCTACAAGACATACGTGGAGGTGACGAAAAGCGACGAGTCGCTCGACCATTTCTATGGATGGGGACAGGTGATGCTCGCCGATTTTGACGACATCGACAAGAACATGGCAGAGGCTGACAAGGTGTTCTGCAACATGCGCGACCTTCACGAACTTGACGACGTGTCGTATCTCACCCCAGAACAGGTGGAACTTATCCGTAAGTTCTTCAGCAACTTCAATGCCGACAAAACCACTGAACTGAAAGAACGCTTCCTGAAGATATGGTGCAGGTTTGGCGACATTTACCGCGATTTCAACGAAAGACTGGCCTCACAGGGACTGGCTTATGAAGGTGCACTGTACAGACAGGTGGCACAATCACCGCAACTCACACTCGGACATGAACAATACGTCTTTGTGGGGTTCAACCTCCTGCAACGAGTGGAACAGACATTGTTCAGCAGACTGAACAAAGAGGGCAAAGCCCTCTTCTACTGGGACTTCGACGACTACTACATGAAAAATGAAGCAGGACACTATATCGCTTCCTATCTGACATATTTTCCCAACGCCCTGGACTCATCCGCCGATGAAATCTACAAAAACATGCGAAGGACAAAACATATCGAATATATATCCGCAACCACAGAGGACATACAGGCAAGATATGTCAGCAAATGGCTTAAGGAAGGAGACAGAATCAACGACGGAAGGAAAACGGCAGTCGTCATGTGCAACGAGGGACTGCTGCAAAGCGTGGTTCACGCACTGCCCGACGAAGTTGAGCATATCAACGTCACGACCGGATACCCTTTGGGGCAAACCCCACTTGCCTCACTGATAGATGACACCATACGCCAGCATCCGCATACGGAAGACATAATGCAACTGCTGCAATGGGCATTGGCAATGGTGAAACTGATGGCACAAGGCCAAAAAGGCGGTAAGGACCAGATGATGCAGGAAGCACTGTTCAGGACATACACCATTGTCAACAGACTCATAGGCCTGGTGGAAGCAAAAGACCTCACTTGCGACTGTAACACCCTCAGACGACTATATGCTGAAATAGTGAGAACGACAAACATACCATTCCACGGAGAACCCATCATAGGCACCCAGATAATGGGAGTATTGGAAACACGCAACCTGGACTTCAGCCACCTGCTGCTTCTGTCGTGCAATGAAGGCAACATGCCCAAAGGCGTCAATGACACGTCGTTCATACCATACAGTGTGAGAAAAGCACACGGATTGACCACTATCGACAACAAGGTGGCAATATATTCATACTACTTCTACCGGCTGATGCAAAGGGCGGAGGATATCACCATTATATACAACAAGGCGGCCGACGGACTGTCAACGGGAGAGATGAGCCGATTTATGCTTCAGATGCTCGTGGAAAGCGGACATGACATCGAAAGAAAAACAATGGTCATGCCTAACAACACAACGAGAATAGAAGTCAAGGACACTGTCAAAAACGCACAAGTGATGCATCTCTTGAAACAGAGATTTGACAAGGCACACCACCCCACCACCTCTTCGCCGCTCATGACACCGACGGCAATATCAGCATACATGAAATGCCCCATGCTGTTCTATTACCGCTACGTGGCGGCAATACAGACACCGGACATCATCGACGAGGTGGGAGTGGATGCACGCACGTTCGGAAATATCTTCCATGACTCTGTGCAGCAGATATACGAAAGAATAGTGTCGGCCTACGGGCCTGACATCAAAAAGGACACATTGCAGAGAATGTACAAGGCGGACAGCTTTATCAGAGGTGTCGTGGAGTCGATGTTTAAACCTGTCAACGGAATACAACTCATCAACGAGAGCGTCATCATCACATACATCAAACAATTGATAAAGACAGACATAGCCCTGGCCCCCTTCACCATAAAGGCACTGGAGAGCATCGTGGAAAAGGAAGTGGAGATAGAATCGGCCGGCGGACACTTCCTCACCACACTCGGCGGAAGAATAGACAGAATGGATTGTGTCACGGATGCCGATGGCAACAGAAGAATAAGGGTCATTGACTTTAAGACAGGCAACAACATGTCGAGAAACGACGGATATATCATGCAGGTGATGCTTTACTCCATACTCACTGACCAAAATCCACAATTCAATCCCGAACATCTGCCAGTAAGCCCAGCCCTGCTCTATATACAGCATGCCGCCGGGGACAACTTCGACCCGACAATAAAAATCGGAAAGGACAAAGTGACCGACGTGTCAGGATATGCCGAAGAATATATGGGGAAAATAATGGAAGTGATGGAGGAGATATTCAATCCCAACGTGCCATTCACCCACACAGAGGATGAACACAACTGCCAATACTGCCACTTCAAGGCATTGTGCGGCCGATTCTGAGCTTACACAGACTGCCGGTGTCGATGGACATGACTGCCTGACGTTCATCGTCATCTGGTTCGATACATAATGCCACGTGACCCATCGTGCGACGGATGTTCACTTCCACACAAGGATGAAGCAAGAATCCCTCGCCATCCTCACGTGAGACAATCATCATATCGACACCAAACGGACCTATATATCCATTCGGGATAGTAAGATGACGGATTGATTCGCTACAGATGTGACTGCACACGTTGTCGAGAAGGTCAAGCGAGATGTATCTTGACAATATGTCGCGCTTGGCTTTCCCGGTGGCAAGCAGATTGCCGCTATATGACCCTTTGACAGTGTGGAAAAGCGACAAACCGAGAAAACGGGTGACACCGTCAGAGCACTTTTCAAACTCCATGCCAAAATCCATCACCTTATCATATTGCGGCTCGACCATCACGGAACCTTGCAGGCGGAGCGTATTGCGAAGCCATCCCAATGTATGCTCGTCAAGCACACCTCCAAGAAAACGCACGCCACGACCGCTACAGCTCCATGGGGCCTTAACCACCACCTTATTATATTTATATATCAAGTCAAGGACTTCATTCACATTGAGACATTCAAAACTCTCACCAATAATCATGTCAGAAATAGGAGAAGAAGAGAAACTGCGAAGAAGACATAATCCAGTACGGCGATGAGACAAAAGACGCAACTGACGCAATTCACCATAAGAGGGCAGAAAGGAATCAGGCACACCATAATGAGACAAACGATAAACCAAAGAGCGGTCCCAACCCCATGGACACAACCCAATATCAGGACTACCGGAAAAGCAGTCGCAAAGCTCACCACCACCAACAAAACGCACATCATGGCTGCGCCAAGGCATATAGCGGGATATACGAAGACACAACCTGCGATATGCCTCCTTGGCATAATCAGGGTCGTCAACCAAGACAAGGTCGCCATCCGATGCCCAAAGAGCAGGTAGAAAACCAAGCCCTGAACGCAACTGCCGCGCTGCATGAGGAGCAGTGAAATTATCAATGTCAGCAGCAAGAGCAAGGTCATGCTCCGGATTGAATATGTGTAATGTCTTTCTCATGTAAAATCACATTTTATTGTTATTGAAAGGGATAATTTGCCGTTATTTATGCAAAAATCACTAAAATCGCTGCAAAATTACAATTTTTTTTTGAGATTTTGCCATATAGACTTTGCAATTTCCAAAAAAATAACTAACTTTGCCCCCAAATTAAGAGAAGTAAGAATAAAATGGAAGAATTCTTCAGAACACATACCTATTTGGTGGAGCATACCACAGCCGCTGTCAGAAGGACTCTGATGGACGAAATAAACTGGAATGACCGCCTTATCGGCATCAAGGGAACACGAGGCATCGGCAAGACTACTTTCCTGCTGCAATATGCCAAGGAGCACTTTGACGTTTCTGACAGAAATTGCCTTTATGTCAACATGAACAACTTCTACTTCCAAGGAAGAGGCATTGCAGACTTCGCCGGGGAATTTTACAACGGAGGGGGAAGGGTGTTGCTCATCGACCAGGTGTTCAAACATCCTGAGTGGAGCCCAGAACTGAGAAAATGCTATGACCTCTACCCCAACCTGAAGATAGTGTTCACCGGTTCGAGCGTAATGAGACTCAAAGAGGAAAACCCCGAACTCAACGGCATAGTGAAAAGCTATAACCTCAGAGGATTCTCTTTTCGCGAGTTTATCAACCTTATGACAGGAAGCACATTCAAACCATACACTCTGGACGAAATACTCGGCAACCACGAACAGATAGTAAAGCAAATACTGCCACAGGTGTTGCCATCACATTATTTTCAGGATTACTTGCACCACGGATTCTACCCATTCTTCCAAGAGCACCGCAACTACTCGGAAAACTTGCTCAAGACAATGAACATGGTGACGGAGGTGGATATATTACTGATAAAACAAATCGAACTGAAATATCTTACTAAGATAAAGAAACTGTTCTATCTGCTGGCTCTTGAAGGCCACAAGGCACCAAACGTCAGTTGGCTGGCACAGGAAATAGAAACAAGCAGGGCCACCGTGATGAACTATATCAAGTATCTTGCAGACGCAAGACTCATCAATATCATCTATCCCGAAAACTGCGAGTTTCCCAAAAAGCCATCGAAGGTGATGATGCATAATTCCAACCTGATGTATGCCATCTACCCCATCGCCGTGAAAAGACAAGATGTCATGGAGACTTTCTTCGTCAACACATTGTGGAAAGACCATAAGGTCAACCAAGGTCCCAAGGATGATTATTATACTGTGGATGGAAAACTGAAATTCAGGATATGCGATGCCAAGGAACAGAACAAGAGAAAATACAAACAGGACACCATATACGCCAGATACAACTCTGAGATAGGAGTAGGCAACCAAATACCTCTCTGGCTACTTGGATTCCTCTATTGATAATTGAATAAAAAAGAAGTTTTTATATTAACATTTATATTATAATAAAAATGGCTAAAGAAAAAAAATTTATCACTTGTGATGGTAATGAGGCTGCTGCTCACGTGAGCTATATGTTCTCTGAGGTAGCTGCCATCTATCCTATCACACCGTCATCTCCAATGGCGGAGCATGTTGACGAATGGTCTGCCCGTACTCGCAAAAACCTGTGGGGACAGACAGTAAGCGTTCAGGAAATGCAGTCAGAAGGTGGTGCTGCCGGAGCTGTGCACGGCTCACTTCAGGCTGGTGCACTTACAACAACATTCACTGCTTCGCAGGGTCTGTTGCTCATGATTCCTAACATGTACAAAATTGCGGGTGAACTGTTGCCATGCGTCTTTGACGTTTCTGCAAGAACATTGGCATCTCATTCTCTCTGTATCTTCGGTGACCACATGGACGTTATGGCATGCCGCCAGACTGGCTTTGCCATGTTCTGCTCTGGTTCTGTACAGGAGGTTATGGACCTCACCGCAGTGCCTCACCTGGCTACTCTGAAGACTTGGGTGCCCTTCGTGAACTTCTTCGACGGATTCCGCACATCTCACGAGTATCACAAAATAGAGGTGATGGACCAGGAGGATATCCGTCCTTTGGTTGACCCAGCTGACATCAAGGCATTCCGTGACCGTGCCCTCTCTCCTGAGCGTCCTGTCACACGTGGTACAGCTGAGAACCCTGAGACATTCTTCACTCACCGTGAGGCTTGCAACCAGTACTATGACAAGGTGCCTGAAGTTGTGGAATACTACCTTGGCAAGATCTCTGAAATCACCGGTCGTGAGTATCACCTCTTTAACTACTATGGCGCTGAGGATGCCGAGAACGTAATCATCCTGATGGGTTCTGCCACTGAGGCTGCCCGCGAGGCTATCGATTACCTGCTGAAGCAGGGCAAGAAGGTGGGTATGGTGAGCGTTCACCTCTATCGTCCGTTCTCTGTCAAGCACCTCATTGCTGCCGTTCCTAAGAGCTGCAAGCGCATTGCCGTTCTTGACCGCACCAAGGAGCCTGGAGCTGAGGGTGAGCCTCTGTACCTCGACGTTAAGAGCGCATTCTACGACGTGGAGAACCGTCCTCTCATCGTTGGCGGCCGCTACGGTCTCGGTTCTGCTGACGTTACTCCTGCCAAGATTATCTCTGTATTCAACAACCTCGAGTTGCCCGAGCCAAAGAACCACTTCACTGTTGGTATCGTTGACGACGTAACCTTCACCTCACTGCCTGAGGTTGAGGAGATGGCTCTCGGTGGACAGTCAATCCAGGAGTGCAAGTTCTTCGGTCTGGGTGCCGACGGTACTGTTGGTGCCAACAAGAACTCTGTTAAGATTATCGGTGAGAACACCGACAAGCACTGCCAGGCTTACTTCTCTTACGACTCTAAGAAGTCGGGTGGTTTCACTTGCTCTCACCTCCGTTTCGGCGACGAGCCTATCCGCTCTACCTATCAGATCACCACACCTAACTTCGTGGCTTGCCACGTACAGGCTGACCTGCACATGTACGACGTCACACGTGGTATCCGCCAGAACGGTTCGTTCCTTCTGAACACTATCTTCGACGGCGAGGAGCTCATCAACTTCATTCCTAACAAGGTGAAGCGCGTGTTCGCCCAGAAGAATATCAAGGTATATTATATCAACGCCACCAAGATTGCACAGGAGATTGGTCTGGGCAACCGCACCAACACCATCCTCCAGTCGGCATTCTTCCGCATCTCTGAGGTTATCCCCGTTGACCTTGCCATCGAGCAGATGAAGAAGTTCATCGTGAAGTCTTACGGCAAGAAGGGTGAGGACGTTGTCAACATGAACTACGCTGCCGTTGACCGCGGTGGTGAGTACAAGGTTCTCGCTGTTGACCCCGCATGGGCTAACCTTCCCGACGACGCTGTCAAGGAGGACGACGCACCCGCATTCGTTAAGGAGCTTGTTCGTCCTATCAACGCTCAGGCTGGTGACCTGCTGAAGGTGTCTGACTTCGTTAAGCACGACACTGTTGACGGTACTTGGATGACCGGTACCGCACAGTATGAGAAGCGTGGTGTAGAGGCATTCGTTCCTTCTTGGAACCCCGCCAACTGTATCCAGTGTAACAAGTGTTCTTACGTTTGTCCTCACGCAGCCATACGTCCGTTCGTTATGACCGATGAGGAACTTGCTGGCTATCAGGGTGAGTCACTCGAGATGAAGGCTCCAGCCGCCATGAAGGGTATGCACTTCGTTATCGAGCCATCTGTTCTCGACTGTCTCGGTTGCGGTAACTGTGCTGATGTCTGCCCGGGTAATCCTAAGCTCGGCAAGGCCCTCACCATGGTTCCGTTC
>JAXEKN010000087.1:0-19797 GCA_034101015.1 Prevotella sp.
AGATAGGAGTGATGGGTTGTTATTTTCTGATTTTGGTGCAAAGTTACCTATTTTTATTCAAAAGCCAAGATAATTCGCCTGTTTTTTGGTACTTTTTGTTTAGTATTGTCCCCGATTTGTCGTATCTATGCTACCGAATTGCTGGCTTGTCACTCCTGCAATTGTTTGGAAGCCATGGGTTCATATATAAACAGAGGTAATTTTGAGTTCCGTGACATCGTAACGCATGAGTATGTTGACAAGTCTCGCTGATACCGCTGATCAACGCCACGCTCAACTCCGAGAACCATTACAGCTGTGTCACCCGCTGCCGCCGCTTCGGCAAGTCGATGGCGGCCAGGATGCTGTGTGCCTACTACGACAAGTCGTGCGACTCGCGCGAGCTGTTCCGTGGATTGAAGGCAGAGGAAGACAAGTCGTTCGAGACATACTTGAACAAATACTGTGTGCTCTATCTTGACGTTACATCGTTCACCGCGCGTCCTGAGTTGCGTGTGAATATAGTGCGTAACATTCAGAATGAAATATGTTCTGAATTAAAAAAGAATTTCCCGGATGTTGACTATTCGGAGACAACGGATCTTATGGGAGTTCTTTCTGCTATCCATACCGCCACGGGCGAGAAATTCTTCTTCATCATCGACGAGTGGGATGCCATCTGTCGTGAGTTCCCCGGACGGCAGAAGATGAAAGGCGACCCCGAGACGGTAACTCCTACCATTATGGACGAGTATGTGATGTTGCTTCGCCGTTTGTTCAAGACTCAGGATTCGGATGATGTCTTCGCCGGAGCATACCTCACAGGTATTCTGCCCATCAAAAGATACAATACCGAGTCGGCATTGAACAACTTCCGCGAATATTCTATGATACGTCCCGGCAAAATGTCAAGTGCCCTTGGTTTTACCAGTGATGAAGTTGAGGCACTATGCGCGGAACATGGAATGGACATGACGGAGATGAAACGTTGGTATGACGGTTATCGCATAGGTGATGTATCTCACATCTTTAATCCATATTCTGTTATGAGGGCAATTGAAGATAACAGTTATCGAAGTTACTGGACAACCACGGGAGCCTACGACTCAGTCATTACATATATCCAGATGAATTATGACGGACTGAAGGACGATATTATCCGTATGCTGTCAGGTGAGCGTGTATATGTCAACACTTCTAAATTTCAGAACGACATGCATATCGTGAGAAGCAAGAACGATGTCCTCACTGTGCTTATACATCTCGGTTATTTGGCATACGATGGTGATATCCAAGAATGTTATATACCAAACAAGGAGGTTGCTGATGAATTATTGAATGCAGTGGAAGACACTTCATGGACAAGACTTGTAGATACGGTTACAGCATCACGAAACCTTCTCGCTGCCACCATCTCTGGCAACGAGCAAGCCGTGGCACGCGCCATCGATCTTGCGCATGACGAGAACACGAGCATCCTCGCTTACAACGATGAGAACTCTCTTGCCTGCGTGCTGTCCGTCGCCTATATCTGGGCGAAGAACGAGTATGTCATCCATCGCGAGTATGCCACCGGCAAGGGCTATGCCGACCTCGTGATGATTCCGCGCCGCAACGTCAGCAAGCCCGCCCTCGTCATCGAACTGAAATTCAATCATTCTGCCGACACCGCCATCGACCAGATAAAGCCTAAGGAATATCCTGCAAAGTTGGCGGAATACACCGGCGAGATACTGCTTGTGGGTATAAACTACGACAAGGAGACCAAGCAGCATACTTGTAAGATTGAAAAGATATAAACCTAATATAATAAAAAAAGAACACCTTCGGGAATGATGAGCCCTCGAAGGTGTTCTTTTTTTATATGTTATGCATTGTATTCCTGCCAGCTCTTGATCTTGATGTCCTCCAACTTCAAGGTGCAGATAGCCTCGATAAACACCTTGGCAAGGCGCACATTGGTCATCAGCGGAATATTATGGTCGATAGCACCACGACGAATGCGATAGCCATTGGTGAGCTCACGCTTGGTGTGGTTCTTCGGCACATTGATGATGAGGTCGAACTTATGGTCGGCAATCATGTCCATCACCTTGTTCTCACCGTCCTCGTCAGGCCATGACACGGTGGTGGCGCTGACTCCATTCTCAGCGAGGAACTTGGCAGTGCCCTCGGTGGCAAAGATGGCATAGCCGGCCTTGTCTAATTGGCGGATGGGGTCGAGCAGATCGACCTTGCCCTTCAGACCGCCCGACGATACGAGGATGTTCTTGCGTGGGATGTTGTAGCCTGTGGCTATCATAGCGTTGAGCAGAGCCTCATTGAAGTCGTCGCCAAGACAGCCCACCTCGCCCGTGGATGACATATCAACACCGAGGACCGGGTCGGCATTCTGCAGACGGGCAAATGAGAACTGGGATGCCTTCACACCGATGCGGTCGATGTCGAACTCGCTCTTCGACGGACGCTCGTAGGGAGCGTCGAGCATGATGCGGGTGGCGGTGTCGATGAAGTTGCGCTTCAGAATCTTGCTGACGAAGGGGAACGAGCGCGAAGCACGCAGATTGCATTCAATGACCTTGATATCACTGCCCTTGGCAAGATATTGTATGTTGAATGGACCGCTGATATTCAATTCGGCGGCTATGCGACGGGAAATCTTCTTGATGCGGCGGATGGTGGAGAAATAGATGTTCTGGGCGGGGAACACCATCGTGGCGTCACCGGAGTGTACACCGGCATACTCGATATGCTCCGAAATGGCATACTCAATCACCTCGCCCTTATCGGCGACAGCGTCGAACTCAATCTCCTTGGTCTCCTGCATAAACTGCGACACTACAACGGGGAACTCCTTGCTCACCTCGGTGGCCATCTGGAGGAAACGCTCCAGTTCGTCGTAGCTGTGGCATACGTTCATGGCCGCACCTGAGAGTACGTAGGAAGGACGTACAAGCACGGGGAATCCCACCTGGTCCACGAAGCTCTTGATGTCATCGAAAGAGGTAAGGGCACGCCATGCCGGCTGGTCGATGCCAAGGCGGTCGAGCATTGCCGAGAACTTGTCGCGGTTTTCTGCACGGTCAATGTCGATGGGCGACGTTCCAAGGATGGGTACACCATAGTTGTGAAGGCGCATGGCGAGGTTGTTAGGAATCTGTCCGCCCACGCTGACCACCACTCCGCGCGGCTGTTCAAGGTCGATGATGTCAAGCACACGCTCGAGCGACAACTCGTCGAAGTAGAGACGGTCGCACATGTCATAGTCGGTGGAGACGGTCTCAGGGTTGTAGTTAATCATAATTGATTTATAGCCGAGCTTGCGGGCTGTGTTGACGGCATTCACCGAACACCAGTCGAATTCCACCGACGAGCCGATGCGGTAAGCACCCGAACCGAGCACCACCACCGACTTGTCGTTCTTGTAGAAGTCAATGTCGGAGTCGCTGACAGCATAAGTCATATAGAGATAGTTGGTCAACTCAGGGTGCTCGCTTGCCACGGTGTTGATACGCTTCACGGCTGGAAGGATGCCGCGGCTCTTGCGATGGCGGCGCACCTGAGCGTTTTCCTTCTCCATATTGCCCGACTCAGGCTTGAGCACGAAGCGGCTTATCTGGAAGTCGGAGAATCCGGCAATCTTCGCTTCCTTGAGGAGAGCGTCGGGGAGTTCTTCGAGGGAGTTGTAGGCTTGCAGTTGGTGCTTGATGTCCACGATATGCTTCAGACGCTCTATGAACCACGGGTCTATCTTTGTCAGTTGTTCGATACGCTCGATGGAATAGCCCTCTTCAAGAGCCTGCGCGATGGCGAAGATGCGAAGGTCGGTGGGGTTTTCGAGTGCGTCGTCGAGATTGTCGAAGCGCGTGTGGTCGTTGCCCACAAAGCCGTGCATGCCCTGACCGATCATGCGCAGACCCTTCTGGATCATCTCCTCGAAGGAGCGTCCTATCGCCATGATTTCGCCGACGGACTTCATCGACGAACCGATGAGTCGGCTCACGCCGGCAAATTTCGTAAGGTCCCAGCGTGGTATCTTGCATATCATATAGTCGAGCTGTGGAGCCACGTAGGCCGAGTTGGGAGTGTTCATCTCGCCAATTTGGTCGAGTGTGTATCCGAGGGCTATCTTGGCAGCCACGAAAGCGAGAGGATAACCTGTAGCCTTGGATGCCAGGGCAGACGAGCGCGAGAGGCGTGCGTTGACCTCGATGATGCGGTAGTCGTTGGTCTCGGCGTTAAAGGCAAACTGGATGTTGCACTCACCGACAATTTCGAGATGGCGCACGCAGCGGATTGAAATCTCCTGAAGCATCTTCACCTGCTCATCGGTGAGCGAACAGGTAGGAGCCACCACAATGGACTCGCCGGTGTGTATGCCGAGCGGGTCGAAGTTTTCCATTGAGGCCACGGTGAAGCAGTGGTCGTTGGCATCGCGGATGACCTCAAACTCAATCTCCTTCCATCCCTTAAGCGACTCTTCGACGAGAATCTGCGGGGCGAAGGTGAAGGCACTGCCTGCCAGTTCCTTGAAGGCTGCCTCGTCGCGGCAGATGCCGGAGCCGAGTCCGCCGAGAGCGTAGGCAGAGCGAATCATGACAGGGAAACCGATGCGATGGGCTGCGGCGAGGGCATCGTCCATATTCTCCACAGCCTGGCTGACGGGAGTCTTCAGATTCTTCTCGTCGAGCTTGCGCACGAAGAGGTCACGGTCTTCCGTGTTCATAATGGCATCGACTGAGGTGCCCAGTACCTCCACGCCATATTCGGCGAGAGTGCCGTTGGTGTAGAGCTCTGTACCGCAGTTGAGCGCAGTCTGTCCGCCGAAAGCCAACAATATTCCGTCGGGACGTTCCTTGCGGATAATCTCAGTGACGAAATGTGTGTTGACTGGCAGGAAATAAACCTTGTCAGCGATACCCTCTGATGTCTGGATAGTGGCGATGTTGGGATTGACAAGCACCGAAGTGATGCCTTCGTCTCGCAGAGCCTTCAATGCCTGTGAGCCGGAATAGTCAAATTCTCCTGCCTGTCCGATTTTCAATGCGCCCGAACCCAATACGAGCACCTTCGTGAGTTTCTTTTTCATATTTCTTTTTTTGGTTGCTTGTTATTACATTAACGATATGTCGTGCAAAATTACATAATTATTCCTTAATTCTTATACATTGTACCGTAATATTAAGTTTTTTTGTGTTTTCACCAATGTCAGAATGTAATTACAGCAATCTCCATGTGGGTTATGTTACATGGCTGATCTTTCACCTTGTTTCCCCATGCCGAAAGCAGTTTCACGGCATGGTCGGCATATCTTTTCTGTCCTGTAATGTGCCATTCTATTGCCTCGATGAGTGCGGCGTAAGCGTCAGCCGAAGCCCTTTGGCGGTTTCCGTTGCTTCCTCCGATTTCCGTCGATGGGTTAGCTGTGCGGCTACAGTTGCCGTATGCCGAGGTCCTCATCTTTATATTGTTATCACGCAATCATGATGCAAAGGTACTAACTTTTTTGCAATTATGTATCGTTTGACAACAGTTTTTGGTTAGCATCCGTACGCCCTCCCCCACAGGGTTTGTCGGGTGCGCCAGTAAAACCGGTCCCAATTATTCTTAAAACATATCGTCCAAAGTCACTTGACTTTGTATCATATCCGTCTGTGCATTCCGTTTAAGACCGTTTGACGTTATCAATGTGAGATGAAGGGCTTTCGTAGTTGAGGTAGCCCGTCGGAATGTTTCCCTGCGCTCAATGAGTTTTGCTGCATAGGATGGAGTAAGCTCGAAGGGAGTCAGCGTGTATTTTATCTCGCATAGATTTACGATTTGGTCGCGACGGTCCAAAACGAGATCAATCTGTGCCCCCTCTATTCCTAGCTCCTTGTCAGCTTTTTGAATCCACGATGAAACACTTGTTGCCACTCCGGCAATGCCAAGACGCTGCTTGATGGCTGCGATATGGTGTAGGCACAGTTGCTCAAAGGCATATCCGCTCCATGCCCTGTGGCGTGGGGAGTCAATCGTGTCACTCCATTGTGTGGCATTATGCTCAACATTGTCTTTCACCCAATTCAAATAAAACAAGGTGTAGAGATCGGTCAGTTGGTATATTGCTCCTTTGTTGAGGTTGCCAAAAGCATTGTATTTCCTGAGGAAATCACATGATATGAGATTGTCGAGGGCTTCGGAGAGCTTTCCCCCGTCCGACATTTTGATGGCAGAGGCAAGTTGCTCCCTTGTCATCCCCACCGACTTTCTTGCCAACTGCTCCACAATGCGGCGATATATCGCAGCGTCCTTGAAAAGCGAACGGAACAGGGTGTCATACTCCTTGGACAATTCCGCACCTTCCTCGAAAAAGAGTTTGTCAATATTCGCCGGCAATCCCATCGACTTGTCTATCATGTCAAGATAATATGGGGTGCCGCCCATTATCATATAGCACTCGGCAATCTGATGATGAGTCCATTCCACACCATTGTTGTGCAGGAATTCGGCAGTCTCTCCCAATGTGAAGGGAGCGAGATACAACTTGCGCGTCACACGGTTGTGCAGTCCGCCCTTATCGCCAAGCAACTTGCCAGTCATCCATGTTGTGGCAGAGCCGCACACTATGAGTTTTATGTTGTCTCTTTCAGATGCCCATCCGTTCCAAAACAAGTCGAGTGCGCGCAGAAAGTTGGATTTTGGGGTGTCAAACCAAGGCAGTTCATCAATAAAAACTACGAGCGTTCTGTCAGCAGGTTGTTTTGACAGATAGTCACGCAACTGCGAGAATGCCTCAAACCATGTCTTGGGCTTCGGTCTCTTCTCGCCCGAATACTCCAAAAGCTGCTCCTGGAAATATGCCAATAGTTCTGACTTTGGACATTCATATACGCCAGTCATGTAGAAGCAGAACCTGCTTCCCAACAATTTCTTCACGAGAAAGGTCTTGCCCACTCGTCTGCGTCCATATACGGCAACGAATTCCGGCTTTGATGAGTCCATGCAATTCATCAAGATCTCCGTTTCCTTTCTTCTTCCGATTATTCTCTGCGACATATCATTATTGTATTTGGATTAACATCTTCAAATGACGATGCAAAGTTAATGCTTTTCCCGTAAAAATGCGCGATAGTGGTGCGAAATCTATGTTTTTTTAACACATTCCGCACCACTATCGCATATATTGCCACTTTTTTAAGGAAATTCGCCGCTCTTCTTACATGCCTTCAAAGGGCATACTGATGTTAATTCCATAATGATGTTAGTTTGATAATTAAACGATAACGTGTTAATGCTTTGATTCAAACGTTTTAATGTTTTGATCCTTATGAAGGGTGAAGGGTTGACGACGAAATTCTTCGGCGTTCAGCTGCTCCTTTATTAAGAAGCGGTGCAAAGTTACTGCTTAATCGCAGCCATTCCAACTTTTCCCAGCAAGTTTAAGCAGAAAAGAAGAAAGAAAGGGAAAAAGGAATGGGGCAGTGGGGAAATGTGCGGGGAAAAAATGATTATTCAGGAGTTTTTCAGTGTTTTTCTTGGAGTTTCAGTTTTTTTTATGTACTTTTGCAGCCATGATGCTATTTTGCCGCCTCGACGAGTCGTTTCGCAGTGACATCGACCTTGTCAACGGCTTCAGTAGCTTCACGGCGACATTGGAAGGTGAAACGCCGAAAATTGGCAAACAGTAAATATATTATAGTATGGAATTATTTATAAAATCAGAGGAGGTATAGACAATGGAAGGACGTGAGGAAGCAAGGCTTAATGACTTATTTTTTGTATGCAGTCTAATCGAATATGTGGCAAGGCAAACAAAAAACGAGAGAAAGGTAATAGTCAAAGCCATGGGCCACGAGGGAATATCGCATTATTTAGACCTTGCTGAGGTTTATCATTGTGAGAACATTGACAAGGTGACCGACGAAATAATCAACAAGTACCATATCACGGAAGGCAGCTACGACAATGTGGCAAAAGCCAAGGACTCCATTCCCACCTTTTGGGACATGGGCAAGGTTCTGTATAGGCTAATCTACGAAAAGGCAAAGCGTGAAAACATTTCTTTTGTCGATTCCTTGGTTGCCGTTTATGATTCATGGATTATGCGTAAGATAGACGACTACAACTGCTCCATGTATTACGAGAACACAAGTTATCAGTATGCGTCACTCGTAGCAGGTCATGCTCTGTAAGTTTGCTGTACCGACTGACTGCCTGCGGCATTGACTGGCAAAGCCGTCATCGGAGTCATGCCAAGACAAAGTCCGGCTGCCAATATATATAATCTGTTCATATATTATTAGTTTGTTTTTTGATTATTTCAATGTGTAAATATTCACTTCCGATACCATGGCATGGTCGCCCTTGCCTTTGTATTCCTCACCAACGTATATCTTGACGTAGCGGGCAGTAGGCATCTTGAACGAGAGATCGATGAATTGCGGGTCAGCCAAACCGGGGATGAAGGCATGACCGCCACAGTCAACCCATTTCCATGAATCAGGCATATTCTTGTTTGCCGCATCTCCGTCAGAGCATGCATAGATATGATGACCAGTTTGACCTCTGCCGTCGCCTATACGACCAGTAATCTCCATGTTGGCAAGAGGATAGTCCTGGCCCATGTCAATGATAAACCATTGTGGCAGTGTAGATGCAATCTTCCAACTTGAATGCCAGAAAGACTTTGTGTCACCGTCGAACACGCAACGTACACGACCGTTTGTAGCTCCTTCACCCATAGCTTCCTGCGAACTGTAACCGATGGTAGCCTCGTTGGAGTCGTAGATCTCACCAGGGATTGACCAATTACTGCGGTCGATAACTACAACACCTATTGACTTGACTGTCACTTCCCTTACTTCAGATGCATTGGCTGCAACGTCTTCTGAGGTGACACGCAGGTCGCAGTTCACATCTGACAACACCTTACCGCTTTCAAGCAGGAATCTGACGAATTGTGCTCCCTGTGTGGATGCCTTGGCTACAAAGCTTGCCTCTCCGCTCTTACTCTTGTCGGTGGCTGATGCAAATTTCACTCTTACAGTGAAATCCTCGTCAAAGTCATTCTTATATCCCACTCTCACACCGCCAGGTGCATCGTCGAAGGTGAGAAGACTGACAAAGCGGGCGAAGTTGGGCTCGTCGGGTGCAGCCTCAAACTCGTAAGCTCCTTGGTTGTTGCCTTTCACCGAACAAGCATAGATGGAAAACTTAACCTTTTCGGTTGAGGCAAATCCGCATATCGTGGCTGTCATAATGCCGTTGGCATCTGCTCGTTCACCAGACACGATGGCATACGCTGATTCGCCCCTTGAATTAAGGTAGCTTACCTTTACATACTTGAAACTGCTCTCCTGAGGGCGTTTCCAACTTAATACAACACCGCCTGCAATTGGTTGGGCAGTGACATCCGTGACGCGCGATGGTGCAGAATAGTCCACCTCCGCCTTGCCTTCTTCCTCATTGCTGCAAGATATACACAACATTGAAGGAAGAATCATGGCAAGGGTCACCATAAAACATACGATTTTTTTCTTCATACTTTTTGTTTTTATTATAACACAATAGAATGTTTGACTATTCTACGGATGAATGTCTTAACATTCACACAAAAAGATGATTTTTTTATCGTCAATACAACAGTCTCGAAAGTCAGTGGGAAAAAAGCATTATAATAATTACCGCCATAATCTCCACCCGGAGGTTGATGGCGGTGGCAATGGTCATGTCAGCAGTGGTCAGCGGGCGCTCATTGTCGCCTATGTATGGTTTGTCGAAGACCTCGCCGAAGTAAGTGTGAGGACCTCCGAAGCGACAGTGGAGAATAGAGGCAAGTGCAGCTTCAGGCCAACCGCTGTTGGGGCTGGCATGGCGCGGTCCATTGCGAAGCACGAATGCGAGACGTTGCGGAAGGAGTTTTATCTTCCCGTCGGCAATGATCATAAGGAGGGCAGTGAGCCTCGCCGGCAGCCAGTTGGCTATGTCGTCAATCCTTGCCGCAACCATACCAAATCTGAGATAGCGAGGAGAGTGATAGGCTATCATGGAGTCGAGCGTGTTGACCATCTTATATGCCATCATAGCAGGCACACCGCCTATGGCGAACCAGAACAGGGGGGCGATGACCCCATCGCTGAGATTCTCGGCGAGGGTCTCCAATGCCGCCTTGCGCACCTCTTCGGCAGAGAGCTCCGACGTGTCGCGCCCCACTATACGCGCCACTTGGTCTCGTCCTTCTTGCAGAGAATTGTCAAGTGCGATAAAAACATTTCTCACTTCTGTGATAAGAGTCTTTCCAGCAAGACAGTAAAAGACGAGAATGGAGCGCATGGCTACTCCTATTATTATATGTAAGGCGTCAGCGAGTGTTATTATGGCCCATGTGGCTGCCAGAGTGAGTATGACGAGGGTTAAGGCAAGTATGGCTCCCTTGGTCCTTCGCCATGCCCCCTTGTTGAGAATGCGCTCTCCATGTGAAATCAGTCTGCCGAAAAGTACCACGGGGTGGGGTAGTGAGGCCGGGTCGCCAAAGATACGGTCGAGCAGCCATCCGCAACTCAGCGGTATTAATGATAAAGTGATGTCCATTGTCGTATGGCATTTATTAGTATGTCATTGTCATTTGGTGCCTGAGCCGCCACCCTGAAATGTCCTGCCGACAGACCATGGAAGTTGGATGCATCCCTGATGAGAATCTTGTGATTGAGGGCAAGCCATTCCTTCAGTTGGGAGGCAGTCCCAAGGGATGTGTGGCAAAGGATGAAATTGGTGGATGTGGGCATCGCACAGATGCCGTCGATGGCGTTGAGCTGCTGTTGGAGCCGTTGGGCCTCAGATAGATACTGGTGTAGGTCTGCCACCGCCCTGAACCCAGTGGCGATGATGAATTGCCCCGCTGCAATGGCGAGGGCGTTGACGCTCCACGGACGGATATGTCGGCGTATGACGCGAACGATATGAGTTGGAGCCACTATATAGCCCAACCGCAGTCCTGGAATGGCGCAACACTTGGTCATCGAGTGTATCTGAATGATATTGTCAGATGAGACAGCCTCGCACGCTGAGAGAGAAGCGCATGTGGTAAGCAATTCATACGACTGGTCGATGACAATAGCCTTATGCTTGCGGGCTATACTAAGCAGGTGGTCCGGGGAGATGGTCTTTCCTGTGGGATTGTTGGGGCTACATATCCATACTGTATGGTTGTGCCTGTCTGTCCGTAAGATATTGTCAGAATTGTACTCTTCATTCGTTACAGACAATCCGGCCTTGATGCATGCGTCGGCATATTCCGCAAAAGTCGGTTGTAGGATGCCATGGCTCAGCAGTCCCAGTTCTTGGCATGCTTCCGCTATGAGGTATATGGCATCTGTGGCTCCATTGGTCACCACCACGCATTCCGCGTCGATGCCCTCCTTTATTGCGATGTTGGCTTCCAGACTTGCCGGCATAGGTTCTGGATAGTGTCGTATGCAGGCTATCTCGCGCGCGAGATAGTCCGTGAGAGGTGTGATGTCGGAATGCGCATATATATTGGAACTGAAATTCAGTCTGATGTCGCCGTATCTGTGTAAGTCGTCTCCGTGGCCGTATATCATATTGATGTCATTTCCTTTTCAGAATGTCGTATAACCGCTCCATGTCGGTATGTCGGCGCACATGATCGGCAAGTCGGTTGAAGTGATCCGTCCTGCCGGAATATACGGCAGAACGCCGCGGCGATGACACTTTTCCCCACGTCGCTTCCAGTGCCGGCAAACATAATGTTTCGGAGTCTCATGTCTGTATGCTTGTTTTTTATTGCAAAGGTACGAAAAAAAACACCAACAGGAAAATTTACGTGAAATTTCGTCATTTAATTAACTGAATTTATGATTTCCTTCCGTTGATGAAACAAAGTTATAAGTATATGATACATTTTTCCCGCATATTGTCGGTTGAAATTATTAATTTTGCACCCGATTTGTCAATACCAATCATTCAATGAGAAAAATCTATCAAATCATAACTATAATGAAAAGACAAAAAACTACTGTTATCAAAAGTGCTATGACATTGGCAACGATGGCAATGTCATTGCAGGCCGGGGCACAGAATCCCATAGTGCAAACCTGGTTTACGAGCGATCCTGCACCAATGGTGGACGGCGACCGAATGTATGTATATACAGGCCATGACGAGGATGGTGCCGACTTCTTCTGGATGTACGAGTGGAGAGCTTATTCATCTGACGACATGGTGAACTGGACAGACCATGGCGGTCTGATGTCGCTTGACACCTTCTCATGGGCTGACGATCGTGCATGGGCTGCACAAACCATCAAGCGCAACGGCAAGTACTATTGGTATATCTGCGCACACTCAAAGCTTTCGGGTGGTATGGCAATAGGTGTCGCAGTAGCCGATTCTCCCACCGGACCGTTTAAGGATGCACTTGGCAAGCCGCTCTATGACAATGGAAAGTGGGACAATATCGACCCGACGGTATTTATCGACGACGACGGACAGGCTTATCTCTATTGGGGTAATCCAAATGTCTATGCCGTGAAACTCAATGACGACATGGTGTCATTCAAGGGTGAGGTGACGATGATGGAGCAAACCGAGGAGGGATTCGGAGCTCCCCAAATGAACAAACGCGTGAAGGGCAAGAAATACAAGGACTGCTATACTGAAGGACCGTGGATAACCAAGCGCAACGGCAAGTATATGCTGCTCTATGCCGCCGGTGGTGTGCCTGAGCATATTGCATACTCTATGAGCGACAAACCAATGGGACCGTGGAAGTATATGGGACCAATCATGCCACTCGAAGACACCAAGTCGTTCACCAACCATTGTGGTGTGGCTGACTACAAGGGACATTCCTACTTCTTCTATCACACCGGCAAGTTGCCTGGTGGTGGCGGATTCGGAAGAAGTACTGCCGTGGAGGAGTTCAGATACAATGCTGACGGCACATTCCCCATCATCCACCATACCGACAAGGGAGTTAATCCCATTGGCAAGCTCAATCCCTTCAATAGGGTTGAGGCTGAGACGATGGCTTTCTCACGCGGAGTAAAGTCGGAACAGAATACACGCGACGGAGTATTTATCACCGAGATTCACAACGGAGATTACATAAAGGTGCGCGAAGTGGATTTCAGTAAGCAACCCCGATTCTTCACAGCATCCGTGGCAAGCGGAATGCGTGGAGGGGTTATGGAATTGCATCTCGATAGTATCAAGGGAGACAAAATAGCAGAGATAAAGATTGGCAACACTGGAGGTTGGGAGAATTGGACTTCAGTAAAAGCGGAGATTGAGAAGACCGTCAGCGGCACTCGCGACCTGTACTTCGTGTTTAAGGGTGACAAGGGCGTAAAGTTGATGAACTTTAATTGGTGGCAGTTTACCGACGGTTCGGAGATGAGAGCCAACAAGGCAGGGCTAATACCGTCAGAAACCAATCTGCCTGGCAGCATGTCGCCATCGCTCGATATGGAAAACCGTGCCCATTTCACAATCTTTGCCCCCAAGACAAGCAGCATTGTGGTGGATGTATGTGGCAAGAAATACCCGATGGAGAAGGATACCAATGGCATGTGGACATGTGTGACCGACCCATTGGTGGTGGGCAATCACTATTACTTCCTCGAAGTTGACGGCTTAAGAGTGTCCGACCCCAACACCTACACCATTTTCGGTTGCAGTCGCATGGCAAGTCAGATAGAAGTGCCCGAAGGCAAGGAAGGCGATTACTATCGCCCCCAAATGGAAGTTGCAAAAGGTCAGGTGCGCTCGGTGGAATACTATGCCGAGAGCCAGAAGAAATGGCGTCGAGCCATGGTATATACGCCTGCCGATTACGAAAAGTCCAAGAAGAAATATCCTGTGCTCTATCTGCAGCACGGAATGGCAGAGGACGAGACAGGATGGAGCACACAGGGGCGCATGAACCATATAATGGACAACCTCATAGCCTCGGGCGAGTGCGAGCCGATGATTGTCGTAATGGAAAGTGGAGATATTGAGGTGGGATTCGCGCCCCGTCGTGGAAAGGACGTGGAGGATCAGAGAATGCAGTATGGCGCATCATTCTATACTGTGATGTTTGAGGACCTTATCCCGATGGTAGAGAAGACATTCCGCTGCAAGACCGGACGTGAGAACAGGGCAATGGCAGGATTGTCGTGGGGAGGATTCCAGACATTCAACATCGTATTGCCCCATCTCGACAAGTTCGCATATCTCGGTACATTCAGCGGCGCCCTCTTCGGTATTGACGTTAAGACATGCTTTGACGGAGTGTTCAAGGATGCCGAGAAGTTCAACAATCAGGTGAAATACTTCTTCATGGGCTGCGGCAGCGAGGAGAACTTCGGAACGGAGAAGATGACATCCGACCTCAAGGCCATGGGCATCAACGTGGATTTCTATGTATCTCCCGGCACCCATCACGAATGGCTCACTTGGCGACGCTGCCTAAGGAACTATCTGCCACATCTTTTCAAGAAATAACAGTAAAACGGGGATTTATTTCCCCGTTTTTCATTTTTCTGCATATTATTCTTTGTCATTTCATATAAAATGAGTATCTTTGCGCCATAATCTAAAAAATCAACTCATAATGATGAAGAAGTATGCAATAACTGCACTAACTGTGATGTGTGTGCTCGCAATTACGGCGGCACCAAAGAAGACCCGCGAGAGAATGACATTCGACCGCAACTGGTCGTTCCGCCTTTGCAAAGATTATGCAGAGGTGAAAACTGTCCTTGTTGAACTTGGTATTAGTGACATAAGACTCGGGGAAACCAAGGTAAAAATTCATAAAAACAAGGTGACGGATGACACCGAGCCTGAGCAGGCCCAGGTGACGGCGAGTGAGGTGACCATATCCACCGCCAAGTCGGGCTATGGTCATGTAGAGTTTCGTCAGGTCAGCGTGCCCCACGACTGGAGCGCCGAGTTGCCCTTCGACCCGCAGATGGGCGGTTCAGCCGGATATCTCGCCGGCGGTCAGGGCGTGTATATGAAGGATTTCTCGTTGCCCGCCTCCGTGGTGAAGAAGGAGCACATAGCCATCACCTTCGATGGTGTGTATCATCGTGCCACAGTATGGCTCAACGGACATCGCCTTGGTCATCACATGTATGGATATACAGGATTCTCATACGACCTCACACCATATATCAACAGAAAAGGCAACAACCGGCTCGTGGTTCATGTCGATCGGGAGGAACAGTCGCGTTGGTACACCGGTTCCGGCATTTACCGTCACGTATGGCTCACAGCTACCGGCGCGACCAGGGTTAGGGAAGGCGGACTCTTTGTCATTGCCACCACCGACGGCAGGGTAGAGGTTCAAACCGAATTGGAAGGCGGTCCAGGCTCTGTCGCCCATGCCATATATGACCACAGTGGCAAGAAGGTGGCAGCGTCTTCATCATCGACAATGACTGTCAATCGTCCCGAACTTTGGAGCTGCGACAATCCCTTTACATACACCCTCGTCACCACCGTCCGTGACTCCCGCGGCAAGCTGAGCGACGAGGTGCGCACTTCATTCGGCTTCCGCGACGTGCGTTTTGACGCCAATACAGGCTTTTGGCTCAATGGCAAGAATATGAAGCTTCGCGGAATGTGTCTCCATCAGGATGCAGGTAGCCTCGGAGTGGCTGTGCCCGACGAGGTGTGGCTCCGTCGTCTCAAAGCCTTGAAAGCCATAGGTTGCAACTCTATTCGTTGCTCCCACAATCCCCCATCGTCGGAATTCCTTGAGATATGCGACACGCTTGGGCTACTCGTCATTGACGAGGCCTTCGACAAATGGAAGTCGGGGTATTACGAACCATTTTATGACGATAATGCCATAGGTGATATTTCTGACATGGTACGCCGCGACCGCAATCATCCCTCTGTCATCGTTTGGAGCATAGGTAATGAGGTGAGCGAGGCATGGAAGTCGGACAATGAAGGAGCCGACCGCGCTCGCCAACTAAACGACGTGGTGAAGGCTCTCGACCCCACACGCCCCACGATGATAGCCTGCCAACAGGGATTCAACGACAAGATAGCCTCTGTCACAGACCTTGTGGGATATAACTATCTCGAACCGCGCATGATATCCGACCACAAGCGCTTCCCCAATCGCAAGATGTTTGTCTCCGAGGCATTCGTCTATTATTCCAGCCTGCGCGAGAATAATGTGCGCGACTTCGTGGAGCACAATCCATGGCACTTCGTGGAGGAATATCCTTTCATTGCAGGCTCGTATGTATGGGCGGGTGTCGATTATCTTGGCGAGTCATCGCCATGGCCGGCCAAGGGCTGGTGCTCGTGCCCATTTGACATGACTCTCAAGGAAAGACCACAGGCTGCATTCTATCATCCCGCGTGGAATCCACAGAAGGACTATCTCAAGCTCGTGGTGCGCGATAACTGTTTCAATCAGGCTATGGGAACCGACCATTGGCAATATCCGCCAATGGCCGACACATGGGACCTGCCATATACCGACTCGCGCTGTGTGGAGATAAGATGTTATACCACATGCGACTCTGTGCAGTTCTTCTTCCCTATGTGGAGCAATCCCCAACTGCCACTTAAGCCCAGGGTGACCGCCGACTATCCCGACCATTGTATCACTATCCAGTTGCCGGCCCGACAAGGTAAGATCCTCGCCGTAGGCTATCGTGGAGGCAAGGAAGTGATGCGCGACTCGCTCGTCAACCACGGTCCGGTGGCTGATGTGCGTCTCGATGCCGACCATACTGTGCTCAACACCATCGCCCCCGACTATTCCAATGCCACCGCAAAGAACACCGTTAGCCATGTGCGCCTTACACTCGTCGATAGCCTCGGACGCATCCAGCAGATGCAGCCCCGAAAATTCCGCGCCGAGGTCGAAGGACCATTGCGACTGCTCGGCGTGGAGACGGGAGACATGCGCCGCCATGAGTCTTGGCGTACCACACAGCTCGACACATATTTCGGCGAAGGTCTCGTGCGCTTGCAGTCAACGACTGACCCAGGCACAGCCCGACTTAAAATATATGTCGAGGGATTCGAACAACCGTTTATTAAGGAATTCATCGTTCGTTGAAACATAATTAATAATAATTGATACATTTTTATTGCTTATTTTCGATTTAAATACGTACTTTTGCAGTCGAAATACGACGAATAGTGCATATAGTCAGGAATAATCAATAAAAATGTATCACATAATGAACAAAATCTTATTATTATGTGCCACGCTGATGTCCGTGATGTCATCTACGGCACAAGACATGAAACTATGGTATTCGCGCCCTGCACAGCAGTGGACCGATGCCCTGCCCATAGGTAATTCCCGCATGGGGGCAATGGTGTTTGGAGGGGTTGATGAGGAAGTGCTCCAACTCAATGAGGAGACGTTCTGGTCGGGTGGCCCCCACAATAATCTTAATCCCAAGGGGCTGATTGCACTCAACCAAATACGCCAGCTCGTATTCAACGACAAGTTTGGAGAGGCGCAGAAGAAAATCGACGAAAACTTCAACATGCCACAAAACGGCATGCGATTTCTCCCTCTCGGAAATGTGAAGGTAAAGTTCAGTCATACTGCCACAGAAGGCACGTATTATCGCGACCTCAACATCGGCAATGCCACAGCCACCGTCAGATACAAGGCAGGCGATGTGGAATACAGACGCACCGCCTTTGCCTCAATGGCCGACAATGTCATCGTCCTGCGACTTGAAGCCGACAAGAAAAAGGCTCTCTCCTTCTCGCTTGGATATGACTGCCCCGACCCCTTGCAGCCAAAGGTCAGCGTCAAGGGCGCGCAACTCACCATGACTTGTAAGGGAGTGGAACAGGAAGGCATACCCGCTGCTCTCAATGCCGAGTGTCTCGTCACGGTCAAGACCGACGGCAAGCTAAAGGCACAGCCTGCCGAGGGTAATGCAGGCACCATTTCAGTCAGCGGCGCCACCACCGCCACGGTCTATATCATCGGAGCCACCAACTTCGTCAACTATCACAATGTCTCGGCCAATGCGGCAAAACGCTGCGAGACGATGATGAAACAGGCTCTGAAGAAGTCATACAATCAGATTCTCGCCGACCATATCGCAAAATACTGTGAGCTGTATGACCGTGTGCATCTCGACATCCCGACGACAAAAGCCTCTGAGGCAGAGACCGACGTCAGGGTGAAAAACTTCAACTCCACCGACGACCTAAACCTCATAGCCCTGCTCTATCAGTATGGCCGCTATCTCCTCATTTCATCTTCACAGCCTGGCGGACAGGCTGCCAACCTGCAAGGCGTGTGGAACGGAGGTATGTATGCCCCATGGGACAGTAAATACACCATAAATATCAATGCCGAGATGAACTATTGGCCTGCCGAGGTCACCAATCTTCCGGAATGCCACGAACCGATGTTCTCAATGGTCAGCGACCTTGCCAAGACTGGTGCCGACGCGGCGCGAACTCTCTATGGCGCCAAGGGATGGGTGGCTCATCACAATACCGACCTTTGGCGTATCTCAGGGCCGGTCGATGGAGCCTATTTCGGCATGTGGCCCAATGGCGGCGCATGGTGCGCACAGCATCTCTGGCAGCATTATCTCTTCACCGGCGACAAGGACTTCCTCAAGAAGTATTATCCTGTGCTCAAGGGAACGGCCGACTTCTATATGAGCCACCTTGTGAAGCATCCCAAGTATGGATGGCTTGTCACAGCTCCATCCATGTCGCCCGAGCATGGTTATCATGGAGCAGGTTCAACAATCACCGCAGGATGCACCATGGACAACCAGATAGCATTCGACGCTCTCAACTCCACGCTCCTCGCCACCCGTGTGCTTGGCGGCAACAGCAAGTATGAGGACTCGCTGAGCCACACTCTCGCCCTTTTGCCTCCTATGCAGATAGGCAGACACAATCAGGTGCAGGAATGGCTCGTGGATGCCGATAATCCTACCGACGACCACCGCCATATCTCCCACCTCTACGGCCTCTATCCGTCCAATCAGATTTCACCTTCGCTCAATCCCCAACTGTTCCAGGCTGCACGCAACACGCTCATCCAGCGTGGCGATATGGCCACAGGATGGAGCATAGGATGGAAAATAAATTTCTGGGCGCGTATGCTCGACGGCAACCATGCCTTCCAGATTATCCGCAATATGCTCTCGCTGCTGCCGAGTGACGCCGTGGCCAAGGAATATCCCAATGGACGCACCTATCCGAATCTCTTCGACGCTCATCCCCCATTCCAGATCGACGGCAACTTCGGATTCACAGCCGGTGTGTCCGAGATGCTCTTGCAGAGTCATGACGGTGCAGTACATCTCTTGCCAGCCTTGCCCGACAAGTGGAGAAAAGGCAGCGTCAAGGGACTCATAGCCCGCGGCTCTTTCGTGGTTGATATCGACTGGGAAAGCGGCCAGCTCTCGTCGGCAAGGATTATCTCCCGACGTGGTGGCACGCTCCGTCTCCGTTCGTTCATTCCATTGCATGGCGAAGGCCTGACTCCAGCCAAGGGCGATTGTCCTAACGACCTTTTCGCTTCTGCCCAGGTCAAGCAGCCCAAGGTGAGCGACGAGATACGTCCGCAGTCGCCCATCCTCCCCTTGGTATATGAATACGATATAGTGACCGCTCCCGGACAGATTGTCAGGGTGACAAGATAAATAATACAGCTCAACTTTCGCAAGTAAGGATAATAGTTGGTAGTTAAGGAGTTAAGGAGTTAAGGAGTTAAGCCAAATGTTGTTGCGCTTATATCCAATGCTCCAAACTAATGGCTTAACTCCCAGCGACCAACGGGAGCGATAACTCCTTAACTCCTTAACT
>JAXEKN010000096.1:0-103486 GCA_034101015.1 Prevotella sp.
AGTGTTACAACAGCAGTCATAAGACCATTACAACAGGCATTCTAAGACCATCGCAATGCTTATGAGCACGCAACGACCATTAACGACGCTAAAGAGCCATAGAGGGTGGCGAAATTTCGTACCTTTGCATCGTAAATCTTACTCGACTTACGGAAGTAGTAAAAAGGAGATAAGGGGAGATAAGAGACATATGTCTAAGAACGGAAGCGGGGGCTCGACAGCAAACTGTCGAGAACGGTGGCTATAAGGAGCGCTCGGAAGAGGCTTCGGGACATAGACGGAGAGCGGCGCGTAATATGTCATTCTGCCAAATTGGCAGAGCAGATGGCCGTTTGGCACACTATTTGCTATTGACATGATTGGGAATAGTCCTACAAAACAACATATTTAAGTAAAAAATCATGCAAAAAGGTAATATCGGGGTTACGACAGAGAACATATTCCCCGTCATCAAAAAGTTCTTGTATTCTGATCATGAGATTTTCCTGCGTGAAATGGTGTCGAACGCCGTGGATGCCACACAGAAGATGAAGACACTCGCAGAAAGAGGCGACTTCAAAGGCGAACTGGGAGACCTCACCGTGAGGGTAAGCCTCGACGAGAAGGAAGGCACACTCACCATCAGCGATCGCGGTATCGGTATGACAGAGGAGGAGATAGACAAGTATATCAACCAGATAGCATTCTCCGGAGTCAACGACTTCCTTGAGAAATACAAGGACAACGCCAATAATATCATCGGACACTTCGGACTCGGATTCTACTCATCCTTCATGGTCAGCAAGAAGGTCGATATCATCACCAAGAGCTACCGCGACGGCGCAAAGGCAGTGAAATGGAGCTGCGACGGTTCGCCGGCATACGAGATTGACGACGCTGAGCGCGAAAGCCGCGGCACGGACATCATACTGCATATCGACGACGACTGCAAGGAATTTCTTGAGAAGAGCACCATCCAGGGACTGCTCAACAAATACTGCAAGTTCATGCCAGTGAGCATCGCCTTCGGCAAGAAGACAGAATGGAAGGACGGCAAGGACCAGGAAACCGACGAGGACAACGTGATCAACAATGTGGAGCCGCTATGGACCAAGACCCCGAGCACGCTCAAGGACGAAGACTACAAGTCGTTCTACCGCACGCTCTATCCAATGCAGGACGAGCCCCTCTTCTGGATTCACCTCAATGTCGATTATCCCTTCAACCTCACAGGAATACTCTATTTCCCCCGCATCAAATCGAACATCGAACTTCAGCGCAACAAGATACAGCTCTACTGCAACCAGGTGTTCGTGACTGACCAGGTGGAGGGTATCGTGCCGGAATTCCTCACACTGCTCCACGGCGTAATTGACTCACCCGACATCCCGCTCAACGTCAGCCGCTCGTATCTTCAGAGCGACCGCGACGTGAAGAAAATATCCACATATATCACAAAGAAGGTGAGCGACCGTCTTAACAGCATCTTCAAGGAAGACCGTAAGGCATACGAGGAGAAATGGGACGACCTGAAAATCTTCATCAACTACGGTATGCTCAGCGACACGTCATTCTATGACCGCGCCAAGGACTTCACGCTGATGAAGGACACAGAGGGAAAATACTTCACATTCGACGAATACCGCACACTCATCAAGGACAACCAGACAGACAAGGACGGCAACCTCATCTATCTCTACGCCACCAACAGCGAGGAGCAGTACAGCTATATCGAGACAGCCAAGAACAAGGGTTACAGCGTGTTGCTGATGGACGGCGAACTCGACGTGCCCACGGCTTCGATGCTCGAACAGAAGTTTGAGAAGAGCCGCTTCACACGTGTCGATAGCGACATCATCGAACGAATCATCGTGAAGGATGACGCCAAGAAGGAAACCCTCGACGAGACACGCAAGGACAGGCTCACGCAGGTGTTCCAGACACAGCTCCCCAAGATTGACAAGGCAGAGATATACGTCGATGTGGAACCAATGGGCGAAGAGTCACAGCCCGTGGTCATCACCCAGAGCGAATACATGCGGCGCATGAAGGACATGAGCCGACTGCAGGCAGGAATGGGATTCTATGCCCAGATGCCCGACTCATACTCACTCGTGCTCAACTCCGACCATCCCATAGTCAAGAAAGTTCTCGACGACTGCGAAGCCAGCACCTCCGACGCGCTCAAGCCCGTTGAGAGCGAGCTGAAGGGACAGGAGGCACGACTCGCCGCACTGCGCCAGTCACAGGACAAGAAGAAACCTGAGGAAATCACCCAGGAGGAGAAGGACGACGTGAAGAACACTCAGAAGGCCATCGACGACGAGAAAGCCAAGAAGCGCGACATCATCGCCGAATATGCCAAAGGCAATGAAAAGGTTCACCAGCTCATCGACCTGGCACTTCTCCAGAACGGCATGCTCAAGGGCGAGGCCCTCGACAAGTTCCTCAAGAGGTCTATTGAGTTGATAAAGGATTAATGGACATGACCTTATATCCCAAACTGATAATGGACGCACTGGAGACAGTGACGTATCCCGGAACAAAGAAGAATCTCGTGGAGAGCGGCATGGTGGCCGACACGCCAAGCATCAACGGCATGAAGGTGAAGGTCGTGCTGCTCTTCCCGAGAGACACCGACCCCTTCCTCAAATCGACCGTGAAGGCAGCCGAGGCAGCTATTCACTATCATGTGGGCAAAGAGGTCGAGGTGGAGATAGAGACCGAATTCAAGTCAAAGCCGCGACCTGAGCCAGGAAAGATGCTGCCGGGAGTGAAGAATATCATTGCCGTCAGCTCAGGCAAGGGCGGAGTGGGAAAGAGCACCGTGGCAGCCAACCTCGCCATCTCACTGGCTCGGCTGGGCTACAGTGTGGGACTTCTCGACACCGACATCTTCGGACCATCAATGCCGAAGATGTTCCGCGTGGAGGACGCACGTCCCTATGCAGTGGAGAAGGACGGCCGCCAGCTCATCGAACCCGTGGAGAAATACGGTGTGAAGCTGCTCAGCATCGGCTTTTTCGTCAATCCCGACACAGCCACATTGTGGCGGGGAGGCATGGCGTCGAATGCACTGAAGCAGCTCATCGGCGATGCCGACTGGGGTGAACTCGACTATTTCATCCTCGACACTCCGCCAGGCACGAGCGACATCCATCTCACACTCCTTCAGACGCTTGCCATCACCGGGGCGGTCATCGTCAGCACACCGCAGCAGGTGGCTCTTGCCGACGCGCGTAAGGGCATAGACATGTATCGCAACGAGAAGGTCAACGTGCCTATCCTCGGACTGGTGGAAAACATGGCGTGGTTCACGCCTGCCGAACTCCCCGACAATAGGTATTACATCTTCGGCAAGGAAGGATGCCGACAGTTGGCCGAGGACATGAAGCTGCCTCTTCTCGCCCAGATACCCCTCGTGCAGAGTATCTGCGAGAATGGCGACGCGGGTGAGCCAGCCGCCTGTCATATCGACACGATGACAGGTCAGGCATTCCTTAATCTCGCACAGGCTGTGGTCACCACAGTCAACCGACGCAACCGTGAAATGGATCCTACGAAGATTGTGAAAACCACCACTCATTAAAGTCATCGACAAAAATGTCAACTCCCGGGACATTTCCCTGAACATACGATAATCCCCTCCGCCGATGCCCATTGGCACGTCGAAGGGGATTTCACTATATTACCCAATCAAAATCATTCTATGGATATTACTTTATGAAGTTCAATCCACGATTGTTGAGAGTGGCGTTGAGAATGAGCAAGTACTTGCGATACTGATCCTTGTTGAGGATGTAGTGCATATACTTCAAGTCCTTGTTGACCGCCTTCATCATCAGTTCCTTGCGGTCGTCGTCGTTGGCCTGTGCAGCGACCATCATCTCTCCGCAGAAGGTGTGGTGCACGTCAGCCACGCTCTCTGTCTGGTCGGTCGTGAGGTTCAAGGCCTGCGAGAGCTTGTTCATCTTGACGCTCATGTCGAACGCGCTCATGGCGTTGTTGGCGTTGGCGTTCTCGTCTTTTGCAAATGTTGTTATGGTCATGCTGAGCACAGCCATCACTGTCCAAATCATCTTTTTCATAATGTTACCCTTTCTTTTAATTGTTATACAATCCTTTTGAATTTCTCTCTTGTGACCGCTGTCACTCTTTATTTTGACGCTGCAAAATTACTGCTTTTTTTTGAACTGACAATACTTTTTGGCTGATTGTTTGCGCACACAATGTTATTTTTGACATCTGTCAAGAATGTGCCGCCCTGCTGAATCTTCGTCAATTCATAAACACCTTAATTATGCGCTCCGCCGTGCGTCCGTCCCATCGGTCGGGCACTGACGAATGCTTGTAGGTGGAGTCGAGTATGGAGCGGAGGGACGATGCCAGCAATGCGGTGTCGCTGCCAACGAGGGTGTTGCTGCCTATGGTGACAGTCTCGATATGTTCAGTATAGTCGTTGAGCGTCAGGCAGGGTATGGTCAAGAAAGTAGCCTCCTCGGCCACATTGCCCGAGTCGGTGATGATACCGCGTGCGTGTGATGTGAGATAGCCAAACTCCCGATATGGCAGGCTATCGACGATGCGAATGGGCGAGGCGGGAGAGAGCAGAGACGCAATCCTTTCACGGGCATATTCGCGCAGAGGGGCAACGACGGTGGTCTCGCCGCAATGCTCCTCGACAGTCCTCACCATACTGCCCAGGAAGTCATCGTCGGCGATGAGAGCCTTACGGTTGAGGGTCATCACAAGATAGTTGTCGCCGTCAATGTCATTGATACACGACGGACGGACGAATTTCGGATAGTTGTGGCGGAGAGTGTCGATGAGCAAATTGCCCACCATATATACCTTATTATATTCCGCGCCCTCGCGCGAGGCGATACTGTTGGCATTGACACCGGCAGTGAAGAGAAGGTCGGAAAGACCGTCTATGACGAGGCGGTTGATTTCCTTGGGCATGGTGATGTCAAAGGAGCGCGTGCCAGCGACAAGATGGGCGAGCAGCAGTCCGCGCTTCTTGGTGACGATGGCCACCGCCATGGTTGACGCGAGGTCGTCACACACGACGACCACGTCGGTGGGATGACTCAGGGCATAATCGTCGAAAGCCGACATCACATGTCCCGTCAGCTCATTGATGCTTTCGCAATCGACGCCAAGACATACATCGGGACGTCCTATCGCCAAGTCGGCAAATAGATGCGGCTCAATGTCGGGATCATCCTCTGTGCCTGTATATACCAGTGTGTAGCCGATGTCAAGTCCATCGGCCTTGGCCTTTTTAGCCGCCCACACCAACGGGGCGAGCTTGATGAAATTCGGGCGTGCGCCCGCTACCAGTGTTATGTGCATAATAATCTACCGAATAAACGTTTTTTGGTTGCAAATATAGTCAGAAATGATGAAAAAACAAAGAAAAAGGGCAAAAAACTTGCACGATTGAACAAATTATTGTAATTTTGCCGGCGAAAAGGTTCACCACAGTGTGATTAATAGGGAATGGGGTGAGAATCCCCGACTGTCCCGCAGCTGTAAGTTGCCCTTATTCGATACAAGCAACGACGTCACTGAGCATTTTCGGGAAGACGCTTGTCTCGGGCAACAAGTCAGAAGACCTGCCTTTGGAATGAATGTCGCCGACGGCCTCGAGGATAGACTTCCGGTGAAGAAACAAGAAATTAAGGACTGTATAGAGATGAAAGGACTGATTGCGTCATTGGCAATAACAGGATTTGTCATGCCCATGAGGGCAGCAGAGCCAGACAGTGTGCGGCTTCGTGAGGTGACGGTGGTGTCGGCGCGCCACCGTGCGGACAACGTATATCGCACAATGCCCACACAGAGCCTCGGACAGCAGGACATCCACATCATGGGACTACAGGGGATGGCCGACGCCGTGAGACGCTTTGCCGGAGCATCGGTAAAGGACTATGGCGGCATCGGTGGGATGAAGACCGTGTCGGTGAGGAATCTCGGGGCCCATCACACGGCGGTGAGCTATGACGGCATCACCGTGAGCAACACACAGGCTGGACAGGTCGATATCGGTCGCTTCTCATTGGACAATGTGGCAATGGTGTCGATGGCAATAGGACAGGGCACTGACCTGATGCAGAGCGCGCGTCACTATGCCTCGGCGGGAGTGCTGGCGGTGGAGACCCTTCAGCCCGAACTGAAAGAGAAACCATGGATGATAAGCGGCAGGCTCACAGGCGGCTCATGGGGACAGTTCAACCCCCGGTTGCGCTATTGGCAGCGGCTCGGCCGGGCTACGGTGGCATCGGTCGATGCCGACTGGATGCGCGCCGACGGCATGTATGCCTACACATTGGTCAACGGACGCGAGAAATCGCGCGAGAAAAGACACAACACCGACATCAGCCAATGGCACGTTGAGGGCAACGTCAATCACACATTCCGCGACAGCAGCTCGCTGAAGGCCAAAGTGTATTACTATCGTTCGGAGCGGGGACTGCCAGGGTCGGTAGTGCTCTACAACCCCAAAAGCAACGAGAGACTATGGGACGAGAACTTCTTCGCGCAGGCGCAATATTCAATAAGGTGGAGCCCTGAATGGCAGATGGCCGCAAGGGGGAAATTCACCAGTTCGTGGAACAAATACCAGGATCACGACGTGAAATATACCGACGGGGTGCTCACGGAACAAAACACTCAGCGCGAATACTATGCGTCGGCAACCATCGGCTACAAACCCACTGAATGGCTCGACATAGCGCTTGCCGAGGACGTGGCTGTCAACACGCTCTCCACGACGGTCAACGGAAGCCCCAACCCCGTGAGGTTCACATCGCTGACGGCATTCACCATGCGGGCGTCGGCAGGCAGGCTGCGTGCCGACGCCGGGGCAGTGATGACCTTCGCCACGGAGAGCCTCACCGAGAGCGAGAAGTATTCCATATATACTCCCGATGACCGCCACAAGCTATCGCCGTCGGTGTCGTTCAGCTACAGGCTCCTCAACAGCGAGGCACTCTATCTGAGGGCAATGATGAAATCTACGTTCCGTATGCCCACATTCAACGACCTCTACTATCTCCGGATAGGCAACACGTCGCTGCGTCCGGAGAAGGCCATGGAGTGGGGTGGGGGCATCACTTGGCGCTCGCGCCAAATAGGGCCGCTGAGGTTCGTGGCTCTCACCGCCGACGGCTATTATAATGACGTGGAGGACAAGATTGTGGCTTTCCCATCGACATATATATGGAAAATGGCCAACTTCGGCAAGGTGCACATCTATGGAATGGACATCACAGCCGCAGCGGAGGTGGACATAGCGAGGCGATGCTCCGTCATCCTCAACGGCTCATTCACATGGCAGGACGCAAAAGACCGCACGCCGGGCAGCATGTCATACGGCAGCCAACTGCCATACACACCGAAGACCATAGGCAGCGCTTCGGCAATGCTGCTCACGCCATTGGTCAACGTGGGATATTCGATGACTGGTCAGGGCACGCGCTATTCCACGGCGCAAAACACTCGACAGTATCTAATTGCGGCTTATTCCGAACATTCGGTGAGCCTATCGCGCGACTTCCGATTGCGCAGCGGCCGATGTATGAGTCTCCAGCTCACGATCAACAACATCACTGACCGACAGTATGAAATCATCAAGTATTATCCTATGCCGGGAAGGAGCTTCACGGCAAGTGTAGCAGTGAAATATTGAAAATTAAGAATTATAAATTATAAATTTTTTGGATTATAAATTAATAAAAGATGAAATTAAGAAGTTTATTTTTGACCGCAATATGCGGTTTGGCTGTATCGACAGCAATCACATCATGTAGTGACGACGAGTATGACCCTTATGAAGGAGGGTCGCAGGTGGCCCTGCCGGAACATCGCGGATTTGTGCTCAACGAGGGCAACTCAAAGGACAACAATGCCAGCATATCACTCTTTGACGCACGTCAGGATACCACCACTGCAACAGAGCTTGACCTCTACTTCACACAAAACGACAAGCAACTCGGCAGTCTCGGCCAGGACATGATTGAGTATGGCGGCAACATATATGTCGTGGTGTATGGCTCGGCATATATCGCAAAGCTCAACAGGTCGTGCGTGGAGCAGTGCAGAACGTCAATCGACGCAGAGTATGGCGCACCGAGATATATCGTCGGCGAGGGCGGCAAGCTCTACGTGACATCAGTGGGCGGCTACGTGTTGCGCCTCAATCCCGACGACCTGAGCGTGGAGACAGCCGTGAAGGTGGGCAAGGTGCCCGAGAAACCATGCGTTGATGACGGCAAGCTCTACGTGCCACTTGGCAACACATACGACATGATGACCGTCAATAACAAGCTCGCCATCGTCGATCTGCGCAACTTCACACCCGCTGCAGTGAAATATGTGGAAATGACAAACAATCTGCAGTTGGCAGTGGAAAACAATGGCTATGTACTCACCATGAGCTATGGCGACGACTGGATGACCACCCCAATGTGGATGTATGACATCAAGAACGTCAAGGCCGAGGACACAGGCGAACAGGTGACCTATATGATGGAATACGACGACATATTCCTCTGTGTCTTCTCAGAGACCGACTGGAACACATACCAGACCGTAAACCACTTCTTCACCTACGACCCGGCCACAAAGAAGAAGACCGACGTCACAGAAAAGGTGGTGGCAGAAGAGCCGACGCTCGCCACGGCATCCATCTACAGTATCTCGGAGGGTAAGGACGACTCATTCTACCTGACCACCACGATGTATTCCGCAGGCAACGGCACGGTTTATCATTTCTCAAAAGACTTCAAGCTAATCGGCTCTTTCACCTCATGGGGACAGAATCCGCGCAAGGTGGTCGTCATCTAATAACCATGACAATCCGGCATCATCGTGAATAGATTGTTGTATATTATATTGTTTGTAAGTAGTGTCGCCCTCACTGCCTGCCATTCCGGAGCCAAGCCCCAATGGCAGGATGGGGGCGACTCGCTGCATTATGACTACGCGCGGCTGCTGACCACAGTTGACTACGGCAAATACCGCGTGGTGAAGATAGCCGACCCATGGCATGAGGGACGTACACTCCATACATACGTCCTCGTCGGAGACTCCACTGTTGACCACCTGCCCGAAGGCACAGTGATTCATGTGCCGGTGAGACGGTGCGTATGCTTTACCACGGTTCACGCGGCACTGCTTGCCGACCTTGGGGTGGCGGAATGCCTGAAGGCCATGGCCGACGTGGAATACGTGAAGCGCGCCGACCTCCGCTCCCTGCTCCAAGATGGCAGGATAGGCAATGTGGGCAGTGGCATGTCGCCTGACATAGAAAAAATCATCGACATTGACGCCGACGTCGTCATGGTGTCGCCCTTTGAGAACAGTGGCGGCTACGGCAAGCTCGACGAGGTCAACATTCCTATAGTGGAATGTGCCGACTATATGGAGTCGTCGCCATTGGCTCGCGCGGAATGGATGAAGTTTTATGGTATGCTCACAGGCAGGGAGGCGGAAGCTGACAGCCTTTTCGATGTCGTGAAGCGCCAATATCTCGCCACGGCGGCTGAGGGCAGGGCGGTGAAGCAACGTCCGCGGGTGATGATGGACATGCCGTCGGGGAGCGTATGGTATGTGCCGGGCGGACGCAGCACTCTCGGGGTGATGATTGCAGATGCCGGCGGCGACTATGTCTTTGCCGACAACTCGTCAGGAGGAAGCCGCGCGATGTCGATAGAGGCAGTGGTCGAACGCTGCGAGACGTCCGACATCTGGCTTTATCGCTACGGGGGACAGGAACAGACACGTGAGACGATACTCAGGGACCACCCGGCATTTGGACATATCAAGGCGTTTAAGGACGGAGAGATGTATGGATGCAGCACGGAGCGCACCACATTCTACGAGACAACACCCTTCCGGCCAGACTGCCTGTTGGCTGAACTGCGTGATATTCTGGCGCATCGCCAAGCCAATGAGCTGACGTACTTCAAAAAGGCAAAATAGTCAAATTAACGTTGTGTTCGCACACAATAGAATTGATATTTGTCAATAGAACGACACAATTTTCAACTTTTTGCCAAGAAACTATTGACAAGACCGAAAAAAAGTAGTACCTTTGCAACGTCAAAAGACAAAAAGAAAGATAATTCATAGAAATTAAAGATATACATGTTATTTAGGTTTTTAGTTATTGGTAATAAAGATTGTTAGTTATTTCGGATTTAGGTAATTAGTGAATTACATTCTAAGGTAAATTAAGAAAAAGGTTTTGTTCAGGACAATTGGTATTAGTACGTAACATTTAGGTTATTGATAATAAGATTGTAATTGTTTCGGATAACAACTGAGATGAAATAAAGAAGGCAAGGCCGTGAGGCTTTGACCTTCGATGGAGGGAAGGGAACAAAATACCTGACCCGACATCAATTTCATTTTAACTTTGAACAAAGGAAACTTTTGAGAGAAGCATTAATTTACATGATACAAAGTTATTTGGTTGGCTCCGTTTGGAAGTGATTCCAGGCGGAGTTTTTTTGTTCATTTTTCACTTCACTTTTCACTTTACTCTATTAAGTGATTCTCAGAATGAACTTGGTGAACCAATATACGATTTTCTGGACACGTCCCCGCTTTTTCAGTTCGGGAAGAAGACCAACGATGGGCATTTCCTCCTTGGAATATATGTGTTCGTAGTCCTTGGCAATCCTTTCGGGCAGCAGTTGGGCAGTCACCTTGCATCGCTCTTCATAATGTAGTCGCGCCTGTGTGGAACTGATTCCGGTGAGGTCATAGTCTGCAACGATTGTGTCAACCACCTTCACCTTACAGTTGTCGAAGACGATGGCCTGGACATTCACCTTCCAGTCGGAAATGAGCCTGAGACTTTCGTCGTAAGGATGACGGTCGAAGATGGCACGTCGGTAGAAAGTGCCCTGATGACAGAGGATTTCCTTCTTGAGTGTCATGAAAGTGACCTCAGAGCCAGCCGGAATGCCTCCATAGATGCGTCCATTGGCCGAATTGACCACATTGCCGAAGAGTATGTCGCAATCGCCTGTCAGTCGGTCGATGTCGGCAATAACGCCGGGCGAGTGGAAGATGTCGCCTGAGTTCATGAAGTTGACCCATTCGCCATGAGCATGCCTGAGCCCCTTGTTCATGGCGTGATATACACCATTGTCTGGTTCGGAGAGCCAAAATGTTATCTTGTCCTCGTATTCCTTGATGACCTCAATGCTGCCGTCGGTGGAGCCTCCGTCGATGACGATGTATTCGATGTCGGGAAAGGACTGGCCCACGACGCTCGCAATGGTATGTCGCAGTTGGTCGCGATTATTGTAGTTTATTGTGATTACAGTGAATTTGGGCATAGTTTAATATATTTACTGATTGGTGATTTTGGTATGTCTGTATTTCATATACAGGCGAGTTGGCATCAAGAGCATCAGGCATCCCACGGGGCTGAATCCTATCTGTCGGTGGTGTGACATCAGATAGAAGAAATGACGGCGCATGTAATGTATCACCTGCTTGGTGCGCTTGTCGTGAAAGTGGACGGGGTGAAGGGATATTCGTCCAAGAAGCTCGTTGGAATAAAACAAACGGTTGAAAACCGCATGACGCAGGTTTTGGGGCGAATATAGTTTCAGCTGTTGCTCGACGAGGTCAAATCTCAACAGACGGTTGTCTATATATGCGTCAATGTCTCTCTTGAAGTAGTCTTTTGACAATGAGGAATATCGCATGGAATAGACATAGAGGGGGGAGTCGATGACACATGTCTTCATGGCGTGGACAAAGCAGGATATATTGAATATGAAATCTTCGTCGGTCTTAAGTCCTGCAATATTGCGTATGCTGAATTTTTCCAACATGTCCCTGCGGTATATCTTTGTCCAGCATTGTGTGTATATCTTATTCTTCATGAGAAAAGCCTCCACCGCCTCGTCGTGGTTGAGCAACGATGTCGCATGGGTATAATCAAACTCGCGGGTCTTTCCGTCGTCATACCTCTCCATATAGTTGCAGCATACTATGTCGGCATCATGCAGGGACGCGGCTTCAATCATTCTGACAAACATGTCGTGAGCGGGTTCGTCATCGCTGTCGATCATAGCCACGTATTTTCCCTTGGCGATGTCAAGTCCCTTGTTCTTGGCGGTGGCAGGTCCGGAGTTGGGAATATGAAGCGATGTGACAAATGGAAGGCGGCATGAATAATCATCACAGATGAGTGGCGAAGAATCGGTTGACCCGTCATCAATGAGGATTATCTCCATGTTGATGCCTTCATTGGCAATAACACTGTCAACACACCTTCTCAAATATTGTTCAGTATTGAATACTGGAATAATTACGGTAAGCTGTATGCTGTCATTCATGTCACATCAGGTTTGTTATTACATTATTTTTCTGCAAAAATAGCAAATATATTCTACATAACAAAGCATTTTAGAGTTTTTTTGTATATTACAAAGAATTAATTGGCAAAAAAGCAATAATTTCAGATGATTTTCGTATATTTGCACCATAAAATAATGTTATGGTTGAATCTTAACGGTATCTGAATGGAATTTTTAAATATGATAAGGAATGGACTGAGTGTCATCAAGAAGGCCAAGATATGGTTGGCATGTATAGTCGGAACAGCTGTCCTGACGGCATGCGACAATGGTCACAGGGCAAAGGTGGTGATATGCGTGCCTGTATATGGACAGAGCCTTGCCATGGGCGAGGAGGCAGAATTGGTGACAGACATTGACGGCCTGACAGACAAGTGGCAAGGACGACTTGTGGGAGAAGGCCTTGGCGACGCTTTCGGATATTATGAAGACCATGGCTGGAAGAGACAGGTGAAGAGACTTCTCAGGTATGGCAAGCGCAGATACGAGAACTCTGCATACTCGATGGGAGAGACCCTTGCCGGCATTTTTGGCAGGGACACGATGGTGTGTGTGTTCGCTGACGGCCGAGGAGGGACACCCATCAGTGAACTGGTGAAGGGGAGCGAGCCATACGACGCACTCATCCACGACATAAGGACATCGTATAATGAAGCAAGGAAGAAGGGTATGGACTTTGTCGTGCCCGCGCTATGCTGGATGCAGGGCGAGAGCGACATGTATGACTATACGGGAGTGGACTATCTGGCATTGCTGGGTCAGTTTGCGCGTGATGTCAACAGGGACGTGAAGCAAATCACAGGACAAAGGCGCGACGTGAAGATAGTGACCTACCAATCGTGCTGTATGACGAAATGTCGTGATTTTCATCCCGACGATTATGACTGTCATGAGATAAGCGTGGCACAGTCGCAGATGCAGCTTATCAGGGACGACTCATTGTTTGTTGCAGGCACACCAGTGTATTTTCTTGATTTCGTCGATGAGAGACTTCATATAGACGGAAAAAGCCAGACGGCAGTGGGCAGATACAACGCGATGGCAGTGGCTGACATCGTGAGGCATGGAAGGTGTAATGGCGGGCTATATCCAGTGAGTGTCGTGTCGATCGGAAATATCGTGACAGTGGGGTTCAACCATCGTGACGGTCTGACTTTTGACACCATACAGGTGAGAAAGGCGGAAAACTACGGGTTCTGCGTGATAACAAGTGACAACAGGGACATCACGGAAGATGTGAGACTCACACAGGACGGAGTGGTGATCAGATGCAGCGGGAATACAAACGGATGTATGGTCAGATATGGATGCAACGGCGAAAGTGACAAGTCGGGCAGACTGCATGGAGCCCGCGGCAACCTCGTCAGACGGAGTGATGACGCGGGACTCCCGCAATGGTGCTATATCTTCTCCGAACAAACAACGGAGAGATAGAAGGCGAGTTCGATGAGCAGGAACAATGCCCCGCAACAATCGCCTGTATATCCCCTGATACGTCGCCATATCAGCAGGTAGAGGAAATACATCACAATACATGGTGGGAAGATGAGCATGTCCCATCTGACGGGATGTCCGAGCCACATGTCACATACAAGAATGAATCCGACAAACGGCAGCATGCCCTGGACTGCCAGACTGATGCCGGAGCTGACAGGCGGTCGCCGATAGACCACCTTGGCCTTGGCTTCGGCCTCGCTGCGTGCGTATGGCATCATGGAGACAATCTGAGATGCCACCATTTTAGAGAATGGGTCGCCGGCGAGAATGGCAAGTGATGCCATCAAGGGCGGCAAGGAGTGAAGGCAGAAGAAGAGAAGGAGGACATAGAGGAGTATGCCGATGACTCCGTATGTGCCGATGCGCGAGTCCTTCATGATGTCAAGGATGCGCTGGCGGTCGTGGCCCCCACCTCCAAATCCGTCGAAGAAGTCGCAGAGCCCGTCCTCATGCAACGCTCCGGTGGCAAGGAGACGGGACGCGATGGCGAGCAGGATGGCGACGGGATAGGGCAGTATGAGACTTGCACCATAGAGTGTGGCTGCCATAATGGATGCAGTGAGCCATCCTGTGAGCGGCCAGTATTCCACCACACGCTGATAACAGGAGCGGTCGGGCTGGGCTATCCTCCAGAAGGGCAGTCGGGTGAAGAAGATGAATGCGGCAAGCGGTGTCTCCCACCATTTGGTCTGGTCGATGGATACTCTCATGACGTTGATGTTGTCTATTGAATGGGGTCAGAAATATTTTGTTATCTTCGCATTCTCGAAGTTGTTCATCTCGTTGACCATCCTCACTGCACTGTCAATGATGGGGAAGGAGCATAAAGCCCCCGTGCCTTCGCCGAGGCGCAGGCCAAGATGGAGCAGAGGTCGGGCATCAAGCAATTGGAGCATCTTGGAATGTCCGCCTTCATCCCCGCAATGGCCAAACACCATGTATTCGCGAGCCTCGGGACAGAGCTTGCATGCTGCCAATGCACATGCCGTCATGATAAATCCGTCAACCATCACTATCAGATGGCATTCGGCGGCGCGGAGCATGGCGCCAATGGCCGCAACCATCTCAAATCCGCCAAAATACCTGATTATCTCCTCTGCATTGGCGCAGTCAAGTCCTGACGACATAAAATTGTCCACAGAGTGTTGGAGTACCTCATACTTATGTAGTATGCCCTCATTGTCGAGTCCGGCCCCGGCCCCGACACATTCCTCAAGTGGTATATTGCCCCAAAGGCTCATCCAAATGCTCGACGGGGATGTGTTGGCTATTCCCATCTCGCCAATACATATAATGTCTGAACCGTCATTGAAGCATATATCGGCCATCTCGGCACCCACATTGAGAGCCTGACGATACTCATCCATCGTCATTGCCGGTTCATGGAGGAAATTGCGTGTGCCATGGGGAGCGACCTTACGGCTGATGATGTCAGGATACATTCCAAGGTCATAATCCACACCGACATCAATGATACGCAACTTGAATCCATGCTGACGGCAGAACATGTTGACGCCGCCGCCGCCGCATGTGAAGTTGATCATCTGCTGCCATGTGATTTCGCGTGGCGACACGCTGACTTTTTCGCACTCTATGCCATGGTCGGCACCAAAGAGCAGATGGCACGGATTGTGAAGCGTAGGCGACAATGTCTGTTCTATCAGACAAATCTGAAGTGCCAGTTCTTCCAGTCTGCCAAGTGAGCCTTTAGGCTTATTCAGGTTGTCTATCTTTTCGATGATGTCAGGACGAAGCCTGTCGTCCGGACGGTTGATATTGAATTTTACCATATTATTATGAGTTAAAGAAGTTAAAGAAGTCAATTCTTTATTCTCACAGGAATGCCCGATACCATTAGAATCACCTCATCAGCATGCTGGGCCACATACTGGTTCATCCATCCTTCGAGGTCAGTGAAACGGCGCTGTATGGCATTCTCGCTGACACCGCCGCTGCCAATCTCGTTGGTGACAAAGATGAATGTGGCATCCTGGGATGTAAAACTGTCAAATTCTGCTTTCAGTAGCGTGAGAGCATCATCCACGGATGGTTGCTCCCATTCCGCCTTCTCGCGCGAGAAGAAGAAGTTGGTGCACCACAGTGTCACGCAGTCAATCACAACCACCCTTCCGGTGACGTCATGACGGCTCAGGTATTTCTCCTCCTCGATATTGGTCCATTGCGGGCCTCGTCGCTGTTGGTGGACAAGCACGCGCTGGCGGAACTCCTCGTCCCATATATGTGCCGTGGCGAGATATACCGGATTGTCGCTCAATGAGAGAGCCATCTTCTCAGCTGTCTGGCTCTTTCCAGAGCGCTGTCCTCCTGTTATCAATATTATTCTTCTCATTATAATAATTAGTTTCTCATTTCCTTGATCATGCCATGCCTGTAAGCATAGAGCAGCTCTTTAAGGTCTTCTATCTGCGAGCGCAACTCGCGGCCCTTGTCGGTGTCGGCCACTCTCATGCGATGTGCGGACATTTCGACAATCTGTGTGGTGCTTTTGATGTCCGTGCCCTTGATGATGGCATCGGATGCACTCATAAACGGTTCGTGCTGAACGAGTTGGAATCCACGGCTGTGATATACCAAAGTATATCCCGCAATGCCGGTCTCCTTGTGATATGCCTCGCTGAATCCTCCGTCGATGACCATCAGTTTGCCGTTGGCCTTGATAGGGTTTTCACCCTTTGAGGCATGTACAGGCACATGTCCGTTGATGATATGCCTGTTTTTCCCCTCCACACCGAAGGCGTCAAGTATGCGGTCGCAGACGTGTTCGTCGTCCCTCAGTTTGAAGTAATTGCCTTTCTCTTCCTTGTAAGTATCCTTGTCCTTGAGGAAATATCTCTCGAAGGTGGCCATCTTAGACTTGTCGAAGAGTGGACTGTCCTTGCCGCACCACAGGTAGAGGAAATAGTCGGTGGCATATTCCTGAAGGTCGGCGGGAGTGTCGCGGGTGAATGCCGAACGAATCATCAGTCCTATGTGATGAAGCAGTTGGCGTCCGGCATACCTTTGGCCTTGGTATATCTCGACCTCCTTGAGCGAGCCGTCGTCATTGAGAGGTATTGAGGCATGAAAGAGCAGGTTGCTGTTATATACGGCATACATGCATCCATGACTGAGAATGCAGTCGATATGCTTGTGCAGCTTTTCGCTGACGGTGAATGAGTGATGGAGCTTGCCCATCAGTTGCTTCTCCTCGAAAGTGAGCTCGTCGGGACGCTTTGGGTCAATGGTGGGGAAAGAGTGGCTTGTCATCTCGTATTCCTTTCCGTCGGCTATATATACTCCACGTTCGTAGTCGATATGGTCGAACACACACCTGTCCGTCATGTCCCATTCTTGCCTGCGCTTGAATATCCTTGCCTCCTCCTTAAACTGGATGACACTGATGGCCTTGTGCATCTTGGCAGTCAGCAGGATTGTTTTATCGTCCATGGACATGCCCCGCAACAGCTTTGGTATAAACTCCGTGCAAGGGTCGTCTCCATAAGTCTCCATGGCGAATGTGGCGAGCGGCACGAGGTTGATGCCGTAGCCTTCCTCAAGAGTGGCGAGATTGGCATATCGCAGAGACAGTCGCAACACATTGCATATACATGCGTCATTGCCAGCAGCTGCTCCCATCCACAGAATGTCGTGATTGCCCCACTGTATGTCCCATGAGTGATAGTTCATCATAGTGTCCATGATGATATGTGCCCCCGGCCCGCGGTCGTAGATGTCGCCCAGCAGGTGGAGCTGGTCAATTGACAACCTCTGGATGACATTACACAGGGCAATGATGAAGTCGTCGGCCCTGCCTGTGGTGATAATGGTGTCAACGATGACAGCCACGTATTTTGCCTTGTCAGTGTCGTCGGTACGTTCATGCAGCAGTTCCTCAATGATATATCCGAAGTCAGCAGGCAGTGACTTTCTTACCTTTGACCTGGTGTATTTGCTGCTGACGTCGCGGCATACCTTGACCAGTTGGTGGATGGTGATATGATACCAGTCGTCGATATCTTCCTCTGAGGCCTTGATGAGTTCGAGCTTTTCCTCGGGATAATATATCAGCGTGCAGAGTTCTTTCTTTTCGCTTTCGCGTATGTCATTGCCAAAGAGTTCGTTGACCTTTCTCTTGATATTGCCTGAGGCATTTTTGAGAATATGCCTGAATGCCTGGTATTCGCCGTGCAGGTCAGCCATAAAGTGCTCTGTGCCCTTTGGCAGGTTGAGTATGGCCTCGAGATTGATAATCTCGGTACTGGCAGTAGCCACCGATGGAAACGACTGCGACAATAGGCTGAGGTATCTCATGTCCTTGTCGATGTCGTATTGGGGAGATGATAATGTCTTCATAACTCTTTTCGTGGTGTTTATTGTCGGATATTATGTTGATTTTCAATTATTTTACGTATCTTACGTGTCATGCGCCCCGTTCTTGGGGCGCAAATGAGAAATCCCTCCTCTATGGAGGTGTATTCCATCGCCAATTGCATAATGGAGCCAAGGAAAGCATCGAGTTTCTTGTCCGTCATCTCCTGCATGAACAGCCTTTCGTCTATCGTGACACGTCTGAGTTGGACGCTTGTCTCCACGATATCCTTCATATTGATCAATCCGGCTTTTGCCCTTTTGTGCAATTGCTTGACAAACAGGATAAAACTGTCGGTGTGCATGCCCTTGTCGTCGGCAATCACTGCAGGCAGTTCCTTGACCTCCTTGTTGAACAGCCCTTTTCTGTTTTCGACCGTTGGCATATAGCACGCTATGTCCTTAGGATGAATGTCGAGCAGAGGCAGTTGAAGGGTGTCAATGGCGTCGGCGATGATGTCGATGATTCCTGAATGCCACGCACTGATGATGATTCTTCGCCATGCTACAGGTTTCAGTTGGCTTATGTCGGCCATGTCATCGTCATCAAGCCATCTGCTGTCCTTGGTGGTGCCCGCCTTGATGAGAGCAGAATATGCCTTACGAGTGTTACCGGTGATAAGGGCGAGGGTGTTTGAGTCCATCACCTTATTATATATGGTGAGTATCTGTCGTGCCATGTCATACTCCGTGATTGACTCCGTAATCATGGCATTCAATACCATCTCAATCCTGTCGCTCCATTCCAGACGCTTCATTCCCTCATATTCCATACGTCCCATGGTTATGACGGCGTAGGCACTGCTGACTATGTGTCGCTGATAAGCGATGATACGTGGAAGGTGGCTTTTCCAATAGTCTTGTCTTATCACCCATGGCTGAAGGTTGCCATGAGGCGAAAGAATGACCCGAGTTTTCAACTTTTCAGCCGTGAGGGTCAGTAGCCAGTCGGTGTCTCGCCAGCATCCATGTAGGTGTAGCAGGTCTATATCGTCATTCTTCAATAATCTTCGGGCCTGAGCTAATGATGTTGTTGAGATATTTTCAATACTGCCGTCGCATGTCATAGCTTCCATTCCGGCCATGGCCTGTGAGAGTATGCCGACATATTGTGCCGTCATGCCGTCGCCTTCGGTATAGTAATGCAATATCTTCATTTGCTTAATCAGTTTGAATGTTTCTACTTTCTTATAAAGTCATCCTTGTCGCTTTTTGAGTGCTTGACAACAAGGCGGAGATTGCGCCATATTGACATCATCTCCAATAGTGGTATCTTCCACGGCGACATGCTTTCGTCCAATAATTTCATGGCTCTACGTGCCACGGAAACCTTCATCAGATAGTTGACGGTGAGAGATACAGTCGAGACTATTGTGATGACATACATCCCAAAGACCGCGGAGACTACCATTGCGGACAGGTGTGCGGCCAATGTCAGATGGAGCAATGACTCGTCGATGAGGGCAGGCAGATGATATGCCATCTGACGGTCAAGATGAGTGAATGTATCGATGTTGAATACCTTCTCGTTGGTCCATTCCTGTCTTGAAGGCATTTCGCGTGTCATTCTGGCTGATGGGGTGGACAATGTCGAGGTGTTGTCGGCTGTGGAATAGTCATTTACCATAAAGTCATACTCGCCACGAAGGTATTTCAGATTATTCAGAAAACCATTGTTGTCGATAAATACCTTGCGTTTGAGAGCCAGGTTACGGCCGCTATAGGCGAATGCCTGTCCGCCGTCAGTCATTCTCGACTGTCTTATCCATGACTTCATATAGTCAAGTCGCTGATAGTCCTTTGTGTCATCGGCATATCTGGTGTATCCCATGATGATGTCGCAATAGGTGTGACTTGCAATGGTGGACAGCCAATGGTCGGAATCAGGACTGCAGTCGGCGTCCGTGAATACCAGCCATTCGTGTTTCGCTGCCTTTACTCCAATGGTGAGCGACAGTTTCCTGCGGCTGAGATAATGACTGGAGTCGGGAATGAATGTGGTGTAGAGGTTGGAGAATTGCGCCTTAAGGCGCTTCAGCACATCCTCGGTCTCGTCGTTGGAAGACTCGTCAACGACAATGACCTCAAACGGGCCGTCATAATCCTGCTGTAGAATGGCAGGCAGATTGCGTTCTATCTCCATAGCCTGATTGTGTACGGAGATAATCACGGAGAAACCAGGTCGCTTTTCGCAACCACTGGCTTCATCTTTACGTGCCCTTCTAAAAAGAACATTACAGAATGGGGTGGCCACTGCCAAAAGCAGGAGCACACCACAAACTGTAATCGTCATAGTGTCAAATATAATCATATATACATTTTATAATCCTTGCAGGTCTTCCGTGGTATAGCCTACGGGTAATGGCCTGCAGTTATACTGTGAAGCCATTATCTCGCCGTACGCACCTGCCGAACGTATGGCTATCAGGTCGCCACGTTTGGTGGCATTGAGTGTCACCTGTTTGCCAAAGACGTCACTCGACTCACAGATAGGTCCGACGACATCGTATTCATCAACAGGCTCATTGCTTGTCAGGTTCTCGATTTTGTGATAAGCCTGATAGAGGGCAGGACGTATTAGGTCGGTCATGCCGGCATCCACAATGGCGAATTTCTTCACCGCTCCCTGCTTGACATACAGACATCTCGTGACAAGCGATCCACACTGGCATACGACAGCACGTCCGAGTTCGAAGTGAAGGGTTTGTCCCTCACGCAGTTTCAGATGGCGTGCGTATGTGTCGAAATAAGCCTTGAAATCGGGTATGGCCACACGGTCGGGATTTTCATAATCCACACCAAGTCCTCCACCGACATTTATGTTTTCCACCTTGATATGGTGAATGTCGAGAAGGTCCTGAAGCTCATTAACACGATTGCACAAAGCCTTGAAGTCGCCCATGTCAAGTATCTGGCTTCCAATGTGGAAATGGAGTCCCACGAACTTCACGTTGTCCATCTGCTGTGCTTTCTCGATGACATCTATCATATCATCCATGGCAATTCCGAACTTGTTCTCGGCGAGACCAGTAGTGATGTTGGCATGAGTGTGTGCCCCCACATTCGGATTGATGCGGAAAGCCACATTGGCGACCTTTTGCTTGGCGGCAGCCAGTTCATTGATTACCTCCAGTTCGGCAAGGCTTTCCACATTGAAGCAGAAAATGTCCTTGTCAAGTCCCAGGTTGATTTCCCAGTCGCTCTTGCCCACACCTGCATATACTATTCCCGAATTGCTGAATCCTGCTTTTACGGCAGCCTCTATCTCACCGCCGCTAACGCAATCGACCCCAAGACCAGCCTCGCGAATGATGGTCAGCAGACGCTGGTTGGCATTGGCTTTTACGGCATAGTGCACCTTGAATCCCTGATGCTTCCCAGACTCTTCGTTTATGATGCGCAATGTGCGACGCAGCAGTTCAGTGTCATAATAGTAGAATGGTGTCCTGACCTTGTTGAATTGTTCAATGTTGTTGTGCATGTGTTTATTCGTAATTAAAAGATGTAAAATTAAAACAGAGTGTCGCTAAGGCTTTGGAGTGCTCTCTTCTTGTCGCTCTCCTTAATGAGGAACGAGATATTATAGTTGGAGCCGCCATAGGAAATCATTCTCACTGGAATATTCTTCATAGCCTCAGTGGCGAGTGTCTCAAATCCCACATTGCTCCAGTCGAGGTCGCCCACGACACAGATGATGCACATGTCCTCATCTACAGTCACTGTGCCATACTTCTTCAGCTCATTGACTATATCTTCGAGATGGCTGTTGTTGTCAATGCTCATTGACACTCCCACCTCTGAAGTGCATACCATGTCGATGGCTGTCTGATAGCTCTCAAATATCTCGAACACCTTGCGAAGGAAGCCAGTGGCAAGCAACATGCGGCTGCTCTTGATCTTTATGGCTGTGATATTGTCCTTGGCAGCCACAGCCTTTATCTTGCCCAGTTCTGTGCGGTTGCTGATAGTGGTGCCCTCTGCGTCAGGATCCATTGTGTTGAGCAATCTGACGGGGATACCGGCAAACTTTGCCGGCTGCACGCATGTGGGGTGGAGTATCTTTGCCCCGAAATATGCAAGCTCGGCTGCCTCCTCAAAATGCAGTTGATGTACAGGTTCTGTCTTCTCCACTATGCGTGGGTCATTGTTGTGCATACCGTCGATGTCAGTCCATATCTGAATCTCAGAGGCCTTTATGGCAGCACCGATGAGAGATGCGGTGTAGTCACTTCCGCCACGCTGCAGATTGTCAATCTCACCGTAAGCGTTGCGACAGATGAATCCTTGGGTGATATATACCTGTGCGCCCTCCTTGTCCTTCATGATGGCGGTGAGTTTCTCACGTATATATGATGAGTCTGGTTCTGCGTTTTTGTCAGTGCGCATAAAGTCCAGAGCCGACAGCAGGCATGAGTTTATGCCTTGTTCCTGCATGAAGTTATTAATCATGTTGGTACTCATGATCTCTCCTTGAGCCACAATACTCTTCTCCTCGAAACTGGTGAAGAGTTCCTTCGTAAAGGAGCGCAGATAATTGAACACTCCGATAAGGAAATTGCGTGTGTTCTCCTTCCACTCGTCGGTAGAGTAGAGTTCATCCACATGCTGCATGTATTTCTGTTCCAGCTTGTTGATTACCTCATTGGCTCCCTCCGGGTTTTTCTTGTAGAGGTAGTCGGATATTTCCACAAGCGAATTAGTAGTTCCCGACATTGCCGAGAACACGACAAGCACCGGTTCGCCGGATTTTGTCACAAGTTTGGTCACGTCCTTCATTCTCTGAGGAGTGCCGACGGATGTACCGCCGAATTTCATTACCTTCATAGTCTATATTCTTTTTTTAATTATCCTCAAAATCCATGTTTATCTTGTTGTAGTCGTCGGTGATTTCCTCAAGACGGTGGTTGGAACATTTATATACCACTCCCGGATACTTGTCAAGCAGGGGAATGTTGTGTGTGCTCATGATTACGGCTGTTCCCGTTTGTGATATGTCGCGGAGCATACGTATGATATCCTCTGCCGTCTCAGGGTCGAGATTGCCTGTCGGTTCATCGGCAATGATAATCTTTGGCTTGTTGAGAATGGCCCTTGCTATTGCAATGCGCTGCTGTTCGCCCCCAGACAGTTCATGTGGCAACTTTTCAGCCTTGTCGCTCATTCCCACTTCCTCGAGCACTTCCCGTATTCTCTGTTCTATCTCTTCCTTGTCTTTCCATCCCGTGGCTTTGAGCACAAACCGCAAGTTTTTATACACAGTACGGTCGCCGAGCAACTGGAAGTCCTGGAAGATAATCCCCATCTGTCTTCTCAGTGCCGGCACATGCTTGCGCTTGAGTTTTCTAAGGTCGTGGTTGAGCACAGTGGCCACGTCAGCTTCGTCGATGTCGAGTTCGAAATATAGGGTTTTCAGCAGTGAACTCTTTCCTGACCCCACACGTCCTATGATATATATAAACTCACCCTCATCGACATTCAGGCCAACCCCGCTGAGCACAGGAGCGCCGTCAGCCTGATAAACATTCACATTCTTGAAATCTACCAACATCTCTTAACTGCGTGATTTATTAATGCTTATGCCAATTGGGGTCGTGTCTTACTTGAAGTTCCTTGGCGAGGTCTTCAATACGCAGTCCCTTACTTGTCAACAGCACGATGAGGTGATAGATGAGGTCGGCACCTTCATATACCAGTCTGCCGTTGGTGCCGTTGCATGCCTCAATGACAGCCTCCAAGGCCTCTTCTCCCACCTTCTGTGCCATGCGGTTGATACCGTCCTTAAACAATGATGTGGTGTAGCTGCCTTCAGGCATCTCCTCATGTCGTGTGTTGATGAAGTCCTGAAGGAAAGTGAGGAAGAGCAATGGGTTTACCTCGTTTTTCTCGCCCCAGCATGTATCAGTGCCTTTATGGCACGTCGGTCCACATGGGTTGACCTTCACAAGGAGTGTGTCGTTGTCGCAGTCAACCATGATGTCCACCAGCTGCAGGAAGTTGCCTGATGTTTCTCCCTTTGTCCATAGACAGTTGCGCGAGCGGCTCCAGAATGTCACCTTGCCAGTGTTTCTGGTCTTCTCGTATGCCTCTTCGTTCATATAGCCGAGCATCAGCACTGTCTTTGTCTTTGCGTCCTGGATAATGGCAGGAACAAGTCCGCCCATTTTTTCGAAATCGATTTCCATTTTTATTTATAATAATTATTATGTTTCTATTTCTATTTTCATAAAATTCCGTATGAGGAAGTGTCAGATTCTCACATTGACACCCTCTTGCCGCAGGTATTCCTTGAGTTGGGGGATAGGTATCTCACCAAAGTGGAACACGCTGGCTGCAAGTGCCGCATCAGCGTGGCCATGGATAAAGGCATCGCGGAAATGCTCCTTCTTACCTGCTCCACCGCTTGCGATGACAGGTATTGACAGTTCGCGTGAGAGCCTGGCCAATGCATAATTGGCATAACCCTCCTTGACACCGTCGTGGTCCATGCTTGTGAATAGGATTTCGCCTGCTCCACGGTCCTGAGCCTCGCGTGCCCATTCAAACAAGCCTCTTTCCGTTCTTTCCCTTCCGCCCTTGAGATAGCAATGCCATCCGTCGGCATCAAGACGTGCGTCAATGGCACATACACACACCTGTGAGCCAAATCGGTTTGTCACCTCTGTAATCAATTCAGGACGGCGGATTGCGGCACTGTTGATGCTCACCTTGTCAGCACCTGCATACAGCAGTCGCTCCACGTCTGCCAATTCATTAATGCCGCCACCGACGGTGAATGGTATGTTTATCTCCTGTGCCACCTTTGTCACCATGTCGGTAAATGTCTTTCGTCCCTCAAAACTGGCCGTAATGTCAAGAAAGACGAGTTCGTCTGCTCCGGCCTTACTGTAGGCCTTGCCCAATTCCACAGGGTCGCCGGCATGACGAAGATTGACGAAATTAGTACCTTTCACGGTTTGTCCGTCCTTGACATCAAGACATGGTATTATTCTCTTTGCCAATCCGTTATGTCTATTCCATTCAATCAGCCCTTTCAGGTCAATTCGTCCTTCGTATATTGACTTTCCGAACACCACGGAGGGGATGCCGTGATTATTCAAGTCCTTTATGTCATCCATCGACGAGACACCTCCGCTGGCAATCAAGTTGACATGGGGATATGCCTTCATAATGTCGGAATATAGATTGGTGGCAGGTCCGCTGAGCATACCATCCTTGGAAATCTCAGTACAGAGCACATGCTTCACGCCACGGTCGATATAGTATTTCAGGAATGGCAAAAGGTCCTGTTGGGAGTCCTCCTTCCATCCGTTGATGGATATCTTGCCGTTTCTCACGTCTGCTCCCAGAATGATTCTGTCAGCCCCATATCTGTCGAGCCACGTGGAGAAAAGGTCAGGGTGGGAGATGGCCACAGAACCGACCGTCACCATGCTTGCACCATTGGCAAATGCCGTCTCAATGTCCTCGTCCGTTTTTATTCCGCCGCCAAAATCCACTGTCAGACTGGTGCGTTGAGTTATACTTTTCAGCACATCAACATTGACAATGTGCCTTGACTTGGCACCATCCAGATCCACAACGTGAAGACGCTTGAATCCGAGGCTCTCGAAGCGTGCGGCCAACTCGGCGGGATTGTCGCCATAGACGGTCTTAGTGTCATAGTCGCCTTTGGTGAGTCTGACACATTTTCCGTCGATGATGTCTATGGCAGGTATGAGTTCTATCATTGTTGTTTGACTATTATTATCTATATATTACAGTTCGATGAAGTTTTTTATGATGCGAGCGCCAACCTCTCCGCTCTTTTCGGGATGAAACTGAGCCGTATAGAAGTTGTCCTTGTGCATGGCGGCACTGTAGGGCAGTATGTAGTCGGCGGTGGCAATCGTTTCCTCGCAAAGAGGCACGTAATAGCTATGTACGAAATAAACGTAGTCGCCGTCGTTTAGACCCTTCATCAGCGGGGACTTCAGCTGTGTGATGCGGTTCCATCCCATTGCCGGAACCTTGTCCTCATGTTTCTTCGGCTGAAACCGCCTTACATCACAGTCGAAGATGCCTATGCAGTCAGTGTCTCCCTCCTGTGAATGTCGGCAGAGCAGTTGTTGGCCCACGCAAATGCCGAAAACCGGCTGTTTGAGATTGCGTATGACCTCATCGAGCCGTCTTTGCCTGAGATATTGCATTGCCGAGCGTGCCTCTCCCTGTCCTGGGAATATCACCTTGTCGGCGGCTGCCAGTCTTTCAGGGTTGTCTGTGAGGTCAGGTTCTATGCCCATGCGCCTTAATGCGTTGACCACCGAATAGATGTTGCCTGCATTGTATTTCACTATTGCTACATTCATGCCTGTTCACTTGATTAGTTAACAACCAATATGATTCATTATCAGCACTAACTGAAAATGATTGTCTTGTTGTGGTAAGTAAGTATCTTTCTTTCTATGTGCTTTTTCACTGCTCGCGACAGCACGATTTTCTCCAGGTCACGCCCTTTGAGCACCAAACTTTCGGGATTGTCCTTATGGGTGATTCTCACCACATCTTGTTCGATGATAGGTCCTGCATCCAGTTCGGCAGTGACGTAATGACTGGTGGCACCGATGATTTTCACACCTCTTTCCCATGCTTGGTGATAAGGCTTGGCACCGATGAATGCAGGCAGGAACGAGTGGTGGATGTTGATGATATGATTAGGGTAGGCGGCAATCATGCCGTCGGTGATAATCTGCATATAGCGTGCCAGGACAATGAATGTGACGCGCTCTTTCTTGAGCAGTTCCATCTCAGCCTTTTCCACCTCCTCCTTGTTGGAGTGGTCTTTCTTTATCGACCATACATAATAAGGGATGTCAAACTGTTCAGCCACGTATCTGAGGTCTTCGTGGTTGCTGACTATACATGGTATCTCCACATTGAATTCCCCTGCCTTATAGCGTGCGAGCAAGTCGTATAGACAATGGCTCATCTTGCTGACGAATATAGCCATTCTGGGCTTGACATCATTAAAGTAGAGATTGAATGTAATATTGTATCTTTGTGAATATAAAGTGTCTATATATTCATAAATTTTCTCGCGGGGAATAAGAAAACTGTCCAGTTCCCATTCAATACGCATGAAGAAGACACCATCCTCGCGGTCAACATATTGGTCAAGATAGACTATGTTGCCGAGATTGTCGGTGATAAACTTGGTCAGCTCCGTGATGATGCCTTGCTGGTCAGGGCAGTGGAGCAGAAGTATGGCCGTTGGTTTCATTTTTTTTATTATATTTATACGTTGTTGCTAATTATAAACTATCCTCTTCATCCGAAGTCTTCAGTATTACGCTGGTGGCTCCGATAGTGAAGAGGGTTCCATTTTCAATCACTCTGCGCTCTCTGTCTCCAAGTATAACGTTATCTACAAACGTGCCCGTGTATGACGGTCCGTCGCGGAGCACATATTTCAGTTTGCCTCTTTTGTCGCGGCTCACGTTTATTGTGCAGTGGTTGATGTCTATGCTTGGGTCGTTTGTTTCGATGGGTGTGTTGGTCTTGCTGCCTTTCATGTATCGGCCTATGACGTTGTCGCCCATCTTGAGCGGTATGACCTGCTTATAGTGAAAGACGTTCTCTATGACCACTATTGACCCGACCCCATTGGCATTGGCGTTCTCATCAGGATTGTCTTCCTTTTGTGTGGCTTTGAGTTTAGACACTCCGATGCGTATTCCAAACTGCTTTCCGCATTCATGACATTCGAAGACGAGCGATTGTCCGTCTGCATATTTTGTTTCGTCGAAGGTGATATAGTTATCACACTTCGGGCATCTTACTCTTTTCATTCCGTTATTTTCTTAATTCCATTATCCACGATTCCTTGAATTGCTCGTTGGAGCGTATTTTTTGAAGTTCGTTGTATGCATCGTTTTCCGTGGGATAGTGTCCATAGATGACTCTCACCACCTTATTATTATTGATATAGGTATATGCCTCAGTCAGTCCCTGCTTGTGGAGCTGTTCGACATATGAGTCTGCATTTTTCTTTGGTATGCAACTTGCCAGCACTATTCCATATCCATCTTTGGCTTCTGAATTGTCAATGGCGGCAGAGTCTTTCATTGCCAACAGTGTGGTGTCCTCGGCTAAAGGCTTGACCTTTACTGTGTCCTCGACCTTCACCTTGGCACGCTTGATGTCAATGGTGTTCATCTGTGAGTCTTTGGGAATCAGCCTGCTGAAGAACGACGTGCTGTTGAGGTCGCCGATATTGACATTCCTGATACCGGTGTGAGTCATTGGGACGAGAACCAGAAGCAAGGCGATCGCTGCTGCCATGGCAATGCCGGCGTTTCTTATCCATGCCACCTTGATGCATATAGTCTTTTCTGGCTCATCAACATTCTCGCTGGCGTCATTGTCCGTTTCATCCTCGTGGTTTTGGTCCTTATTTGGCGATGAATGGTCAAACACGGTAGTGGTGATGGGCTTGAGCCTGTCGACGGCTTGTCTTGGCAAGGCATGCTTGAGACGTGAATGTTCGGTGTCCTCGGCATTGTCCTCCTCCAATTCCGATATCTCAAAAGAGCTGAGTCCGTATAGGGTGGGGGTGAGTATGCCTGCTTCGCATGGAGTGAACTCCATATTGCCATCGTCGTTGAGGGTGAGTGTACCGATGTCGGTCATCTCATAATAGCCATCGGTCTCCAGTCGCTGCCTGAGTTCCTCCACCTCTGCCTCAATTCTCCTTAGGGCCTCGGGATAACTGATATCGCATGCTTCCACGTATGACTGTGCAAGGAGTGAGTCGTTGAGCTTCAACTGTGCGTTGAATCCGAGAGTGCGCAATGGTGGCAGGAACACACCTTCCTGGGCATCATATCTTGCCTCCACATGGTGTGCAGTAAACCCTCCAAGACCAGGAACTATGACGCAGTCATTGTCGAGCAGTAGTATTTCTATATGTCTCTCTATTTCTATCACGACTGCAAAATTACGGTAATTATTTGAAAAAACCAAATAAAATGCGTGTAAATTGTTGAAAAATGGCAAAAACCTTTGATTATCTCAATATAAATGCTTACTTTTGCACTCAAAATATGAATTTTTAATATGTAATTCGAATCAAATAATGACTATTAGAACCATAATATTTGTTGTTCTCTCTTCATGTCTTTTGGTGGCATGCAGACAGAAGGAAGACAATAAGCAGACCGAAGGCGAAAACCGTGATGCAAAAGCCATGCTTCAGGGTGTGTGGATAGACAGCGACACGCAGGAAGTCAACTTCAAGGCCTCCGGCGACACCATATACTATCCCGATTCCCTTTCACAACCTGCATACTTCAAGATTGTGGGTGACAGTTTGGTGCTGGGAGACAGCCATCTGAGCTATGCCATCGTGAAGCATACCGATTATCTTTTCTGGTTTCGAAATACCAATAATGACATTATCAAGCTTCAGAAGAGCAATGACCCTGACGATGCCAAGGTGTTTGAACATCAGGTGCCGCGTGTGCAGACCATTACCGAGGTGGTCAAGCGCGATACGGTCGTCAATTATGGCGGCGAACGCTATCATTGTTATGTTGCCATAAATCCGACCAAATACAAGGTACATCGTCCGACCTTCAATGATGATGGTGTGGAGGTAGATAATATCTATTACGACAATATAGTACATATCAGTGTATATAAGGGTGCAGAGCGCATTTATTCGAGTGATTTGAGAAAGTTTGCCTTTTCACGTATGGTGCCTTCACATTTTCTTTCCCAGGCTGTTCTGTCGAATGTGGTGTTCTCCAAGGTTGACTCTTCTGGATTTCATTTTGACACCACCATCTGCATTCCTGACGGTGCCAGTTGTTATATGGTTGACACGAATGTGTCGTTTGACGGAAAAGTGTCCATGGAGCTTTTGGAATACTGATTTGGTTGACATGTTGACGTGTTTATATACAAGTGCGGTGATGATAATCCTGAGGACTATCATCACCGCACGTATTTGATGAATTGTATCTGCCCGTTGAGTTATTGATGCTGTTCACGCAGAAGGTCGTTGACGGTCTTAACCGGATTGAATGTGGCAAGTGGCACCTCTACGAATATTGTGCTCCAGTTGCTCATTGCACCATTCCACAATCCTGGCAACTCCAGTGCCTTAAGCTCCTTGCCATTCTTGCTCTTGGACGAGATGAATCCCGTGGTGCGATCCACGAAGTCGGGAAGATTGAAGGCATTACCCTTGTAGTCTTTGACTGCGCATACGAGGTCAACAGGATTAAAGTGAGTGCCCTTGGTGAACATCTCCATATACTCGGCATTGTTTTTGTCAATCTGGCTTGACTCCAATATCTGGAGACTAACCGTGCCGTCCTGATTATATGTGAGGAAGGGGCCACCTCCTGGCTCACCCACATTCTTGACCACACCGCATACACGCATCGGTCGGTTGAGCTTCTCTCTCAGGTAAATCACGAGGTCGGCATCCTCTAACTGCTTGATGTCTGACTTGCGGCAGCAGAGGTCGTGTTGTACGAATCTAATCATTTCCTCCAATTTGTCATGGTTGTATGTTCCTGCATCCAACAGACGGAGGTATTCAAACACTTTCTGCTGTAGGCTGACGAGCACACCGGCGATGACCTGCTTGTATGTGACGGTCTCAGGCTTGAGACGATCAGGCACCACATTATCAATATTCTTGATGAAGATGATGTCGGCATCGATTTCATTAAGGTTCTCAATCAGCGCACCGTGTCCACCTGGACGGAAGAGAAGTGAGCCGTCACTGTTGCGGAATGGGGTATTGTCAGGATTGGCGGCTACAGTGTCGGTGCTGGGCTTCTGCTCAGAGAATGAGATGTCATATGTCACACCGTACTTCTTGGCGTAGAAGTCTGCCTTGTCAGCCACCTTCTGCTTGAAGTAGGCTATGTGCTCATGACTCACCGTGAAGTGGATATGAGCCTCGCCTGCCGACGATGCGTATAGTGCTGCCTCTACCAAGTGTTCCTCCATCGGAGTACGTGGACCCTCTGCATATTTGTGGAAGAGCAGCATACCCTTGGGCAACTGACCGTAGTTGAGACCCTCAGCCTTCAACATGTTGGCAGCCACAGCCTTGTAGTTGCCTTCCGCCATGAGGTTCTTGACCCCCTTGCCTTCATTCTTTTTACAAGCCTCGTCAAGCTCGCCATAGAATGCAAAGTTCTCGATGTTGTCGAAATACTTTTTCTCAAAGTCTGTAGTCGGCACATCATAGTCGGCATCCACAAATGCAAACATATCCTTGAACATTCGGCTTGCCGCACCAGATGCAGGCACAAACTTTACAACCTTGTTGCCGGCAGCCTTGTATTGCTCCCAGCATTTCTCATAACTTGCCCTTTCCTCCTCAGTGGTGGAAATGATGCCGTGTCCTACACTTGCTGCCGCTTCCAAGCGGAGAAAAGGGAAACCAGTCTTAAATTCGTTCAACTGATTTTCAATCTGTTGTTCGCTGATGCCTTTGCCAGCGATCTGAATTAGGTCTTTTTCTGATAACATAATTGTGGTATTTTGGTGAATTGTGCAACAAAAGTACAAACTTTTTTTGAAAAAAGCGAATAAATCCGAGAAAATTTGTACCTTTGCATTGATTTTTAACTCAAATGTAACAGATTATGGCAGATAAATTCCAATTTACAGCCAATGAGAGGGTCGAAACGCTTACCCTCATTGAGTATTTACGTCAGAGCGTCGGTTCGACAATGCGGGAAGGTGACGAGGACAAACTAAGGGTTCATCTCGAAGAATGCATTGAGCAAAATAAGGTCCATCGTGATGTCTTTGGACTTAATCCAATTCTCTCCGGACTCCAGACAGCTCGTATCGTCGTTGAGGAAATCGGGCTGAAGCGCGATGCCGTGCTTGCCATCTTGCTCCATCCCAGTGTAGAGGACGGACTGCTCACGATAGGGGAGGTGAGTGAACTCTTTGGCGAGTCGCCGGCTCGTATTCTCCACGGATTGATGCGAATCGCCGAGTTGTACAAGAAAAACCCCGTCATCGAGAGCGAAAACTTCCGTAACTTGCTTTTGTCCTTTGCAGAGGATATGAGAGTGATCCTCATCATGATAGCCGACCGCCTGAGATTGATGCGTCAGGTCAAGGACAATGGCAATGACGATGCACGCCGTGAAGTGAGTCAAGAGGCTGCATATCTGTATGCGCCATTGGCACACAAACTCGGGCTTTACAAGCTCAAGAGCGAACTTGAGGACCTCTCGCTGAAATATCTCGAGCACGACGTTTATTACAGTATAAGAGAGAAACTCAATGCCACCAAGGAGGCCCGTGACCAATATATCGAATCCTTCATAAAACCAGTACAGGCTAAACTGGAGGCTGCCGGACTCTCCTTCCATATCAAGGGACGCACCAAGAGCATTCATTCTATCTGGCAAAAGATGAAAAAGCAGAAATGCCAGTTTGAGGGCATATACGACCTCTTTGCCATACGTATCATCCTTGACTCCCCACTTGACAAGGAGAAAATGCAGTGCTGGCAGGTCTATTCAATCGTCACCGACATGTACCAACCCAATCCGAAGCGGCTTCGCGACTGGCTCTCAGTGCCCAAGAGCAATGGATATGAGAGTCTTCACATCACTGTGCTCGGACCTGAGAAGAAATGGGTGGAGGTGCAGATTCGCACTGAGCGCATGGACGAGGTGGCTGAGAGGGGAGTGGCTGCCCACTGGAGATACAAGGGAGTGAAAAGCGAGAGCGGACTCGACGACTGGCTCAACAATATCCGCAATATCCTCGAGACAAGCGACGACATGCAGATGATGGACCAGTTTAAGATGGACTTATATGAGGATGAGGTCTTTGTCTTTACTCCAAAGGGCGACTTGTTTAAGTTTCCCAAGGGTGCCACCGTGCTTGACTTTGCATATCATATCCACTCAAAGGTGGGTAATGCCTGTACAGGCGCACGTATTAATAATAAGGTCGTCACTCTGCGCGAACAGCTTCATAGTGGCGACCAGGTTGAGATACTCACGTCGTCCATGCAGAAACCCAAGCACGACTGGCTTAATATAGTCAAGACCTCGCGTGCCAAGGCTAAGATCAAGCTCGCGCTGAAGGAGACTCTGGTCAAGGAAGGCCTTTTCGCAAAGGAGATGATCGAGAGAAAGTTCAAGAACAGAAAGATTGAACTGGAAGAATCCGTCATGACCAAACTTATTAAGAAACTGAAATTCAAGGAAGTAAGTGATTTCTATAAGCAGATTGCCGATGGAATTTTAGATGTTAATGTCGTCATTGAAGGCTATCTCGAACTCAAGCAGAAAGAGCAGACACCCACAGGCGACCAGCCTGCCAAGTCGGCGGATGGATTCAGCCTTACGTCAACGGCCGAACAACACAATGGTGATGGTGTTGATGACGTTCTTGTCATCGACAAGAACCTCAAAGGCATTGAATATCAGCTCGCCAAGTGCTGCCAGCCGATATATGGTGATGATGTCTTCGGGTTTGTCACTGTAAATGGAGGCATAAAGATTCACCGCAGTGACTGTCCAAATGCCGCCGAACTGCGCAAGCGTTTTGGTTATCGCATCGTCAAGGCGCGCTGGAGCGGAAAAGGTGCGTCGATGTATTCCATCACGCTACGTGTCGTCGGCAATGATGACATAGGCATCGTCAATAATCTCACAAGTATTATCAGCAAGGACGAAAAGCTAACTATCCGCAGTATCAATATCGATAGCCATGACGGACTCTTCAGGGGAAATCTCACTGTCAATATTGACGATACGTCACGACTTGAGGCCCTAATCAAGAAATTGAAGGCCGTAAAGGGTGTGATACAGGTTGTGAGAATATAAGTCTATTTATCATAATGCCCCTTAGACTATGATAACATAATGGTCGAAGAACGCCTTGTCCTTATGGCATCTGAATGCCTTGTCCTTATGGCATCTGAATGCCTTGTCCTTGTGGCATCTGAATGCCTTGTCCTTGTGGCATCTGAATGCCTCTCTTTACGATATCAGAATGGCAGTCTTTGTGGTTTGTTGCCAGTTGGCAGATGAACTTTTGCTAACTGGCAAATAAACTTCCGGGAGCTGAGAAAAGAACTTTTGGGAGCTGTCAGATGCATGCATTTTAATTTTGCGATTTGGTCAGTTCCCAAAAGGCCACGGCTGATGCAGCTGAGACATTAAGCGAGTCAACATGATGGCACATGGGGATACGGACAACATAATCAGAATGGGCAATCGTGGAATGCGACAGTCCGTCACCCTCGGTGCCCATAATGATGGCAAGGCGTGGTTCGGACTTAAGTCGAGGGTCAGAAAGTGAGACTGAATCGGATGTTAGAGCCATGGCGGCCGTCTTGAATCCATAGTCGTTCAACTGATGAACAGGTTCGTCAATCCATGTCCATGGAATAAGAAACACGCTGCCCATCGAGACACGTACAGCACGGCGGTTGAGAGGGTCGCACGATGTGGGAGTAAGCAGCACAGCATCTATACCCAAGGCGGCTGCCGAACGGAAGATGGCACCGATATTGGTTGTGTCAACAACACCGTCGATGACCACCACCCTACTTGCACCATGGCACACGGTCTCCACACTGGGCAGATTAGGACGGTGCATGGCACAAAGAACACCTCGAGTGAGAGTATATCCTGTCAGAGACGACAATAAATCACGGTCGCCAGTATATACAGGGATATCTGGACAACTGGAAATGATGTCGCTGGCGTCACCTTCGATATGACGGCGTTCGCAGAGAAGGGCGTGAGGTATATAGCCCGACTGGAGAGCCACTCGTATGACCTTGGGGCTCTCGGCAATGAACAGGCCAGAGGCTGACTCGCGGCTTTGGCGCAGTTGGGCTTCGGTGAGACGTGAGAACACCTGTGCGCCCTCTTCGTCAAGGGAATGAATTTCGATTACAGACATGATAAATAGTGAATTAGGGTATTATATACATAACCACGTCATACAGATGAGCGGCAAGCAGATAGACTATAAGCCAGGGGGACGTTAGCCGTACACCATTGACCAGTGACTCAAAGACGGACAGAACATCAGGATAGCGGCCTGACATCACTCCATACACCAAAGAGAAAATGATAACGCCTATGCTCAGCAATACTATAAGAGATTGGCTGAACGGCGAAGGTATCAGATGGCCAGTGGCACTAAGAAGAATGGCATGGGGAACAAAAGCCAACAATGACATTACACAGAAATAGGCTATCAGGACGCAAGCGGCAAAGCGCAATGCCACACGGCTGCGATAACTGACGCTATTATATGACAACACACCGCATCCGGAAAGGATGCCGTATGACATACCTGCATAGATAAGCCATATCAGCATATCATGAGACAACATCCGGGACACATATCCGCCAAAGAGCCATCGAACGCCTTCGGACGTGAGAAGACTATGTATGCCGCTACTGGGGCTGAGGGCGGCATATAGCCATGAAATCACTGCCAATACCACTTCGCATGTCACCATTGCCATACATAGGCGTGCCAACCACTTATTCATCATCAGGCTGAAGATTGTCAGTGTCGATGATACCGAGTTCGATGGCTTTCACCACAAGGCGCGTGGCATTGACGCCCATCCTGCCATTGCCGGAGGGAAAGAGTTTCTGGACCAATTCGTTCTGGCGTTTTTCAAGGCTCTTCACTCCGAAGGGCATTCCCTTCAGACTGGATATCTGGTCCTTGGTATATCCCAGTGCGAGATGGCGAAGAAAACGCTCGTCGTATTCGTCAATCTCATAGTCAAACAGAGACTCCTGGGTGCGCAATTCGCGATTGACCGACTTCTTGAACCGCTCTACAATCTTGCGGAGGATGGGTTCGTTGAATACCATCGTCTTGCCTTCCATCACGCTGCGCACATCGCCGCGAGTGAGCAGTTCGCCGCTCTTGAGGATGATGCCGTCGGCACCTGCGTCAAGAACATCAACCCATAGTTTCTCATTGAGAATCTCACCAGTGAAAATCAGCACCTTTACACCTGGATATGACTCCTTAGTATGGCGGCATATCTCCACTCCTACCGTGGTGGAACCTCCCAATCCAAGGTCAAGCAGCACAAGGTCGGGAGTGGCCGACTTGATGAGCCGCCAATATGAGGATTCGTCATTGGCTGTGCCAATCACTGTGGCTTCGGGTATGTCATTACGTATGATACCCTCCGTGCCTTTAAGTTCGAGGGGCACGTCCTCTACGATTATCACCTTAAAATTATCCATGTGTTATGTATTTTTATTGAAGTTAAAGAAGTTAATGAAGTCACTTCCTGACGGGGGTTCCGGTCTTGACACAGAGATGACCGTGTTCATCCATCCATATCCCGCAGCCGCGCTTGCCGGTGATCTCTGACATGTCGCGAATAATCTGTCGCATGACAAGATAGGGAATGCCTTCTGCCTTGGAGTCATATATACGGGTTACGTAGCCGTCTTTATGGATGGTGTCGAGGATAGGCGGATAAATACCATTGTTGGCCTTTTTCATTATCTCAAGAAGATAGGTCTCCATCTCTTCGAGCGACATGTAGAGATGTTCTGTCTGGCGCATGGTCTGGAGACTGAGAATGGAATATAGGTCGCGATAGTATTTGACAATTTCTCCGACACTCTCAATGTCAGCACCGGCAGTCACCAACTGCTTGATGCGTGCGGGATAATACATCGTCTCATGCTTTAATGCTGAGAGACAATTATCTGTAATAGAATTACTTATGTATAGTTGGTTGCGCTCGTACTCCATCTTGTGAAGTTCATCTTCAAGCTCCTCGGTATATTCCCCCTGTCTTTGCTGATAAGATATGTCGGCATTGAGTTCGCAGACAATCTTTTTAACTATGTCGTCGAGGCGTTCTGGAAGCGACGTGTTGTCTGTGGTCTGTTGGATTCTAAGAAGCTTTTCGGATGATGTGGTGTCGGACTCAAGAATATGGTTGATGTCTTTGATTTTCTCAACGCAATATCTATAATAGAGGCGATGTCGATAATATAGAAGATAATAAGCCGGAAGGATGATGAGCAACAGGATGATAAGAATGGTCACTGCCACAGACTTGTTTTGTTGCTGTTGGCGCATCATCTTGCAATACCCTGGTAATGAGGAGTCGGCTGACAATTCCTTGAACAAGCGTGTATATACGTCATTATTATACGAATATTCCTTCCATCTGTGGAGCGCAAGTGCAGCTACGGCCGACTCATTTCTCATGTCGAGAATGACCTCATAGTCGGTGTCGATATTATCGCGCAGCCACTTCAGTTCGGCTGGCATGATGGAGTTGTCGTCATACTTTTTCATCTGGTCCTTGCCATGAGGACATATACTGAGATAATATTCGTTGAGGTAGATACGGCATGAATCGGCAAAAAACAGTGTACGTTCATAAGTGCCTGCAATATTCGAGAAGTAGGCACTGTCGGCAAAGGCAGATGCCTTGGCTATCGGGTTGACACGCATGCTCAATGGGTTGGCTGCACGGCATACTAAAACAGACGGGAGCCAGGATGACGCCAGCAGGCAGAATGCCATTATGGTCCTCACCACGCCATGGGGCAGCCGGAAGAAGAATCTGCTGCCCTCCCCCTTCACGCTCTCAGCCGAGAGTATGCACATGGAAAAGCGCTGGCTCATCTTCTTGTATTTCTCTATGATGCCATGACAGTTGAGCAGTCCGAAACCATGGCCGCCGGCAAGCGACGGGTTGACTGTAGGATTGAGCACGTGTGAAAGTTCGTCGGGGGTCATGCCCTCACCAGTGTCCTTGACGGAGATCTCCACGTAGTCGGGGAAGTCTTCGGCATATATCTTCACCTTGCCGTCAGTGGGTGTAAACTTGCGGGCATTATCTGCTAATGTGTTGATCATGAAGAGAGTCAACACTCGGTCGGCCTTCACTACAGCGTTGGTGTCGGCGACATCAAGGTCAATGCCCTTGATATGGAAAGAGGTCTTACTCTTTCTTACTATGTCGAAGACTTCCGATAGGTGGAAACTTTCCACATGAAGGCTCACATTGCCCTTCTTGAGTTGAATCCAATCTGTGAGTAATCCGTTGTATTCTATAATCTTGTCAATTAGCTGGAGTATATACTCATGCCGACCTTGGCGCACTTGAGACGACTCGTCGGGACGCGAGGAAAGCATGTTAACCTCATGTATGATGCGGTCGATGAATGGCATCACATTGTTGACAAGCGACATCTTGGCCCGATTGTCCATATTCTCACGGGAGTATTTTCCGCGATTGAGACTCACCATGGCAGTCTGTTCGACTATGGCCTCGATATGCTCGTCAATGCTTTGGTGCTGACGTTCCTGAACCTGCTGCCAATGCTTCAGGGGTTGAAGCAGCAGGTTGATCTCCTCGTCGCGACGGTCATGCTTGGACAGATGATTGAAGAACCAAAGCAGGAAGAGCATAAGGACTATAGCACAGATGACCACAACGATCATCATATTGAGCTGAATGGAAGTCTCTTCAAGCTGGGCTGCCCTTGACTCGTAATACCTGTCCTGGCGAGTCTTGTCCTGCATGTCGAGATATATATTGCGGTTGTAGTCGGATGCCGGTTTGTCGTCGAGTGCGGAATAGGCCACACTCATCTGCTCCCTGATACTTGCCACAAGGTCGGGAGCAAGACTCAGCTTGTCGTTGAGCAATGCCTTTGACAGATAATACACTGCTGATTCATAGTCGCCTATTCTCATGCAGCACGTGGCAAGCGAGCGGTATGCACCTGATATCTGGTATATGTCGCCATACTCGACAAAATCGACAAGGCTCTTCTCCGTGACATATCCCGCAAGAAGCGAGTCGGGAATGTCGGGGTTGCCGATGATGGGAAGCAGCAATGGGTTGTACTCCAATATTCTCTGACGGTCTTTGGATTCAAGTAGATGTGAACCGATGGCCTGCAATGAGTTGGCAGTAAAGAATTTATACCCCTGACGCTTGGCAATGACATAACACATGACAAGCGACTCTATCTCAGACTGACAAATCTCTTCGGGGCTACCCTTGGTAATCAGCCCTCCTGAGCCTATGTTGTACAGGTAACTAAGATATTGAGCAGTGTCGCGCTGGATATCTCCACGTGGGTTGATGGTGTTGATGGCAGCAGCCGACTGTGGAAGCAATCCGACATAATAATAATATGTGGAACTGACAATGGCATATTCACTCTCAGCATACACCATCCTGTGTTGAAGCCTTTCGTTGAGTTTTTCCTTCTCTTCACGAATACGCCTAAACCGCTGTTGAGCTCTTTCCCGATAGTCATAAAACTCACGATTGCGCGACATGCGCTGGCACAGTCGCATCTGCTGGATATCAGCAATGAGCAGTTCCACCTGATTGTCGGTGGAGGTGTTTATAAGATTGAGGATGGAGTCGGCATTTGCATAGTCCATCTGCATGATGTTCACAAATGCTATATTGTTCATTGCCTCCGCACGGGAGTCATTGTCAATACCTGACATTGACATGCACATACGGGCATAATGGAGAGTGGAGTCCAAATTGCGGTAATGATATGCATAAGATATATCATTCAACCTGTCCGCATCGCCTCCATAATCCTGCGAACAAGCTGAAAAAAGTAAAAGGCTCCATAGCATGAGACATGCCATGAAACCTTTTGCCTTGATTATGTTATGCGCGCGCCTTGGCAATATATCCAAGAGCCTCGCGGCATTTGTCTGAAATGGACGACCAGTCTTCAGCTGCAATAACATCCTTGGGGAACAGCTTGCTGCCCATGCCTACGCAATATACTCCAGCCTTGACCCATGAAGTGAGATTTTCCTCGTCAGGAGACACACCACCAGTGACCATCAGCTTCGACCATGGCATTGGAGCCATAAGGCCCTTGACGAGCTTAGTGCCAAGCACATCGCCGGGGAATATCTTGCAGAGGTCGCAACCAGTCTCCTGAGCCGCGCCTACCTCGCTGACACTGCCGCATCCTGGGGTGTAGGGCACAAGACGGCGATTGCATATCTTGGAAATCTCGGGATTGAACAACGGACCGACGATGAAGCATGCTCCCAACTGCAGATAGAGGGCTGCAGTGGCAGGGTCAACGACAGAACCTACACCCATTGCCATCTCAGGACACTCCTTGGCTGCATACTTGACAACCTCCTCAAACACCTCATGGGCAAAGTCACCACGATTGGTAAACTCAAAGGCACGCACTCCACCATCGTAGCAAGCCTTTACCACCTTCTTTGCCACTTCGGCATCCTTATGATAGAAAACAGGTACCATTCCTGTCTCGCCCATCTTCTTCAAGACGGCTATTTTATCAAATCTTGCCATAATTATTCAAATTATTAAAATTATTCTATGTAATGTGACATTATCTTTGAACACGTCCGGAAGCATCGCCGCCGGCAAGTGCCTCAACCTCCTCACGGCTCACCATGTTGAAGTCGCCGGGGATAGTGTGCTTCAATGCTGATGCAGCCACGGCGAACTCAAGTGCGGCACCCTGATTGTCAGGATAGGTCAGCAAACCGTGGATAAGACCGCCAGAGAAGGAGTCGCCACCGCCGACACGGTCGATAATAGGCATGATGTCGTAGTGCTTGCTCTGATAGAATTCTTTTCCATTATATATAAGAGCTTTCCATCCATTGTGGGTGGCAGACAATGACTCGCGAAGGGTGCTGACAACATACTTGAAGCCAAACTCCTTCATCATGCCCTGGAAGATACCATAGTAACCCTCGGCATCGGTCTTGCCCCCTTCTACATCTGCATTGGGCTTGAATCCAAGACAAAGTTGGGCGTCCTCCTCATTTCCGATACACACATCCACATATTTCATTAACGGCTTCATAATGCTCTGGGCCTTTTCGCTTGTCCACAGCTTCTTGCGGAAGTTGAGGTCAACGGAGACGGTGACACCATGACGCTTGGCTGCCTCACAAGCCAGACGGGTCAGCTCGGCTGCCTTGTCACTGATGGCTGGGGTGATGCCGCTCCAATGGAACCAGTCGGCTCCTTCCATGATAGCATCGAAATCGAAATCTTCAGGAGAGGCTTCGGCAATGCTGCTGCCTGCACGGTCATAAATAACCTTCGAGGGACGCATGGAAGCACCAGTTTCCAGATAATATATACCTACCCTATTGCCGCCACGGGCAACAAAGTCAGTGTGAACTCCAAACTTGCGCAATGCATTTACGGCGCACTGGCCAATCTCATGCTTGGGCAACTTGGAAACAAAATATGCATCATGTCCATAGTTGGCACAACTAACTGCCACGTTGGCCTCGCCACCGCCATAAACGACGTCGAAACTCTCACTCTGCACAAATCTTTTCTGTCCTGGAGAAGACAGACGGAGCATTATCTCTCCTAAAGTTACTACTTTTGCCATTTTTCTCTTTTTTAATTTAATTTATTGTATTTGTAGATTCATTTTTTTGTTTGCGACCACAAAATTACGCTATTTTGTCGAATTGACAAAGAAAAACGAGAAAAAACTGCATATTTTAGCATTTTTTTTGCGATTATATTGTTTTATCTCGTTTTTTATTGCTAATTTTGCACAAAAATTAGTCAAGATATGGCAAACGACAGAATCAGAATAAAAGACATTGCAAAATTGTCAGGTGTGTCGGTCGGAACAGTGGACAGAGTGCTGCATAATCGTCCCAGTGTCTCCAAAGACGCAAGGATGAAGGTGGAAAAGGCACTCAAGGAGATGGACTACAAGCCAAACGTGTATGCCAGCGCCCTTGCATACAACAAAAGCTATCACTTTATCTGCATCATGCCCAAGCATGAGTCAGAGGCATACTGGCAAGAAGTCGAGGAAGGTGCAATGAAGGCATGCGTCAACCATCGTGACTTCAATGTCAACGTAGAAATGATGTACTATCGCAGATTCAACCACAGCACATTTGCCAAGGTGACAAACGACTGTATGGCCCAAAAGCCTGACGGTGTGGTCATCGTGCCTTCCACACTCGACACCACAAGAGCATTTACTGACAAGCTGCATGAGGAGAACATCCCATTCGTCATGCTCGATTCATACATGCCAGACCTCAGGCCGCTGGCTTTCTATGGCCAGGACTCATTCTGCAGCGGATATTTTGCCGCACGCATCCTCATGATGGTGGCGGGAAAAGAGAAGAAAATCATGCTCATGAAACAGATGCTCAACGGAAATGTGGCAAGCAAGCAACAGGAAAACAGAGAAACAGGATTTAAACACTATATGCGCGACCATTTCCCAAACACAGAGATATTGGAGGTTAACCTGCCACTTGACATGGAGAGAGAAAAATACAATGGCATTCTTGAGAATTTCTTTAACTCACATCCGGAAATTCACCATTGTATCACATTCAATTCAAAGGCTCACCTCGTCGGTGAGTTCCTCTTAAGAAGCAACAGACGAAACATCCAGATAATGGGATATGACATGGTAAACAAGAATGCGGAATGCATCAGGCAAGGCTCTATTTCCTTCCTCATCGCACAACATGGATATATGCAGGGATACTCAGGAATTGATGCTCTGTTTGAAGCCGTGGTGCTGAAAAAGGAGGTGCAGCCTGTAAACTATATGCCCATCGAATTGCTCACGAAAGAGAATGTCGAGTTTTACAGGCGCGAACAACTCTAAAGGACGATTGAAGACTTTACCATACAATGACAATGATTCAAACTATATAATAAAAAACAAATGGAAAAAACTTATCTCAAAATCAACAAGGCAGACTCAGTAGTGGTTTGCCTGGAAGCAATGAAAAAAGGAGAAACCGTCGAGGTTGATGGAATGAAGGTGACACTGGCGCAGGACACACCGGCAGGACACAAGGTGCTGATCACTGACGTCAAAGAAGGGCAAGATATCATAAAGTATGGATACCCTATCGGACATGCCATAAAAGACCTGAAGGCGGGAGAATGGGTCAACGAGAACAACCTCAAGACTAATCTTAAGGGAACACTTGAATATACCTACCAACCTGTTGACTCCTTACTTGATATTCCTAATGAGGGAAGAACATTCATGGGATACTTGAGGAATAATGGTGAGGTTGGAACAAGAAACGAGATATGGATCGTGCCGACGGTGGGATGCGTAAACGGCATTGCAGAAAAACTGGCAGACACACTGCGTCAGGAAACAAGCTGCAAGGATATTGATGCCATATATGCATGGCACCATAACTACGGATGTTCACAGTTGAGCGGTGACCATGAGAACACACGCAAGGTGCTACGTGACATCACCTTGCATCCTAATGCCGGAGCCGTTCTGGTGGTGGGCTTAGGATGTGAGAATAACCAGCCTGACGAATTTGAGAAATTGCTTGGTGACTACGATAGAGACAGAATAAAATTCCTCGTAACACAAAGAGTGGATGGAGACGAACTCGAAGCGGGCATGGACATACTTCGACAGCTATATTCCATCGCATCACAGGACAGACGCCAGGAAGTGTCGGTCAGCAAGTTGAGAGTAGGATTGAAATGTGGTGGCAGCGACGGTTTTAGCGGCATCACCGCTAACCCTCTCGTGGGTGAGTTCTCAGACTGGATCGTGGCACAAGGCGGTACATCCATCCTGACAGAGGTGCCTGAGATGTTTGGTGCGGAGACTATCCTGATGAATCGCTGCAAGAACGAAGAACTGTATGACAAGACGGTCAAAATGGTTAATGACTTTAAGGAGTATTTCCTCAGTCATGGCGAACCAGTGGGCGAGAATCCGTCTCCTGGAAACAAGGCTGGAGGTATATCAACACTTGAGGACAAGGCTTTAGGATGTACGCAGAAATGTGGCAAGGCTTCGGTGAGTGGTGTACTGGAATATGGCGATAGGCTCACGACAAATGGTCTCAACCTACTCTCTGCTCCAGGTAACGATCTCGTTGCCTCTACTGCATTGGCATCTGCGGGATGTCAAATTGTGCTTTTCACTACCGGACGCGGCACACCGTTTGGCACTTTTGTCCCAACAATGAAGATTGCCACCAATCCCACACTGGCCAAACGCAAGCCTACATGGATAGACTTTAGTGCTGGACAACTCGTGGAGGGCAAGACTATGGACCAACTTCTGCCTGAGTTTATTGACAAGATTCTCAGTGTAGCAAGTGGTGAACTGGCACGCAATGAGATTAACGGATATAGGGAAATATCCATTTTTAAGAATGGTGTTACCCTGTAAGTATTGACATAAATAATTGATATTATTAGCATTGGACAATAAAAGAGGAATAATGGCTTTAAGCCCACTGATTGTTTTCGTGGCGCTCTATTTGGTCACCAGCATAATTGCTGGTGACTTTTACAAGGTACCTATCACCGTGGCATTTATGTTGTCGTCGATATATGCTGTGGCGGTTTGCGGAGGAATACCGCTTAAAGGCGGAATGCCAATTGCCGACCGAATATCAATATACAGCCGTGGGGCTTCAATGGGCAACATGATGCTTATGTTGTGGATATTCGTGTTGGCAGGAGCTTTTGCCAACACAGCCAAGGCCATGGGAAGTATTGATGCCACCGTAAACCTCACGTTGTCCCTATTACCTGCCGACATGATACTGGCTGGGCTTTTTCTAGCAGCTTGTTTTGTGTCACTGTCAGTGGGAACAAGCGTCGGCACCATCGTCGCGCTCACTCCAATAGCTGCAGGTGTCGCTGCCAACACAGGTGGAAACGTGTCTCTACTTACTGCTGTAATAATCGGTGGCTCACTATTTGGCGATAATCTGTCATTTATCTCCGACACTACGATAGCTGCCACCTCAACACAGGGATGCCGACTGAGCGACAAGTTCAGGGTAAATGCATATATAGTATTTCCTGTGGCAGTCTTCATGCTCATCGTATATGGATTAATGGGCAGAGGTATGAATGCACCTGCTAACATTCAGGATGTTTCGGTGATAAAGGTAATGCCATATATCGTGGTCCTCATTGCTGCAGTATGCGGGATGAATGTCATGGCTGTACTCACTATAGGCATCGTGATGACAGGGAGCATTGGCATCATACAAGGCTCTTTCGACCTCTTCGGATGGTTTTGCGCCATGGGCGATGGTATAGTTGGCATGGGTGAGCTGATTATTATAACCATGATGGCAGGGGGAATGCTTGAACTCATTAAAGAGAATGGAGGCTTAGACACAGTCATCAATCTCCTGACAAACCGCATTGAGTCCAAACGTGGCGCAGAGATGAGCATAGCCTCATTAGTGGCAATGATAAACCTGTGTACAGCCAACAACACCGTGGCAATCATTACATCGGGAGGAATAGCAAAGCAGATAGGCGACAGGTTTGGCATAGACAACCGCAAGTGTGCAAGTATTCTCGACACCATGTCATGCTGTGTGCAAGGCGTAATACCCTATGGCGCACAGATGCTGATAGCGGCAGGACTGGCATCGGTCAATCCCGTAAGCATCATCCCCTATCTGTATTATCCTTACGTTTTGGGAATTACCACGATAGTGTCAATACTTATAAGGTATCCACGAAGATATTCATAGGCAATAAAAGATGTATAATATATGAACGTAATAGAAAGAAACTTCATGAGTCTGCTTCGCTGCGGCACATTCGGGGATGATACACCGACAGAACCCATGTCACATTGGAAATGGGACTATCTATTTCAGATGTCAATGATGCATGGGGTGCCGGCACTAGTGTATGATGGTATCAAATCGCGCGAAGGAGAGTTCTTTCTCAATATCACTGACAGGCAGAGAAAAAAATGGGAAGAGACCGTTGATGAGACAGAGAGAGACAACCGCAGAATGATTGAAGCCACGGCGATGCTATTCGACACCCTCAATGGTCAGCATACAAGGCCAATCATGCTTAAGGGACAGGCTTTGGCATCCATCTATAAGCAGCCCTTACACCGACAAGGCGGAGATTGCGACATATTCTTTCCACTTGGACCACAGTGGGACAAGGCTGAAGGCTGGGCAAGACATAATGGAGGAGGAATTGTGTCGCCTGATCGCTGGACATTGCAATATGAATGGCATGGACTTAAGGTCGAGCATCACAGACGTATGCTAAAACTTACTAACATATTGTTCAACAAAAGGCTGCAGAATATTATTGATGCCGAGATAAGGTGTTGTGACTCTACATATATATATATAAATAATGTGAAAATTGAAACACTTTCACCTACACTCAATCTCCTCTATGGTATGGTTCGCATAGCAAAATATATACTCAATGACGGAGTGAGCCTGAAGCAAGTCATTGACCTGGGGATGATGCTCAGGAAAATTGGTGATAAGGTGGATTTTGTCAAGTTGCAATCGTGGATAGAGCAATTGGGGATGACCGACATGGCACAACTCGAAGGCTCACTGCTTAAAGGACTATTCAACTTCTCCATTGATGAGATACCATTCATGTCTGACAAGAAGAGCGATGACATATCAAGTATCACACACGAGATATTTAGAATGAAAGGCAATCATACCTATGACTGGTATTTCACACAAGGCAAGAATGTATTCGTGAGCACTTCCAACAAAAGCGCCATGATGTGGCATGTCAACAACAGCAGGCGATTCTTCAGATATTATCCGAGTGAGACATTCACGAATTTCTTTACATCATTCGCACATTCCATATCGCATATTGAAGAATAGGCGGCGGAATGGTATCAATCAATTTATAAAATGCATTTATTTTAATAAACATGAAATACTTTGAGGTGGAATTTAAGATAGAGGGCGACGAGTCATTGTTCACCGACTCATGTGACCTGATTACCGCTATGTGCGGCGAGGTGGGATTTGAGACATTTCAAGAAACTGACCATGGTGTCAACGGATATGTACAGCAAGAGATATTTGACAAGACTAAATTGGAGGAGGTAATGGAAGATTTTCCGTTTGATAATATCAATGTGACTTTCGAGGTCAGGGAGGCTGAATACAAGGACTGGAATGAGGAATGGGAAAACGAGGGTTTTGACCCCATAACCATCTCGAATGAATGTGTGGTACACGATGGAAGGCACTTGCCAACAAAGGACTATGCAATAGAGGTGGAGATCGACGCAAAACTGGCTTTTGGTACTGGAAGTCACGAAACGACAAGAATGATGGCAAGACAACTGCTTCTGGCCTCTCCGAAAGATAAGAAAGTCCTCGACTGCGGATGTGGCACAGGTATTTTAGGTATTATAGCCCTTAAGGCAGGAGCATCACATGTGGTGGGATATGACATAGATGAATGGAGCAGCGACAACTCTCGACATAATGCTGTCATTAATGGTGTTGGAGAACATTATCAGGCACTTCTTGGAGATGTAAGCAGTGTGGAGGGCACAGATGAGCGATTTGACCTTATCATGGCAAATATCAACCGCAACATACTAATAGCCGACATGTATGTATGGCATAAACTGTCAAGCAAGAATGGGCTGATCATACTCAGCGGTTTCTATGACTCTGATGTGGATATCATCTGCAAGGAGGCTGAAAGATATGGCATGAGGAAGGAGACAATAGCAACTGATGGAGACTGGGCTTGTATTGTATTTCGAAATGTTTAGTCATTAGAATCAGGAATGGTAAGGCGGCGCAAGTCGTAGTAGCTGCCATTGTAGATATTGAAATCGACATATCCCTTAATACCTGGCAACTTGCCGCAGTCGGTATGTTGCCAGAATTTCCATTCACCCTGATACTCTACCTTGTCAACGTAGTAATGAGCTATCCAATAAGGATATTGGTCAAACACCTCATCGCTCAAATATTTCATCTTAAACTTATAGTAAGTATAGATAATTGGTTTAACTCCATACTCCCTTTCCACAAGTCTCAACCAAGTAAGCACACTCTCCTTAAACTGTTCGTCAGTTTGCTCCTTAGACTTGTGTTCCACGTCAAGCACAGGAGGCAAGTCGCCAGTTTCGAGTTTGACATTCTTAATGAAATATTCGGCTTGAGAGCGACCTGAGGAATGAACGCTCCAAAAATGATATGCTCCGCGAATAAATCCGAATTCGCGAGCGTAATAGAAGTTTTCCTTGAACTTGTCGTCTATCTTGCTTGCTCCCTCAGTGGCCTTTATCATGACAAATCTCACTGGACATTTTTCTATCATGCCATTGTTCTTTAATGTCTCCCAGTCAATATCACCTTGATAATGACTGATGTCTATGCCATGTATTTCATACCCCTCGGGATATGACACGTCGCCGTATAGGGCACGCCATCTGAATCCAAATGGCGAAACAAAGAAATAATAAAAGAAATATACGTAAAGTGTGACTACCAGCAAACCACCCAACCACCATGCCCATCCTGGCATTTTCTGTAATACACGTACCAGTACGCCGTTTTTCTTTCGGCGTACTGGACTTGTGTATTTACGTTTACGTGTTTTCTGCTGAGGCATATTCTTTTATGCTTGTTCGAGTGCGAGAGTCTTTGTAGGCTGGTCGCATACCTCTGTCGGTCCCCAATACTGGATTGGACCAGGGTAAACGTATGAGGTCTCACGTGCCCATACGTCTCTAACAGAAGCATACTGCTTGAATGGTGCACCATCAAGCTCAACAAGAGCCTTGCGGATTACAGGCTTCATCTCACCGTTACGACGTTCCATATTCATCATCATAGTGATTGGAACACCTCCGGCAATCCACTGGTCGGCAGGAGCTGTTGTATTCTTCACGATGGCCATATATCCTGTCTTTCCATTAGCAATGAGCTGGGCGGCTGATGTGCCGAGTGCATAGCAGTAGTCGGCATCGAAGTTGGAAGGAGCTGCGCATCGTCCCTCATATCCGAAGAAGTGATGGAGGGCAGCAAACTTGCCGACATACTTGCCTTCGGCCTTCATCTCTGCAAGGCGGGCCTCACACATTGCAGACAGCAGTTTCTCGGTCTCGATGAGAGACACCTGTACATTTCCGTGTGGGTCACGGTCGAGTGACAACTGGCGTGCCACGTCAGCAGGTAGAGTCTCGAATGTAGATGCATTTTCCTTGGAGAGGTGCTCGATGATATACTGGCGTTGAGCCTCTTTGTCGAGGTCCTTATAGTCTGCGCCATGAGCTGCGAGAAGATCATTGAGTTCCTGGATAAGACGTCCGATGGCAGGAATAAACTCGATAAGTCCCTCTGGTACAATAACAGTACCGAAATTATTGCCATCCTCTGCACGAGCTGCTATCTTCTGGCAAAGGTCATCAACAATCTGGTTGAGTGTAAGGTCTTTCTTCTCAACCTCTTCGCTGATGAGACATACGTTTGGCTGGCACTGAAGAGCGCACTCAAGTGCGATATGGCTTGCAGAACGACCCATAACCTTGATGAAGTGCCAATACTTGCGGGCTGAATTGCAGTCGCGCTCTATATTGCCTATCAGTTCTGAGTATGTCTTGCAGGCTGTGTCAAAACCGAAAGAGGTCTCGATCTGCTCGTTCTTCAGGTCACCATCGATAGTCTTGGGACAACCGATCACCTGAATGCCATAATTCTTTGCTGCATAATATTCAGCGAGGACACATGCGTTGGTGTTGGAGTCGTCACCGCCAATGATGACGATAGCTGAGAGGTTGAGCTCGCGGGCTATCTCAAGTCCCTTCTCAAATTGTTCAACCTTCTCAAGTTTAGTACGTCCTGAACCAATCATGTCAAAACCACCGGTGTTGCGATATTCATCGATAACCTCCTTTGTCAGTTCCTTGTATTCATGGTCAACAAAACCACCAGGACCAAGAATAAAGCCAAACAGACGGTTTTCGGGATTCAAACGCTTGATCTGGTCAAACAATCCAGTGATGACATTGTGACCACCAGGAGCCTGTCCGCCACTGAGGATTACGCCAACGTTGATTTTAGAATTGTTTTGAGTCTCTGCTGGCTCAAACTCGATGATAGGCATACCGTAAGTGTTGGGAAACAGCTTCTTGATCTCTTCCTGGTTGTCAACACTCTGGGTGGGTGCGCCTTCTTTGATTTTCACTGCACCCTGGAGAGCCTTGGGCAGCTTAGGCTGGTAAGCGGCTCTCGCTTTTTGCAAAGCACTTTTTTCCATAATTTTTTTGTTCTTTATACTATGAATAAACAATATCCTTTATAAATTCCGTGCAAAATTAGCAATTTTCATCGAAAAAAAGAAGGAAAAACAACAATTTTTGCATTTTTAATATTTTTTTTATGATATAATTTGCGATATATCAAAAAAATGCTTAACTTTGCTCTAAATATGTACATAATATAATGAATTAACATAAAAAAAGGAGATATATTTATGGCAAAAAGAAAAGACCTCAAAAGTATCGTTTCCGATACATGTGCTGACCTCGTGGCAGAGGTGGTTGCAGTCTCACTTTACGACGGCAAGACCAATCATGACAATGTGCTTAACATTATTAGCAGCATACTTAAGATACGCACGGACTATGTCAAGCGTATATCGCATGTAGAACCAGGAATGGCTCCTAAGTCATACTTCAATTCAATCACAGAGAGTTTTGTCAAAGAGGTGGAGGAAATAGCTGACCAAATCAGCAATCTCCATGCTTGATTACATAATATAATAATGTAGATAAATGAGTATATCCAAGGCATTCTGCAGATGGATGTTATACAAGGTCATGGGATGGAAAACTAATGTAACACAGACACACCCGGATAAATATATCATCTGTCTGGCACCTCATACGAGCAATTGGGACTTTGTCATAGGACAACTCTATTCAAAGGCTGACAGCGTGAAAAGCGGATTCCTGATGAAGAAAGAGTGGTTCTTTTGGCCACTCGGACCTTTGTTCAGAAGCATTGGAGGAATACCAGTGTACAGGTCAAAGCATACAAGCATGACTGACAACCTTGCTACTACCGCCCTGTCATCAAAGGAATTTCATCTTACTATCACACCGGAAGGCACTCGTTCTCCCAATCCAGATTGGAAGAAAGGCTTTTATTATATTGCCCTGAAAGCGAAAATGCCTATTCTTCTCTATGGAGTGGATTATGAAAAGAAAGTTATCACGTGCAACAAAACCATCATTCCAGATGGCGACATTGAAAGACAGATGAAGGAGATAAAACTGTATTTCAAGGATTTCAAGGGAAAGCACCCCGAAAGGTTCACTATAGGAGAAATTTAAATGTTAGACATCAAACATCTGATTACAAACATATTATTATCTCTTGCAGCTGTTGGTTCAAGTGGGCAGACCGAGACCTTGTCAGCTGATTGCAAATGGGGAGACATAGACTATGACGGAAGGCCATGGGTGGAGAATACTTCCCTACCCTATAAGATAAGCAAAGGGCTACAAGGAAGACACCTCTCGATTTGGGCAAGTCACGGGCGCTACTACGACTTGAAATGCGGCGAATGGAAATGGCAGCGTCCGAGGATGTTCTGCACCACGGAAGACCTTTTCACACAAACCATTGTCGTGCCTTATCTCATACCGATGCTTGAAAATAGCGGTGCCATAGTTTTCACCCCCAGGGAGCGCGACTGGCAGCGTAACGAAGTTATAGTGGACAATGACACGCATGGAGCTGGTGTGACATATCTTGAGGTTAATACCAAGGAGAATTGGGTTGATGCCGGTGTGAAGGGATTTGCCTTCCATGATGGTTTTTATACCGACCGTGACAATCCTTTCGAGGCGGGGAGAGTGAGAATGTGCAATGCTGTCAAAAAAGCTAAAAAAGCCAGTGTTGTGTCTTATCAACCACATATTCCCGATGCAGGACGGTATGCTGTTTATGTGAGCTATGCCACAATGGAAAACAGTGCTGATGATGTACAGTACACCGTGTGGCACAAAGGGGAATCCACAACCTTCAAGGTTAACCAAAGAATAGGCGGGTCCACATGGGTATATCTCGGCTCCTTTGATTTTGACGAGGGCAACAATGAATATAACCGTGTTGTGGTAAGCAATGTAAGCGCACGTAAGAAATCTGTGGTGACGACTGATGCTGTAAGGTTTGGAGGAGGTATGGGTAATATTGCACGAATGACCTCCGACTCATTGTCGTCTTTCACAGTGAGCGGATTGCCACGCTGTCTGGAAGGGGCAAGATATTTCGCACAATGGGCTGGAATGCCTTATTCTGTCTATAGCGGACGAGGTGGCACAGACGATTATGCAGATGATATCAACACCCGCTCATTCATGACCAACTATCTTGGAGGTGGCTCATGCTATATGCCTGGACAGGAGGGGCTTAAAGTCCCAATAGAGTTGTCTCTCGGTGTACATAGCGATGCCGGATATGGTTCTTGCGACTCTATCGTCGGGACATTGTCCATCTGCACCACAGGCTTCAACGACGGTATGCTTGATGCAGGTATATCACGTGAGTCGTCAAAACGTCTTGCGCTTAGCCTGCTTGATAATATACCAAAGGACATGAAGGCGGTATTCGGCAAATGGAACCGTCGTGAGCTATATGACAGGAATTATTCAGAGTCGCGAGTGCCATGTGTGCCAAGTGCCATTTTGGAGATGATGTCACACCAGAACTTCAATGACATGCGATATGGTCATGACCCCAACGTAAAGTTCACTATTGCTCGTTCAATATACAAGACACTCTTATATCATATCACAGGGATGCATAATGACGACTGCATCGTATCACCACTGACTCCATCTCATTTCGCAGTCACACTCGATGATGACGGTGAGGCACATCTCACATGGCAAGCTGTCAGCGACCCTCAAGAACCGACTGCCGAACCATCCGGATACGTCATATATACAAGTGTTGGCACAGCTGGATTTGACAATGGCACATACGTTTCTGACAATAGGATGAAAATAAAGTTGGAACCAGGAGTATTGTATTCATTTCGTGTGGCCGCAGTGAATCGCGGAGGATGCAGTTTTCCTTCCGAGGTATTGTCTGCCTCTTACATCCCCAATGCTCGCAATACTGTAGCTATAGTTAATGCATTCAATCGCCTGGCATCACCCGCAGTTAGGGTTGATAGCATTGGTTGGGGATTTGACATCGACAAGGATCCTGGGGTCTCTTATGGACGTACAGCAGGCTTTATAGGCCGCCAGACTGAATACAATCCAATAACAGCAGGAAAAGAAGGGCCAGGTGGTTTTGGGTATAGTGATGACTCCCTAATGGGACTTTTCATTGCTGGAAATGACTTCAATTATGTCCAAACACATGCCTTGGCATTGCATTCTGCTGGAAAATATAATATTGTAAGCTGCACGGACGAAGCTCTCGCTGATGGCACTGTTGACATTAGTCATTGTCAGATGGCGGATGTCATCTTTGGCTTGGAGCGAAATGACGGATACAGTATCATCAAATATGAGGTGATGCGCACACCACTACGCCAAGCCTTGGAGTCGTTTGCCAATCGTGGCGGCTCGCTTCTCATCAGCGGTAGCTATGTGGCAAGCGACATGTCAAAGACAGGAAGTGACTATATTTCAAAACAGTCATTTCTCACTAATATATTGAGATGTACATATGGAGGCTCATTTGAGTCCGAGAATGATGCAGTGTCTGGTTTAGGCATGTCAATGCAGTTTTATCACAGACTGGGTGAGGAACATTATGCTGCCACCAGTCCTGATATACTGTTGCCCCAGTCACCAGCCTTTGCTACCATGCTTTATGGCAATGGAACATGTGCTTGTGTGGCTTATAAGGGTGAACACCATCGCGCTATCACAATGGGATTTCCTTTTGAGTGCATCAGAGGTACAAAGAAGCAATCCACTGTCATGCAAGCCTTGGCAAAGTTTCTTTTGGAATGACTATTGCCTTATATTGTAGAAGTATTTGATATAATAAATGTAAATTAATAAACGAAAAAGATATGTATAAGATTCAATCAAACCAGTCGGGCACCCGCTCTATTGAAATCAACGATGAGCATCTTGCCACCATAGATAAGTACCAACTGTTTCGTGACCTCATAGACAGCCACGGATTTGTTGATGAACAAGTGTTGGATAAACTGAAATTTAATATTCGTTCCCTCTTGGAGTCTGAGACGGGAAATGACAAGTCATTGCTCGACCTTTGTCTTGATGTCATCTATCATCCAAATATGAAATCATTCGGTCTTCAGCAGCTTATTGTTCTGTATGTCAATTGGAAGGAGAAAAATGGAATATAGGTTGTCTGATTTCTTGCCCACGACTAAAAAGGAGGTGGAGATAAGAGGTTGGGGCCAGTTGGACGTTATAATTTTCTCTGCTGATGCATATGTTGACCACCCTTCTTTCGGAGCTGCCGTGATAGGGCGCACATTGGAGGCTGCAGGATTTCGTGTTGCCATAGTGCCGCAACCTGATTGGCATGGTGACTACCGTGACTTTAAAAAGTTGGGGCGTCCACGTCTTTTTTTCGGAGTGGCTCCCGGATGTATGGACTCAATGGTCAACAAATATACCGCAGCCAGAAGACTTCGGTCAGAAGATGCCTACAGTCCTGACGGTCGTCATGATTTGCGCCCTGAATATCCTACGATAGTATATACACATATCCTGAAGGATTTATATCCTGATGTTCCTGTTATACTTGGTGGTATTGAGGCTTCAATGCGCCGTCTCACTCATTATGATTATTGGCAGGACCGTGTGCGTCCGAGCATCTTGTGCGACAGTCATGCTGACATGATAATATACGGAATGGGAGAAAAACCTATAATTGAGATATGTCGAAGGATGGATGAAGGCATTCCATTGTCATGTATTAGTGACATTCCTCAGACCGTGTTTCTTTGTCCCGCCGATGACGTCCCTGGTGGTATTACATCGGATGACATATGTCTTCACAGTCATGAAAAATGTCTGATGGACAAGAAATCGGAAGCAGAAAACTTCCGTCACATAGAGGAAGAGTCCAATATGATGCATGCACATCGTCTTCTTCAGCAGGTGGGAGATGAAATGGTTGTAGTCAATCCTCCCTACCCGCCTATGACTACAGAGGAACTTGATGCAACTTTTGACCTCCCATATACTCGTCTGCCACATCCCAAATACAAAGGCAAGACGATACCTGCGTATGAGATGATAAAATTCTCTGTTAATATCCACAGAGGATGTTTTGGAGGATGCGCTTTTTGTACCATCTCAGCACATCAAGGCAAGTTTATCACTTGCCGCTCCAAGGAGAGTATCTTAAAGGAAGTCAAACAAGTGGCAACTATGCCTGGGTTCAAGGGTTACCTTAGTGACCTTGGCGGTCCGTCAGCCAATATGTATGGAATGAAAGGACGTAATCTCAAAGCATGTGAGAAATGTAAGCGCCCAAGTTGTATTCATCCCCAGATATGCCCTAATCTTGACACCAACCACAATAGACTGCTTGATATATACAGAGCAGTCGATGCCATACCTGAGATTAAGAAGAGTTTTATTGGTAGTGGTGTGCGCTACGACCTTTTGCTCCACAAGAGCAAGGATGAATCAACCAACCGCTCAGTGGAAGAATACACGCGTGAACTGATTGTCAACCATGTCAGTGGCCGGCTAAAGGTTGCTCCGGAACATACGTGTGATAATGTGCTGATGCTGATGCGAAAGCCTTCATTCAAGCAGTTTATACAGTTTAAGGCAATCTTTGACCGGATTAACCGTGAGAATCACCTTCGTCAGCAGATTATCCCATATTTCATCAGTTCTCACCCTGGCTGCACCACTGAAGACATGGCAGAATTGGCTGTAATTACCAAAGGGATGGACTTTCATCTCGAACAGGTTCAGGACTTTACCCCGACACCGATGACAGTAAGTACGGAAACCTGGTTTACTGGTTATGACCCTTATACTCTACAGCCTGTTTATAGTGCAAAGACACCGCATGATAAACTTGCCCAACGGCAGTTCTTTTTTTGGTATAAACCAGAAGAACAGCGTAATATTGAGCATACTCTACGTATGATTAACCGTTCTGACCTGATTAGCAGACTTGGAATAAAAAACGCCAGATTTCACGGCCAAAGCAAGACATGTGATGATAATGGAAAATTATTAGAAATGAGACATCAGAGAAATGACAGAAATGAGAAAAATAGAAATAATAGAAAAACAGACAATAGGAAAAAATCCGAAGAAAAAGTCAGAGGACGGCATCGTCATCACTGATGATTTCATAGCTGTCATCGACGGAAGTACATCAAAGGCCACTACGAGAGTATCACGTTGGACGAGCAATGGAAGACTTTGCATGAAAACGATCGCAAGATACATACGACATGCACCTGCGTCGATTACTGTTGATGAGTTTTTACGAGGGGTGACAAATGCGGTCAGAAAGAAATACTCCAAGAGTAAGTTGGATTTTTACCTTGCTCATCCAGAGGAGCGTATCACCGCCTCTTGTATTGTCTTCAGTCGTCTTCAGCGCCAACTGTGGATTATTGGCGACTGTCAGTGTCTTGTTGGAAAGACGAATGCGGAAGGCAATGCATCCGAATTTGAGTATTTTGATAATCCCAAACCCTATGAGTCGGTTGTCGCCAAGTCTCGAGCAGACCGTGTACGTCAACTACTTGCTTCTGGTGAAGCCTCAGTAGAGTCATTGCTCAATGATGACATTGCTCGTCAGTCTGTTATCCCGATGATGCTTGATGCACTGAAAAAACAAAATATAGATTATGCCGTGATAGATGGATTCAAGATACCGCGACAAAAAGTTAAGGTGTTTACATTCGATTTCGAACCATGGACTATTATTATGGCATCAGATGGTTATCCGATACTTCGCCCAACCCTGGCCGAATCGGAGCGAGCACTTGCTGAGCAACGAGAGAAAGACCCTCTCAACATTGGCGATAACACATCGGCTCCTTTCATTGCCACCAAGGCATTTAAGTCGGGCTTTTCTTCATTTGACGACCGTAGCTATGTCAAGTTTATGATATAGCCCAACTTATACATTTGCAGAAGCCATACACGCGGATGCTTGCCTTCCAAGCGTCTGCGTATATATGGCAGACTCCACTTCATCACCACCTTGACAGGCCAATATATTCCATATTTTTTTAGAATGTCCACCTTTTTGAGCAATGAAGAATAGTCATGAAGTTCTTCTCTATGCTCATGAAGTGTAATCATAGCCTCCTCTGTCTTTTTTATGTAAGCCTTGTTGGATTCAAAATGTGAAAAAAGCACAGGATTATCTATATGGGTTATATGATACCCTTTTTCCTTAAGCTGACGACCGAAAAGCACATCCTCATATCCATATCTCACTATGGATTCGTCAAAATGGCAATGCTGCATCACGTTCTTCTTTACCATGAAATTGGCAGTGTGGAAATCATTGTATTCTTCATTATTTCTTTCACAAGCATTATCATTCTTTTTTATTGACAATTCATATAAAAACCTTAAGTTTCCACCGAGCAAGTCCGCGTTGCCAACAATACGCACACCTCCATTGACCACATCATTGTCGTAATATTGAAGATAGCGTTCAATAAAATGCCTATCAGGCAAATGATGCTTACAATCTATAAAGAGAAGATTACTATACTGTGCCTCCTTTGCCAGACGGTTGCGCACTGCAGCACGACCAATATTATTGGTAAGAACCACATATCTGCAATTGCACATACGATTAATCTGATTGTTGACTTCGACCATTGTCTTTTCCGTACTTCCATCATCAATCACAACAATCTCATAAGTCAAATATCTGATTGACTGAGCTTGGCGTGACAGTTCATCTACAATCGGTATGCAGATATAATTATAACAGGGTATAAGAATGGATAAATATCTTTTCATAGGTTGCAAAGTTACATAAAAAAACTAATTAAAAAAATAAATATGGTATAAATTATACTAAAATAGAAAATTTCGTCCATTTTTCTTTGATAATTCAAGTATAAATAGTAATTTTGCAATGAAATTTAATCCTAATTTATAAAGAAATGAAAAAGATTATCACTAAAATTGCACTTGTCAGTGCTTTTCTATTCGGTGCCACAGGCACTCATGCCCAGTCTCTTGGAGACATTCTGAAGGGTGTATCAGAAAGTGGTTCCTCAACCAGCGACATTATCTCTGGCATAACCTCCATCTTCTCGTCTAATAAGCAGGCTTCAGAAGACAATATCGTCGGAACATGGACTTACGACTCACCTGCCATTGTGTTTGAATCGGACAACCTTTTGTCCACCGCTGCTGCTAAGTATGCAGCCAACAAGTTGGAAACAAAACTTCAGACCACACTGTCGAAGTATGGCATTAGCAAAGGAAACTTCACCATAACATTCAAAAGCGATGGCACTTTCTCAGAGACACTGAAAAAGAAGACATATAAAGGCAAGTGGGCTGTTAAAGACCAAAAACTTGTTCTCACCTATACGTCAACATATACAGGTAAGAGCAAAAGCATGAACATCACAACCCAAAAGGAAGGCAATAATCTTCTATTCGTCACTGACGCCACCAAACTTCTCACTCTTGTACAGAGCATGGGAGCTCAGAATGCCACAAATTCAAGTCTCTCATCAATTCTTTCCCTTTCAAAAAACATCAAGGGAATGAAGTTGGGTTTGCAGTTGGTTAAGAAATAAGAATTCATAATTTGCATGAGTAGTTGTTTTACTGTTTTCGACAGTAAGACGTCTATATTCAAAAGAATAACAGTGGTTTAACTTTATGAATGCCTTGTCCTTTATCGACTGAATGCCTTGTCCTTGCGATATCAGGATGGCAGTTTTGTGGTTTGTTGCCAGTTGGCAGATGAACTTTTGCTAACTGGCAAATAAACTTTCAGGAACTGAAAAAAGAATTTCCGGGAGCTGTGCTATATGCATGTAACTACTCATGCCCAGGAGTGTTTAGTAGTTACATATTTCAACCGGAATATAAAAAATCATGCAGACAGTCATTATGAGAATGATGTCTGCATGATTTATTTTATATCAACAAGATGCAATAAACATCTTATTTGTATTCCTCCCAACTCTTGATACCGATATCTTCCAGCTTCACTGTGCAGAAGGCGTATATAAAGGCAGAAGCTAAACGGCTATTAGTGATAAGTGGCACATTGAGGTCAATGGCGGCACGACGAATCTTATATCCATTGGTCAATTCCCCCTGTGTGAGGTCTTTGGGGATATTTACCACCATGTCTATCTTATGGTCATGCAGCATGTCTATGGCTTGAGGCTGTCCACTCTCCGAAGGCCAATATACAAGTTCATTGTCAATGCCATTTTCTGTCAGATATCTTGATGTGCCGCCAGTGGCATACAGCTTGTAGCCATGATTGACAAGCATCTTTGCGGCATCCAGCATCTCAGCCTTCTGTTTTGCACTACCAGTTGAAAGCAATATGGATTTCTCAGGAATGCGATGTCCTACAGACAACATGGACTTAAGCAATGCTGTGGATGTATTGTCGCCCAAACATCCTACTTCGCCAGTGGATGCCATATCGACACCAAGTACAGGGTCGGCTTTCTGAAGTCTGTTGAATGAGAACTGGCTTGCCTTGATACCCACATAGTCCAAGTCGAAGAGGTTCTTTGCAGGTTTCTCAACATTTAGTCCGAGCATCACCTTAGTGGCAAGTTCTATAAGGTTTATTTTCAACACCTTGCTTACAAACGGGAATGAACGTGATGCGCGCAGGTTACATTCAATGACCTTTATGTCATTCTCTCTTGCCAAAAATTGAATATTAAAAGGTCCTGAGATATGAAGCTCCTCAGCAATTTTCTTGCTTACTCGTTTAATACGACGGACTGTCTCGCAATACAATTTTTGTGGTGGGAATTGTATGGTGGCATCTCCTGAATGGACACCGGCAAACTCGATATGCTCAGAAATGGCATAAGCAATAATCTCACCATTACGTGCCACAGCGTCCATCTCCACCTCTTTGGCATGTTCTATGAACTGGCTGACCACAACTGGATGATCCTCACTGACGTTGGCAGCCAACTTTAGGAATTTCTCAAGTTCCTCTTTATTTGAACAAACGTTCATCGCAGCTCCGGAAAGAACGTATGAGGGACGTACTAACACGGGGAATCCCACTTCGTCAATAAACTTATTAATGTCATCCATAGATGTCAGTGCGCTCCAAGCAGGTTGGTCAATGCCATTACGCGAGAGCATTGACGAGAACTTAGCCCTGTCCTCGGCATTGTCAATATCCTTTGCGGATGTACCGAGAATGGGAACATGCTGCTCGTCAAGACGCATGGCGAGATTATTAGGAATCTGTCCGCCAGTACTTACTATCACGCCATACGGCTGTTCCATCTCTATGATGTCCATAACACGCTCAAAGGTGAGTTCGTCAAAATACAGCCTATCGCACATGTCATAGTCAGTTGACACTGTCTCAGGATTGTAATTGATCATTACAGAGCGATAGCCCTCCTTACGAATGGTGTTAAGGGCCTGCACACCGCACCAGTCAAACTCCACAGACGAACCTATTCGATATGCACCTGAGCCCAAGACGATGATAGAGCGCTTGTCATTTTCAAATCGTATATCGCTGGCCACTCCTGCATACGTGACATACAGATAATTAGTCTGTGCAGGATATTCCGCTGCCAATGTATCTATTTGCTTGACTACAGGGAGAATGCCATAGTTCTTGCGGAGGTTGCGTACCACGATAGATGCCTTGGCCATGCTGTTGAGTTCTGCCTCAAGTCCCACGGCGCGTGCTATTTGGAAGTCTGTAAAGCCATACACCTTTGCCTCCAAAAGAAGTTGCTTGTCAAGATTGTTAATATTGCCAAGAGCCTTCATGCGCTCGTCAATATCAATGATGTGCTTAAGTTTCTCCAAAAACCACTTGTCAATCTTAGTAAGTTCGTGGATCTGGTCGATGCTATATCCCTTGTGCATTGCCTTGGAAATGATGAAGACACGCTTGTCCGTAGGTTCACGCAATGCCGAGTCTATATCGGGAATCTCTAATTCCTTGTTCTCGACAAATCCATGCATACCCTGACCAATCATTCTCAATCCCTTCTGGATGGCTTCTTCGAAGTTGCGGCCTATTGCCATTACCTCACCCACAGACTTCATGGATGAGCCCAACTCCTTATCTACGCCACGAAACTTTGAAAGATCCCATCGCGGTATCTTGCAAACCACATAGTCAAGTGCAGGCTCAAAGAATGCCGATGTGGTCTTGGTGACAGAGTTTTTCAGTTCAAACAATCCATACCCCATACCTAATTTAGCGGCTACGAAGGCCAGGGGATAACCGGTTGCTTTTGAGGCCAATGCAGACGAACGGCTCAAGCGAGCATTTACCTCTATAACTCTATAGTCTTCACTCTGTGGGTCAAAGGCATACTGCACATTACACTCTCCCACTATACCAATGTGTCTGACTATCTTGATGGACAATTCACGTAGTTTGTGATATTCTGAATTGGTGAGTGTTTGCGATGGTGCAATTACAATACTCTCTCCTGTATGAATGCCGAGAGGGTCGAAGTTTTCCATATTGCAGACTGTTATACAGTTGTCATACTTGTCGCGCACCACCTCATATTCAATTTCCTTCCATCCCTTCAGGCTTTTTTCGACAAGAACTTGTGGCGAGAAAGAGAAAGCTTTCTCAGCTAATTTGTCGAGTTCTTCCTCATTGTCACAGAATCCCGATCCGAGACCTCCCAATGCGTAGGCAGCCCTAAGGATTACAGGATAGCCCAATTCGGCGGCAGCCTTTCGTGCTTGTTGAATTGTTTCGCAAGCCTCACTCTTGATGGTCTTCACGTTGATCTCATTGAGTTTCTCCACGAAGAGTTCTCTGTCCTCAGTGTCCATAATGGCTTGTACAGGTGTACCAAGTACCTTCACCCCATACTTTTCTAATATTCCTGAGCGATATAGCTCCACACCACAGTTGAGGGCAGTCTGTCCGCCGAAGGCCAACAATATGCCGTCAGGTTTTTCCTTCTGTATCACTCTCTCCACGAAATAGGGTTGCACTGGAAGGAAGTAAATCTGGTCGGCAACTCCTTCAGATGTCTGTACAGTGGCAATATTAGGATTGATGAGCACAGTTTTCACGCCTTCCTCCCTTAGTGCCTTGAGAGCCTGTGAACCAGAATAGTCAAACTCTCCCGCCTCACCAATTTTCAATGCTCCCGAACCCAAGAGCAACACTTTCTTTATATTATCGTCTTTCATTGTCTTATATCTATTCTAATGTATTAATAAATCTGTCAAACATAAATTCCGTGTCAACGGGTCCTGAGCATGCCTCTGGATGAAATTGGCTTGTAAACCATGGATAGTCCTTGTGGCATACACCTTCATTGCTTCCATCGTTCATATTGACAAACAATTCTCGCCAGTCACTGCCAAGCGTTTTGGCATCCACTGCATATCCATGATTCTGACTGGTGACATAGCATCTGTTTGTACCAACCTCACGAACAGGCTGGTTGTGTGAGCGATGTCCGTATTTCAGTTTGTATATAGTAGCTCCTCCAGCCTTGGCAAGCAACTGGTTACCCATACATATACCGCAAATAGGCTTTCGGCTTAGCGACATCTGTCGGCGTATTATGTTGACAGCATCCTCACACATGTCTGGGTCACCAGGGCCATTGCCAAGGAAGAGACCGTCAAAGTCCATAGACGTGTAGTCATAGTTCCATGGCACACGTATCACCTCAACACCTCTGTTGACAAGACAGCGAATGATATTGTTCTTTACACCGCAATCCACAAGCACCACTTTCTTTCCTGCTCCTTCATTGTAGCGTATAATATTCTTGCAGCTCACTCTGTCCACCCAATTGACCCCTTCATATTCTGCCTCTGGTATATTGTCTGGTTGGTCATCAAAGATGATTTTTCCCATCATCACACCATGTTCTCTGAGCACCTTGGTAAGTTGTCGTGTGTCGATTCCCGTAATACCAGGCACATGCTCCCTCTTAAGCCAGTCGGCAAGGCTCTCTACTGCATTCCAATGTGAATAACTTTCGCTGTAATCGGCAACAATAATTGCCGATGCATAAATTTTGTCGCTTTCCATAAAAGTGGCGAGACCTGATGCCTCCACCGAAAACGGAGGCACACCATAGTTTCCCACCAGCGGATAAGTGAGAGTCATCAATTGACCTGCGTATGATGGGTCAGTGAGACTTTCTGGATATCCCATCATAGCCGTGTTGAATACAACCTCTCCGGCTACGGGGTTATCATAGCCAAAAGACTTTCCGTGAAATTTTGTCCCGTCTTCGAGGACTAATGTTACATTCTTCATTTTGGTGTTTAGAACTTTGTTGAGTACTGATAAACTTTTTCGTAGTAGTTGATGAACGCCTGGTTGGCTAGTTTAATGCCTCCCGCCGTGGGATAGTTTCCTGTGAAATACCAGTCGCCCTTATGATTGGGAATAGCTTTGTGAAGGCCTTCTATGCTTTGGAACACTATCTCTATGGGGGTGTTCACGCCTTCTGGTCTAAGCAGTTCCACCATTTTTTCATTTAATTCCTTAACTGTAAATGGTTTATATAGTTCTTTTACTATACATACCATATCGTTCTTGTTTTTTTTCATCTCCTTTCGGCACTTTAAATACACTTCGTCAACAAAATTGTGCATTCCACGCTCTTTAAGCAGTTCTATACATGCCCTAAAGGCGATAAACTCTTCCAGTCGGGCCATGTCTATGCCATAATAGTCTGGATAGCGTATTTGTGGTGATGAGGATACAACAACGATTTTGCGCGGATGAAGTCTGTCAAGTATCTTGATGATACTTTCCTTTAGTGTTGTCCCCCTGACAATCGAGTCATCAATAATGACAAGATTATCGACACCTCTTTCTAACACGTCATAAGTGATGTCATAGACATGTGATGCGAGGTCGTTGCGTGAGTTGCCTTCAGTGATGAAAGTCCTTAGCTTGATGTCTTTCCATGCAGCCTTTTCCGAACGCACATAGCTGTGCATGATCATCTGCAGTTCTTCGTGTGTAGGTTTATGGTCAAGGTTTTCTATCTTCTTTATCTTCAGTTCATTTGTATATTCTTTGAATCCCCTTAGCATACCATAGTATGCGACTTCGGCTGTATTGGGAATAAAAGAGAAGACGGTGTGCTCCACATCCTCTTCCACTGCATTCAATATTGGCCGCATCAATTGTTCGCCAAGTCGTTTTCTCTCTTGATAAATATCCCTGTCAGAACCTCTACTGAAGTATATTCTCTCAAACGAGCAAGCTGAATCTCCGCGTTGTTCCAGTATTTTTTCTATAGAAGCCTTTCCGTCTCGCCTCACTATCATAGCATGACCGGGTTGCAGTTCCTTGATATCCTCACAGTTGAGGTCAAAGGTGGTTTGCAACACCGGTCTTTCACTAGCCAAAACGGCAATTTCTTCATTAATATAATAGAATGCAGGACGAATGCCCCATGGGTCGCGCATTGCGAACATCTCACCGCTTCCTGTCAATCCGCAGACGACATATCCTCCATCGAAGTCAGGCATTGTAGTGCGCAGCACGTTGGCCATATCCACATGTTGGTCGATGTATTGTGTGATGTCAGTGCCAGTAAGGGTCATGTTCTTTGCATTGATGAAGTTGCGCTCCACTTCTCGGTCGAGTCTGTGTCCCATCCATTCAAGCATTATATAACTGTCGCTGAATATTCTCGGACACTGTCCCATTGCTGTAATTTTGTCGAATATCTCATCGACGTTTGTCATATTGAAATTACCGCATAGGCATAAGTTCTTCGCCTTCCAATTATTGCGTCTTAAGAATGGATGCACATATTTCAATCCGCTTTTTCCCGTAGTTGAATATCTGAGGTGTCCCATATAAAGTTCTCCTGCAAATCCTAAATTGTTCTTGGCATATTCTGCACTTGACAATTGCTCAGCAGTGAGATTGGCAAACCCCTTTTGAACAGTCTTGAATATTTCGGTGATGGCATTTGAGCCTTCCGCTTTTTCCCTGAACATATATTCGTTGCCGGGAGGGGTGTCGAGCTTCACGCAAGCCATGCCCGCCCCTTCTTGTCCGCGGTTATGTTGTTTTTCCATCATGAGATACAGTTTGTTGATGCCATACATCCACGTGCCGTATTTCTCTTGGTAGTAGTTAAGTGGCTTCAACAGTCTGATCATCGCCACTCCGCATTCGTGTTTTAGTTGTTCCATTCTTATTTATTATATTATATGAAGGTGTAGATTACTATTCTACCGTGACCGACTTCGCGAGGTTTCTCGGCTGGTCAACATTTTTGCCTTTGCACACTGCGATATGATAAGCTAACATCTGCAACGGTATCGTCGAGAGCAACGGTTCAAGACATTCTATTGTCTCTGGCATCTCGATTACCTCGTCAGCTATTCGACTTATGGTATCGTCGCCTTTGCTGACGATGGCTATTACTTTGCCTTGTCGGGCCTTGACTTCCTGTATATTACTCAGCACCTTTTCGTACATGGCATTATGTGTGGCAATAACCACCACAGGCATGTCGGAGTCGATGAGAGCAATTGGTCCGTGCTTCATCTCGGCAGCTGGATACCCTTCTGCATGGATATAGCTTATCTCCTTCAGCTTGAGAGCACCTTCAAGAGCCACAGGATAACTGTATCCTCGTCCGAGGAATAGGAAATCGCGTGCGTATGTGAATGTACGGCTGAGGTCAGCTATACGGTTGTTCAGTTTCAGAACCTGCTTCATCTTCTTGGGTATTGAGTGTAACTCGCTTACCATCTTGTGATAGTCTTCATTGCTGATAGTGCCACGTTCCTTTGCAAGTGCGAGTGCAAGCATTGACAATACTGTCACCTGTCCGGTGAAAGCCTTTGTTGAAGCCACACCGATTTCAGGGCCCACGTGTATATAACTGCCGGTGTCTGTAGCTCTTGGTATGCTCGAACCTATGGCATTGCAGATGCCATATATAAATGCCCCATGTTCTTTAGCCAACTTCACGGCGGCAAGAGTGTCGGCGGTTTCGCCCGACTGTGATATGGCTATGACTACATCATCGGCAGTGATGACGGGATTGCGGTATCTGAATTCCGATGCATACTCCACCTCTACAGGTATGCGGCAAAGGTTCTCTATGATTTGCTTTCCGATGAGTCCGGCGTGCCATGAAGTTCCGCATGCCACGATGACGAAGCGCTTTGCATTAAGCAATTGTTTCTTATAGTCGATAACTGCGCTGAGCACCACATTGTCGGCATCCACATTAACTCGTCCACGCATGCAGTTGGTGATACAGTCTGGCTGTTCGAATATCTCCTTAAGCATGAAATGTGGATATCCACCTTTCTCTATCTGACCAAGATTGATATCGACGGTCTGTATCTCAGGATTGATTTTTCTATTGTAAATGTTCAGCACTTCCAGTTCATTTCCCCTGCGTATCACTGCGATATTACCGTCCTCAAGATATACCACCTTGTCGGTGTATTCTATAAGAGGACTGGCATCTGATCCAATGAAGAACTCTTCATCTCCGATACCTACTACCAATGGCGACTGTTTTCTCGCGGCAATAATCTGGTCAGGGTCGCGACGGTCGAGCACAGCAATGGCATAAGCACCGATAACCTCATGAAGGGCAAGCTGTATGGCTGTAAGTAAGTCTGTGTTCTTTTGTTCCTGGATATACTCTATTAGTTGGACCAATACCTCCGTGTCTGTATCACTGACAAATGATACACCCTTTGCCATCAACTTGTTCTTTAAGTCTGCATAGTTTTCGATGATGCCATTGTGAATGATGGCCAGATTCTTTGACTGTGAATAGTGGGGATGTGCATTGACTGATGAAGGTTCACCATGGGTCGCCCATCGTGTGTGGGCTATTCCTATAGTGCCGCTTACATTCTTGTCATTACAAAACTCTACAAGATTGTCAACCTTTCCTTTAGTCTTGTAAACGTTAAGTTGACCATCGCCATTAATCAAAGCGACTCCTGCACTGTCATAACCTCTATACTCAAGGCGTCGAAGTCCCTTGATAAGTATGGGAAACGCGTCCTTTTTTCCTATGTATCCTACTATTCCACACATATTGATTACTGTTTAATGTTGTTTTTGCGTGCAAATTTACGGCTATTTTTCGATTTACACAAGAAAAAACGAAAAAAATAACTAAAAGTTTTGCATTTTGCAATATTTTGTTTACTTTTGCATCGATAAAATACGAAACCATAACATAAAATTGAAAGAAAATGGCAAAATATAGTCATATACTCTTCACCATAGCGATAACTGCATCCGCATTGTTTGTGTCGTGTGATGACAGATGTGACAAGAATATCCGAAGCACACAGCAGGCATCCCGCATGCACATGCTCTCTGACACCATCGGTGTGGGAAATGACCATTATGTCCATATTTGCGACAGTCTCCTCCTTCTCACTACCGACAGTATGGACTATTACGACCTAATGGTGGAAAAAGGAATGAGATATACTGTGGCCAATCCCATAGACTCATTGCTCTATTATGCCGACCATGTATGGCGATTTGCATCATCCCGCCCCGCCACCGACAAGCGGGCTAACGGACTAAAGGCAAGAGCCCTGACGTTGAGAGCCACTTATTACCATCAGATGCGCATCAACAATGATTCCTCCCTAACCCTCTTCCGAAGGTCATACGACCTCATGATGCAGAGCGATTATCTCTTCAAGACCCCTGATGCCGCAGCCAACCTTGGTGATGCCTACGCATTGCGTGACGACATGCCGTCAGCAGCCTTTTGGTATCGGCGTGCTCTCTTTCTTGCCGACTCACTCAACATACCCGTCACAGAGACAGCCAGCATTTATATGGGACTCGGAAGAATATACACAGCCATGCAGGATTACACATCAGCCATGAAGTTTTATGAAAAGGCTGAGAAAAACATCCATCTTCTCAAGCCCAATATGCAGATATACTTCCTAAACAATTATGGCAATCTCTTTTATTTCAACAAGGAATACCACAAGGCCCTGAATATGTTCCGCCGTATGCAGCAGGTGATAGAAAAACATGAGGGAAATGATGCTGCCGACTCCTACCTCTGTCGTATAAACATGGCGGATGTATATCTCAACATCGGCAATACCGACAGTGCCACAATCCTGCTTGACAAGGCAGAACCATTCTATAGGAAATACAATGTTGAGGTATGTCTATATTACATAGGCACTATAAGGATTGGTGTGGCTGTGCGTCAGGGCGATTTTGCCAAGGTGCCGGAAATCATGTCTAAAGAGCATTTCACGCAGCCGATAGAACAGAGCATAAAGAACATACGTTCGCGCTACCTCACTGAATATTACCAGAAGACAGGCGACTGGCGCAATGCACTCCTTCTAACACAACAGACAAGGCGCGAAGAGGACTCCCTTGCCCATAACAAGTTCAATATGCGCACGGCTGAGATTATGTCAAGATTTACAGCCGACACACTTATGCTTCATCATCAGCTTGCCTTGGAAAAGAAAAACGAGGAAATGATGAAGACAAAGGTCACACTCGCATTTGTTGTTATGATCTGTATCATTCTCGTCCTTGCATTCTCATATTCTATGCTTTACTTGCGCAAAAGACGCCTACAACACCATATAAACATGGTGATGCTGCGACTTGAGAATGTCAGGCAGCGCATCTCACCACATTTCATTTTCAACTTGCTAAATCATCAGATTGTAGGCAAGGAAAAGGATGAAAAGGCATTGCAGGATTTGTCGCATATCATCAGATGCAGCCTTGATGTCATGAGTCAGCTATTTATTCATCTTCAGGACGAACTCGACTTCATCAACCAATATGTGGCTCTTGAGAAACGTATCATCGACAAAGATTTTGATTTCAAGCTCGATGTTCAGTGTGACATATCCAAAGTTGTGGTCCCTTCAATGCTTGTGCAGATTCTTGTTGAGAATGCCATCAAGCATGGGATAAAGTGCGGTGACGGTCAAAAAAAACTCTCCGTTAGAGTCACTAACAACGGCAATGCCACTGTTATTGATGTAGAAGACAATGGTCCTGGCTTTGACATACGCCACCAATGTGACACCCCCATTGCGACGGGCCTTAAGGTAATCCGTCAGACTCTTGCCATAGTCAACGATCGTAGTAAGGGGAAATTAGAATTTCATATCAGCAACCTCACGTCGCCTGAAGGTGATGTCAAGGGATGTCGCGCCTCCATAGTCGTGCCAAATGATATCGCATATTTATTAAAGAAGTAGGAAAAATGAGAACCATCATCATTGACGACAATGTAGCCTCTGTAGAGGTTCTTGTCAACAAGCTCAAGACGTACGAGGATATCAGTGTCCTCGGGTATGCCAATACATGTAGTAAGGGAATACATCTTGCCGCCGAAACGAATCCAGAACTGATTTTTCTCGACGTGGAACTTCCCGACCTCTCTGGGCTGGAGTTTCTTTCACAACTCAATCACACTGTCAAGGGATGGTGTCAGGTGGTTATGTACACGGCTCATCCAGGATATATGTTGTCCGCATTCCGTATGAATGCCTTCGATTACCTGACAAAACCAATCGACGACCGTGAGCTGAGAAATGTAATCCAGCGCGTGATAGAAAAGAAAAACAATGACGAGCAGTCGCCTCTGATGGAGACTGTCAACAGTCAGTATGACAAGAACAAAATGCTTATATATGTCAATCCTACAGATTTCAGGCTTGTACATATCCACGATATCTGTGCTTTTCAGTACAATCATGAGATACGTCAGTGGGAGGTGCTCGTAGCTGGACGTAAAGACCCTATCACAATGAAGCGGACTGCCACGTGCGACCTTATCCTTGGAATCGACCACAGGTTTATACAGGTGAGCCAGAAGTCAATAATAAATATCGACTACCTTGTGGAAGTAGTCGATAACACATGTGTATTCTATCCGCCATTCGAACGAATAGACTTTATCAAGGTCGGAAGAATGTTTCGCAGAAAACTGACGGAACGCTTTTCACAATTATAGCTGCACCCAGTCGCCTTACTTCTCAAGAAGTGAGGCGGTGCGTACACGTGAAAGGGTCTCCGGAGTCATCTGCAACAAACTGGCGATATAAACCAACGGAGCACGCAACACCAACTGCGGCTGAGTCTTAACCAGTCGCGAATAGCGGTCTTGTGCAGATGCAAATCTCAGCATGTCCGCCTTCACTTGGCTCTGTATGAGTGACTCCTCCAGTATCTTGCGGTATAATATCTGTATGTTCACACTTCTCATGGCTACTGCCTCCAATTGCTGGCGTGGTATGCCAAAGAGAATAGTCTGTTCAAGCGACATAATCTGCAAACTGGTTGGCTCTTCATTAAATAGGCTTTCTATACACATGACGATTGAATTTTCCGTACTCATGTGTTCAGTCACCTCCTTGCCGTTTTTGAAGTAAAACTGTCGAAGCAAGCCCTTGACAATCCAATAGAAATTGGTGCATGTCTCACCTTCAGCAAGAACAATGTCGTTCTTCTGAAATTTCATTGGCACGAGAATACTCTCCAGCATGTCGAGCTCTTCGTGGGTCATTGTACTGTAACGTCTGGCCAGTTCCCTGGCTACATCGCGTCTCGTAATACCTATTGATGCCATCTTTCTATACATTGCTTAAAGTTATTAATCAAGTTTCAATACAGCGAGAAAGGCCTTTTGTGGTACTTCCACGTTGCCTATCTGTTTCATTCTCTTTTTGCCTTTTTTCTGTTTTTCAAGCAGTTTGCGCTTACGGCTGACGTCACCTCCATAACATTTGGCTGTCACGTCCTTGCGGACACACTTTATTGTTTCTCGCGCCACAATCTTTGCTCCGATGGCAGCTTGAATGGCAATGTCAAACTGCTGTCGGGGTATCAGCTCTTTGAGCTTTTCACACATTCTCCTTCCGAATGTCACGGCATTGTCTTGGTGCGTGAGAGTTGACAGTGCGTCCACTGGCTCCCCATTGAGCAATATGTCGAGCTTTGCCAATTTGGAAGGCCTGAAGCAGTCTATGTGATAGTCAAAGGATGCATATCCTTTGGAGATGCTCTTCAGCTTGTCGTAGAAGTCGATGACTATCTCGCCCAGTGGCAGCATAAAATGCAGTTCCACACGATTTCCACTCACATATTGCTGGTCGATGAGTTCGCCTCTCTTGTCAAGACATAAAGTCATAATCGGACCGATATAGTCGGCAGCCGTGATTATTGAGGCCCTGATGTACGGTTCCTCAATATGGTCAATCATTGTCTGCTCAGGTAATCCCGATGGATTATGAACTTCCTTCGCCCCACCCTGCTTGTCATAACACATATACGACACGTTGGGTACTGTGGTGATGACGTCCATGTTAAACTCTCTGTCGAGCCTTTCCTGTACGATCTCCATGTGGAGCAGCCCGAGGAATCCGCATCTGAATCCAAATCCCAATGCAATCGACGACTCAGGCTGGAATGTCAGCGAAGCATCGTTCAGCTGTAGCTTTTCAAGCGATGCGCGCAGGTTCTCATATTCCGACGGGTCAATGGGATAGACACCGGCGAAAACCATTGGCTTGACCTCCTGGAAACCGTCTATGGCTTTCTCGCAGGGCTTTGTGACATGTGTAATGGTATCTCCCACCTTGACCTCTTTTGAGTCCTTTATACCGCTTATAATATATCCCACGTCACCAGTTGACAGTTCCTTGCGTGGTATCATGTCCATCTTCAGCACACCTATTTCGTCTGCGGTGTATTCCATTCCTGTGTTAAAGAACTTCACTTTGTCGCCCTGTCTGATAGTACCGTTCTCTATTTTGAAATATGCTATGATACCTCTAAACGAGTTGAACACAGAGTCGAATATCAATGCCTGAAGTGGTGCTGTGTTGTTGCCTACAGGATGGGGAATGCGGTCAACGACGGCGTCCAATATCTCTGCTACTCCTTCTCCCGTCTTACCGCTTGCACGAATAATGTCTTCCGGGTCGCAACCAATCAGATCCACTATTTCGTCTTCCACTTCATCAGGCATTGCACTCGGCATGTCTATTTTGTTGATCACCGGTATAATCTCCAGGTTATGGTCTATAGCCATATAAAGATTAGATATGGTCTGCGCCTGAACACCCTGCGTGGCGTCCACTATGAGAAGTGCACCCTCACAGGCCGCTATGCTCCTCGACACTTCGTAGGAGAAATCAACATGTCCTGGAGTGTCTATAAGGTTGAGTGTATATTTTTCACCACCACGTATGTATTCCATTTGTATGGCGTGACTTTTTATGGTAATTCCTCTTTCGCGCTCAAGGTCCATGTCGTCAAGCATCTGTCCCTCGGTCACTTTTATGGTGTTTGTATATTCCAACAGTCGGTCGGCAAGTGTTGATTTGCCGTGGTCGATATGCGCTATTATGCAAAAGTTTCTTATCTTATCCATTGATATTTCTCAATTTTAAGTTGCAAATTTAATATAAAAAATTGATTTATGCAAATAAAATGACCAAAATCTTGGATAATTTGCCATTTTTTAATGAAATATTATTGATTTAGAACAATTATTTGTAACTTTGCAGCTCTAAATCATTAATAATATATATAATTAAGGTTATGAAGAAGTATGTATTGATGTCACTTGTCGCCTCTTTTATCCTTGTCTCTTGTCAGGAGTCTATGGAGGATAAGTGTGCACGCGAAGTAAGTGAGTTTACCCGCAAGAAATGTCCGTCTCGAATTGACGATAACATTATTATAGACAGTATGACCTTTGACCGTGAGCGTCATGTGATAGGTTATTGGTACACAGCCACCGGTTTGGCCGACAACCCAAAGGTCTTCGCCAAAACCGACATGAAAAAGACCCTCATCAATCAGGTTCACAATTCCACGTCTCTTAAGTCCTATAGGGATGCGGGATATTCATTCCGCTATGTCTATCGGTCAGCCTCAAAAAAGGATATTCTTTTCGACACCACTGTAAAATGACTGACTGACCAAATTTATTTGAGTTTGTCGAAATATTCACGTAATTGTCCACGCGAGGCTCCCATCCTGACAGCCGTGTCGAGTTCACGGTGTGCGTCCTTTTTGCGGTTCATCCTGATTAGGAGTTCAGCCTTCGACACTATATAGTCGATATTATTGGAATCATACTCGATGGCTTTTTCCCAATCCATCAGTGCGGCATCAAGAAAGCCGTCCTGTGATTCAAGAAGAGCCCTTGAGGCATAGGCGACGGAATGGTCGGGGAATATTTCGATGATTCTGTTGTAGTTATCCATTGCCTCCTTTTTCTTGCCTTGCTTGATACAAATGAATGCCAATGCAAGCATTCCATCGACATTCTCGGGAGCGACCTTGAGGAAAGAGCGATAGTCATTGGCAGCCAGTTCATATCGACGCTGTTTGCCATGTGCATAACCACGATAGAATAGAGCAGCGGGATTTGAAGGTTCACGCCTCAGGATGTCGTTGTATGTCTCGATGGCATAGTCCCACTGCTCGAGTTCGAGGTTTACGGCAGCCTTGCGCAGATAGAGGTCGGAAGAATAATCCGATGTCATAATCTGACGGTTGAGCACAGAAAGCGAGTCGCGCCATTCTTTCTGTGTTTTTGAATAAATGCTGCCAGCCTGTATGAAGGCCAGCAGCATGGTTAATATCACCTTGTTCATGCTTTCTTGATAAAATCGACAATCCATGCACCCACTTCCTTCGTGCCGTACTTCTCTCCGCCGGCAACCTGAATCTCTGGTGTGCGGACATTTTGGTCGAGAGAAGCGTCAACAGCCTTGCGGATGAGAGCACCCTCTTCCTTGAGGTCGAAATACTCATAGAGCATAGCCACTGAAAGTATTTGTGCCAATGGATTGGCAATGTTCAGTCCCTTACCCTGTGGCCACGAACCATGGATGGGCTCGAAGACGGGAGTACTGCTGCCTGTGGAGGCCGAAGGCAGTAGTCCCATCGACCCTGTAATGCATGAACCCTCATCAGTGAGGATGTCGCCGAATGTGTTTTCAGTGACCATCACGTCGAAGAACTTCGGTTCCTGAATCATACGCATGGCGGCATTGTCAACATACATATAGTCGGTCTCCACATCGGGATATTCCGGTGCGATCTTCTGTGCCACCTTGCGCCACAGACGACTGGATGCAAGCACGTTGGCCTTGTCCACGACGGTGAGATGCTTGCGACGCTGTCGTGCATACTGATATCCCACACGGAGGATACGCTCCACTTCGGGTCGTGTGTAGTAATTGGTGTCGAGAGCCTCTTCCACACCATCGGCATTGACTGATGGTTCCTGCTTCTTTCCGAAGTACATTCCTCCTGTGAGTTCTCGAATGCAGATGAAGTCGGCACCTTTTACTATCTCGTCCTTCAGTGGTGACTTGTGTACGAGGCAGTCGAAGGTTGTCACGGGACGTATATTGGCATATAGGCCCAATTTCTTGCGCATGGCGAGAAGTCCCTGCTCAGGGCGAACCTTCGCCGAGGGATTGTTGTCAAACTTAGGGTCGCCTACAGAAGCGAAGAGCACAGCGTCGGCTTCCTCGCATGTCTTGAAGGTCTCTTCGGGGAATGGGTCGCCCACCTCGTCGATGGCATGCGCTCCACAGAGAGCTTCCTTGTATTCCACTTCATGTCCAAATTTCTCGGCCACGGCAGACATCACCGCCACGCCTTGTTCCATAATCTCGGGACCAATACCATCGCCCGCGAGAACAGCTATTTTCAATTTCATATTCTATGTATTTTTACAAAATTTCATATTATTCTTCTATAAGGTTCAGCATCTTGAATGTTGCCTTAATGGCTGCCTCTGTCTGGTCGGCATCAAGACCGCGGGTGCGGAATATTTTGTCACCATTGCGCCATGTGATGACTGTCTGCACAAGTGCATCAGTGCGTCCTCCCGGTGGAATGCTGACTGCATAGTTCTCGAGTATGGGAAAAGTGCGGTCCAAATATTCCTTGTAAATCTTGCGGAGGGCTTTCACAAAGGCGTCATACTGTCCGTCTCCAGTGGAGTCACTCTCATACTGCATGCCGTTGATTTCCACCTTGACACTCGCAAGCGGTTTCAAGCCATAAGCAGATGAGACCATATAACTGACCAGTTTCACCTTGTCTTCTGGAGCGGCATGCTTGAGCACGTCGCTGACGATAAACGGAAGGTCTTCCTGTGTCACTATCTCCTTGCGGTCGCCGAGTTCAGTGATGCGCTGAGTGACGCGGCGTGTCTGCTCAGGGGTGAGTTCAAGTCCCAACTCCTGGAGGTTGCGGGCGATATTCGCCTTGCCGCTGTTCTTGCCAAGAGCATATTCACGTTTACGTCCGAATCGCTCCGGCACCAAGTCATTGCAGTAAAGATTGTCCTTGTTGTCACCGTCAGCATGAACACCAGCCACCTGGGTAAAGACATTATCTCCGATGATAGGCTGGTTGGGTGCTATGGCGATGCCTGAGTAACCTTCCACAAGACGGCTGATGGCATTGAGCTTTTCCTCATGTATGCTTGTCTTTGCATAAAACTGGTCCTTTAGAATGACTTGAACGCTCGACAATGGTGCATTGCCACATCTCTCCCCTAATCCGTTGACCGTCACATGAAGTCCCTTGGCTCCACTAAGCACTGCTGCCAAGGAATTGCTTACCGCAAGGTCATAGTCATTGTGGGCGTGAAAGTCAAAGTGCGTGTTGGGGTATCGTTTCAGCATCTTCCGGAAATACTCTATCACCTGCAATGGATTCATAATGCCCAATGTATCAGGGAGCATAAACCGTTTCACTCCACTGTCACACAAGGCATCCATCAGTTGATAGACATATTCAGGAGAGTCCTTCATGCCGTTGCTCCAGTCCTCGAGATAGAGGTTGACGGTGATTCCCTTCGACTTGGCATAGATGATGGTGTCCTCGATGTCGGCGATATGCTCCTCGGGTGTCTTTCCAAGTTGTTGTGTGCAATGTTTCAGCGACCCTTTTGACAGGAGATTGACAGTGTGGCAGCCACATTCGTCAATCCAGTCTATTGACTGGTGGTTGTCGATGAAGCCCAGTACCTCCACACTGTTGCCCTTGCCTATCTGTCTGGCATATCGGCATATCATCTTGACCGCATCCTTTTCGCCGTCCGACACACGTGCGGAAGCCACTTCAATGCGGTCCACATTGACATCATTGAGAAGCATACGCGCTATCATCAGCTTTTCATGCGGAAGGAATGACACGCCACTTGTCTGCTCACCATCGCGGAGCGTACAGTCCATTATTTCTATAAAAGGCTGTATGCCCCTTCGTGGTTGGCTTATTTGTTCAGCGCTTCCCATGTTTCTATCTTATCCTTGTTCTCAAGCAGATAGTCGATGTCATCAAGACCGTTCATGAGACAGTGCTTCTTGTATCCGTTGATTTCAAACGTCTCGCTGCGCCCTGTGGCGGTGTTTGTCACAGTCTGGTTAGGCAGGTCCACCCTTACCTCCATCTTCGGATTCTGCTTTATGCTGTCAAACAGCTCCGCGAGGAAATCCTCGCTCACCACTACAGGCAGCACAAAGTTGTTGAGCTCATTGTTCTTGTGAATGTCTGCGAAGAAGCTGCTGATCACTACTCGGAATCCATAACCGGCAATTGCCCATGCAGCATGTTCACGGCTCGAACCCGAACCGAAGTTCTTGCCTGCCACAAGGATACATCCGCCGTAAGTCGGGTCGTTGAGCACAAAGTCCTTCTTTGGCGTACCGTCCTTCTCATATCTCCAGTCGCGGAAGAGATTCTCTCCGAAACCCTCCTTGTCAGTAGCTTTCAGGAAACGTGCGGGGATGATCTGGTCGGTATCGACATTCTCCAATGGAAGAGGCACGCATGTACTTGTTATAACGTCAAATTTCTGTTTCATTCTTCAATCGTCTTTAAAAAATGGTTAGCATTTGTCAACTTAACAACTCTCTCGGATCTGTGATTTTGCCGGTCACTGCAGCTGCGGCAGCAACAAGGGGCGAGGCAAGTATGGTGCGTGAACCAGGTCCTTGGCGTCCCTCAAAGTTGCGGTTGCTTGTGCTGACGGCATACTTTCCTGCCGGCACCTTGTCGTCGTTCATGGCAAGACAGGCCGAGCAACCGGGCTGGCGGATGGCAAAGCCAGCTTCCTCAAATATTTTGTCCAGTCCTTCCTCACGTATCTGCTTATCTACAGCCCATGAACCGGGCACAAGCCATGCCACTACATTATCAGCCTTTTTCCTGCCCTTGACAATGGAAGCAAAAGCTCTGAAGTCCTCGATGCGTCCGTTGGTGCATGCTCCCAGGAAGACGTAGTCGATGGGATGACCCAAAAGCGTCTCTCCCGCGGTGAATCCCATGTATTCAAGCGACTTGGTGAATGATGCCTTGCCGGCCTCGTCGATATCCGACAGAGATGGGATTGCCTCTGTGATGCCGATACCCATTCCTGGATTGGTGCCGTATGTAATGCGTGGCTCAATGTCGGCGGCGTCGAAGTTGAGTTCCTTGTCAAACACGGCGTCGTCACCGCTCTTCAGCGTCTTCCAATAAGCCACTGCCTTGTCCCATGCCTCGCCAGTGGGGGCAAACTCTCTGCCCTTGATATATTCAAATGTAGTCTCGTCGGGTGCCACAAAGCCACCGCGCGCTCCCATCTCTATGGAGAGGTTGCATAGTGTCAGGCGTCCTTCCATAGTCATGTCCTTCACCACCTGGCCTGCATATTCCACGAAATATCCTGTGGCACCGGATGTGGTCAGCTGCGACATGAGATACAGGGCCACGTCCTTTGGTGTGACTCCCTTTGTCAGTGTGCCGTTGATATTGATTCGCATCGACTTGGGCTTCTGCTGAAGGATGCACTGTGAGGCCATAACCATCTCGACTTCAGATGTTCCGATACCAAACGCTACAGCTCCCATTGCACCGTGAGTAGAGGTATGCGAGTCGCCGCAAACGATAGTCATGCCTGGTAGCGAGAGTCCCTTTTCCGGACCCACCACATGGATAATGCCATTGTCGCGCGACATCATGCCATAGTGAGTCAACCCGAAGTCTGCGGCATTCTTGGCGAGTGTATCCACCTGCTTCTTTGACACTGGGTCCTCAATGGGTTTGTCCTGGTCATGGGTGGGAGTGTTATGGTCGGGCATACAATAGATATGGTCGGGGCGGAAGCATTTCAGTCCACGCTCACGCATACCGGCAAATGCCTGTGGTGATGTCACCTCATGACAGTAGAGGCGATCGATGTAAAGTTGTGTGGGACCGTCTTCTATCTGCTGCACGATATGTTTGTCCCAAATCTTGTCAAATAATGTGTTCATATTATCCTAATTATGTATTTATCCTCTAAACTTGTTGATACAGTCTATATAAGCCTCTACCGACGCAGTGACGATGTCGGTGTTGGCACCAAAGCCGTAATACACATTGCCGTTGTATTCCACCTGCATGTGTACCTTGCCCACATCGTCCGAACCCTTGCTGATGGCCTGTATGGTAAATTCCTTGAGGGTCATGTGCTTCTGGATGATCTTCTTAAGAGCCTTGATGGCGGCATCGACAGGACCGTTGCCAGTGCTTGCCTCCTCAAACTTCTGACCAGAGATATCCAGTCCGATACTTGCGACGGATTTCACTCCCATACCAGTTGTCACCTGTAGGAAGTCGAGCTTCACCGCACGGCTCTCTGCAGTGTCAGCACCTGCGAGCATCAGTATGTCATCGTCGTTGACCTCTTTCTTCTGGTCGGCCAGACGCAGGAATTTCTGATAGATGGCGTCCACCTTTTCCTCGTCGTCAATCTTCACACCGAGTACGCCGAGTCTGAACTTCAGTGCCGCCCTGCCCGAGCGTGCTGTCAGCACGATGGAGTTGTCGTCAAGACCGACATCCTTCGGGTTGATAATCTCATAGGTGGACACGTTCTTGAGCACACCGTCCTGATGAATACCGCTGGAATGTGCGAACGCATTGCGGCCTACAATGGCCTTGTTGGCCTGCACGGGCATATTCATCAGACTCGACACCATGCGGCTTGTCGGACAAATCATGGTGGTGTTGATATTGGTGTCGATATCCACATCCTTATGACATTTCAGAATCATGGCTATCTCCTCAAGTGAAGTGTTTCCTGCACGCTCACCAATACCGTTGATTGTCACTTCCACCTGGCGTGCGCCATTGAGCACACCGCTGAGCGTGTTGGCCGTGGCCATGCCGAGGTCATTATGACAGTGGGTTGATATGATGGCATTGTGCACGCCGTCAACATGCTCCATGAGATACTTGATCTTCTCGCCATACTCCGATGGCAGGCAATAACCGGTCGTGTCGGGGATATTGACCACGGTGGCGCCCGCCTTAATCACGGCTTCCACCACACGTGCGAGATACTCATTGTCAGTGCGTCCTGCATCCTCAGCATAAAACTCCACATCCTCTACATAGCGCTTGGCATACTTCACAGCTGCAACCGCCCTTTCGATAATTTCCTCGCGGTTGCTGTTGAACTTGTACTTGATGTGCGAGTCGCTTGTGCCTATTCCGGTGTGGATACGCTTGTGCTTGGCATATTGCAATGACTCTGCCGCCACGTCAATATCCTTCTCCACCGCACGTGTCAGGGCGCATATTGTCGGCCATGTCACGGCCTTTGATATTTCAATCACTGAATTGAAATCACCGGGACTGGATATAGGGAATCCTGCCTCAATGATATCGACTCCAAGTTTTTCCAACTGTTTTGCCACTTGAATTTTCTCTACTGTGTTCAACTGGCATCCCGGGACTTGTTCACCGTCCCGAAGCGTCGTGTCAAAAATAAATAGTCTGTCGCTCATATCTTTTTTCTTTAATTATTCAATAATAAAAAAACCTTCCCCACATGGAAGTGAGAAAGGCTTCTAATATATCACATTGATGAACTACATACACACCTTTTCACTTCCAACCCCTCTGCGAAGTCGAATAATAATATTAATAATGTGTAGAAGTCCAAAATTATTCATTTATGTATATTCTTTTATAATGTTAAACATCGATTTTATTACGATTTCGCAGCATTTACCGCGATTTCGGGTGCAAAGTTATATAAAATTCCCCAAACAAACAAATAATTCGTAACTTTTTTGCAGAAAAAAATGATATTTATGACAATAATAGGGAAATCCCCCTCAAATAATAGGAGATTTCTCCGTCATAATAGCTGGTATAATCGTAATTTTGCAGCGAAAACACGGGAAATCATCCGATTAATGTTAAAAATGCGTGCATTTAACACATTTTTCAATGGTTTATCCGCTTGTTTTCAAAGAAAATGATTATCTTTGCCGAAGATAAAGAGTATTAACCATTTTAATATATAGTAAGGAGATTAAGACATGAAAAAGACTATCATTATGTCAACCCTGGCAGCCTTGTTGCCTCTGACCTCAATAGCTCAGGACGACCTCTACTTCGTCCCGTCGAAGAAAAACGTCGAGAAGGTGAAGAGGGAATACGGCATACCCAAGGACACATACTATTCAGGAAGCAACCGCTCCGTTGATGAATACAATCGCCGCGGCCATACTGAATGCTGGGAGAAGGAGTCGGTTGGACAAAGCGAAATAATTGCCATCGACTCGTTGGGCAACCCTATTGACACACTTCAATTGGGACAAAAATCAACCAAGCGTTTCCTCGACACTGACGATGATTATGAATACACCAGAAGGATGGCCATGTGGGACGGTTATCAGGTGAGCAATGCCTACTGGCACGGCTACAACGACGGCCGGTTCGGACGTTGGTACGGATGGAGTTCCTATTGGGACCCTTGGTATTATTCTTCATGGTATTCACCTTACAGCTTCTGGTATGACCCATGGTACACCGGTTACTATGGATGGTATTCCGGATATTACCACCCCTTCTACGACTATTGGGGCTGGGGCTGGGGATGGCCTTATGACCATTATCACTATATCGGGGGCGTTGCACACAGCCACGGCGGATACTACGGCACCGGGCGCACTGGCACAGCCAACCATGGCGGAGGCGGCAGTGGACGTGGCGTAAGACCGCAGTCGGCATTCGGCTCAGGAAGAAGCATCAGTTCGGGAATAGCCAACCGCGACCGTTCAAGCAATATCAACAACCGACTTGGCTCCAACAACCGCTTCAGCTCAAGGTCAAGAACATCTGATGCCAACGGATTCAACAACAGATACGCGGGAAGCAGCCGCTCCGGCAACAACAATGCCTCATACAGCAACAACAGCAGTAGCCGAAGCAGCAGTGTCAGCAGTGGCGGAAGCAGCTTCAGTAGCGGGCGCAGCGGAGGATTCAGCGGTGGCGGCAGTCGTTCGGGCGGTGGCTTCGGAGGCGGAGGCAGCCGTTCTGGCGGAGGTCGCAGATAACCCTCTGTGACAATGATTTACATTTTGACATTAAAGTAACTGATAAACATTATTCATTAAAAAAATACAGTAAGATTAAAACATGAAAAAGATATTATTAGGATTAATGGGAATGGCTGTCATGACAGCCAATGCCCAGGAGACATACGAAAACGCCAACCTGCTAAAGCCGCAGCTCAACGGCACTGCAAGATATGTTGGTATGGGAGGAGCCATGGAGGCTCTCGGTGCAGATATCTCTGTCATCAACACCAACCCCGCCGGTATAGGACTCTTTCGCAGTTCTTCCATCAACACGTCATTCGGCCTTGTCTCCCAGCAGGATGCCAATGCCATGACCGGCGACCACCCCACCGTGGCGAGCTTCGACCAGGCTGGTTTCGTTTACTCCACAAGGACAAGCAGCAAGTCATTCCTCAACTTCGCGTTCAACTATTCCAAGGACCGCAATTTCAACCAGATACTGAACGCTGTGGGAAAACTCAACGGTGCTGCCCAAAACAAGCTGTCATACAATAAGTTTGCCACAAACAACAACTTTGTCCGAATGGCCGACGACGGTACCATTCTGTCCGACTATATGCAGTTCAGCCAGTTGGACTATCTCTACTTCAACAACTTCTTGTATGACGAGAACGACAATGTCTTCTATGCCTGCGACGGAAAGGACTACGACATGTACCGGAAGCAGTCGGGATATATCGGCAACTACAGCTTCAACATCAGCGGCAACTCCAACGATCGTATCTACTGGGGTATCACCGTAGGCGTGAAGGATGTCCACTACAGCGGATATTCATCATATCTTGAAACCCTTGACGGCGCTGACGTTGAAATCGTCGATAACAGGGAAATAACAGGTACTGGAGTTGACGTGCAGGCAGGACTCATCTTCCGTCCCGTGGCTGAGTCGCCCTTCCGCATCGGACTGTCAGTGAGCACCCCCACATGGTATGACCTCAAGACCCGCAACTACACCAACATGCTGGTCAACGGCAGCCAAAACCTTTTCGATCCCGACATCAACGAGCAGTATGAGTTCAAGCTCTACACTCCATGGAAATTCGGCGCAAGCCTTGGACACACCATCGGAAAAAACATTGCCCTCGGAGCATCTTACGAATATGCCGACTATGGATGCACTGACACCCGCGTCAACGACGGATATGACTACTACGGCAATGAGGACAGCTACAGCGAATATGCCACCAACCAGCATACCAAGCAGACACTCAGGGGTGTATCGACAGTCAAGTTGGGTGCGGAGTTCAAGCCCGATGACGCTCTCGCCGTAAGACTCGGATTCAACTATGTATCGCCGATGTATCAGAAGACTGGCGTGAAGGACGGCACACTCGACTCCTACGGAGTATATTACCAGTCGCAGTCGGACTTCACCAACTGGGAGGACACATACAGGATAACGGCGGGTCTTGGATATAAGATTGACAATTTCAGCATCGACCTGGCTTATCAGTATTCCACGACCAACGGCGTGTTCTCACCATTCTACGACAGTCTCGACAGGGACAACGCCGATTGTCTTCCCAACAACAATTTCCAGGCATGCAAGGTCAGCGACAAGCGCCATCAGCTGCTGCTCACCCTCGGCTATAGATTCTAAATCGGACATCACTTTTTGGGAAGTTAAAGAAGTTAAGGAAGTTAAAGAAGTTAAAGGACGTATGTCCAAGCCTCAAGAAGTCCTTGACAGAAGCTAAAAGACTATTGTCTTTAACTTCTTTAACTTCATTAACTTCAAATAGTTGAGTACATCAAAAACATAAATAAATGAAAAGAATAATATCCCTTATATTCGCAATGACGACTGTGTCCATGTTATGGGCACAGTCGTCATGTGCTTATCGGCCTGCGGTGTCGATACTCGGCGACTCATACAGCACATTCGAAAACTATCTCTCCTGCGACTCAAATGAGGTGTGGTACCGGAAAGGCAAGCACGACAACACCGACGTCATGACAGTCGAACAGACTTGGTGGCACCAACTAATCACCAAGAAGGGATGGCGGCTCGACAAGAACAACTCATTCTCTGGGTCAACCATCTGCTTCACAGGATACAGGGGCGAAGACTACAAGAACCGCTCGTTTGTCAACAGACTGAGATTTCTCGGCTGTCCCGATATCATCCTCATCTTTGGAGCCACCAACGACTGCTGGGCCCGCTCCCCTATCGGAAAATACAAATATTCCGACTGGACCGACCAAGAGCTATATACCTTCAGGCCAGCCATGGCTTGTCTGCTCGACGGACTGAAGAAACACTATCCCAACGTCAGGCTTCTCTTCATTCTCAACAGTGAGTTGTCTGACGACATCAACGAGTCGGTACGTACTATTTGCAAGCATTATGACGTGGAATACCTCGAACTTCACGACATTGACAAAATCAATGGCCACCCAAGCATCAAAGGCATGAAGGCCATCGCCTCACAAGTGGGCGACGCATTGAAATAAGAAGATATAAATGAAAAGCGAAGATTTACTGTATCAACTGAATGAGAGTCAACGCGCTGCCGTGGAATACTGCGACGGCGCGCAACTCGTTATAGCAGGCGCCGGCTCAGGAAAGACCAGGGTGCTGACCTACAAGATAGCCTACCTCATCAGCGAATTGCAGCTCAAGCCTTGGAATATCCTGGCTCTCACCTTCACCAACAAGGCTGCACGTGAAATGAAAAGCCGCATAGAGACCATCATCGGTCGCGACGCCCGATATCTCAACATGGGCACCTTCCACTCCATCTTCTCACACATACTGAGGGTAGAGGCGCAGCATATAGGATTCAACCCGCAGTTCACCATCTACGACCAGGCCGACTCACGGTCGCTCGTCAAGGCCATCATCAAGGAGATGGGTCTCGACGAGAAGCAATACAAGCCAGCCACCGTAGCCGACAGGATCAGTATGGCGAAAAACCATCTCATCACGGCATTCCAATATGCCAACTCCGGCGAGGCCATCACCACCGACATGCAGAGAAGGATGCCTTCCATAAAGGACATCTACCTAAAATATGCCGAGAGATGCAAGCAGGCCAACGCCATGGACTTCGACGACCTGCTGCTCCAGACCTACCTGCTTTTCGAAAAGCATGAGGACATCCGGCGCAAGTATGTCGAGAGGTTTGAGTATGTGCTCGTGGACGAGTATCAGGACACTAATTCCGCCCAGCAGGCCATCATCTACCAACTGACCAAGGAGAGACAGAAGGTTTGCGTGGTTGGCGATGACGCACAGAGCATATACAGTTTCCGCGGTGCCAATATCGACAATATCCTCAGTTTCCAAAAGACCTACGACGACACCCGTCTGTATAAGCTGGAACAAAACTATCGCTCCACTCAGAACATCGTGGATGCCGCCAACAGTCTCATCAGACATAATCAGCGACAGATACCGAAGAAGGTGTTCAGCCAAAACGAGACCGGCGAGAAAATCATTCTCAAGAATGCCTACAGCGACAAGGAGGAGGCCATGATTGTGTGCAATGAGATATCCAAAATCAGGCGCGACGAGAGTTGTATGTACAGCGACTTCGCTATCCTCTACCGCACCAACTCCCAAAGCCGCAGCTTTGAGGAAATCATGCGTAAGCAGAATATACCATACCGCATTTTTGGCGGCCTGAGCTTCTATCAGAGAAAAGAGATAAAGGATATCATCGCCTACTATCGCGTCGTGGCCAACCCTGATGATGAGGAGGCCATAAAGCGCATCATCAACTATCCTGCAAGGGGCATTGGCAATACCACCGTCAACAAGATTATCGAGAAGGCCGGCCAAATAGGCACCAGCATCTGGCGGGTGATCAATAATTCCGAGTCGTGCGGACTGGATATTAGCAAGGCCACACATACCAAGCTGCGCCATTTCTGCTCCATGGTCGAGACATGGATAGGACGAAGCGTGGCTGAAGACGCATATACCCTTGGCAAGGACATCATTCAGGAAAGTGGTATCTCAAAGGATGTATTTGCCGGAAAGGAGCCTGAGGATATAGCCCGGCAGGAGAATATCGAGGAGTTTCTCTCCGGACTGTCCGACTTTGTCGAGGGAAGGCGTGAGGCCGACGAAGGCGACCATGTCTCCCTAAGCGATTTTCTGCAGGATGTGTCGCTGATGACCGACCTTGACTCTGAGGGTGAGGAGGACGAACCGAAGGTGATGCTGATGACTATCCATGCAGCCAAGGGACTGGAGTTCAGGACGGTCTTCGTCGTTGGTCTTGAGGAAAACATATTCCCCTCTCCCATGAGTTGCGAAAGCATCCGCGGACTGGAGGAGGAGCGCCGGCTGCTCTACGTGGCCATCACAAGAGCCGAGAAGCACTGCTATCTCACTTGTGCTCAAAACAGGTTCAGATACGGCAGGATGGAGTTTGACTCGCCCTCACGGTTTATCCGCGACATAGACCCGCGACTCATCAAGACCGACCGCTCATCTCTCGACTCTTCCAGATCTCCCAAATTCTCCGAGTCTCCACGGTATTCCGAGTCTCCACGGTATTCTCATTCCCCGCGGTATTCTGAAACTCCGCGATATTCTGAGTCTCCGCGATATTCTGAAGCTCCGCGATATTCAGAAGCTCCAAGAAGCTCAGAATCCCGGCGATACTCGACAACATCTCCCTCATCGCCATCTCCATCCCCTGCCCCCGCCTCGCCGCTCATTGCCGGTGACACCATCGAGCACACTCGCTTCGGCATCGGAAATGTCATTAAGGTGGAAGGCACCGGCGACAACTGCAAGGCCACTGTTGAGTTTCGCAACTGCGGCACCAAACAACTGCTCCTCAAATTCGCGAAGTACACAAAGCTGTGATTTAAAAATTAAGAAACCTAAAACGCCGTTTTAACACTCCTAAAACGCCGTTTTACAATCCCTAAAACGCCGCTTTACAATCCCTAAAGCGCCGCTTTACATTTTTCGAAAACAACATAAGCTAAAAATATAAAGCCGTAGGATTCTATCAGATAGATACCTACGGCTTTATTGTCAATCAAAAATTCTATGAAGAAACCTGAAGACTATTCTTCAGCAGGCTTCATGTTTGTATATACAGTCTGAACGTCATCAAACTCCTCGAGCTTCTCCACCATCTTGTTGATAGTGGCACGCGCATCGTCGTCAACGTCCTTGAGGTCGTTGGGGATATATGTGAACTCACCACCGACATCCTCATATCCGTCAGCCTCAAGCTTCTTCTGGATCTCATTGTAGCTTGTCGGTTCACCATAGATGGTGATTGTGGTCTCGTCCTTGTCCTCATCATACTCCTCGTCGTATTCCTCCTCCACTCCGAAGTCAATCATCTCCAGGATGAAGTCGTCCATATCGACGTCGGCCCTTTTCTTGAATGTGAACACACACTTGTGGTCAAAGAGGAATGACAGCGAACCGGTTGTTCCCATGTTACCGTTGAACTTGTTGAACACAGAGCGAACGTCTGCGACCGTGCGTGTGGTGTTGTCAGTCAGGGTGTCCACGAAGACAGCCACTCCGTGAGGTCCATATCCCTCGTATGTCACGTTCTTGTAGTCGCTGGTGTCCTTGCCCATTGCGTTTTTGATAGCGCGCTCGATATTGTCCTTCGGCATGTTCTCGCGCTTGCACACTGCTATCACTGAGCGCAGTGCAGGATTGTTTTCAGGCTCCGGTCCGCCTGCCTTTACAGCGATGGCAATCTGCTTGCCCAGTCGGGTGAATGTCTTGGCCATGTGGCCCCATCTCTTAAGCTTGGTAGCTTTACGATATTCAAATGCTCTTCCCATTTTATTGCTATATTATAATTTATTTTTTACTTCTTCAAACTCTTCTTGTCGTCATGTGTTATCTCAGTTCGCAGTGTAGCTTGTTCTTGAGATTTGATATTATCTTGCTCATGATAGCCTCGATCTGCTTGTCTCCCATGGTCTTCTGCTCATCCTGGAGGATAAAGTTGACTGCGTAGCTCTTCTTTCCTTCGGGAAGGTTCTTTCCTTCATAGACGTCAAAGAGTTCGATGTTCTTCAGAAGTTTCTTTTCGCTTTGGCGTGCTATCGTCTCAATATCTGCAAACTCCACACTCTTGTCAACCAGTAGTGCCAAGTCGCGGCTCACTGCGGGATATTTGCTGATCTCTGTATATAGAACCTCGTTTTTCCTTGTTGCCTTCATGAGTGCCGTCCAGTTGAGCTCGGCGTAATAAACAGGCTGGTCGATGTCGGCAGCCTTGAGGGTCTTCTTCGAAAGTATTCCCATCTCGGCAAGTTGCTTGCCGCCGCGGTTTTCTATCACCACACCGGCTGCAAAGACGTCGTTGTCGCTCTTTTTCCTGACGGTCATGCCTTGTGTGAGACCGATGCGTCTGAACACGTTCTCCACGTATGCCACCAACTCATAATATGACGAGTCCTCATTGGGATGCGCCCATGAGCCTTCCACGCGCTTACCCGTGACCCATAGGGCGAGGTGATACTGCTCGGTATAAGCAGCCATGGGGTTGTCGATGTCCTTCTTTTCGGGGTCGTAATGGTAAACGTTACCGTATTCAAAGAAGCGCAGGTTCTGGCTCTTGCGCTTTGCGTTGTGCTCGATGCTTTCCAGTCCGCCGAAAAGCAGGGTCTGTCTCATCACGCTCAGGTCTGAGCTCAGCGGGTTCATTATCCTCACACTGTTCTCAGCGGGCCATGCGTTATGGTTGTCATAGTATGCGCCTTTGGTCAGCGAGTTGTTGAGTATCTCGTTGAATCCCTCTCCCACGAGTTGTTCGCCCACGAGATTGGCGAGTTTGTGCTTTCTGTCTTCCTCGTCCTTGATGACGAGTGAGCCCTTGAGCTGGGTAGGTATTTCCACATTATTATATCCATATATGCGGAGAATGTCCTCGACCACGTCACACGGGCGCTGTACATCCACCCTGTATGGCGGCACGTCGATGTTGATACCCTGTTCATCCTCGGCTGTAATAGTCATCTCCAAGCTATCACATATTGACTTGATGGTGTCGGCAGGTATCACCTTGCCAATCAATGAGTTGACATAGTCATAATCAAGTCTTACATGAGCACTGTCAATAGGTTTGGGATATACATCCTTGATTTCCATCGACACCTTTCCGCCAGCCAGTTCTCTGCAGAGGATGGCAGCCTGCTTGAGGGCGTAAATAGTGCCGTTGGGGTCGATGCCTCTTTCGAATCTGAATGAGGAGTCGGTGCTCAGCTGATGATGGCGTGCGCTCTTGCGTATCCATGTGGGATGGAAGTATGCGCTTTCCAGTACCACGTTGGTTGTGGTCTCGTATGTGCCGCTTCCCTTACCGCCGAAGATACCGGCTATACACATGGGCTCCTCTGCGTTGCAGATGCTGAGGTCATGCAGTCCTAAGGTGTGCTCTTCGCCGTCGAGAGTGATAAACTTCGTGCCCTCGGGCTGTGTACGTACTACAATCTTATTGCCGGTCACCTTGTCGGCGTCAAAGCAATGCATTGGCTGTCCGTAAGCCATCATCACGTAGTTGGTGATGTCAACAATATTATTGATTGGTCTCAGACCGATGACACGCAGCTTGTTCTGAAGCCACTCAGGACTCTCCTTCACTTCGCATCCCGTGATGCTGACACAAGCATATCGCTTGCATGCCTCCTGGTTTTCGATGGTGACGTCGATGGGCAGGTCGTTATTGTCCACGCTGTATGCGCTGCAGTCGGGGCGATGGAGCGTTGTGGTCTTTCCGTTTGCGCGGAGCCATGCGTACAGGTCGCGCGCCACACCCCAGTGCGACAGGGCGTCCGAGCGGTTTGCCGTGATGTCAACCTCAATGAGCCAGTCGCTTTCCAAGTGATAATACTCCGCTGCTGGCTGTCCCACGGGTGCGTCCTCCGGCAGCACTATGATACCTGCATGGTCTGTGCCCACTCCTATCTCATCCTCCGCGCAAATCATGCCGCAGCTCTCCACGCCGCGTAGCTTGGACTTCTTGATGACAAATTCCTTGTCACCGTCATATAGCACACACCCCAAGTCGGCTACTATGACCTTCTGGCCGGCAGCCACGTTAGGTGCACCGCAAACAATCTGTGAGGGGACTTCGCGACCGAGGTCAACGGTTGTCACATGAAGATGGTCGGAATTGGGATGGACATCGCATGTCAGCACCTTGCCGACATACAGTCCCTTCAGACCACCCTTGATACTCTGTACTTCTTCCAATGCGTCAACTTCAAGACCAGTGCTTGTCAATGCGTCGCACACCTCTTGGGGCGTAAGGTCGAAATCAACGTATTCTTTCAGCCATTTATATGATATATTCATCTTTAAATAATTATTTATGCATAAAATTGCGTGCAAAATTACTATTTTTTTCCCAACTATGCAAATTTTTCCATAAAAAATTACTCTATTCCTGTAAAAAAGACATGAAACTACAACAAATAAAAAAGGCGGCGAATCTCACGATTGGCCACCTTTTATTAACCTTAATAATCTAATACCATGAAAAACACAGTACAAAATTACACTATTTTTTCTATTTAGCTACATTTTTTACTGTAATAATCACGAATATTAAGAATTATTAATTCTAATTGCTTTATAAATCACATCATTTAACATTTTTATCAATTTTAATAGCATTCCACTTGGAAGTATAATAGTCGGTCTTCCATTCCGTGGGATTACCCATATATGTAGTGGTGACCCTCACCAAGTGGGTGGTCGAATCTGGCGTTGCAACGGGCGACGGTACGAGAGTCATGCCGACATGTATCCTGTCGGACAGGCATATTCCCAAGGTGTCGGCCGACAGTGTGTCCATGACCGATTTCTCCCCGAAAAGATTATCCACTTCGGCCTTCATTCCTGACGAGCGGAAGTCCAGCATGTCGAGACGGTTGTTCTCAGACAATGCCGGTATTATTGAGTCGGGCATTGCCTTGAACACTTCCACTAATGATATCAACAGACAAATTGCGAATTTCATGACTATATGCTTTTATGTTTCCAAACGTTAATCACCTTCGACCTGATGGCTATGACATTGACTATCGTGATGAAGGCGAAGAGGCCTGTCCCCACAGCCACCGAAGGCCACATCGTGCCTTCGTCAATGTCGGGAAAGAGTGTTTCTATCACCTGCATATAATAGTCGCGCACCATATACAATATTCCCCACGCCATCACCAGCACGATGATATTGAGCCATGCCGTGAGCAGTTGGTATGGCAGTGCCACACGTGCTGGACTATAGCCGATGAGCAGCAGGTTCTCCAACTTGGCGGCGTTTTTCTGAACTAGCAGGTATATGCTGAGCATCAGGATGTAGAAGCTGAGAATGGAGATGACCAGGCCGATGGACATCACCAGAGTGACCGTCATCTTCAGGAACCATGTCGTCTTCTCCGCGTCGAGGTTGCCGTCCTCAGTCTCATATCCTGCTTCCTCCACATATTGTGCGATACGCTCGTCTGTTGGGTTTTTCACTTCGACGATAAGTCGTGTGGGGTCGCTTTGCTCTCCTGGGGCGTATGTCCTGTTGCTCCAGTCCATAAAGCTCTGGGGCACCAGTATGGAGTTAAGGCGTGAGGAGAATCCGATTACCTTGCCCTTGTATTCTTCTCTCATCCCATTGCCATGGATGAAGATATTCAGGTCTATCATACCCACTAAGCCGTCGCTGATCTTGGGCAGCTCATGGTTGTGGGCGAATCCGAAGTTGTACATGGCTATATACGAGCGAGGCAGTATGATTGGCACCGTCTTATCGCCCTCCGACCATTTCCACTCATCCAATGTCACGTCAACAAAATTGTCGGGTACGCTCTCGAAAAAGAGCTCCGAAGCCATTATGGGTGTGCCGTTGATGCCCATTCGCGCGTCCACCTTGTATTCCGTTGATGTGAACTTTCCCGTCTTTGTGGCAAAGGGTTGTGATGCCACGTCGTTGAGTTCGTCGGCGGTGAAGGCGCCTGTGCGTCCTGAGAGCGTGGTGCCCGACGTGATCTTCTTGCTGATGATGACATAGTCGGCTCCCATAAACGAATCGTTCTGTGAGAACACCGGCAACACGTCCCTGTAAAACTGAAAGCCTATGAGCACTATCAGCATGCCGAAGAGGTTGGCAAAGAAGAAGCCAGCAAACTGTGGCACGCTGATATGCTGGCGCAATAGTTTCCACACTAAATTCATAGTCTATATACCCTTTCGTAGTTTAAGTCGATATGTTTTCCAATGCTTGTCACTATCACGCCCGCACCCTGGCTTTTTGCCTCCGCCATCATGATTTCGCCCATGATGCGCGAGTTGTCGTCGTCGAGATGGCTGATTGGCTCGTCGGCAAGGATGAAGTCGAATGGCTGCACCAGGCTGCGCACCATGGCCACGCGCTGCTGTTGTCCGAACGACATGTGGCCAATCTTGGCATTAACCTTGTCTCCGATGCCGAGCATGTCAAACCATTCCATTATCTGCTTGCGTGTCTTGAACCCCGTGAGCTTGTTCTTGATCTCTACATTCTCGTAGGCGGTCAGTTCGGGAAACAGACGCAGTTCCTGAAACAGGTGACTGACATGGCGCTGGCGCATCCCAACCCACTGCGACACCGACAATGTGGCGATGTCTGTCGTGTCAAACATTATCTTTCCGCTATAGTCATGGCGATAGCCCACGACATAGCTGCAAAACGTGCTCTTGCCCTGGCCGCTCGCCGCCTCTACCAAATACAGTCGGCCACGCTCGAATGTCACGTCCTGAAGCCATACTTCCGACTTGACATCATCACGCGAGGCGAACACATCGGGCAATACATTCCTGAATTCTATCTTGTTCATTTTGTTATCACCACTGTTCTTATTCTTTCTGAAAGCCATTTCATCATGTCCGTATTAATGATGACATACAGGTTCTTGCCCTCCACAATCTTTTTCACTTTCGGGTCCATCGGCTTGGCTTCAGCCTGTCGCGACGAATTGACATAAAGGGTCTTGCCATTGTCCGTCAGTCCGAACTCCATGTCCATGCCGTTACCTTGGAAGCGCCACGACTGCCTACCGGCGTCGGTGATGGTTGTTCCCTGCGGACAGGAGCGTTTCCAATAGTCCACATCCTGGGTCCATGACGTGTCGGTCACGTCGGCATGAAGACTGACGGAGCCTGACATGTCGGCAATGGACAACAGCACGTCACCATCCACGCCCCTCAACATCTTGTCGATGTCGATGGCGGTGTTGACGCCAATGAGCATGGCGCGCAGTTGCTCGTTGCCCCGCAGCATGTTGAGCAGGTCACTTCCCTTTACTCCGCATGCCATGGTCAGCATGTCGGATGATGAGATATATTGCGTGTATCTCCCCGACACCTTGCTAAACAATGACGATGCCGACTTCAGGGCAGCGTCAATCTTGGCGTCGAATGAGAAGGTCTCGCTGTTGACCACTATGACATCGTCCGTTATCTCTATGCGTGCCGACAGACAGATCTTGCTCAACGGCGTACCCTTGGGCACTCCCAATGTCAGCGGCGACGTGAACTTGTCGGGAAGGGCATCGGCCTCCGCCACTATAGCCACAGGCGCGTCGATCTCCTTCAGACGCCGGAATAATGGCGACTCTTCCACGTCTGCATCCTTGCCGGTGAGCATCTTCACCATCCTGCGCTGCAACTGTCCGCGGTCGCTTGCCATCACCGGACCCATCACTAATGCCAACGACGAGGTGTAGCCCAAGAGGAAATTATCCCTGACCACGCAAAACCTCACATCCTTGCGCTCCGTGACCTCGCCTGCCCTGCCCTCCTTGCGCTCCTTGTCAAGCCATGAGCTGAGGGCGGCGTCATCCTTCAGTTTTGCAACCATGCCGAATGAGCCGTCAGCCGACTCAAACAGATATGACTGCGCGGTGAAGTCTATGCCACAGTCACGATAAGTGGTTGCTCCAGCATCATCCAGATGGAGGTTACTGAAATCTATGCGCGCAATCGCCTTGCAATTGCGTGGGATAACATTTTCACATCTGCTGCCAGATGAGCGTAATGTCACATAAACTACCGCCAGGACTATCACCAACAGTGAAGCCCCGGCTATAATAATTCTGTTCTTCTTCAATGTCAATTCTCCTTATTATTGTCTATACGTCGCCCGGCGAGATTCATCATCATGATGGCCGACAAGCCGGCTGTCTCCGTGCGAAGACGGCTCCTGCCAAGACTAACGGGCATCCACCCTTTTTCAATGGCATAGTTGACCTCCTCGATGTCGAAATCGCCCTCAGGGCCAATCAGCACGGTGATCTTCTCGTCCTTTACGGGGGCGTTCAGCAGTTCGTCATAAAGGTCCGTGCGCTCCATGTCCTCATAGCAGTGGGCTATATACTTACGGCCTTCGACGGGCGTGTCAATATATGACTTGAAGGGCAATATCTCCGACACGGTGGGCTTCCATGGCTTGTGGCTCTGCTTGGTGGCTGAGACTATGATCTTCTCCAGTCGGGTGGTCTTGACCACACGGCGCTCGGAATTCTTGCAGTTGACGAATGTGATGCCGTTGAATCCGATTTCAGTGCCCTTCTCTACCAGCCACTCCATGCGGTCCATCATCTTAGTCGGACCGATGGCGATGTTAAGGTCACCATACCACAGGGGCTCCTGAGGAAGAGTCTCCACAACGCGGTACATACATTTTTTCGTGGCGGCTAACGTCACCTCGCAACGATAATAATTGCCTATTCCATCCATAAGCATAAACTCATCGCCGCTCTTCAGACGCAACACCCTCAGGGCATGCATCGCCTCGTCGTCGGGCAGCTCGCTCGACTGCGGGGCATTCGGGTCGAAAAAGAATCTTACTTCCTTCATTTGACTCATCCTTTATTTATTATTATTTCTGTTTCGCATTTACTCAACTTCCCTTACTTCCCCTTCTTGGGACGGAACACCAACGCGAAGGTCACACCCACGCAGAGGGCGTAGGCAGCGAAGATGAACCAGCAGGTCTGCCAGTCGCCCACGGTGAACACACTGTCGCCGATGGCCTCGGTATGTGTGTAGGCGTTGATGATCTCCTGCGCCACGATGACGCCTATTGTGCCGCCTATTCCGTTGGTCATCAGGAAAAACAGGCCCTGCGCACTGCTTCTTATATCCGCCGACGTGTTCTTGTCAACAAAGAGCGAACCGCTGACATTGAAGAAGTCGAAAGCCACACCATAGACAATCATCGACAGGACAAACATCCACACGCCGCTTCCGGGATTGCCGGTGCCAAACAGACCGAAGCGCAGCACCCAGGCAAACATCGCTATGAGCATCACGTTCTTTATACCGAAACGCTTCATGAAGAAGGGTATGAGAAGGATGCAGAATGTCTCGCTGATCTGCGACAGGGAGATGAGTATATTGGCATGCTGCACGCCGAAGGTCTCGGCAAAGCGGGCGTCGGCGGCAAAGCTGCTGATATATGGATTGGCATAGCCGTTGGTGATCTGGAGACTCACGCCAAGCAACATCGAGAAGATGAAGAACAATGCCATCTGCTTCTGGCGGAACAAGGTGAACGCCTGAAGTCCGAATGCCTCCGACCATGAACGCTTCTCGCCGCCCTTCACCACGGCGCAATGTGGCAGGGTGAAGCTATACACGAACAATGCTATGCCGATGACACCTGAAGTGACAAACTGCATGTAGTTGTCCTGGAAGCCCATAAGGTCAACAAACCACATGGTGATGATAAATCCTATCGTGCCCCATATCCTTATAGGAGGAAAATCCTTCACCGTGTCCATACCAGCCTGCTGCATCGCATTGTATGCCACGGAATTGGACAATGCCAACGTGGGCATGTAGAAAGCCACCGACATGGAATAAAGGCTGAAGATGGTGGAAAACTCCACACCGCCCTCCGCCGTCGCGCCATACCATGCCGTCAGAAGCATGAACACTCCCGCCAATAGATGGCAAAGGCCCAACATCCTCTGCGCCGGCACCCAGCGGTCGGCCACTATGCCTATGATGGCGGGCATGAATATCGACACCACTCCCTGCATGGAGTAGAAATAGCCTATCTGGCCGGCAATGCCTATATTGCCCAAATAACGGCCCATACATGTGAGATAGGCTCCCCAAACGGCAAACTCCATAAAGAGCATTAATGCCAAACGAAACTTCAGGTTTTTCATCGCTTTGTTATTTTAACTTTACTTGACTTGTTTTCATCATGACGATTTATCTTAATCGGTACGTCCCCCCCACCCACTCTACGAATGGCTCTTCCTGAAGAAGGGGGTACCAGCGAATCACCTCGCCCGACTGGCGGTCGAACTCCACCACCGACTGACCCTGACATGTCCCGTCGGGGAGCACCAGGTGATGAACTGCTATTTTGCGTGTTGACGGACTCATTTATGATTGACGGCTCATTATTGTTTAATGATTCTTTGGCGTGAAACCTGACAAACTGGATGTTGTCGATGAACATCAGCTTCAGTGTGGACGACCGGTCGCGGCCGCGGTTCAGAAGTATAAAGCCGCGTATGGACTTGATGTCATGCCCGCGGTTGGAACCTATGCGCAGCTGCGACTGTCCGGAGATGTTGATGCTGGTGGAATATGAGGCTATGCTGTCGTTGTCATACTTCACATCCATATACGCCACGGCATCCTTTGTGCCCTGTTGGTACAGGTAGTTGACAAAGAAGGTGAGCATGAACGAGTCACCACGGTGATAGGTCGTGTCGATGGGCAGCTCAAAGTCAAAGCGGTTGTAGGGTGCTGACGGTAGAAGCATCAGAGCGGTCTGACCGCGCCATATATTGGCGGTGTCGCCGCTGGCCGAATAGACCGTCATGTCGCCGCCCATGCCGTTGGTGTTCACACCTATCGACTTCGCGTAGTTCTCCATTCTCTCGCCCACACGGTTGTATATCTTAGTGAAATCCTCGCAATGACCGTAATAGTAAACCAGCGACGAGTCAAACTCTGCCTCGCTCACACCGTGCTTCTTGAGCACCGTATGGAAATACATCGTGCGCCGAAAGGAGGAATTGCCGTCTGCGGAACTGTTGGAAGCCATCTCCCTCGACATGAAATAGTCATACAGGATATTCTCCATCTTGTCGGGCTGAATCACATCTTCCGGTACACCTGGCTTACAGCCCGCCATAAGAGCAATGAACCCCAGGCAAACCATCCAATATCTCATCTCTTCTCTACTTTTTTTACTCTTGGTTACTGTTTTCCGGGTCTTGGATGTCAACACTTTTCCCGCGGTTCAGCAGCACGTCCATTGACACCTCGCTCACTTCCTTGCGATAGAAGAGTATCATCCAGATCACTCCCACACTGATGCTCGCGTCGGCAAAGTTGAACACGGGACTGAAGAAGATAAAATCCTCGCCTCCCACGAATGGCATCCATGCGGGCCATGTAGATTCTATCAGCGGAAAGTAGAACATATCGACCACCTTGCCTGTCAGAAACGAGGCATATCCCTCGCCGAAAGGCACTAACGACGCTACGTCAACCAATGTGGATTCACTGAAAACCAGTCCATACAGCATGCCGTCGATGATATTGCCCAATGCTCCGGCCACTACCATTGACAGACAGATGATAAAACCCGTACGCGCGCCTTTCTGTGCCACGCGATAGGCATAGAGGCTTATCACTCCCACCAAGAGCACGCGCAGGATGGACAGGAGCAGCTTGCTGCCAAGTTCCATGCCGTATGCCATGCCGTTGTTCTCGATGAAAACGATGCGAAACCAGTCAAAGACGGGAATGCACTCGTGAAGACTCATCGTGGTCTTCACGCCAAACTTTATCGCCTGGTCGATAAGCACGATGGCCAATATGAGGATAATGACCATCCTGCCTTTCGATACCATAAACTTACTTTTCGTCATTTGTCCCTGCTCATTTTCGACTCTACGCTGAGAGTGGCGTGGGGAACTGCCTTCAGCCTCTCCTTTGGTATGAGTTTACCGGTGAGGCGGTCGATGCCATAGGTCTTGTTCTTGATACGTATGAGTGCACCTTCAAGGCCTTTGATGAACTTCAGCTGGCGGTTGGCCAGTTGTATCAGCTCTTCCTTGCTTTGTGTGGTGCTGCCCTCTTCAAGCACCTTGTATGTAGGCGACGTGTCTTCACAGTCGTTGGCATCGGAGTTCATCAATTGTCTCATCATTGCATCATGGTCTCTGCGTGCAAGACGAAGTTTCTCTTCAATTATCTGCCGGAACTCTTCGAGATCCGCGTCAGAATAGCGCATTCTTTCCTCTGTCATAATTATCAATTATTTGGTTTATAAATTATTATTTTTTTTATTAAGGAGTTAAGGAGTTAAGGAGTTAAGGAGTTAAGGAGTTAAGCCATTAGTCCTGAGCATTGGATTTAAGCGCAAAGACTTTTTATCGCTTGTACATTTGGCTTAACTCCTTAACTCCTTAACTCCTTAACTACTAACAATCTCCCCTTATCTCCTCTTATCTACCCTTATATTCGCCTTGATTTCGTCAAGCTCCACTTCGCCGCCGTCGTTGGCTGCGAGATGGATGGAGTCGGCAAGCACCTGGGTCTTGATGTAGTCGCCATAGCTTTCCACCGCCTTTACTATCGGCTCCAAGGGCGTGATGGTGACGTTGATGCGGTCGGTGATTTCCAGTCCGCCATCCTTGCGCATGTTCTGTATGCGGTTGATAAGCTCGCGCGCCATACCCTCGTTGCACAGCTCGTCGGTCAGCTCCACTTCGAGGGCCACGGTGAGATTGCCCTCGTTGCTCACGAGCCATCCGGGGATGTCCTCGCTGATGATCTCCACGTCGGCTGCCTCGACAATCACCTCGTTGCAGTCAACGGCAATCTTTATGCTGCCCTCGCGCTCAAGTTCTGCGATGCGCTCCTGGGTCAACGTGTCCATGGCGGCGGCTATGCCCTTCATCATCTTGCCAAACTTCTTGCCCATGGTGCGGAAGTTGCACTTCACCTTCTTCACGAGTATGCCCGAGCCTTCCACGAAGTTGAGCTCCTTCACGTTTACCTCGTTCATTATTAAGTCCTTGACGGCTTCTATATGACGCTTTTGTTCATCGTCAACGGCGGGTATCATAATCTCCTGCAGCGGCTGTCTCACCTTGATGTTCACCTTACGTCTGAGGGCGAGAACCATGGATGTGATCTTCTGCGCCATACCCATGCGCTGCTCAAGGTCCTTGTCGATCATTGCGTCGTCGGCCTCGGGGAACTTGGCGAGGTGCACTGAGCATACCGTGTCCCTGCCGGTGGCCTTGGTGAGGTCGAGATAGAGCTGGTCGGCATAGAATGGGGCAAACGGGGCCAACAGTCTTGCCACTGTCTCCAGGCAGGTGTAGAGTGTCTGATAGGCCGACAGCTTGTCCTGGCTCATCTCCTTGCCCCAGAATCGCTTGCGGTTCAGGCGCACGTACCAGTTGCTGAGGTCGTCGTTGACGAAGGCGTCTATGAGTCGGCCGGCACGGGTCGAGTCGTAGTTTTGCAATTCCTTGTCCACACCCTTTATCAGCGAGTGGAGCACCGACAGTATCCATCGGTCTATCTCCGGACGCTCGGCCAATGGCACTTCGGGCTGTGAATAGTCGAAGCCATCGACGTTGGCGTAGAGGCTGAAGAAGGAGTATGTATTATATAATGTGCCGAAGAACTTGCGTCTCACCTCATCGACTCCCTCAGGGTCATACTTCAGGTTGTCCCATGGCTCGGAGTTGGTCATCATGTAGAAACGCACGGGGTCGGCACCGTATTTCTCTATCTGGTCGAAGGGGTTCACCACGTTGCCCACGTGCTTTGACATCTTGTTGCCCTTGGCGTCGAGCACAAGTCCTGAGGAAATAACGTTCTTGAATGCCACGGAGTCGAATACCATCGTGGCGATGGCATGCAGCGTGAAGAACCATCCGCGTGTCTGGTCAACACCCTCGTTGATGAAGTCGGCGGGGAATGCCTTGCCCTCGTCGATCATCTCCTTGTTCTCAAATGGATAGTGGATCTGTGCGTAAGGCATCGAACCGGAGTCAAACCACACGTCGATGAGGTCCGACTCACGCTTCATCGCCTTGCCGCTGTCGCTCACCAATACGATATTATCCACGTAGGGGCGGTGAAGGTCTATCTTGTCGTAGTTCGACTGTGAGTAGTCACCGGGCACGAATCCCTTGTCTTTCAGCGGGTTGCTCTGCATCACTCCGGCTGCCACGGCCTTCTCTATCTCGTCGTATAGCTCCTGCATGCTGCCGATGCACTTCTCCTCGCCGTCCTCGTTGCGCCAGATGGGAAGCGGTGTGCCCCAATAGCGCGAGCGCGACAGGTTCCAGTCGTTCAGGTTCTCAAGCCAGTTGCCGAAGCGGCCTGTTCCGGTTGACTCCGGCTGCCAGTTGATGGTCTTGTTGAGTTCGAACATCCTTTCTTTCTTGGCTGTCGAGCGGATGAACCATGAGTCGAGCGGATAGTAGAGCACCGGCTTGTCGGTGCGCCAGCAGTGGGGATAGTTGTGAACGTGCTTTTCTATCTTCCATGCCGTGCCCGCCTGTTTCATCTCCATGCAGATGACGATGTTGAGGTCCTCGGCCTTTGCGGCGGCCTTCTCGTCATACTTGCCGTCGATGTTGAATTCCGGCTTGTAGGCGTTCTTCACGTAGTCGCCGGCGTGATGTCCGTATGTGTCGCTATCCACGCAGGCTGCAATGAAGTTGTTGTCCAGTTCGCTCGTCACGTAATACTTGCCCTCAAGGTCAACCATCGGTCGGGTCTCGCCTTTCTTGTTGATAAGAAACAGTGATGGGATGTGGGCGTCTTTTGCCACCTTGGCGTCGTCCGCACCGAATGTCGGGGCGATATGCACTATGCCCGTACCGTCGTCCGTGGTCACATAGTCGCCGGGGATGACGCGGAATGCGCATTCCTCCATCTCCACAAACTTGTCCTTGCCCGTTTCTGAGGCAAACACCTTTTCGGGGTGCTCTGCTGCCCATGCGGTGGCGTATTCCGGGGCGAGGTCGCCCAGTTTCAGGCAGGGCTTCACCCATGGCATCAGTTGCTTGTACTTATACCCCACGAGGTCCTTGCCCTGATACTCAGCCACAATGCGGTATGGCACCACCTTGTCGCCGTGCTTGTATGCATCCATGTCGCCATCCTTGCCTTCGGGCTTCAGATAGGCGTCGAGACGTGACTCTGCCATGATGACCGTCATCTTCTCGTCGTTGTATGGGTTGTATGTCTCCACGGCCACGTACTTGATGTTCGGACCCACGCAGAGAGCGGTGTTCGATGGCAGGGTCCATGGGGTCGTCGTCCATGCGGCGAAATAAGGCTTGCCCCAGTTTGTCCATTTAGCGTCGGGATTGGTTATCTCGAAGAGGGCGGTGCAGGTGGTGTCCTTAACGTCGCGGTAGCAGCCCGGTTGGTTGAGCTCGTGTGACGAGAGGCCTGTGCCCGCTCCGGGTGAATAGGGCTGGATGGTATATCCCTTGTAGAGCAGTCCTTTGTCATAGAGCTGGCGCAGCAGCCACCACAGGGTCTCGATATACTTGTTGTCGTAGGTGATGTAGGGATGGTCGAGATCCACGAAATATCCCATCTCCTCGGTGAGCTTGCGCCATTCGGCGGTGAACATCATCACGTTCTCGCGGCATTTGCGGTTGTAGTCCTCTACGGAGATGTACTTCTCTGACTCGTGGTTGTCGATGTCGGCCTTGGTGATTCCCAATTCCTTTTCGACGCCAAGCTCCACGGGAAGTCCATGGGTGTCCCAGCCCGCCTTGCGGTGTACCTGGTATCCCTTCATCGTCTTGTATCTGTTGAATGTGTCTTTGATGGCGCGTGCCAGCACGTGATGAATGCCGGGGTGTCCGTTAGCGGAGGGAGGTCCCTCGAAGAATACAAACTGTGGACAACCGTCTCGTTCATCTATCGTCTTGTGAAACACGTCGTTAGCGTTCCACTGCTCAAGCACGTCCTTGTTCACTTGAGTCAAATTCAAGCCATTGTGTTCGGCGAATTTCTTTGCCATGTTCTGTTTATGTTCTATTGTTATTATTCTTCTAATTTTCTGGCATATATAGCTATGCCTTCATATAATTGGCTGCAAAGTTAGTGATTTTTTTTTGTCTGACAAAGAAAATAACGTTTTTTAAGTCTATTTCGCATAAAGTGAAATAATATGCCATCCCCCTCCCTGTCGCGTCTTTATTGCGTCAGAGAGGGGGGCTGGGCTCCTCATATCCCCTCAATCCAGTGGTATTCGTGTGATGGGAAGCAAGGGCATGCCTTTGGTGTTGCTCCCGGCACCTCGCGATGTCCAAGGATGGAGGCGTGAGGGAATAGTCGGTGGAGTTTGATGAGAAGGAGTTGTAGCTGTTCGCGTTGGGCGTCGGTGCGGGTGTCCTTGGGATTGCCTTTGGAGTCCAGTCCGCCCTCATAACAGATACCGATGGAACAGCGGTTGACGGGTCGGCAGTGGGCGCCCACCTCCATGAGCCGCCTGCACTGTATGACGTGGCCGCTGCGGCGGATGTAGAAGTGATAGCCCACGGTGCGGAACTTGCGGGCGCGATGGTCGCGCAGCAGCTGTTGCTCGCTGTAGTCGCGGTCCTCGCGCGTGGCGGAACAGTGGATGACGATAAACCTCACCGAGTCCGCCGACTGCATCAGGGTGCCGTCCTCGACATCTGTGAGAAGGGCTTTTTCGGACTTCACCACTTCTCCCGTGGGGAGAAGCAGTGGGAATGAATCAATGATTTCTACCATAACCAAAGTCAATACAGCCATGGCACGGGGATACGTGCACCCGGCATTGTACATGAGACTACTGTGAACGCACCTGCTATTGACACGAGAATCGTGCCAATGACCTTCAGAAAGGAAAGGATTTTTGAACTGTTGATTGTCATAATGTTAAAAAATTAGGCCCCCCCTTAGTCCCCCCGGTGGGGGGAGATGGCTGCGCACCAGAGGGAGAGAGGGGTTGTGATTAGAAAAAAGCCACCGTTCTCGACAGTTTTGCTGTCGAGCCCCCGCTGCCGTCTTTCGCTGCGGGCAGGGCTGAGGGCGTCTCGCCCTCAGCCCCTTTGTTTAGAGGCCGCTGTCGCTGTCGCCATCCACGAAGACGTCATCCCCGGAGCCGCCGCCAGAGCCGCCACTGCCGCCGCTATTGTCCGCGCCGCCGCCGCTATTATCCGAGCTGCCGCCGCCGCTGTTGTCATCCCCGGCTCCCGGGTCTTCCTCGGTGCCTGACGTGTTGTTGCCCACGACCTTGACGAGGGTGATCTTGTCGGGGATGAGGTCGTAGATGCGCTTGCCGTTGATGATCTTGTAGGAGGGGGCGAAGCCCGGAACGAGACCCTGGATGAGCTTGGCTGTGCACAGCTCCTCCTTTTCTACCGTGCCCGTCTTCTTGAAACGGATGTTGAGCACGCCGAAGCCCAGAAGCTGGATGCTGTAGCCCTTCTTCAGGTTTTCGGTGACGTAGTAGGCATAGCGGTCGAGTACGTTCTTAACGTCGCCGGGAGTTGCCGACGACTCTGCCGCGATCTGCCTTGCTGCATCGTCTGTGGTGAGAGTACCATAACTGACGGGAGCCACGCTCCACACTACCTTGGGATTGTCCTTGTCGAACATCACCGTGCGCTTTGTTGCTTTGTAACCTTTTGGCATAGTTGTAAAGTGTTTAAAGGGTTAATAAATAAGATTTACGATGCAAAGGTACGAAATTTCGCCACCCTCTATGGCTCTTTAGCGTCGTTAATGGTCGTTGCGTGCTCATAAGCATTGCGATGGTCTTAGAATGCCTGTTGTAATGGTCTTATGACTGCTGTTGTAACACT
>JAXEKN010000098.1:0-32419 GCA_034101015.1 Prevotella sp.
GAATCACTGAACTCAAAGATCAAATGCTTCCGGGCACAAGTGAAAGGAGTCAGAGACATCCCTTTCTTCATGTATCGTATAGCAACAGTTTTGGGCTAGCATCCGTGCGCCCTCCCCACAGGGTTTGTCGGGTGCGCCGGATAATCAACAAATTGAGGATTCCCGCTGTTGACCGCCATTATTGCTGGAGCGGAAAAGCTCCTGATGGAAAAGGGGCACAGGTGGATCTTGTATTGGAAAGCAAATCGGCTGCTACGGATTATTTGTGCGAGATGAAATTCTCTGCCGGCAAATATCTTATCACTGCTAATGAGGCTGACAACATGCTTCACAAGATTGACGCCTTTGCTAATTCAAAGATGCACAACAAGTCGCGCTCAATACAGTTGGTTATGGTGGCTGCAACAGGATTGGCACAAGGCTATCATACCAGCATTGTGAACAACGTAATCACATTGGACGACTTGTTCTAAAATATATTGAAAAGACTGGGACATTTTGATCTATATGATAACCACACAGGCGGAACTCTATGTATGAGAATCGGTATTGGAATGCAAGTATCATATAAACACGATATTTGCAGTTTAAACATTATTTTAATATCGAAATATTAAATTATACCTATTGTGCAACTCAACTCAAAAAGTCTGCACAATAGGTTTTAATTTTTGTATCACTATTTCTTCACTGAGATATTCTCCATAGTCACCACCATGTCCTTGTCGCGCTTGCGGTTTTTGGACAACCACTTATTGAACGACTGGAAATCAAGCTGGCGGGGAAGGGACATACCATACTCGTTCTCGCCCGAATGGTTGTCACTCGCCTTGGTGAACATATTGGGGGAGAATATGACATACACCTTATTATATTCTACGGGTTTGTCGGATGCGCAGGTCATCGTATATTGGTCAACGATAGGCTTGCTGGCCTTGGGAGCATCTTCCTGAAATGTTTCGGTTTTGTGAATCTTTGGAATCAAAATTGACATGACACTCTTTCCCTATATATGAAAGGTCGTGGATGAATGTTCTACATTACGTCCGCGACCATTTTTATCCCCTCACCACATTTACTTATGTATTTGCATATTCCAATTATTTTATAGTTTTTCGATCTTGCAAGTGTGCTTCTTGCTCTTCTTGTCATAGCATATTCCTACGAGCAAGATTTTATCAGCATGTTCCTTCACCTTATTAATATATCCTTTTTCCTTAATCTGTTGTATCGCAGTTTCGGCAGTCTCGTTAATTTTCAATTCAATTACCAAGGCTGGACTTACGACTCCGCTTCTTGGAAGTAACACAATGTCTGCAAAGCCTTTACCCGTCGGCAATTCACGATGCCAAACATAATCATTCTTGGCATAATAATATGCTATGGAAAGCACACACGCAAGGGAATTTTCATCGTTATACGACAAAATGCTGGTATTCTCGTCATGAGCCAGTTCCATCCCTCGTGCTACTGCTTCCTCGCGTCCCTCAAGTGTATCAGCAAGGAGTTTCTCCGATGCAGCCAAGGCATAATTTAGGCGTTTCCAGTCTGTTGCCTCCACGGCATTGGTCATCTCTATGCGCACTTCCTTGTTGGGAATGTAACATTCTGATTTGTCGGGGTCAAAGGAGAGATAGCCAAGATGAATGAGCACAGTCAATACATCATCCTTGCTATTGATGATTGACAGGTCATTTTGGAACTTTGTCGTGTTAACCCTGCAACGGCCGCCTGCCAACATCAATATTATGTCATCTTTTAGCCCCTCGAAGTTTCGGTTAATATATGTAACGACTGAGTCGTATGCCCCTGTTGTTGACCAACAACTGGTGCACTTGCCGTTTTCTATTGCCTCAATCACGGAATATGGGTTATATATCGAAGGTTCGTCCCCTATCCTGTAGCCGTCGTACCATTCCTTCAGTTCATCAACAGGAAATGAATTCCTCTTGGCCAAAGATTCCACCTCGTTAGGCTGAAAGCCAAAATATGAAGCAAGCTTACCAGGGTTTACCACAGAGTACTCTCTAAAATTATTGAGTGCCGACTGGGTTTCGTATTTCTTGATTGGCAATATGCCCGTCATATATACCCCAGCAAATACCTTCTTGGAGCTGCCTCCCTTAAACAGTCGCCGAAGCATATTTATATAGTCATCCACAATGGCAGGCAACTGTTCAAACTCTCTGCAAATTGCATCCCACTCATCAATAATCATGATAATTTTCTCGCCTGTAATTGATATTAGCCTTACGAGAACGTCCATCAAGTCATCACTTTCTTTCCTTGGCAATTCAGTGAAAGTGACCAAAAGGTCATCTATTATTGCCTCCTGAATATGATGGACTATGGAGGGATCATGGTCATACTTCGTCGTGAAATCTGTTATGTCAAGACTAATTACGGGATATTTGTTAAGATGTTTTTCGTATTGCTTATCCTCTACGATTCCGTTAACTTCTTTGTCTGGCATGGATATAGAGAGACCTTCAAAGAGATGACGACTGTCGCACGACTTGTCATAGTATGCGCACAACATATCTGCCGCCATGGACTTGCCAAAGCGTCGGCTGCGGGTTACACAGGTGAAGCGTCTCTCCGTGTCAAGAGTTTGGTTGATGACTGCTATCATCCCCGTCTTGTCGATATAAGTGCCCTTCACCGCACTTTTAAACCCTTCATTACCTTTATTTATATATGTACACATAATCTCTGATTTTGGCTGCAAAAATACAAATAATAAATGAAAGGGCAACGATATTCGCTATTAAATATGCTTAAAATTATATTTATTGTTAGATATTTCTCACCACTTAACCATATAGCCAACAAAGAGACTGTCACTCCTATCTCCCTCCTATCTCCAATCGGAGTTACAACGAAGGAAGAGCGAAGGAACACTGGAGTCACACTGGTGCAGCAGTGGAGGTACGTTGAAGGATTTTCCATTAAATTCATTTTTTGTGTAATAGCATAACGCAATAAATGCACGAAATCAGTCGCGCCTGTATGTTTTTTAATACGTCCGCGACTGATTTCGTGCATTTTTCTTTGATTTTTAAAATATAAGTTGTATCTTTGCGCCATCAAAGGACAATTTAATCACACAAGTTATCCCGACACACTATATCAACTTGTCGATCCATTCACCTTATTTTATTTTCAGGTAATGAGAAAAGCCGATGCATACGATGCAAACTACTGGTCGAACAACCAGAATAACCATCTATACAGTGCATGGAGCGGGCTTTCATTTGAAATGCTTTGTCTGAACCATGTCGATCAGATAAAGTCAGCATTAGGCATATCTGGAATTTCAGCAAATGTTTTCTCATGGGCAGGCAAGGGATACGACCGTTCTGCACAAATTGACATGCTCATTGACAGAGCCGACCGAACCATCAACCTATGCGAAATGAAATTCCACAACAAGCCATACGTCATGACCATAAACGACGAGGAAGACATTGAACGAAAGGTGGATTCATTCAAAGAGGCCACAAAAACGGACAAAAGCATCATTGTGACTATGATAACAACGATGGGACTCGACAGAAACGAACATTCAGAAGGCATACAAAAGGTAATCACACTCGATCAACTGTTTTGTTGAAAAGTCATGATGATGGTTGACGGATTTTCTATTGAATTCATATAAACATAATCTCCCCGACTTCATAACACAAATGAAGTCGGGGAGACATTTTAAGAAACAACTATATTAAAATTTACTTTATCAAAGCCACCGCATCGGTATTAATCAGTGGCGACGGGTCGGCACTTATGCGGCAAGTAGCCATCACCGGTGACGAGCCGTCGGTGATTCCCATAGTCCTTGAAAGCGTAAGAACCGACACTCGACTCTGCCCCTTGCGGTCTTTTCTCACCAATGTTATATAAGGATTGTATGCCATAATGTTATTATTATAGTTAGATATTTCTCGCCTTTAACCATATAGCCAACAAGGGGTCGGCAATTGAGTATTTGCCCTCTGACTTGGTAATCATGTTGTATTCCAGCAATTTGCGCGCTGCCGACTGTACTGAGCTTGGCGACTTCATCCTGTGATTGTTGACAAAAGAGGCCGAAGTGATGTTCTTCACTGGGGATGACTCGTTGTTGATGGCATACAACAGTTCTTTCTGTGCCTCGGTGATGAATGATAATTGTTCGCGCAATCGGGAATCGCACTCCATCACATAGCCGTCGATAAGACTTCTCACGGTATCAACATCACACACATTTCCATGAGGAGTTGTATTGAATGCATCTTTCATAATACGCTGCACATACAACGTCACACCAAGGAATGTGTCGTATGCCAAATTTACGGCTTCCACCTCTATGTCCTTTCCTGCTTTATGAAAATTGTCAATAGCAAAGTTAGTGTATATTTCACGTTCTATTGGCTTTAGACTAATAGTACGTGCTGACATAAAGAATGGACGCTTCTCGGAAAAGAACATTTCCTCCATCAGCCTTCTCTGGCTCCCAGAAAAGACAAATGTGGCATTGCTAATGTTTTGAATATGGCTACGCAACAGTGCCTCAACGTTTTTTTCGGAGTATTTTGTTATTTGTTGAAATTCATCTATTACAATCACGCATTTTCGGTCTGCTTTCTCTATATATGAGAAGATTTCTCCAAGGGTGTAATCTGGTCGTGTGATGTCACCAAGACGAATATCGAATGTGGGAGTATTCTGCACCGGGTCATAACCAAAACTGGCTTGAAGTGAAAGTAAGGTAGAAGTGAATAGCTTCATCATCCGACTACTACGTGTGGCCAGTGTGTCAAAAACCGCAGAACCAAGCACTTGTACAAACTCACGGAAAGAACTTGTATGCAGTATATCAACAGAAACCACTGCATATTCCTTGGCGAATCCCTTCTTGTCGAAACAATGTTCCACGAGTTTAGTCTTACCCATCCTTCGTTGGGACATAAGAACCACATGTTCTTGGCTCTCAACAAATCTTACCAGCATATCGCTTTCAGTTTGACGGTCGCAAAAGTATCTGTCGGGAATCTTGCCCGATACTATAAACGGATTGATTATTGCATTCATACGCCAATATTTACTTTATTTCGACGCAAAGATACAAAGTTTTTCGTAAACACAGGTATTTTATGCAAAAAAAATAATTTTTTTTAAATAATTTGGGGCGTATCAAGCCATAATGTGTATATTCAGCTAATCCTATATATTAGAACACAAAGACACAAAGAAACGAAGTTTTTTAGATACAAAGACAACAAGCGACTTAAAAGTCGCCACAAAGGCTTGCAGTGGGTAAACTTTGTGGACTTTGTAAGCAGCTTTGCTGCTCATAGTTTCTTCAGTAAGCGAAAAATGCCTTGTTTCTTTGTGTTTAAAAATATACCAGCTGAATGGTTACTTTGCCCAATTTATTAAAAAACATTATTTTTTTTAATAAAATGCCTGTGTTTAAGAAATTATTCGTATATTTGCAGCAGCTTAATAATAATATATATAATAGTTAAACAAAAAAATATAGTTTATGAAGAAAGTTTTAATTTCAACCACGATGCTAGTGATGATGCTTGCCTCGTGTACAACAGTTCAGAAGACCGCCTCGTCATTGGATGTAAACAATTGCATTAATACAAAAACATCCGCCGACTTAGTTGTTGACAACAAAAAAGCAAACTTCACCTATCGACCAACCAAGAAAGTGCGCAAATGTGGCACAAAGAATGTGATTGCCACCGCTGTGTCAGAAGCATTGAAAACCAATAATAATGCAGATGTATTGGTAGCTCCAGAGTATGAGATAACCGTCAAGAAAGGTTTTCTCGGGAAGAAAATCAAGTCAGTTACAGTCACTGGTTATCCTGCGAAATATAAGAATTTCCGTTCAGAGAAATAAAAAGGGAGGTGATATATGAAAAAGACAATGATTGCAATAGCAGCTTGTGGCATGATCATGATGTCATCATGTACCACAGTCAAAAAGTCTGCCACTACGGTTGATGTTGTAAATGGAATATATCAGTATCCCACTGTTGCAGATGTGGATGTGCTTGACAAAGTGCAATCTGAGATGGTTTGGTCATTTAGACCGTTCCACATTGGTGAGCCATCAGAAAGCACAGCAAAGGGTAACCTCATTTCTGATGTTTTGAAGCAAGCCGATGCTGACATTTTGCTGGAACCAAATTTCTCATTTACCAAGACTTCCTACGGCGAACGTCGTCTGGTCGTAACAGGATTCCCTGCCAAATACAAGAATTTCAGAAAGGCAAGTGAATCCGACCTTAATGCCATCAAAGCCTGCAACACGCCAACTGAACGCAAGGTTTTCAATGGTGATGGAGGCGGATTATTAGGAATTATTAAAAAGTAGCAAGTAAACTGACAGATGCCGACATTAGAATCTTAATATACCTATTGTGCAACTCAACTCAAAAAAGTCTGCACAATAGGTTTTAATTTTTATATCACTATTTTTTCACTGAGATATTCTCCATAGTCACCACCATGTCCTTGTCGCGCTTGCGGTTTTTGGACAACCACTTATTGAACGACTGGAAATCAAGCTGGCGAGGAAGGGCCATACCATACTCGTTCTCGTCCGAACGGTTGTCACTCGCCTTGGTGAACATATTGGGGGAGAATATGACATATACCTTATTATATTCTACGGGTTTGTCGGATGCGCAGGTCATCGTATATTGGTCAACGATAGGCTTGCTGGCCTTGGGAGCATCTTCCTGAGAGAAGAAGGTATAACGCTCACCACCCTTCACCTTTACCCTTCCGAGACCGTCACGCTGATACGGCAACAGGCAGAATGCCCCGTCGCCATCAACAAGATACACGGCCACATATCCGTCCACAGGCGAGGAAAACTGCAAAAACAGTTGGTCGCCATTCTGAAAGTCTGTACTTGCCACCTTCTGCTTGCCGTTCATAAGCCTCATCAACTTGACATCCAAATCCACAGACGCGGATATTATCTCACGTATCAAACCGCTGACCGTGACAGTGATGACAAGCATGTCGCCCTCAGTCTCTATCGTATATTTAGGCTCACCCTTGGTCTCTATCCATTCACCCTTTACATCCGAAGAGCTCAAGGCATAGAAGTTCTCCTTCGACTCACCATTTTCTTCGCTCGACACCATAGTAGTGCTTTGATTGATAATCGTGCCAAACTCCTTGGCTATGGCTTCCACCTGGGCGAGTTGGAGCGCCATGGCCTTGGCCTGTGAGAGCGACTGCCCATCCTCCATATAATACTTGAATGTAGTGGACACACTTTTTGTGCGCTGACCAAACACGTTGGTTGTCATCACGCACGTCAACAACATCAGAAACAATAGACGAATACTTGCCATAAATATCATTTCTAAATTAATAATTCAATAATTAGTGCAAAAGTAATCAATTAATAGCTAAAAAGCAAGAAAATTAACCTAATTTACGACAAATACCCTCATATTTAACAATTACGATGCAAATGGCAACCATTCAAAGAGCATCATTCATAAAAATGAAAGTTGCAAAACATCTGTCACTGTCACCACCTTTTTTAATTTATTATCAATCAACATGTTACGCTTGTCAAATGGTGACAGATGGTTTGAAAACAAGGCAATCATCGCATTTATAAAGCGGTTATTATCCAAAAAACAGATGCTTTTTGGCTATGTTTTCATCATTTTGAGTATGATTATTAGTCAATCAGCATCATAAAAGCCCCAATTCTTCGTAATACATGGATTATGATCGACCGGTCTCACACTTGTTCAATGCCTGTCGTCACACCAGTTCCACGTACGTGGAACAAGTGTGACAAAAGGGTATGTATAGATTAACTATGTAGTTTTAACAAAAATTGGAAATAACAGCCTATGATACGGTAAAAGCGATAAACAGATACAAACAGTGGTATGAAACAAAAAAGCAGTCATTTAATGTAAATCGTACACTTTTTTATTGTAAAAAAAGTATGTATAATTCGTTATATTTTGATGAGAATAACAAAATCATATGCAATTTGGTTAAAATAGTATCAATGAATTAAACGGATTATTTGTATCTTTGCAGCGGAATTGCGAATCAAGACTCAAGCAACTGATGTCATTCAATAATTAAGCAAACTATATCATAGTAACATAATAACATTATTAATAACTTAAAAGTAAAACTTATGAAGAAATTATTTACTTTATTCGCAGCTTTGATCTGCGCGGTGTGTGTTAATGCTGAAAACTATCAGCTTGATCTGACTAATTTAGGTTCAGGATGGGAGTCATCTTATGATGCAGCAACAAAAACAATTACTTTTGACGGAGCATGGAAAGGTAGAGGTTGGTATTTTGAAAGTGACGGTAAAGGAGCCGATTTTTCTGCATATACTAAAGTAGTTATTGAAACGGAAGCTCTCGCTGGATATGCAAAAGTTGTTGTTGAATACACTAATGGAGCTACATCATCCGTTGGTGAAGCTAATACTGGCGCTACAAGTATTGAGGCAAATCTTGATTCTGATAATTCAAATGATGTAAAACAAATATATATTCAGGCTGGTTTTGCTGGTACTATTGTTTTAAAAGATGCTTATCTTTCACAAGAGGTTGTAGATCTCTCTGTTATTTGGGAAGGTAGTGCAAACTTTGGAACTAATTGGGAATGGGATTCAACTATAGGTCTTTCAGGAGCAGCTTTTAATAACATAAAAAGTGGTGACTATATCGAGTTTGAATATACCATCAATAATGAACAGGCATATCATCAAATAAAAGCGTTGTTTGGTCAATGGGGTAATGAAGAGCATAAAATGATTGCCTCCATGAAGGAACTTAAAAATGAGTATGATTGTGTATCTGTTGAAAACGAGACAACCTGTATTTCATTCAAGTTGACAGACGAAGATATTGCAACGCTTAAATCTGACGGATTAAGAGTATCTGGATATGATATTACTCTTACAAAGATTAGAAGTACTTCTACTCCTACTGGCATCTCCAACACTATAGCTCCATCTAAAGCTGACAACAGCGTCCGCTACAACCTCCTTGGCGTGAAGAACGGCAATGGCATCTACATCATGAACGGCAAGAAGTACATGAAATAATATTCACCAAATTCATACATTAAGATTTGTATAATCGAGAATGCGGGCGAGGACCAAATGGTCTTCGCCCCCTTTTTTTGCTCAATAAAGATTTTCTCCCGTTGGACTATGATAATATCGGAAGTGGAAAACAACTGCTTTGTTTATGGTTAAGGGGAAAAGCAACTTGAACGTTATCTTGGCATGCGCCTGAAATAGTTACTCTATCCTTATGATGACTGGATACTCTATCCTTTTGATAACTGGATAACCTATCCTTATGATAACTGGATAACCTATCCTTATGACAATAGAATACCCTAACCTTTTTGTGTCAGTATAATTGTCTTTATAGTATGTTGCCAGTTAGCAAATGAACTTTTGCTAACTGGCAACAGAACTTATGAGAGCTACCCAACGCCCTTTTGGCTCTTACCTCATTAAAATGCGCTGAGTATCCATTTTAACATTGTTTACTTCTTGAGATACAATCCGTTGATGTCCTTTATGAATAGCGTGCGCTTGTCATTGTAGAACTTGACGAAGTTGCTGACTGTCTTCTGTCCGGGATATGGCATATAGAAATGTCCCGGTTTGTCGTGGGCATTGCGCCATAAAAGCACGTATGCCACAGGATATTTGTCGAGCACGGAAGCAAGGACTTCTGTCCACCAGTTTTCCATGCCAAGGCTCTCCATACCCGTCTCGGTGAGTGCGGGCACCACATCATGCTGCTTGGCAATCTCACAGAGAGTCTTGATATTGACATCAAGGCTATTCTTGTAGTTGTTGATGGCAGTGGTGTCCTCGGCATTTGATGTGCAATATTGGTCAAAACCGATCACGTCCACCATCTCGTCGCCAGGCCATCGCTCAAGATACTTGTCAGCGTCTCCGGCAAACTCAATGCCGGGAGAGTATGCCCAAAGCACATTGTTCACACCCTTTTCCTTCATGCGGTCCGCTGTGAGTTTCCACATAGCCTTGTACTGGTCGGTGGTACAGAGATTCTGTCCCCACCAGAACCAGCTGCCCGTATGCTCATGCCACGGACGGAAGAGCACAGGCACCTTCACTCCGTATGGAGTCTCAAGCGAGTTGAAGAATGCGGCGAGAGTGTCGAGCCATCCGAGGAATTTCTCATGACACTCACCACCTTCAAGCACGGATGCTACGGTCTGCTTCTCCTGGTCGGTGAGCGAGTCGGGCTTTACCCATGCACTTCCGCTCGTAAGCGGGTTGTCGAGATGCCAACTGAGTGTGACCATGCCACCGCGGTCAAACTGGCGGATGATTTCCTCACGCATTCTATTGAAGGGTACTCCGTCGAGATTGACTGAGTCGCCCAATTCGAGATGACCAAGGTCGAAGCCCACAACAGATGGATAGTCGTTGCATACGCTCTTGACATCGGAGCGACAGCTGTCGCCCACCCATCCCACTCCATATACGGGGTCGTCCTGATGTCCCACGAGATAGCCTTTCTCGGCAGTAGCCTTGAGATTGGCGAGCAGGTTCTCCGTGCGCTGAGTGCGTCCGGAGTCGGCGATGGGATCGTCAGCCTTCTTCTTTCCACACGACACTGTCATCAGCATCATTGCGGCCAAAGAATAAATGATTGTTTTCTTCATAGTGATAAGTATTATTTAAAGTTTACCACGTCGCGTGTGATGACATACTGACTCTCCATGACAGCCTTCCACCACTCCTCGTCGGCATGACGGTTGGCAGCACCATCATTGTCATACCATGGCATGAACCATGACCAATGCGCTCCGGCAGCCCACTGGTCGGCGATGTTGGCTACACGTCCACCCTGACCGCCATTGGCATATTCGCTCCATCCGCACTCAGAGAGGGTGACAATCTTGTTGCTGTACTTATCTGTGAGTTTAGCATAGTTGTCAGCACAAGAGGCAGCATCGTCGCCATAGAGGTCGCGACCGACAATATCTACATAAGCATTACCAGGATACCAGTTGTCGTCGCCTGTCTGCGATGTCCACACCCAAATGAGGTTGTCGATACCTTCAGCCTTGAGATAGTTAAACATATACTGCCACAGGGCCTTGAATGCCTCAGCGTCAGTGCCCCACCAGAACCATGCTCCTGCAGCCTCGTGGAGAGGACGCCACAGCACGGGAATGCTGGCATCCTTCAGCAACTTCATACAAGCTGCGAGATTGGCAAGGTCATAGTCAACGAATGCTTTCTCCCATGTGCCCTCTACAGTGGCGTTCTTCAGGTCGAACTCTGTCTCACCCGGAACGTAAGTATAATCACTGTTGGGATCAAGAGCGGAGAATGCGTTGGAAGCACGCTTGGCGGCGGCACGTCTCATGGCCTGTGCGGTGGATGCGGGGATAAGTTCCACCTTGGTGATGGTGAGGTCTCTTCCGCTGACAACCATGCCATTAGACTTCAAGTCGCTTGCGTCGGTGGCAGTGAGAGTGATGTCAAAAGAGGTCAGTCCATCAGCGATGTCAATACAGTTCCATTCGTTATTGTAAGCCTTTGCCCCTTCGAGTGACGCCCATGAACCATTATTGAGCTGAAGCTGTGGACCAGCAATATTCTGTGTGAATGATGTCCTGAGAATCATACCCTCGGCAGCAGCAGAGCACTTGTCGGCGGCAATCTGCAGGGCATTACCCCAAGAAGAGCCCAAGTCATGTGAACCGCTCCATACCTCTACAACATCTCCTGCTGGCTGGTCACCGCCACCAGGTTGGTCACCTCCGCCAACTTCAACTTTCTTGCGGGGCACGAGCCAGTGCCAGCCGATGGTGACGATACCGCCATTGTCGCTCCACTCCTTAACTGGAGTGATGTCGGAGTAGTTAATCCAGTTGGCACCACTTACGGATGCTGGCATGTGGATATAGTCATAACCATTGATGGCAGGATATTTGCCTGTCCACTGATATACCTGTTCGGCGCAGTCGTTATTCCATGCCACATTGGCCATCATGCCTGAGAGGGTCTTCTTGCCATAGTTGCTCTTGAGATAATTATAGAGAGCCACTGCATTGGCAGATGTGGCCATCACCGGTGCGGCATCGATAGGTGCGGCAGCGGCAGTGGTGTAGTTGAGGATTATCTCACCTGCGGGCACCTTGTTGGGACCATAGATGAGTCCGGCAGGGATGGTGAGTGTACACTGGGCTGCCTTTGGAGTGCCGGTGGTGGAGATGGTGAGCGTTTTGCTCGCACCATATACAATAGCCTTGGTCACCTGTCCGCCACCCGTGAGAGTGATCTTGTCGTAGTTGGCAGATGCAAAACCGATGTTCTTGTCAAATTCGAGCGTAATTACACGGTCGCCATCGTCAACCACACTGCCTTCCGCGGGGTCAGAGCTTACCAATACGGGGGCGTCAACCTGCGGGATAGTGTATTGTGCGTCGGTGTCGTTGCAGGCTGCCAACCCGAAGGTGGCAGCTGCAATGACGCAATATGAAATGAAATTCTTTATCTTCATAATCTCAAATTATTATATATTAAAATATGCAATTCTCCATTACGGGAGTATGGTTATCTTCTTGATAGTCATTCCGTCGCCCTGGATAATCATGCCCGTAGAGCTCCATCCGTCGCTCTTTGTACCCTTGAGCCAGTCAATCATGTCCTGGGTGAGCACGAGTTCCATCTTCTTCTCGTCGGCATTCTCCCAGTCGGCGATAGTGGTCCATGACGACCAGTTGCCATCATTTATCTGAAGCTGTCCGGTGCCTGATGTGTAGAAATACATCACAGACTTGTCGGCCTTGAGCTTCATGTCCTTAATAGCCGGATCCCTGTCATTAAGGATGCGGAATCGTCCGTCATCGCCCCATGTGATATTAAGAGGCAGGGAGACGTTGACGCTCTGGTCATCCTGACGGACGAGGCAGTTGGCGATGTCCATCTCAAGTGAGTTGTAGTGGGTGACGCTTATCTTGGTGATAACCACATTTTCTCCCTGGATAATCCAGCAGTAACCCCAGTCGTTCATGGTGGTGAGTTCGTTGAGCATCTCTGCTGTCACGGTGATGTCGAGGCATCCGCCTGCAAGACTGGCAATATCGGCATTAACGTTGTTGCCATTGCCGAAGGTATCGCCGATGGATGTCTGCGCTCCCCAGTGACCATTGAAGAACTGTATCTGCCACCAGTCATTATATGCCGTGGCGTAGAGATGGATGACATCACCCTCGGCAAGTGCTATCTTGGTGAATGCCAGAGGGTCTTCGCCAGCAGAGTTTGTGCCGTCGCCAAACTGCCAGTTGATGCTCCACGATCCAAGGTCAACGGCACCTGTCCAGATGACGGTGTTGACCTCTGTGTTAGGAGTAACGTCAATGGTATATGTAATCTCGCCGTTGGAAGAGATGATACGTATCTTGGTGCCTGCACCGCAAGTCTCGGGCAGACCGATGATGAGCTTGTTGCCCTCGGTGAGCACATACTGCGCAGCCTTGCCGTTGACCTCCACGCCTGTGAGCTTGTCGCCATTGGCAATGACAAGAGTGAGAGCCGAACCGGCCTTCACCTCTGTATCTTCGCCAGGCAATTCCTTGACATAGCAGAAGGTGGCCTCGTTGACTGTAATCTCAGGAGCCTCAACGGTCGTTCCGTTGATGAGATTGAGAGTGGGCGCGCCACTGGCAGCATTCATTGGCACGGTGAGAGTAATGCTCTTGCCGTCGGCAGCAACAGATGCCTCTGCCACGTCAGAGCCTTCGCCAAAGATGACACTCTCCACGAGGTCGAGGTCTGCACCCTGAATGGTGAGTGCGCCTCCGGCTGACACTGGATTGGGATTGTAAGCCTCAACAGTGGGCTTGACGAGTGTGTAAGCCACTTCCACGCCCTTGCCGTTGGCCATACGCAGCACGAGGTTGCCCTCCTGTGCCGAAGCGGGCACTGAGGCGATGACAATCTTACCGTCATTATAGTTGAACTCCACTGCATCGCTGACGTTTGGCATCTCAATAGAGGTGACCACGTCAAGGTCATTGCCTGAAATGGTCATTGGCTGACCGTTCTTGGCAGGCACCGGTGCAGTCACGCAGTCGGACGGAGCTACAGTCTCAAGAATTGCCACGGGCACTTCCACGCCCGAACGGCACTCGATATTGATGTCACCGTCGGGAGCCTCTGCCGGAAGTACGAACGAGATGGTTGTCCCGTCATCGCCGACGGTGAGGTCATCACCCTCAATACGATGTACGTAGTTGTCTTCATCGCCGATGAGGATGGCATTTACCAGTTCAAAATTCTTGCCTGTGACGGTGACAGTCTCGCCCTGCTTGCAGGTCACACTGCCAAGAGCGTCAACCTCGCCACGTGGAGAAGCCACCTTTGACACGGTGGGAGTGCCCACCTCGATGATTGTCTCCGACTCCACGGCATTGTATGTGGCATTGAGCAGTTCCTCTTCTGTGAGTCTGGTGAGGTCAACATCGCTGACGATGACAGCACCCGTGCGGGCCTTGTCGCTTACAGTGATGACGATGTTCTCGCGCTCATGGGTCAGGAAGTCGTCACAGGAGATAGTGTCGCCTTCGAGGATGACGCACTTGGCGAGATGGAGATACTCACCTTCGATGGTTAGTTTCTCGCCTGGCATCACGTCTTCGGGCGAAACGGCATCAATGCGCATTCCCTGCTCGAAGTAGAGCTTTGTCTTGGTGACTATCTGCTCGTCGGTCTTGGTGGTAAGGGTCACATAGTCCTCACCGATAGCCTCCTGCGGCACCTTTACGTGGATTTCACTTGGTATGCCGGCCTTTACTACCTCATAATTGGTTATCGGTTCACATCCTGGCAACTGAATCTTTGCAATCTGGTCGAGATTGCTGCCCTTGAACATGATGGTACCGCCATACATCACGGGGTTGGGACCCCACACGTTCAGCTGGACACCCTGCTTATACTGGTTGGTGTCGAGGTTGTCCTCGCTGCACGCTGTCAGCGACAGCCCAATGAGGGCCATCACCAACAGAGCGAATATACTATTTATTTTTTTCATCTTTCAATATTTTAATATTATTATATTACTTGTTGGGCACCACGCGGATGTTGTCAATCTTGATGATTGGAGTACACTCAGTACCATTGACACCACCGCCAACAACGAAGATGGTAAGGCTGGTGAAGTCTTCCTTACTGAATGAAGGATTGACAGATGTACCGTCGAAGTTGTAGGTGAATGTTGACTTTATCGGCAGTGACACTGTCACCCACTCGCCTCCAGTGTCGTATGAACCAGTCTCAGTCCATGGGCGATAGAGGGCACGTGGCAAGTCGTAGCCGCCGTCAGCCTTGGTGCGGAAGTATGTATTGTTACATCCACCAAGCGTGTTACCATAAGCATCACTTATACCAGCCGAGCCATAACTTATCTTGTCAACACCGGCAAAGATTACCTGCATTGCACCGGCTGACCACGGTGATTCCTTAGGTACATACATCTCAAACTTCAAACTCATATTCTCCCAGTTGGAGAAATCAGCCAAATCGGTAAGACGGTATCCATCGGCAGCGGTGAAGGTCTCAGGATCCTCCCAGTTGCCTGGCCAGTACTCAAACGAGAAGTTGCCGTCATCCCAACCTCCATCCTCGCTCATGATAGCAGAGCCATCACCAAGCTGTACGTAGTTGCCTGTGATTGAGAACTCGTCGCTCTTGATGTCGCGAGCATGCCATCCGTGGTTGCCAAGACCTGTTACACCATCAAAGTCGAAGAGCAATCCGCGACTGTCACGATAGTGGAATGATGTTACGGATTCACCATAGATAGAGCTTACCTTGATTGAACCCTCTGCTGCATTCTCTGGAATGGTGAATGTCACAGAGGTGAAGTCAGAGGCAATATTCATCGTCGAGTGGTCAACAAGTGTAGGATTACCGTTTGCATCCTCAAAGACAATCTGCAACGGAGTGCCAGGATCGTCGATGATATACTTACCATTAAGAGTAACTTTAGAACCGGGTTCTGCATACTCGTTGGACATTGAACTGATCTCAGGAGCAGAGATTATCACCTGGAAATCATAGGCAACAGTGTCCTTGCTCTCGGTAATCATATAAATCTTGTTGGTCACCAATCCAGGAACCTCCTTAGGAACATCAACGATAAGAGTATTGTCGGTGATGTAACTGTTGTTGAGGACTGCCTTTTTGTCGTTGAAATACATCTCATATACACTGCGCAGGTTCTCACCCACAAGACAAAGTGTTGACTGAGGAGTCGCACTTGTGACAAGCTCACCATTGGTGTAGTGGGTGTCCTCGGCATCATTATTGCCTTTCACCTCTGAACTGAGACAGCGAATGTAGTTGATGGTGGGCTTGCCGCCGGCCACCTCATACTTGTCGGGTTCATCCTCACAAGAAGTGAACACCGACATACCCATCAAGGCGGCAACAGTCAGGAACAGACCTTTCTTAAATTTATTTATAATGTTCATAACTATTAATTCTTAATTCTTAATTTTTAACTCTTAATATCCATAAGTTGCCCTTACGTCAACATGCTCGCCATTGACATCCGAACCGAGGTTGGGATTGTAGAGCACATCCTCTGCAGTCATCGGGAGGAAGAAGTAGCTCTTGCCTGTTTCCGGATCTTTCTTCATCATTGACATCACATTGGGGGCAGATGTCTGTTCGTCATAGCCCACTGATGACGTGATTACCCAACTGCCACTGCTCTGATAGTTCTTATATACCTCGTCGAGTCCCCAGAAAACGTTACGTTTCTGACTTGTCAACTCATTGACACAGAAATCAGGGTCGTAATACGATACGCGAACGAAGTCATACCAGCGGTCGCCTTCCATGGCAAACTCAAGGCGGCGCTCCTTCCAAATATCGTTCCATGACACTTCTGTAGGACGAATGGCGGTAGGAATAGCACGATGGCGCACTGTATAGAAGGCATCAATGACATCGGGATCAGAACTTGTTGCGCGACTTGCACCGAGCTTTGCCTCTGCATAGATGAGATATACATCAGAGAGACGAAGGATGTGGGTGGCAAGTGCATTAGCCATTCTCGCTGGTGAGATACCAAGTGCCGACACATGGTCATTGGTATTGCCATAAAGATGCTTTGCACAGTTGGCACCTGTAGCTGACTGAAGCGTACCTGTTGCCGAGGTGTTATAATCCTTATCGTAGATGTAGTTGAGATAGTTGAAACCATTATGGTCTGCCCAAAGATGATCGTATGTATATCCAGGCAACATCATAGTGGCCTTGCAACGAGTGTCAACATTGTTTATCCAACTGTCAGGCATATTGTCGATAAGCTTCACGCCAAAAGCCTCCTGAATGTCAACGGAAAGTCCGTTCCATCCGCCCCAGCAGTCACCAAACTCATCCATACCTTCGATGGCGAGGTCGCTCTGGAGTGTGTTTTGGGATGTCCACTGCGAACCGACAGTCCAGCGCCATGCGATAAGACTCTCTTCGCTCTTGTTGTTCTTCAGTGTGAACACATCCTGATAATTGCTGAGCAGCGAGCGTCCAGAATTATCGATAACATCCTTCGCATACTTGGCTGCGTTCTCAAGGTCGGAGGCTGAGAGTTGACCTGTCACTCCTGCCTTCGTCAGATAAACCTTGGCAAGAAGTGCCTCTGCACAATAACGGTCGATACGACCAGGAGATGAAGAGGCAGGGAGAAGTTCAATCGCCTTTTCCAATGTCATGATGATATACTCATATACATCGGCACGAGCCACCTTCTTCACATTATTATATGTTCCGCTACCAAGTTCGGCAGATGTATCGTGGATGATTGGTACATCACCGAATGAGCGAACAAGGAAGAAATATGCCATTGCCTTCCATGCAAGACACTCGCCCATGCACTGGTCCTTGACCGACTGTGAGGCACCAGCTCCCTTAAGACTGTTATACACTGTATTTGCATGACCTACTGCAGCCCACAATGATGATGACATGTTCTTAAGGTCTTCGTCAGAACCATTGACAGTGAAAGTAAGATATGGGCTTGAACCCCAATAGTAGTTGCCCGAAAGCACCTCACCCACCTTAATGAAACCACGCTGGAAGTCATACCAGGGAGAGTTATACAGATAGTTGACGCCAGCAATACACTGGTCATCACTGTTGTAGCCGTTGTCCACGTTGTATGAATCCTCTGCCGGTTTATCGAGGAAGTCACCGCAAGATGAGACGGTGAATGTCAGCATAGTGGCAACTGCAATATATTTTAATGATGAAATCTTCATATTCTTAATATTTAGCATGTTAGAATGAAACGTTCAGACCGAATGAATATGTTGTTGGTGAAGGATAGCGTCCATTGTCGAGACCCATCACGTTGGCACTGGCGGTGCTCACACCGATTTCCGGGTCATAACCAGAATAGTCGGTGATAGTGAAGAGATTCTGGATATTGGCATACAGACGCAAGCTTTCCAATCCCCAATTCTTGATAATCTTCTTGGGGAAGGTGTAACCGAAGGTAAGGTTCTTAAGACGAAGGTAGCTTCCGTTCTCGATATAGCGGTCGCTGATGCGGTCGTTGTCGTTGGGGTCGCTGATTGAAGCGCGTGGCAATGTGGCATCTGGATTGGCAATCTTCACGTTGGTGATGTCGTCATACCAATGGTAGATGAGCACACCGTCGCCACGGTCAACACCTGCTGAATAATCCTTGTTGGCATCAATTGGAGCAAGTACGGCGCGACCTGTCACTTCCTCCAACTGGTTGGTCCATGTTGAATTCATGTGAGACAGTTTCATCTTCATGTAGTTGAACACTTTGTTGCCGTAAGAACCGTTGACGAACACTGACAGGTCGAAATTCTTGTAACGGAAAGTATTAGTCCAACCGAATGTGAACTTAGGCAGCGGAGAACCGATATTGGTGCGGTCGTTCTCGTTGATAACACCGTCGCCATTGAGGTCCTTATACTTGATGTCGCCTACATAAACAGTTGAACTCTTAGAGAACACTCCATTCGAGGGATACTTCTCAGGCTTGGCTGATGTCTCGATGTCCTCAAGGCTCTGATAGATGCCATCACATACGTAACCATAGAAATTGAAGAGACTCTCGCCTTCTCTTGTGAGAGACACTACATCACTCCACTGTCCGTAACCGATGATCTGTGCTGTTGACGAACCGTCGCTAAGACTAATGAGCTTGTTCTTATTGAATGAGATCTGGAAGTCGCTGTCCCACTCAAACTTACCCACGAGGGGATGTGTGTTAAGAGATATTTCCACACCGGAGTTGCGGATAGTACCATAGTTGCCGTATGGTGCGGCAAGGGCGGAAGAGGCATTTCCACTGGTTCCCATATATGAGGGCAACTGCAACTGCATAAGCATGTCCTTCGACTCCTTGCGATACCAATCGACTGTGAGGTTAATGCGGTCGTTGAGGAATCCGAGGTCAAGACCTACGTTAAACTGCTCCTGACTCTCCCAACGTACACTGGTGTTGGCAATCTGAGAAGGACGATAGCTCGAACCAAGGTCGGTCTCCATCTTTGACAATGGCGAACCCCACTTGTAGCCACCGATGTTGGCATTACCGGTCTGTCCCCATCCTATACGCAACTTACCATTGCTGATAATCTTGTCGAGCGACTTCATAAACTCCTCCTCTGTGAAGCGCCAAGAGGCAGCAAATGAGTGGAATCCTGCCCAACGGTTCTCTGGGCCGAAGTTGGAACTACCGTCGCGGCGATATGTGTATGTGGCATTGTAGCGGCTGTCATAGCTATATGTCCAGCGGGTGAAGAACGAAGCCATGGATGAACTGCCGAATCCATGGTTGATCTGTGGCGTGCCTGTACCAAGGGCGGGATTGTGAACCTCGTCGGAAGGCAGGCCCGTATTGAAAATGGATGAATATTCATACTTCGACTCCCAGCACTCCTGACCAAGCATTGCGGTCACATTGTGCTTGCCGAAAGCACGGCTGTAGGTGATATAGTTCTTCAACTGCCAGAATGTGCTCTTGTTGTTCTGTATGCGGCTCTCGTTGCTGTTGCGGTTCCATGTTCCGAGGTTCACCATCGGCGAGTATGTCTCACCCTTGCTCCAGTTGAGGTCGTAGCCGAGTTCGGTGTGCCATACGAGATTCTTGATGGGAGTCACCTCAAAGAAGATGTTGCCGTTGAGTTTCTGACGGTTAAGCAGTATCTCGTCCATCATGGCCATGGCGATTGGGTTGGGATTGGTGAATCCTTCCTGCGACACTGATGAATAGCTTCCGTCTATATTATATATAGGTATAGAGGGAGGTGTGGTCAGAGAGTAGTTGATAAGACCCTCGTCAGAGTCAGCCAACTTCAGGTTGTCATTGGTGTCGGAATAAGATGCGTTGATTCCCATCTTCAGCCAGCTCTTCAACTGTGCGTCAAGGTTGACGCGAAGTGAAAGACGGTCAAACTCCGAACCGATGATGGTACCCTCCTGGTTCATATACGAACCACTGACATAATACTGCACCTTGTCTGTACCACCCTGTGCGCTCACCTGATGTGAGTGCTGAATGGCTGTCTGGAAAATGGCATCCTGCCAATTTGTACCCTTGCCGAGCAATGACTGGTCGGACAATGCCGGCGTCTGTGTAGTCTCGCCATAGTTGACGAAGTCGCCTACGTATGAAGCATAGTCGCGCAGGTTGAGCATGTCGAGACGCTTGGTCTGGCGATTGACTGCCATCATGCCGTTGTATGTGAACTTGGCTTCGCCGGCCTTACCTCGCTTGGTGGTGATGAGCACTACACCGTTGGCACCCTGCGCACCGTAAATGGCAGTGGCAGAGGCATCCTTAAGTATCTCCATGCTCACGATGTCGGCGGGGTCAATGGTAGATAGCGGGGAGATGGTGGAGTTGGTACCATTACCGAGGGCATCACCAAGACCATAGTCAGCACCGCTCTTTCCACCGGTCTGGACAATCACACCGTCAATGACATAGAGTGGATCGGCATTGGCATTGATGGTGGCGGTACCACGCACGCGGATAGCCGAACTGGAACCTGGGGCTCCGGAAGTCTGCACGGCAGAGACACCGGACACACGACCCTGGAACGACTGGTCGAGCGACGTGATGACAGAGCCCTTGATCTTATCCTCGCCCATAGTGGCGGACGCACCTGAGATATCACTCTTCTTCATCGTACCATAACCGACAACTACCACCTCGTCAAGCAGTTTCTTGTCTTCTTCAAGGTTGATGGTTAAAGATGTCTGATTGCCTACCTTCACTTCCTTTGTGATATAACCAATGTAGGAAATGACTAAGGTGGCACCAGGCTTAACCGATAGGGTAAACTTACCGTCAAAGTCGGTGGCTACACCTGTGTTGGTGTCCTTGACCTTGACACTCGCACCGATAACTGGTCCCATGGCGTCCTGGACGACACCCGAGACTTTCTTGGTTTGCTGTACTGCCGGAGGGGTGGTTTGCCCAGGCAAGGCAGCAACCGTCGGGGAATAGCTCAATAGCATTAGAGAGCAAAATCCCACCAATAGGGTTTGTTTCTTGCAATTTTGATTCATACTGTTCTTTACATTATATAATTATTTATGTATTTTATTGGTAACTTGTACTGTTTTGCTTGACAATAGTCAATTTTCGGCTGCAAAGGTACGCATATTATTTTAATAATACATACATTATTTTGCTAATTATTGATACTATTTTACCAAAATACATTTTTTGCATTATTTGATACTATTTTTACGCTTATTAAGTGTAATTTATACAATTAAGTGATAATGAGAGGATTTAGCATTGCTTTTATTGTTTATTTAATCAATAATCAATACGAAAATGACTGAAATCAAGACAAAATCAGTCAAAAAAGTAATGAATTTAACTAATTTTTTGTGTAATATCTATAATAGTGCCACATTTTGATAAAATAGTATCATTCAGTTTCGGAAATTTGTAGTACCTTTGCAGCGCAAAAAAAGAATAACAGGTTTTTAATTAAATATTCAATTAGGTTTATAGTTAGTAGTTAGGTTTGTAGTTAGGAGGCGGTAGAAGAGTTCATCATTTACCTCCTAACTCTTTATAAAGCCTAAGCCTGCTCAACGACAACCCCAAACGAATAGGTGATTAGAAAACTCTAATAACTGAAACTATAAATAAAAACGTATATATAATATATAATAAGGTATGAAGAAAATATTCAAACTGACTCTGACGATGGCCGTAGTGCTTTTCACACATGTGACCTCGCTCAACGCTCAAATCAAAGGAAGCAATATCCAGGTTGATATTGCGCCCGACCATAGTGACTGGAACTATAAGGTGGGTGAAACCGCCACGTTCACCGTTAGAATACTGCGCTCCAACACTCCAATCGATAATGTCGATGTGGAATATGTACAGGGACCGGAGATGTATCCCGAAGGCGGTACGAAGAAAGCCACGCTGAAGAATGGCGAGATGCGACTCAAAGGCAAGATGAACAAGCCTGGATTCTATCGTGTGAATGTCAAAACCACAATAGGCGGAAAGGAATACCGCAACACGTGCGCTGCCGCCTTCTCTCCCGAGAAGATTAAGCCATGGGCAGAGTGTCCGGCTGACTTCGACGAGTTTTGGAGCAACACACTTGCTGAAGCACGCAAGGTGGATCTCGACCCGCACCTCGAGCTCCTTCCCGAGCGCTGCACCAAGGATGTCAACGTTTATGAGGTAAGCTACAACAATAATGCGTGGGGCAGCAAAATCTACGGCATTCTCTGTATGCCGGTGAAACCGGGAAAATATCCTGCATTATTGAGAGTGCCCGGAGCCGGCTGCCGTCCTTACGGCGGTGATGTGTGGATGGCATCACAAGGGGTCATCACACTCGAGATCGGCATCCACGGCATACCGGTGACCATGCAGCAGGTGGTGTATGACCGCCTGCACCAGGGCGCACTCAACGGATATTGGGAGGCCAATCTCGACAACCGTGACAAAATGCCATACAAGCGCATCTTCACAGGCGCAATACGCTCCATCGACTATATTGCCTCACTGTCCGTATGGGACGGAAAGAACCTCGGTGTCACAGGCAGCAGCCAGGGAGGCATGCTCTCACTTGTATGTGCCGCTCTTGACAAGAGGGTGACATGCTATGGTGCCGTTCATGCTGCCATGTGCGACCATACTGCATCACTACATGGTCAGGCATGCGGATGGCCACACTATTTCTATTACGAGAAAACCCATGACGCCAAAAAGGTGAAGAACTCCGGATATTTCGACGGCATCAACTTCGCAAAGCGTATCAAGTGCAAGGGATGGTTCTCATTCGGTTACAACGACGAGGTGGTACCACCAACTTCGGCCTGGGCTACATACAACACCGTCACGGCTCCAAAGGAAATGAGCCTTTATCAACAAACCGCCCACTTCTGGTATCAGGAGCAGTGGGACGAATGGGTGGCATGGCTGCTTAAAGAATTAAAGAATTAAAATATTAAAGAATTAAAGAATTAAATATACATTAACTATCATGAGCGATTTTAATGAAAGAGTGGCAGCCCTGCGCAAGGCGCATGAGGAACTGCTGGCAAAGCCAAACAAGCCATCGGCTAAATACAACGGCATCTATGAGAAGTATGAGAACCCTATACTCACAGCGGCACATACACCGCTTGAGTGGAGATATGACTTCTGCGAGAAGGACAATCCTTATCTGATGGAGCGTATCATGATGAACGCCACACTTAACTCCGGCGCCATCAAATGGAACGGCAAGTATCTGCTGGTGGTACGTGTGGAGGGAGCTGACCGTAAGAGCTTCTTCGCTGTGGCTGAGAGCCCCAACGGCATCGACAACTTCCGGTTCTGGGAAGAGCCGATCACATTGCCTGAGGATGTCATTCCGGCTACTAACGTATATGACATGCGACTCACTGCACATGAAGACGGTTGGATCTATGGTGTATTCTGTGCTGAGCGTCATGATGACTCACAGCCTGGCGACCTCTCGGCAGCCACAGCCACAGCAGGTATCGCACGCACAAAGGACTTGGTCAACTGGGAACGTCTGCCCGACCTGAAGTCAAAGAGCCAGCAGCGCAACGTGGTGCTACATCCTGAGTTTGTAGATGGAAAGTATGCCTTCTACACTCGCCCGCAGGACGGATTCATCGACACAGGCTCTGGCGGCGGTATAGGCTGGGCTCTCGTTGACGACATCACACATGCCGAGGTTAAGGAAGAAAAGATTATCAACGCACGCCACTACCACACCATCATGGAGGTGAAAAACGGAGAAGGTCCACACCCCATCAAGACTCCAAAGGGATGGCTCCATCTGGCTCACGGCGTACGCGGTTGTGCCAGCGGTCTGCGCTATGTACTCTATATGTATATGACTGCACTCGACGACCCAACTCGCGTGATTGCACAGCCGGGAGGCTATTTCATTGTGCCTGAGGGTGAGGAGTATATCGGCGACGTGATGAACGTGACCTTTGCCAACGGATGGATTGCCGACGAGGATGGAAAGGTGTTCATCTACTATGCAAGCAGCGACACACGAATGCATGTGGCCACATCTACCATCGACCGACTCATCGACTACTGTATGAACACGCCTGAGGACGGATTCACCACCGGTGCGAGCGTGGAGACCATCAAGAAACTCGTAGCAAAAAACAGAAATAATTAACTCAGTTGACAAGTGAACAAGTTGACAAGTTGACGAGTGAACAAGTTATATGCATAAGCAGTAACAACTTGTCAACTCGTCAACTTGTAAACTTAAACATACAACTCGTCAACTAATTAACTTAAAAGATATTTAATTATGGCCAAACTAACAGAAAAAATTGGATATGGATTCGGTGATATGTCATCCTCCATGTTTTGGAAAGTGTTCTCATATTACCTACCATTCTTCTATAGTAACATCTTCGGCATCAGCCTTGTTGATGCTGGTATCCTGATGCTTGTCACACGTATCTGGGATGCGGTGAGCGACCCAATGATGGGTATTATTGCCGACCGCACATCCACCAAGTGGGGCAAGTATCGTCCGTATCTGCTGTGGATAGCGCCGTTTTTCTCCATTGCAGGTATATTGCTCTTCACCACTCCCGACTGGGACTATGGCGCAAAACTGATATGGGCATACGTGACATATATCATGATGATGACCGTATATACTGCCATCAACGTGCCTTACGGTGCAATGCTGGGCGTGATGACCGACGACTCTAACGAAAAGACGGTGTTCTCATCCTTCAGAATGTTCTTCGCCTATGGAGGTTCGTTCATCTCACTGTTCTGCTGGGAACCACTGTGCGAATTGTTTGGCGGATACAATACCACTAACGGTTGGTTCTGGGCGATGGTGTCAGTAGCGGTGGCATGCTTCTTCATGTTTGTCATCTGCTTCCTGCTCACACGCGAGCACCTGAAGACAGTCTCCACCGTGTCGGTGGGCAGTGACATCTCATCGCTGCTGAAAAACAAGCCATGGTGGCTGCTCATCGGTGCCGCCTTATGCTTCAACCTGTTCAACACTGTGCGCGGTTCGGCTGTGGCTTATTTCTTCCAGGACATCATTCCGCTTGACGCCACCGTCATCATCTTCGCCACGCAGATAGCATTCTATGGAGGCCTGTTCCTCGGTGTGGGCGAGGTGAGCAATATGCTCGGTGTGTCCATCACCGTACCCATCTCCAACAAATTGGGCAAGAAGACGACATTCATTCTCGTCAACGCGTCGCTCGTGGTGCTGAGCATAGCCTTCTACTTCGTGCCTTCCACTCCCATTGGCTACTGGACTATGCTTGTGATGCAGATACTCATATCCATCCTCACTGGTATCATGAGCCCGTTGGTATGGAGTATGTATGCCGATGTGAGTGACTATGCCGAACTGGAATACAAGACGGCTTCCACTGGCCTTATCTTCTCATCATCCTCCATGGCTCAGAAATTCGGAGGAGCCATAGGCGGTTCGGCTGTGGTATGGCTGCTTAGCGGCTTTGGATATATCACTGACGCACAGGTGCTCGCATCCGACGGTGTGACCCAGCCTGCCGAAGCCCTTGAGTGTCTCCGCTGGCTGATGAGCTTCATTCCCGCCGGCGTGGCATTCGTATCCATGTGTATCGTTTATTTCTATCCCTTGACCACTGAGCGCATCCGCGACATCAACGACAAGCTCAAGGTCTTAAGACAGGAAAAGATGTAATATAACACCCATAATTGAAAACAATGTTTGAACTCAACAAGATAAAACCAATGAAGGACCAGATGCAGGATGTGCTCACGGGCAACATCCTGCAATTCTGGCTCGACAAGATGACCGACAAAGAGCGTGGTGGATACTACGGACGCATCGACGGTCACGGCAACCTGCACAGGGATGCCGACAAAGGGGCCATTCTCAATGGCAGAATACTATGGACTTTCTCGGCTGCATACAGAATACTCGGCAAGAAGGAGTATCTAGATGCCGCCACAAGGGCAAAGCAATATATCATCGAACACTTCATCGACCCTGTATATGGCGGCGCGTACTGGAGCGTGGACTGCGAGGGACAGCCCAAGGACACAAAGAAACAATTTTATGCCATCGGATTCATAATTTATGGTATGAGCGAATATGCGCGAGCCACCGGCGACAAGGAAGCGCTTGACTATGCCATACGCCTATTTGAATGTATTGAGGAGCACTCACTCGACGAGGTATATAACGGCTATCGGGAGGCATGCACACGCGAATGGGGCGAGATAGAAGACATGCGTCTGTCGGACTTTGACGCCAACTATCCCAAGTCGCAAAACACCCACCTGCACATCATCGAGCCCTACACCAACCTCTTCCGTATCTGGAAAGACGAGCGGTTGGAGAAGGCACTGCGCAATCTCATCAACATCTTCACCGACAAGATTCTCAATCCCGAGACCCATCATCTCGACCTCTTCTTTGACAACGACTGGACACGCGGGGCTGGACAACTCGAAAGCTACGGACACGACATCGAATGCTCATGGCTGATGCACGAGGCGGCACTCGTACTGGGCGACCCCGAAGTGATAAGCAAGGTGGAACCAGTAGTGAAAATGGTGGCTGAGGCATCGGTCAAGGGACTCAATCCCGACGGCTCAATGATACATGAAGCCAATCTCGACAAGGGCACAAAGGATGACGACCTCCACTGGTGGGTACAGGCTGAGAACGTGGTGGGATGGATTAATATCTACCAGCACTTCGGTGACGAAAAAGCTCTCGAACGCGCCAACCTGTGCTGGCAGTATATCAAAGACAACCTCATCGACTACGAAGGAGGCGAATGGTATTGGAGCCGACATCCCGACGGAACACTCAACCTCGACGACGACAAGGCGGGATTCTGGAAATGTCCGTATCACAACGGAAGAATGTGCATGGAGATAATTGAAAGAGCAGAAGGGTGAAGACTTTTTTGAAACTCTAATTTGATAATATTTTATAACTATGAAACCTACGCAATCCCCTGATTATGTGCTCCATGAGATAACTCCTCTCATGGACAAGGATGTGATGTACATTGCAGACCGCCACAAAAAAGAGTTTACATACCCCATTCACAACCACGAGGTGTTTGAACTCAATTTCGTGGAACACGCACCTGGCGTGAGGCGTGTGGTGGGCGACAGCAGTGAGGTGATTGGCGAATACGACCTGGTGCTCATCACCAGTCTCGACCTGGAACATGTGTGGATGCAGAACACATGCGTCAGTCAGGACATACACGAGATAACAGTGCAGTTTCGATTCGACCTGACCTCCAACAGCATATTCAGCAAAAACCCCTTCGACCGCATATTCCGTATGCTCAACCAGGCACGCAAGGGACTGGCATTCCCAATGGATGCCATCATGAAGGTATATAACCAACTGCTCGACTTGAAAAGCATCGACGACAAGTTTGAGTCATTCATCTCATTCATGAAGATACTCGACATACTGTCAAGGTGTGAGGGAGCCAGGACGCTCGCCACATCCAGCTATGCAAAGGTCAATATCGAGGAGGACTCACACCGCATACTCAAGGTCAAGAACTATATCAACAGCCACTACATGGAAGAACTGAAACTGAAGACGCTTGCCCAACTGGCTTGCATGAGCGAGACGGCATTCAGCCGGTTTTTCAAGCTACACACCGGACGCACAGTGAGCGACTATATCATTGACATACGACTTGGCTATGCAGCTCGCCTGCTCGTGGATACCAACAAGAGCATTGCCGACATCTGCTACCTATGCGGGTATAATAACCTCAGCAACTTCAACCGTGTGTTTAAGCGAAAAAAGGGGTGTGCACCTACGGAATTCAGGGAATATTATCACAAGACCCGCATCATCATCTGACATATAAGAACTAAAGAACATCTTTAGCGAAAAAGAGAAACGCGGTTTTCAAATTATTATGCTTACCTTTGCAACCGAAAAACATGTTGCAGGATATGGGCATAAGAAAACGGGCGTTTCTCTTTTTATGTATCTTCACCGCCGCCCTCACGGCTTATGGCGAGGATATGACTGCCAATAAGGACTCTATTAACATCGAGGACTCATTGACTCATAAGAGGTCGTGGTTTAACCGTTTTCTCGACTATTTCAATGACGCCAACAAAAACAAAAAGCACAAAAAGTTTGACTTCTCCGTCATAGGAGGGCCCCACTACAACTCCGACATTGAGTTTGGACTGGGATTGGTGGCGGCAGGACTCTACCGCACATGCCAGACCGACACTCTTCTCCCGCCTTCCAACGTGTCGCTCTTCAGCGATATATCGACAGTGGGCTTCTACCTGCTTGGCATAAGAGGCACAAACATCTTCCCACAAGACAAGTCAAGACTAAAATACACCATTTACTTCTTCTCTTTCCCATCAGGATTTTGGGGCATAGGATATGACAGCTGCGACAATGATGACAACGGCAGCGACATGAAACGATGGCAGGCCAGGATTAAGGCTTCATACGCCGTCAAGCTGGCCAAGAACCTTTATCTCGGCCCCATGATGGCATACGACTATATACACTCCTCCAAGGTCACACGACCAGAACTGATGCAGGGACAGGACATGTCGGTGTGGAATCTCGGAGTGGGATTTCAGCTGATGTATGACTCGCGCGATGTCCTTACCAATCCACACAGGGGATATTACCTTAACGTCGAACAGTCATTCCGCCCCAAATTCCTTGGCAACAAATATGACTTCACCACCACGGAGATTCAAAGCTGCGTCTATGCGCCTTTATGGAAAGGAGCCATATTCGCACACGACTTCCGCACGTCACTCAACTTCGGCCACCCCTCATGGGCCATGATGGCTCTTTTCGGAAGCAGCAATTCAATGCGCGGATATTACGAGGGACGCTATCGCGACAAGCATAAGTTTGAGACCCAGGTGGAACTGCGCCAACATATATGGAAGCGCAATGGCGTGGTGGTATGGGGAGGATTCGGCACCGTATTTGACAAGTTCAGCAACATCACCTTCCGCTCACTGCTTCCCAACTGGGGCTTTGGCTATCGCTGGGAGTTCAAGAAAGATGTCAACGTACGCCTCGACTATGGTTTCGGCAAGGCGGGACAAAGCGGATTCATATTCAATATCAATGAGGCTTTTTGACCTGAATAACAAGATATATGCTAATTTTTGGAGGAAGCAAGAAATGAAAAGATGCAATGTATTGTTTTGGTTGACTGTGGCTACACTTATCGTGCCTAACATCGTGCTTGACGTGACTGAGGGCATGTCGCTCATGGCATGTCTCACCAACATCGTGCTGCCTATGGGCGTTTACATGCTCTTGCTGACATCCTTGAAAAGAATGGGCAAGATGGTCTGGGCACTGTTTCCTGTGATTTTCTTTTCGGCTTTCCAGTTAGTGCTTATCTATCTGTATGGCGAAGGACTGCTCTCCGTGGATATGCTGCTCAATGCTGTCACCACCAATTTCGGCGAGGCCACCGAACTGCTCGACGGCATCGCACCGTCGGTTGCCATCGTCTGCATCCTCTACCTGCCTATACTTGCATGGGCAAGCATCGACTTATGGAAGCGGCGCGACATTCTCGAACATAAGGCTCGATTCAGACGGACCGGCATGGCTGTGACCATGGCTGGATGCATGCTATTGGGAGCTACATATTTCCTGGACTGTCAATATGATATACTTGACCATCTCTTTCCTGTCAATGTATTCAATAACCTAAGGATAGCCATTCAGCGGTCGTATATCTCCGCCAACTATCAGGAAAGCGTCAAGGGGTTCTGCCATCATGCCCGTCCGTCTCATCCGAAGGACTCGGCGGAGGTGTATATCATGGTGATAGGCGAAACCGCGCGCAGCGACAACTTCCAGCTCTATGGTTATCGACGTGAGACCAACCCAAGGCTGTCCCGGCTAAAGGGTTTGACGGTATTCAAGGATGCCATGACGCAGTCAAACACCACACATAAGAGCGTGCCTATGCTCCTCACGTCAGCCACAGCCAATGACTATGACGTGCTGTATCGCGAGAAAGGCATTATTGCCGCATTCCGCGAGGCCGGTTTCCACACCACATTTCTCTCAAACCAACTGCCCAATCACTCATTCATCGACTTCCTTGGCGAGGAAGCCGACGAATGCCTCTTTGTCAAGAAGATTGCATCGCCAGGCAGCAATATCTCCGACTATGATCTCCTCTCGCACGTAAAGACTGTCCTCGCCAAGAAGAGAAAGAAGGAGTTTATCGCATTGCATACCTACGGCAGTCATTTCTCATACAAGGACAGATACCCCCGCAGCATGGCCCACTTCACCCCCGACCAGGCGAGCGAGGCGAAATATGCCAACCGGCGAGAACTCGTCAATGCATACGACAACACTATCCGCTTCACCGACTCGTTCCTCGACTCGCTCACCACCATACTCATCCACCAACGGGTACAGAGCGCGTGGATCTACACCAGTGACCACGGGGAAAATCTCTACGACGACTCGCAACGACGCTTCCTGCATTCCTCACCCAATCCTTCGCTCTATGAACTGCGCATACCCTTTATGGTGTGGACATCACAGGAATACGCGGCATCATGGCCTTCTGTGGTAAAGGCGCTTGCGGCCAACTCCCGCAAACCGGTGGAAAACTCCGTGTCAACATATCATACCATGCTGCATCTCGCTGGTGTCACCACAGACAACTTCAATCCCGCCGCCTCCCTCGCCTCCAAGTCGTTCACTCCCGCCATGCGGGTGTATATCAACGACCACAACATAGCGAAGGAATTACAATGGGATTAATATGCATCAGCCATAAGGTCTTTTCGGCCTATGATGCTGAATATAGTGATAAATGCTATAATGGCCGCAAAGTTACAACTTTTATTTTAGAACACAAAGAAACAGCGGAAAATTATTCAAAACTATACAGAAATAACCAAGTGCCTCCACAGTTCCTCCGCACCAAAGTCGGTGATACACTAATGTAAGTCTATACCTGAAGCGGAGGTTCACCGACTTTGGTGCGGAGGTTCACCGACTTTGGTGCAGAGGAACATTGGAGGATCACCGACTTTGGTGCAGAGGAACATTGGATTTACTGCATATTGATTTATGCTCTATTTCTTTCTATCGGGCTAACGAATGTTCTATTTCTCCTATTTGTGAGTCGCAAACAGGCAAAGAGTACCTTCGCTCTTCCTTCGCTCTTCCTTCGCTTCCTAAGTTTAAAAATAGCGATGTCCTATAAGTCTTATAGCGGAGGCACAGCGTTCACGTCATAACTTATGCCCTCGTTTGGTCTTAACTTATGATCAACGTCAGCCTTAACTTATGGTCTCATAGAGGAAGGTAACGCTTGGATTGTATTTTCATTCCCTTAGAGGCAAAGGAGTGATAAAACTCTGTTCTTCTGTATAATGTTTGCCAAATGTGAGGTTTGGATGACAAAATGAGGGAAGAGAGGAGAAATATGGATATACAGACAACTTTACTTTAATATCTGTTTATATATTTGACTTTTGTACGAAGAGCTATCTCTATTCTTTGTATGGCTTCAAACATCAGACTGCGCAGTTGGGTGTCGAAATCATATAAAGCTACAGCATCCTCAAACTTGCTGTTGGGTTTGAAGGTATGTACTATCTTGTCTGCCTCCATAAGACGGAGATACAGAACGAAACGGAAATAGCAGACCTCACTTAAAAGTTTTTCTGCTGCTACTTCATCCACAAACTGCAAGCCTCTGCTTTTGAGCAGGGCTACCTGATCTGTGATAGATAGCGGGAGTTTTGTATATATTCTAACCATAGGTATAAAAGCAAAAGACCCGCCCTGGTTCGCT
>JAXEKN010000036.1:0-6264 GCA_034101015.1 Prevotella sp.
GCCATCCGTAGAGATGAGGTTTAGCACATTCTGCTGTCCAGTCTTGAAATGTGGCAACAGAGCCTTGCTGAGTTGGCGCAGCGACATATCGGCGATAGTCTTGTTGAATCTGCGATAGCGAAGATTGCTTTCCTTGGGGAAACATCCGATGACAGGAATCTTCGTGATTCTCTCCGAACGCATACGGTCGCGCAATGTGCGGTCGAGCAGTTCGATGAGCAGGAAGTAAATAGCAGTCATAACGAATGTCAGCAAGTATGCACCCAACAATATCATCAGACGATTAGTAGGCAGTGCGTTGAGCGGGAACATTGGCGGGTTGAGCACTCGCAATGTAGCCGTAGTCATCTGGAGATTGCGTTGGCGCAGGCGAGCAGCATTCAGTGCCTTCAGCATTTCCATATAGTTGCCCTCCACGAAACCGATGTGGCGGTCTTTTCTGTCGAGTGTTGCTCCGATTGGAGAGAAATAGAGGAACTGTCGGTCGATGCTCTGTCTCATGATGTCCTGTGCAGTCATCTTTGCCTTGGTCTTCTCCAAGAGAAGCACTTGTTCCACCCAATTATCGAGCAAGGTATTAGCTTTTACTCCATTCTCAGTTGAGAAGCTTCCAGCCTCGATGTCCCTTGTCAAATCCCTTACGCTTTCAGCTGTGGCTCTCAAGTCCTTTTGAGCTTTTGCGAGCTCGTTTTGCGACTCGGCATTATTACCTCCGCCTTCGCTCGACATAAGTTGAAGGTTGGATATTCTCGACTGAATTCTTGAGATGTCGCGCACCTTGTCAGTAAACTGCTTGTTGGCGCGTATTGCCTTAGCACGCTCGCCTAATTGTCTTTCGAGCCAATCCATCAAAGCCTTTGTAGTGGTGTAGTCCATAAGCAGAGTGTTGTCCGACAGCTGTTGTCCAGCCTCAAGACTAGCCAATTGCTTAGTTTGCTCACCATAGTTGATGATACGCTTCTCTATATTATAATTAATAAGGTCATCCTCGGCATTGCAGAGAATCTTGTAAAGACGTGCCACCTCTTTCTCGAAGAACTTGATGACGTTGTTGGTTTCACCAAATCTGAGTTGCTGATATTGGCGTGCAAACACATCATTCAGAATGTCAAGAGTATTGTATGCAATACCAGCGTCGTTGGCGCTATATCCGATATTGATAATATCACTCATAGAGAACTGTGTAACTTTGAGTTTTGACGAGATGTTATTCAATCCGAAATAAGGATGATAGTTAGTCAATCCGAATATGAAGTTGTCCTGTGTAGGCTTTTCATAAGCGCGCAAGTTGGAGTATGTAGCAGCTTCACTGTTTCGGTTGATAAGTCCCTTAACCTCAGCAGGAACAGAAGCGTTAAGTTGCTTGAAGTGTTCAGCCGAGATATAATTGTTGTCCTTATTCTCATTACCGTACATCATACAACGAGCGAACAGTCTTAGCGACACTTCGTGCAGCGTATTGTCGGTCGTGATGAGGATCATAAGGTTGTTGATATTAGTTTGGGAGTTACCTCCGGCAATACCCGAACCGCCCTCAATGTTATAGCCGGTAATCATACCAGTATAAATTGTGGTATTAGTGTCATATTGGCGTTCCATATCCCTTGTCAGGAACCATGCAATAATCAACGCAATCAACGGAAGAATTGCGAGATACCATCTGATGCGGTATAAAAATCTAACTATATATCTGAAAATATCCATAATCGTATTTTTTTTAGTTAATATTACTTCTTTTGTTTAGCGGCCTTTTTGGCTTCCTTTTCAGCCTCCTTTTTGGCTTTTTCTTGAGCCTTTTTGTCAGCTTTTTCCATTTCCTGATATTTCTTTTCCTCTTCCTCAGCCTCTTTCTTTATCTGCTTTTGTATAGCCTTGTTTTCCTTGGCTATTTGCTTGTCAGATTTCACGATAGTGTCGTCGAGAGTGATATCAGTTGTTGTATTAGTTATGATAGGAGTATGTGTAAGTATTTCCAAAGTCACGATGTCTGTGGTAATACTAGTCTGCAGTTGCTGATAAGCATTCACGGCTCCGTTTTCCCTTGCCTTTGTGAGTGCAAAGTCAGCAATGCTCATTTCACCATTGTGGAACTGTTCCTGGGTCAATTGTCCTGCGCCCTGATATACCGCAGCGTTCTCGCTGGCAGTTTTCAGTGCAACGAGGTCGTTGGTAATTTTTACATATAGAGTAACTATCTGCAGTTTAAGTTGGTCGTATGCAATATCCTTTTTTATACGTGCTGCATCAACTTCCAATTTTTTTCTTTTCACAGAAGCCTTTAGGTCGAGGATGTCCTCGAGAGGTACGGCCAAGTTTACTCCCACGTTCCAATAGCTTTGCTCGCTACCTTGGAATTGGTAGATCATGTTACTACTAAGGTTGGATGAGTTGTTGCCCCACATATCTGTTTTTCCATATCCATAGCTTGCATGTCCTCTAACATAAGAGAAGATGTGCCTTTTCTGCTTTGCCACTTCCGCCTGTGCTATTTCCTGTGCCTTGGCTAAGCTAAGAATCTCGGGATTAGACTTAGCGTTCTCGAGGAGCACAGCCAATGGCGGTAGATGAAATTTAGAAAAGTCAATGGTACTACCCTCGCTGGCGTCGAAGAAACCAGCGGAGATTCCGCTGTCGTTGTACTGTGCGTTTGCCAACTGCACCGACAAAGACAATGCTGCAAATAATGCTATACGCTTAATACTCATTTTTGTGGTTATTTTTGTGGTTTTTTTTTTAATTTTTAGGAATTTAAACGTCGTCTTTCTGTATAAAGGCGGTAAGAGTTTTAAAGATAATCTTCATATCGAGAATGAAGTTGTATGTTTGTCCGTAGGTGATGTCGAGCTGCTTTCGCTCGTCGGCAGATAGTTTGCCGCTGTCACCTCGTTTTTCCACTTGCCACAGTCCCGTAAGTCCTGCTGGTGCCATGAATCTGTCGATGCTGTCGTCACTGGTGAGTTTTTCAGCCTCGTAGAGTGGGAGAGGCCTATTTCCCACCACCGACATGTCACCTTTAAGAATATTTACCAATTGAGGCAACTCATCGATACTGTATTTTCTTATGAAGTGTCCTACTTTGGTTATTCGCGGGTCGTTTTCGATTTTGACGAATGCATTGTTGATGTCTTCGTTTTTCTGCTTGTTGAAACTGCTCTCCGACACAACGAAGTCATCGCCCACCAGCATCACCTCTTCATCGCTGATAAGCATTTCTGCCCCCAAGTCATCGCCAATTGCAGTGTTGTCGTCCACATTGGCATTGAAATGTCCTACAGGCACCACCGGTTCCTCAATCTTGTCGCTATATTGGTTTTGTGTTTTGCTAAGTTCCTTGAGTCGCTTGTCGGAATCCATAAACATACTTCTGAATTTCAGGAAGTCGAATACAGTATAATTAGTTCCGACTCGCTTTGACTTAAACAACACAGGTCCATTGCTTTCCAACTTAATTGCGATAGCAGTAATGATGAACACAGGCGATAGTATAATCAGAGCAATCAGCGAGAATACGATATCGAATGTCCTTTTCCAAATTGGTATTTTGAAATGAAGGATATTTTTGCCTGAAGCTTTGTCGTCAAACAAGATGTTTTCCCTACTGGTGATAAACTGTATTTTCTTGTTTATTTCAGTTACGGATGAATCTTTGTTCAAGGTGTCGTTAATGCCGCACTTTTGATAAGTAAGCCTTTCCTCATTGCTGAGCAGGTCAGTCAGCAGTATGACGTATAATCCAGGGCATTTCTTTTTCAGGTAAGTTATAGAAGTGATGTCTTCACTTATTACGCCTCTTTCAAAAAAGACTATGAAGTGTTCGTTTTTAACCCTTGGTACACAAAGTTTGGCAGCATCTTTGTAAGTGCTGGTCATTCTCACAATTTGTCCTGGGACATATTTGAGTTTGTCTCTTGTGTTGGGGTTTTTCCCTAAATATACGATACCGATCATATATATAATAATGTTTAGGGGAGATTATCTCAAGGCAATATTTTCTTTACCCTGATTTTCAACTCCATAGGATTGAATGGCTTAACGATGTAGTCCACGGCACCAATTTCCAGCAGTCTGATGCGCTCGTTTGTGCTATCCTCGCTGCTGAGCATGATGACAGGAATGTGGCGGAATAATTCATTCTGCTTGATCCACTCAAGAAAATCGTCGCCGCGCATTCCCGGCATTCTGATGTCGGATATGATAAGGTCGGGTGTGTTGCCTGCTTGAAGCCACTTTACAGCCTGCAATCCATCAGGTAACCACTGCACGTCATAATCACTCATAAGGTATATCGAAAGCACTTTGGCAATCGTTTCCTTGTCGTCCAAGATTAAAATTTTCTTCTTCATAATTATTATCTGGAAATATATTACAAGTGCAAAGGTATGAAAAAAAAATGAATTAAGGATTATTTTTTTGCATTTTTTTTAATAAAAGGGCAAAAAAAATTTTTTTTTGTGTATTTTGAGGGAAAAATAGCGTTCAAACGTATTATAATTAGTAAAAAAGAAAATAATCGATTATTTAAAGTTTACTAATATGGCAAGAAGATTATTATTAGGATTTGACGTGGGAAGCAGTTCCGTAAAGGCTTCTCTCGTTGACGCAGACACTGGTAAGTGTGCTGCATCTGCATTTTATCCAGAACAGGAAGCTCCGATTCTCGCAGTCAAGGCAGGTTGGGCTGAGCAAGAACCTCAGATGTGGTGGGAGAATGCCAAACTGAGTTTGAAAAAAATCATGTGCGAAGCCAATGCCAGTGCCGACGAGATTGCAGCTATTGGTATTTCTTATCAGATGCATGGTTTGGTATGTGTTGACAAGTCATTGAATGCTCTCCGCCCTTCTATCATTTGGTGTGACTCGCGAGCAGTGCCTTATGGCGAGAAGGCTTTCAGTGATTTGGGCTCTGACAAGTGCTTGCAGCATCTTCTCAACTCTCCCGGTAATTTCACTGCGGCGAAGTTGGCTTGGGTGAAGGAAAACGAACCGGAATTGTTTGAAAAAATACACAAGGTGATGCTTCCTGGTGACTATATCGCGATGCGTCTGAGTGGAGTTGCCAATACAACAGTCAGCGGTTTGAGCGAAGGGATGTTCTGGGATTTCAAGGAGAACAAGGTTGCTGATTTCCTTCTCGACTATTATGGTTTCGACAAGTCGTTGATATCTGATATTGTGCCGACATTCAGTGTGCAGAGCGAAGTGTCTGCCGATGCAGCAGCCGAGACTGGTTTGAAGGCAGGAACTCCGATTACTTATCGCGCAGGCGACCAGCCCAACAACGCATTGAGTCTCAACGTGTTCAATCCAGGTGAAATCGCTTCTACTGGTGGAACGTCAGGCGTTGTATATGGTGTGCTTGGTGATGTAAACTATGATCCGAAGAGTAGAGTAAATACTTTTGCTCATGTAAATCACAACGACGATCAGACGCGCCTCGGTGTACTCTTGTGCATCAATGGTTGCGGTATTCTCAATGCTTGGACTCGCCGCAATATTGCTCCCGAGGGAATTGGATATGCCGACATGAACAAGTTGGCTGCCGGAGTGCCCATTGGCAGTGACGGAGTGAGTGTCATTCCTTTTGGCAATGGTGCCGAGCGTGTTCTTGAGAACAAGGAAATCAACTGCACCATCAGCGGTATCAACTTCAATAAGCATAACAAGGCGCATATTGTCAGAGCGGCACAGGAAGGTATTGTCTTCAGTTTCTGCTATGGCATGGAAGTGATGCAGCAGATGGGCATGAATATCAATAAGATACATGCCGGAAAGGCAAATCTGTTCTTGAGCGACATTTTCCGCGACACACTTGCTGGAGTAAGTGGAGCGACTATCGAACTCTACGACACCGACGGAAGTGTTGGAGCAGCCAAGGGAGCTGGAATTGGTGCAGGAATCTACAAGGACAACAACGAGGCTTTCGCCACTCTCGACAAGTTGGCTGTTATTGAGCCCGATGCCAATAAGCGTGCTGAATATCTCGACGCTTATGTAAGATGGAAGAACCTGATCAACAAGAATATTTAAGTTGATGAAACAAGAAAGTCATCCCTCTGAAAAGAAGGATGACTTTTTTATCTTTTGAATGCTTGATAGCTGCAATGATTATTGCAGACTCTGCTTATACCATTCAAACAATTTGTTCACACCTTCATCAATCTCCACCTTGTGAGTCCATCCGAGGGAATGGAGCTTCGATACATCAATCAGCTTGCGCATTGTGCCATCTGGCTTCGATGAGTCAAACTCGACAACTCCTTCAAA